>JAAVHZ010000050.1 GCA_014799465.1 Lachnospiraceae bacterium | reverse complement strand
ACCCAACAATATCTTAAAAAATGGTATTTTCATCAAGGGGTAAGTGCGCCCTTTTTTAGCCAAAAAATTAAACCAATATTTTTCATTTTTTTATTGACATTTATTAGCTGGACTTTAAATCTATTTGTTTTTATGCAGGTTCTCTATCAATGTATCAAGTATCCTGCTAAGATAACACTCAAACTGTTTCTGTTCGTCTTCTGAAAATCCCTGATAAAATAATGTATTCATCTGCTCTGATACAACCTCATATTTTTCCTGCAGAGATTTGGCATATTCTGTAAGTGATATAATAGTCTGACGACGGTTTGTAGGATTGATATTCCTTGCTACAATACCTTTACCTACCATGCCGTTTATTACGACAGATACCGTATTTTTCGCAAGAGAAGTTTTCTCACTTATTTCACTTATTGTGAGATTGTCTGTTTTCCACAATACAAATAGAATTCTTCCCTGTCCGCCACTTATTTCAATGCCATTTTCAAGCAGCAGCCTGTCAAAAATCCTGTCTTGAAGCTGCTTTATCTGTGTAATATAAAATCCTCCATTTGTCTCCAATTCAAACACCTCTATTCACATTGGAACATTTCTATATAGAACAATTATAAGTATATCATTCTACTTTGCATAAATCAATATAAAATTATATTACTCAATTGAACCATATGTTCGGTTATGGTAAAATAGGTACATATATTGTACAAATTTGAAAGTATATGGAGGTATTCAAATGATTGTGCGTGCTTATGAGAAAAAGGATTTAGAATCGATGATTCAAATCTGGAATGAAGTTATAGAAGAAGGTGTTGCTTTCCCACAAGAGGAGTTACTTAACAATATAACAGGAGTCGAGTTTTTTGCATCACAGACATATTCTGCCGTCGCTGAAGATGAGAACAGCCATACTATATATGGGCTTTATATACTTCATCCTAATAATGTTGGGCGATGTGGGCACATTTGTAATACAAGTTATGCAGTCAGTTCCAAAAACAGAGGTCAGCATATTGGGAAGATGCTTGTTTTAGACAGCTTACATCAAGCAAAAAAGCATGAATTCAGAATATTGCAGTTTAATGCGGTAGTTGAAAATAATACTTATGCCAGATACTTATATGAAAGCCTTGGATTTGTTCAGTTAGGTACAATACCAAATGGTTTCAGGATGAAAGACGGACATTTTGAAAATATTTGTCCTTATTATCGAGAGTTATAAATTACAGTTTTACAGTAATGTTATAAAACGAATTATGATTTTGTAAATTAAATTTGTAAGGAGGAAATGATATGTCAAGATTAGGTGTACTATATGCGTTAACTGAAAAAGAAATTGATACTCTCCGTTTTCTGCCTGCAGAGGAGAGGTACGATTATATGCTGGAAGAAATTGAAGAAAATCTATTAGAAACGCCTCGTGGTTGTGAATTAGACAAAGCATGGGAAGGTATTCAATACTGTTTGGGCGGCGGACAGTGGTGTGAGGAAAATAGTGTTCCGACCAATATCATTTTTGGTGGTGAATTCTTGGTTGAAACGGATGATGAAATTATGACCTTAAAAAATTACGATGATGTTAAAAAAATTGTTGATTATCTCCGCCAAAATAATTTACAGGATATTATACGAAAAAATTTTTGGAACATTGATGAACAAGATTTTATGTATAGGGATGATAACGGATTAAACCATGTTTTAGGGTGGAGCGAAGATATTCTTTCTTTTTATGAAAATGCCCTAAAAGAAAATTGCCAAGTAATTTTTACAGTAGATTTGTAAGGAGGTATCCAAAATATGGGTTTATTTAGTAAATTAAAAAATAAAAAAGTCCATAATAAATCTCATTTTACTTCAGAACCTATAAGTGCACCAGTAACCAATACAGGAGCAACTGTTCTATTTAACAAACCAACTATAGATGTAAAAGAGTTTGAAACAGCAATCACTAAAAAATTTGGAGCAAAGTCTATCATTAAAATTGATAACAGCCATCCGTCAGTCACACATCTGACACTTCATATAGATAACATAGATGTTATATGTTCTTATATGCCTTTCGCCCTTCCTCAAGAAGAATGGGATATTCAGGAATTATTGAGCATTAATCACTACATATCGAAAGACGAACAAAAATCATTTGTAGAACATAAATCATTTTGTTTAATAACTGAGATTGGTGGTGGAAAAACTTTAGAAGGAAAACGTTCAGTTTGTATCGCACTTACCAAATTGTGCGGTGTGCTTCTGATGATGGAAAGTGCGGCAGGTGTTTATGTCAGTGCGGCTAATCTTCTGATAGGTAAAAAAATGTATTTGAACCATGTATCAATTACTGAGCAACAGACAGGAAACGCAGAATATTTTCCCACCATACTATGGATTTTAGTTTATCCTGCCTATACAGACGATGGAGCATCTACGATTGAAACATACGGTCTGGAGCAATTCGGTTTTTTAGAACTGGTATTTTATAATCCTAAAGAAGAATGGTCACAATCTTACGAAAAACTATATATAATGTCAACCTTACAAATAACAGGAAAAGAGATATATAAAAATATGGATACTATTTCTTTTTCAAATGATGACATTTCTATTTTTAAACAAAATGGCAAAAAATTAAATGTAATAGGTGGAATTTAAGAAGTGTTTTAGTTTTATAACATCAACTGAATTAGGAGAAATTTATGAGAGACAAAAAAACAAAATTTATAAAGTGGATTGACGGTAAAGATATAGATATTAAACAATATACGGGTGAATCACTTTGCGAAAAACTTGCACTGGAAATGTGGGGCACCGACAGAGAACAATGGCTGAAATGTATGGAATTTATTCAGGTTGCCGGTTTTTTAATTGACTTTGATACTGAATTGACTATGGAAGGAATATTTACGTTTCTTGAAAATTCTATCGGTCATTATGCACCTGAAATTATTCATGCATTTAGAATGATTGGTGATAATAATGATGCTGATATTCTTGAAAAAATATGCCAATATGCTCCACCGGATATAATGAGAGGTGAATTTTTAGATTCTGACTGTCAAGAATATGATATTACATCTTTTGATTCTAACCATGATTTGAAAGATGAAATAGCCGAAATTATTGAAGACCTTGATAAAAAATTATATCTGCATACAGACTTTGATATATGGGGGCTGCTCTTCAAATATTTAGATGAACAGATTGAAAATCTCTAGTCTGCTTTATGCCCATAGATGAGGAATTATTGATTTTACTAAGTTTCGCTGTTTGTGGGAAATATTTTTGCAGGATAGTTTCTTATAATTGCCATATAAAATACAAGGAGGCATCAGATATGGATGTACAAAAAATCGGCATATTCTTAAAGGAACTTAGAAAACAAAATAATATGACACAGGAACAGCTTGGTGAACGACTTGGTGTGACAAATAAAACTGTATCAAGATGGGAAACAGGAAGTTATTTACCTCCTATTGAATGTTTGAAGCTACTAAGTGATATGTATCAAATCAGTATTAATGAAATTCTTACAGGTCAAAGATTAAATGAATCTGAATATAAAGAAGCATCAGAAGAAAATATTTCTTTTGCTTTAGAAAAAATAAAAACCGAAGAAAAAAGATTTGAAAATAAACTTATTATTATCATGTGCATTACTACTGCCCTTGCTATTGCTATTATGTTTTTACTGCCGAATGCAAAAGCCTTGACCACTACTGAAAAAGTAAAAGAAATTGGAGTTATCATTTGTGTATGGGGCATGGCAATTATTTCTAACTCTTTAAATCTCGTGGCAAGGGTATCACGAAATGAATCTTTTTACAACACAAAAAAGAGGAGATAGTTTATGAATTATGATGAATTTATTACTGAAATACAAAAATATTGGGATTTGCGCAGCAAAGGATTAAAAAAACAGGCTAACAGCTTTTTATTTGATTTCACGAAGCGGTTTAAGAATGATGTATCCGAAAGCGATGCAGATAAGATTTTGTTTCAGTTTTGTCATGAATATATTGATGAGTTAAAATTCCCCGGTGATAATTTACCTCGCCGCCACATACCGTTTCAAATAACCGAACTTCTCAATAGTTATCTGTACCGTGAATGTAAAAAAAATAAAATGCCCCAAATGCGGTGGGCATTCCAGATTTTTGGAAAATACTATAATCCACACGATCCCAAGCATGAAAATAATCCATACCATATTTTGGAATGTGCGTATATGCATGAGCAATGCGACCAAAAAACCGTGGATCTCTATTTTAATGAGCAGGTCAATTTTTTATGGTTTGGACAGCACCACTTTCCTGAAGGGTGCATTATCACGCATGAAGCCTTTGAAAATACTGTACAAACTGCAAAGAAAATTCTTTCTGAGAAGTCAGTTGAGCCATCTCTTGTAGAGGAGTTTGAGTATTATGTAAAGTTGTATCAAATATATTTTGATTGGCAGAATAATGGCAGGAATGGTGATTTTTATGAGCTGTGCAAATCTGAAGGGTTGGAATATGAACCGGTATCTACATTTTATTATAAAAAATGAATTTGAAGGAGGAATGCATTATGCCTGAAAACGGACATTGCAGATATCACGAATGGGATGAGGATTCATTTGAAATACCTGACGAGTATATTTTTGATGATAACAGCGATTTAGCAGATGTATTAAAAGTATTCTATTCTATAGGAGGTCTTGATTTCTTTAATGTGGCAGAGCCAAAATATTATGCTGATAATTGGCTGACTTTTGTAGGTGACTTGTATGAATCAATTATGGAAGGCAGATATACTTCAAAAAATAAGCATTATACAATTCCTTTATCAGATGCTCAAAAATATGAATTGTCCGAACGTGGTGTGCCTGAAGTATTTATTACTGACATAAAATAGCAGATTTAAATTTATAATGGAAAAATATTATGAAAAAAAGTATGGCTGCATTTCAAAAAAAGAAAATAAATATCATTTTGATAACCATCCTTGTATTCTTTCTCTATATCACTGGAAACATAATAAGCATTTGTATGTATAGCGTCAAAGATGAAAAATGCAAGGCAGATGTGGCATTTACCTCCTTGCGAGGCTCCTGTGGTATGGCATAGTCCTTGTATACCTTACACTTTTGATTACGCAAATAATCAAGGATGCTTTCTGTATGAAATATATAATGTGGATAAAAATGCGAAAACTCAAGTGATAATTGGATAGACTTTGTACCCAAGCTGTGATATATTGATAGTTATAGGAGGTAAACCGCTATGACAGATAATGAACTATTACTTGCCATTTCTGAAATTGTTGAAAAGAAAATAAGAGCAGAAGTTGAACCCTTAAAATCAGATATTCAACAAATAAAAAATGAACAAATCAGAATCAATATAATTATTGAAAATGAAATTCGTTCCGACATTCAGTTACTTGCCGAAAACTATATACCAGCAGCAAAACGCTATGAAAAAGCAACGGCACAAATTGAGGCAATACAAGCTGATATGGAAGTGATGAAAAGCATAATCAGAGAACACAGCCAAAAGCTACAAAATATATCATAATTACAATTAAATAACTATATCACAATAAAAGGTGTAAAGTCTTTATTCAATTCTACTCTATTTAAAATTTATATCTAAAGCTATTGCAGGATTATTTTGCAATAATCTTTTCGTTATCTAAAAAGATATTAATCATTTCAATTTTTTCATTATCTATGATACTGCCATCTAATTTTCTTGTTATTAGTATTTCATCAATTGGTTCTCCATAACTTAACCATATATTAGAAAGTGTTTTTAAAAATCTTTCCCAGTCATTACTATCAATACTATTATTTTTTAAAGCAATGCTAAGTTCTATTTGAAAAACACCTTCTATCTTCCAATAAGGAACTATCTCAACTACTTTTCTTTTTTCTATATGTATGTCTATATTAGACAAAATGTTGCTACATATACTGATTGTTTCCTTCTTTGATTTTGCATATAAAAACATTCTAATAAACATCTTTATTATATCTCCTCTATTTATGAGTTATTTTTTTATTTAATTGGATGGATGTTCTATCGTATAGCCATATTTAGGATAAATATAAACACTTATTCAATATACCATTCAGATAGATTGTCTATGAATAACATAATATGTCGCCCAAACTTAACTATAAAAGATTTAACCATCTACATCAACCACTTTTACACACTAAAGCAATACATTGACAACAATATAATTCTGAACTATAATTGCTTTGTAAAATTGAATTTAACTATTGATTAAGTGCACCACAATGCAAGGATGGGTATAAAAATGAAAAATTTATCAATAGGATTTATCGGTCTCGGACTTATCGGTGGTTCAATCGCCAAGAGTATAAGACGGGTATTTCCTTCATTTAATATAATTGCATATAACAGAAGTGAATCAGCAAGAACAGAGGCAAAAAATGATGGTACTGCCAATATAGTTTGTGACAAAATAGATAATACATTTTCCGTATGTGACTACATTTTCCTATGCACTCCTGTGGAATATAATGTGGAATATTTAAGGACTTTAAAATCCATTATTAAACCAACATGTATTATAACTGATGTAGGCAGTACAAAGACAAACATACATGAGGCAGTTATTTCAGAAAATATGGAAGCAAATTTTATAGGCGGACACCCAATGGCGGGGTCTGAAAAGACAGGATACTCTAATTCAACAGCGTATCTTATTGAAAATGCCTTTTATGCAGTTACTCCTACTTCAAAAACCAATGAGACTTCACTAAACGAGCTTACAATGCTGATTGATAAAATAGGCGGAATTCCTGTAATACTTGATTACAAGGAACATGACTATTCGGTGGCAGCCATAAGCCATGTTCCTCATATTATCGCAGCAAGCCTTGTAAATATGGTTAAAGACAGCGATTCTCCTTCTGAGACCATGAAATTACTGGCTGCCGGAGGATTTAAGGATATTACAAGAATAGCATCTTCTTCTCCGGAAATGTGGCAGCAGATATGTTCTGCTAATTCCCATAATATATCTAATCTTTTAAGTGACTATATATCATCACTTAAAAAAATAAAAGCGGCAGTTGATGAAAATGACACTTCTTATGTTTACAATGTTTTTTCTAAAAGCAGAGAATACAGAACATCATTTTCAGATATATCATCAGGTCCTATCCCCCCTACATTTACTCTTTACTGCGATATAATTGATGAATCAGGGGCAATTTCCACTGTAGCCTCTATACTTGCTGCCAATGGATTAAGCATAAAGAATATCGGTATAGTCCATAACAGGGAATTTGAAGATGGTGTTCTGAAAATTGTATTTTATGATAAAGCGGCTCTTGATAAAGCGGCAGAATTACTGCAAAAACAAAACTATAATGTTAAAATGTAGCAACAGTTCAGCCATGCAGAGAATAATATATAATAATTTCGTGGGAGCTTGCTCACTAAGAAATTATTATATATTATTCTCTATAGGGCGGACGCCCGACAATGGCATGGCTGAACTGTT
>JAAVHZ010000049.1 GCA_014799465.1 Lachnospiraceae bacterium | reverse complement strand
TTTATGGGGCTGAACCCTTTGACTTATGTCCACTTTACAGGTATGATACCTTGTATAATATGTTCATAATTTAGGGTTCCCTTGTTTTTAATGTGTCCACATTATAGGGTACATTATAGATAAAGTGGCAGGCAATGATTAAAACTTTCCCTTGTAAAATACCCATAAGGGCAAAAACAAGGGAAAATACATATCAATTCACTATATAAGGCTTTAAAAGCCTTGAAAAATAAGGAAAGTTCAAGAAATTCATCTGCAAATTGTGATTTTTCTCTTTATTCAACTTCTCAACAAACTTGAATTTGTATTTCTTTTTGATACAAAAATTCCTTTTAATGAGCAGCGATTATGTTTTGTACACTACCCAAACAATTCATCTAGTTCCATTTTGTCAGTTCATAAAAATGAGGACTCAGCTTTCTCTACACCCCGGGAAGTTTTTCAGAATGACCTTTCTTTATGATATTCCAACTTGTTTAGGGTATGATACTTTTAGGGTGTAACTCTTCGTTCTCTTACTTCAAATCAATTGTATTCATCTGTTCTTCACTAATCTTTAAAAATACATCCCACTCTTCTTGGTTTTTCTCTACTAATCTTAATTCATTATCACAAAGCAAAAACAATTTTCTCATATTCCACATATAAGATTCATACTGTATAGTTTTCCCTGCAAAAGTTAATTTATTGAAGTAACTGTCCATAGAATCTTGCATTATTTTAATAAACACTCCATCTTGCCTCAAAAAATCAAGCAAATCTGTATGCGAATATTTTTGTTCTTTCCAAATACTCCACTTTGCAAATGGCGAACTTATTTCGCCATTATTTAGTATCATGTCCAATTCATATATATTTCTAATAGGATGTCTCACTCCTGACCAAATAGAGAATAATCTATTCCCTAATACAGTACAAGTATAAACATTTCTACGTTTTCCATCTATATGAAGACTATCTCTAAAAAATTTATTTCTAAATCCATCATCCTCAAATGCTTCCTTAGATAAGTCTAACTGTTTCTGCGACTTCTCAATGTGTTCAAACGTAGCTCTCATTTCGAAATTACTAGTTGGCACCAGTGGTCCCTTACATTCAATAATAATTAAATCCGAATCTGAAACAACTAAAACATCTATTTCACCTTTTTTCCCTTTATACTTAAATTTTTTATTCGTAAAAATTTCATATCTGTGAGAACATTGCCTAAAACAATTCTCACACACCTTTACAAGCGGTTCTACCCCACCGTCATCATTCACTATTTCATTTTTTGAAAGGTATGAATATGCAATTGTATTTCTCATCAAATTCGAACATGCCAATACAGATGTAGGAAATATCACCTTGCTGCCGATTCCAAGAAATGGCGTATATTGAATATCAAACTTATAATCTATATCATATGATAATAAATCATATACTTCATCAACCTTCTGCTGATTTTTTAATAGCATAAAGAGAAAAGCCTTCAAGTTTTCTTTATCCATTGAAGGAATTAAAGATTGAAGAATAACTTTTATATCCTTCTCGTTTTGATAAACATATTTCTGAATATAATACATTATTCTAAAGAAACGTTGACAAAGAAGGATATCATAAGCATTACAATTTTGAGTCAGCTTTTTTTCATATAACTCATTTATATTCATACACATTTCCTTAGAGAAATGTTCTAATTCTAACGCTTCTTCTTTAAATAATTGAACTTTTCCTTTAACCTTTTGCTCAGCCATCTTATCCAGTAAAGCCGTAGGTATTTCAAATCTATAACGAGTCAATATTCCGTTACTTATACGCTTGTATATTTTGTCACCTAATTCGTCCACTATTAATTTACTCAATGTTTCTAAATGAAATATCCTAATCCCCCAGCTATGCTGGGGAGAATGGAATAAGCAGGGGCGTGTAAGACAACAATAAAAAGCCTCCTATGATATAATGAGTATGGTGTCGCAAGCCAACTCAAAGAATAGGAGGCGGTCCAAATGGACAATAAAAGTTTATCACATGTTAGATGGAAATGCCAGTATCACATAGTATTTATACCGAAGTATAGAAAGAAGGTATTGTATGGGCAATTAAGAAATGATGTAAGGGATATAATATCGACATTGTGCAAATATAAAGATGTGGAAATTATAGACGGAGCTGTATGTATAGATCACATACATTTGAGTGTGGGAATACCGCCGAAATATAGTATATCAAAGTTTATGGGTTATTTGAAAGGAAAGAGTACACTAATGTTGTATGACCGACATCCCGAATTACAGAGTAAGTGGGATAAAGCGTTTTGGGCAAGAGGATATTATGTTAGTACAATTGGTAATATTACAGAAGATGCAATAAAAAAGTACATTAGAGAGCAGGCAGAAGAGTCTCGAAAAGAAGATTCGAGAAGTACCGCTTTGTAAGCGGACCAGTATCAATGCTTGCGACACCGCCCTTTTGGGCGAGCAGTAATCGGCCCTTATGAGGGCCATCCCAAACCACCACTTGAAGTGGTGGTTGTGAGTTAGGCATCTTCCTCATGGCTACTATATCTTTTACCAAAAAACAGTATCTCTTGCATCTCCTGCTTGATATATCCTAGTCGTATGCTCTTTTCAAGTGTTTCATCCTTGCTTCTTAGAATAATATTCTTACCTTCATTGCATATATCATAATCATAAAAATCAACAAGCAGTTCCAATTCCAAAACATAATTAATTTGACAAGCAAGTAAAATAAGTTTTTCCATTCTATCTGAATTTATATATGATGCATCTACACAATAATTCTTTTCTGTTGATATCCCATATTTCTCAATATATTTATATAATAAGTACGAAACACCTTCCGCTATTTCTTCTTGTGAAAATGTACTTAATATATTGTAATCGTATCTTGTTTGAGTTTGTCCTCCTAAGAAAAAAAGCATATCAATATAGGCGAACAACTCCTTATGCAGGGAGGATTCAAAATTAATATTCTGTATACGCTTTCTAATTCTCCCTTGATAATGATTTGCAATCTCCGTATCTATTTTTTCTTCTGTTTTATTGTAAAAAGACTCTAACCACTCAAACTCATATTTCTGTTTTAGATATTTACTATTTTTTTCTGAAAAACCGAATACTTCTTTCTTTGATATTAAATATCCTAGGTAATATATAGCTTTTGTTTTTCCTTTATTTCCAAATACTTTATAGCGCAATATTCCTTTTCTTCTAGCTTGACTAATTGCTTCATCTGGTTCCCAAATTGCAAAACAAATTATCGCTTTTAATACATTTTCTTTTGTTTCCGATTTAGAATTAGTAAGGACTTTCAATATATATTTCTTATCTCTATTGGATAATCCGTTTTTTTGAGTTTTTAACTCATTATACATTTCTTCATTAAACAGACTCAAATCTATTTGTTCCATTAAGTCTTCTATCTTCAAAATATCCCCTTCCTTAATGCCTCTTCTCAAATCTGATATTTTAATTTCACTCTTCGCTCTAAAGATTCAACTTGCCCTCTGCAGTCATTCTTGCAACCTTTCTAAAAGCCAAATTCCGATTTGTCCGGTTATATAAACTGAAAGTTGTATCAATCTAATTCTAAATAATCATTCAAATCTTCGCTGAACAACGTATGGCATTTTGAACATTCATAAACATAATCTTCAGATAAAAATTTACGGAGAATTTCTCCGCATTTGGGACATCTGACAAACCATTCCATATCCCATCCATCAAGTTTTTTCCACTCAAAATCCTCCTTAAAATCATTGTAGCATTCTTCACAAATACAGCAGGATAAATCAGCGGGAACAAACCACCATTGATGTGAATTATCTTCTACTGATTCTAAACAAAATTCGCAATGTCTCAAATGGGGTGCGTGTTTACATATTTCTTCGCCATCAGTTGGATTTATATATGCCATTTTCAAATATTCAACGTCATTTAATAATCGCCAGTCATCCTTTTCAATCATAATAATACACCCATTACAACTTCCATTTTATCAATGTAATTATAATCTATTTTTATCAGATACGCAATTCCGGAAAGGGAGTTTTAAAACAAGACATAACCAAACACATCATGGACAAATACACAAAAAAGATTTATCGTCAAGACAAAGAACCTTTAGATCAAAAGTAGTTTGATTGTTAATCGAAATAAAATATTCATAGGGAACAGGATTATTTTTAGAAATCTGTTGCTTCATTCCGGTTTGTATGTCTTATAGATATATTTCTGCTCCCATATCTCATCATGGTATGAGCCATATTCTGTAATCTTACAATCATTATAAAGGTCATCAGCTATCTCAAGAATAACTTCTTTTAATTCAAGATTATCTAAATACTTTTTAGAAATACCCTTTAATCCCAAATATGCTCCTAAAATATTTCCAGTCACAGCTCCTGTTGAATCACTATCACCGCCATGATTTACCGAAGCAATAAGTGCCTGCTCAAAATCGTTAGAATATTTCAAAGAGCAGTAAATTGCAATAGCAAGTGTTTCTTCTGCTACCCACCCCTGACCAAGTTTTCTGATTGCTTCTAAATCGTCTATATTTTCTTTAGAAAGAGCAACCGCTTTGTCTATCAAAGCGACCAGCTCTGATAAATGTTTCTTATCAGCAAACTGCCTACTGATTGCTTCTTTCATGTCCAATACTGCATCTAATAAAGTAATATCATCATGGTGCGAAACCAATTGAATAATATGTACCAATGCTGCTGCCGGAATATAACCAAGTTCATGACCATGTGTTATAGCAGCTGTTTCTGCACCAATAATATCTATTTCATCAATAGTATAATTTCTGCCTTCAAAATAAAGTCCAATAGGTGCAACACGCATAATGCCGCCACAACCTTTGCTATTATTTATTGGTTTATCAATTGTTCCGTCTGCACCATTTTCTATAGCTGTTAAGCAAGTGTTTCCAGGGGCTCTGCTGCTAAATAATTCAGGGACATTGATAAGCCATGTATAAGTATTTTTTTCATTTACAGGGTATTTTCTATTCTGTGTCTGAAGCCAATCCTTATAGCAAAGTGCAATATAGCTCGGATATGTCCCCATAATACCACGTGACATACCCCTCGTTGTTCCAAGAAGCAATCCATTGGCAGTAAATAGAGTCATCTGTGTATCATCAGATATTTCTGCAACATCTTTGACAAGGTCATATTCTGTTATCCCACTTTTTCCATAGCGTTTAAATATGGAAGTTTCATCAAGGAACTCTATCGCATATCCTAATGCATCGCCGACTGCACCACCGATAAGACACCCTCTATATTTATCTAAGTCCTTCATACCTAAATACTCCTTCCTACAAAATCTGCAATCATCCATACTTTTTGTAACAATATTTATGCAAAACCAATACAACATTGCCGGATTTTTAAATTTTATTATTGTTACTTTTTATCCTTCGAATTATATATACACTAATGAATACAGTCATTATAAATGCCAATACCGCTAATGATATTAATAAACTCAAACTAAAAACATCAATTAAAAAACTGCCAATCCACTTTGATGGTAAGCCTTTGGTACTGTAAATATAATTAAGTACAGACATTGCAAAAACAGACACAATCATTACAACTCCATCAATTATGGCTATTATTTTTAATGGTTTCACGCTTTTATTGATAAAATGTATGCTAATAATTATGTACAGCAGTAAAGTTAAAATTGCCGACGCTATAAAAAAACTCATCAAAAACATAACACTCCAAAAACCCATTGGTGATAATCCGGAATACATCCCCTCATCATGTCTTTGTATATAATCTGTAATATATGCTAATAGCAACATACCAACCATTATACCAACATCAACTATAGCAATAATTTGTAACTTTTTCATACTTTCCCGTCCTTTATCTCTACTGTTGATACATTTTCAAGTTCAATCATATAATAACACTTTTATACTCTTTTTTCCAGTTAAGCAACCCTTAGTCTATTGAAAACGTAACTGTCACACTTCCGCTGCCAAGAGCATCTTCCCATCCTGACAGGTCATCGATTCTTCCGATTCTGGTGTAGCTCCATGAATTAGAACCATAAAATATCACAATCTGATCTCCATTATATAAAACGATATCTCCTGACTGCGTTGTTGTCTGCCGATTATTAGCAGGAAGACTTTTTCCAAGAGAACCTACCTTTTCAAAACCGGAATAATCCCTCATATCTATGACAAGCGGTTCACTTTGCATCATTTCTATAAGTGAATCTACCGCAGAATTGTTTTCTAATGTAGCAGTAAATACACTATTTCCAATACTCACTTTCATTCTATTCTCCTCCTTTGCGGACTCCGATTCTGTCTCCTGTTCGGATTTACTTGCTTGTAAACTTTCCGTGTTCTGAACTGTTTTATCTGCCTGCAAAGTTTCTGATTCTTGTTCTTCTCCACACCCTGCAAGACTTATGATTCCAAAACAAAGCATGCAAATAATTAAAATTTTCTTCAATCTACAAACTCCTTCCAAGCTCATATGATTTCTGCATGACCTCACTGTGATTTGCTGCTTCATTTGGTTCGCTAATTCCACCACCAGTTACAAGTCCTCTTAATTCTGCCTTTTCAAAGCAATCCACCCAGCCCTGCAATCCATTGTATGCTTTCTCAAATACATGCTCTCCATCTTCTGCTGCTGTCGCAATCATGTAAATATTCCGGAACTTATAGTCTGTTGTGTATAAAGGATTGCACCGGTCAAGCAATGTCTTCATCTGACCACACATTTCATAATAATAAATTGGGGTGGCAAACACAACTGTATCTGCATTTTTTACCTTATCTGCAAGTGCGACTGCATCGTCTTTGATGACACATTCCTGTGTTTTCTGACAAGCAAGGCATCCCATACAGAATGCAATCTGTTTGCCTTTCAAAGTGATGTATTCCACTTCATTTCCTGCCTCTCTTGCTCCTCTTTCACATTCCTTTGCAAGAATGTCCGAGTTACTGCACCCACGCAGACTGGTTGAAATAATAAGTACTTTTTTCATCTAATCCTCCTATTCTACTTTTATTCATAACGAAATGTCACCTGTACATTCCCACTTCCAAGTGCTTCTGCAAGTCCGGTTGGATTATCAACACTTCCAAGTGGTGTATAACTGTATGATGTCGAAAAGCTGTCATAAAATAGTACCAGACAATTTGCTCCATATAACATGAGATCACCTGTATGAATGCTTTCCTGCCTTTGAGAATCCACAGGCAGACTATCAGAGAGATAATAATACTTTTCATTTCCGTTTAATTCATTCATATTCAGTGTCATAGGCAATTTCTCTATAAAAGCTTTTGCTGTTTCGTTATTATAAAGCTTCGCTGAAAACACTTCATCACCTACAGTAATTTTAATATTAATGGTTTCCACTTCTCCTTTTTCCGTCTCTTCCTTATGAGTATCATTATTATCTTCCGTCTCTTCAGATTCTGAAGTACTGTTGGCATCATCAGCAGTATCTTTACCGGAAGAAAACGTAACCTTAACTTTCCCTTTTCCTACAGTCTTTGCAAATCCTTTCGCATTCTTCATATAACCTAATGGTGTATAGCTGTAGGATGTTTTAAAGTTCTTATAAAATAGCACAAGGCAATCGGAACCATATAACATGAAATCCCCTGTATGAATGCCTGCCGGTTTACTTGCCTTTGTCTTAAACTTTGAATCCATATAGTAATATTTTTCATTACCATTTAATTCCTTCATCGAAATTGTCAAAGGAAGCTTCTTTAAAAACTGTCTTCCACTGGCATTATCATAAAGTGTAAGTGTAAATTTTTTTCCATTAACTAATACTTTAATATCTTTTAAATCTTTGTATTTTACTGTAACTTTACACTTATACTTTTTCCCTGATACTTTTGCCGTAATTGTCACTGCACCCACTTTTTTTGCTTTTACTTTTCCGCTGCGGCTTACAGTTGCAATAGATTTATTACTGCTGGACCAGGTAACCTTTTTATTAGTTCCTTTTACCTTTAATTGCACCGTGCCTCCAACATTCAAGGTAACCTTAGTTTTGTTTAATTTCACATTGGATTTTGCCTCTGTAACAGATGCCGGTAAAATTGCAACAGCGATTATCAGTACTAAGGCAAGCATTAATACTCTACTATATTTTTTCATTGCCGTCCTCCTTTCTTCTACTATCTGACACTGTTAATCAGCACTATCTTATTCCCCCAACCTTCCAGCACCGGATTATTCTCAACAGCTGTACGAAATTCTTCTGTATAATCGAAATAACCGACTTTTGTGTACTCTCCCGTAACCTCTGCATCACCAAAAAATAGAATAATACGATTAGGTTCTGAATAGTATACTTCTCCGGCTTTTTCAGAAGTTATTGTTTCCGGATTGGAAGGAATGTCATATCGTGACGGGATATCGTAATATTGCATAACTTCCCAATTATCGTAGTCATCATAGTGGTAAATAGGAAGTCTCCAATCAGCAGTTCCTACATGCTTTGCAATTGCTGCCGCTGTATCATTATCATAAAGATGCATAACAAAAGGTGTACCGCCATCTCCAAAGCAAACTTCAAGTTCAGTTGCAGTAACAGAACCCTTGTTTTCTATGTTATTGTCGGCAGCATCCTTATTCTGATTCTTCTCTCCTATTGTATCAGCACCTTTTCCTGAAGTATTATCTGATATACCACATCCTGCCATAACCACGCCAAATGTAAGTATGACGGTAACTAAAAAAGAAAATTTTTTCATTTTAAACTTTTTCATGTCTACTCCTTTCTATCAAATTTATAAAATCTGATTCCTAACTTCTGTTTATATTATAATATTGCTCTTTCTCTATAACAAATGCTTATATCAAATACTTAAATATAACCAAAAAACATATTAAAATGTATCATTATTCAATCTGCAATTAGTATAGTTAAATCAACTTTTTTGATTTTTCCGGCCGCAAAATAAGCAACACAGGTAAATAAAATAATAACTGTTACCGCCGGAAACAACATACCTCCAATGGAAGGATTGGAAGAAAAATTGCTGATACCTGCCAGCTTCATTACTGTTGATACCAATGGATCGGTAAAGATTGCTGCTAAAATTATCCCAATTATTGAACCAATCACAGCAACAATCCCAAAGCGTAATGCAAAAGTCATCCGCAGGCTGTTTGTCTGAAATCCGATTGCCTTATAGATACCTAAATCTTTCTGCTCTGCTGATAATATTTTACTGCCGGTCATAATGGTCACAATTAAGATAAACAGAAACACCATTATGTACATAAATACAAGCAGTGCCCGCATTGCAGAGATAATCCCGAAAAGCCCCGGCCATGTATTTTCATGTACATGCACATCTCCACCATAAGCTGTTTCTAATGCTTCGGTGATTACTGATTTTACGGAAGAATCCGACAAAAAGTAATGATAGCACCAGATATGCGGATTATCACTTCCTATTTTGAGATATCCTTCACAGCTCATCCCCACATTGTCACCCATATCATTTGCACATGAATATATTCCTGATACGATATATTCATCACTTCCTTTATCTCCTCTCACTGTAACAACATCGCCAATGGAAATGCCAAAATTAGCAGCGACAAATTCCGTCAATACAACCTCATTATCCCCCTCGCATGTTCTTCCTTCAAGAATATGAAACCGTTCAGGTTCAGAAATTACATTTGCAGTATAGTCAATTCCATTTACCACTACTCCCGGCATGGCGAGCATATAGCTATCCGTAATATCTGTGTAGGAAAGAACCTTTTTTTCTGCTTCTTCTGCTGTTAAATTTCCAAATACCTGCACACCAATATCATGATCTGCCGGATTAAAAGCATCCATCATACCTTTTCCATCTGAGCCAAGCCACGAGTCCATACGCCCCACAAGGGAAGCAAAAAATACCAGAAGAATTGCTACAATCATGGCACCAATATATCTCCTCTTCCCGGTGGCAAGCTGCCTTAATGAAAGTCTTATATTTAATGCTGTTCCAAAAGCTGAAAGCATTTTTGTTGAATTTAATGTTACAATATCGTTTTCTCCGCTTATTGCCTTTATCGGTGTGAGTTTTCTTATTTTACCTGTACGAATGATAATGAATACTGCAAGCAAGAACAGAATGCCTGCAAAGGATATGACGCACATCAAAAGCGGAGATTTTGTCGGAATTTTCACACCGATACTTGTAATAGTTGCACTGCTTATACCCCTACTCAATGGCACTGCCAACAGAAACCCTGACAGCATTCCGATTATGATACTAAGCAGATACTGAAACAACTGTATCTTTTGCAGCTTTGCAGAAGTAAAACCAATAGTTTTCAAAATTCCCATATTTACGGTGTCTGCTTCAATAGTACTGCTGATACTGTGACTAATCACAACCATAACCACAAATAAAAGCACAATGACAAAAGCAAGAAACAAGCCACTAAATGCATTTTGCAGAATAAGCATAAATCCTGTGATTGCGTCCCTACTATGGACAAACTCGGTATATTCCGGCAATGACGTATTTTGGTTTATGATGCCGTTCAACTCTGAAAAAGTCATCTGACAATTATCAGAAGCAAAAATGTGAAGCATAACACCATCTCGTGCCAAAGCATCAATTCCTGCGTTTTGCAACATATCCAATATATCGGTTCTATCCTCCTCACAAATCAAAAAACCCTTCATTCCAATCATCGAACTTCCCATAAAAGGATCTTCATAAAATCCTTTCACTGTAAACACCACATCTTTTCCGGCACGTGCAATGGGAAAAGTGATTTTATCACCAACTTGTACATTAAACATAGATACCATTGAGGGTGACACATAAATCTCTCCAGGTTCAATCTGTGTTATATCCTGACTATACGCAGATAAATCATTTGTAAAGAATTTGTAACGGCTTTCACCCGGAACAAAAGTAATAAGCTGCCCTTCACTGTCTGATTCCTTATTATTTGCGACATAGTTTGAAAAAATGAGACTTTGTGTTTCTATACGGTCAACCTCCGTTAATTCCTTAATGCTATCTGTTAACGACCCTGTGTCCGGGACATTTGAAACCCAAGCGGTAATATCACCAAAGCCGTCCCTCCGGATTTCACGTTCTATGTAAACCTGCGAATTTGACCACAAATTTAACACAATGCCAAGTACAGCAGTAACCAGTAATGTTAAAATGAAAATTCCGACAGAACTACCCTTATGCTGTTTCAAATTTTCTTTTAATAACGTTTTATATTCCATGAAATGCCCCCTTACCATTGCAAGTCAGTAAGCCAATTATTTACTTTTGCTTCCCTACCCTTTGCATTTTTCTCTTCGTAAGCAGAAAGTGACAACTCCGCAAGAATATTGCCATCTTCCAAATACAGCAGACGATTTCCGTGAATTGCAGCTCTAATATCGTGTGTCACCATTACAATACTTTGACCATTTCTATTCAATTCTGTCAGCAGGTTTAACACTTCCTCACTGTTTGCCTTATTCAATGCTCCTGTAGGTTCATCTGCAAAAACAATCTTTGGATTGTTAATCATCGCTCTTGCAATAGCTGCTCTTTGTGCTTCGCCTCCGGACACCTGTGACGGCATACGGTCTTTTGCACCATCTGCGTGCATTTGTACAAGAAGCTGCTCTGCTTTTTCCTGTACTTTCTTTGCATTATGCCTTTTGCCTACATATCCGGCAACCGCTACATTTTCAAACAAGGTTAAATTGCTGACCAGATGCGTTTGTTGAAAGACAAACCCAAATTCTTTCGCACGGAGCTCCGCCATTTTCTTTTCATTGTAACCGTTGATTGCCTCTCCACCAAACTCAACCTTTCCGCCTGTAATTCCATCCATACCGCTAAGTGCATACAAAAGCGTAGATTTTCCTGCACCTGACGCACCCATAATTACCGTAAAATCTCCCTCATAAATGTCCACGCAAATTTTGTTCAGCACCATTACATTTTTTTCTCCCTGTTTAAAGGATTTGCATAAATCAGTGCCTTTTATCAATATTTTTTTCATCCTGCACGTCTCCCTTCATCCACAGGCATTTCTATATATCTCTTATCGTTTTCCTTAACAACCAGCCTTTTCTTTCCTGTCTGCAAATCAGGCATTATCTCATCCACAAAATCCACATAGAACTGTACATATCCTAATTTCTTTTCTTCAAGAATATTCCTCATCTGCTCTAAGATTTCGGCACGAATGGTATCCTTAGATGCCATCTCTGAAACTTCCGCAGACATTTCAAATGTATCTTTAGAAACCTGCCTGAACTGATAGTCTTTCAATCCTTCAATACAAATCCCCTCAACAGCCAGTGGATGCAAAAACTCACGTTTCCCATTTCCATCTTCAAACCATAAAATATCTTCGTTTCGTCCCAAAAGTCCTACAGCCTTTGTAAACTGATATCCGTTTTTTCCGTCCGGTTCTTGCAAAGTGAGATTATCAGAAAGACGATAACGAATTAATGGTTGTGTAAAATTGTAAAGACATGTCAAATACATCGTTCCATTTTCTATCTCAATCACATTCATATCATCAAACAACATCATTCCCTTTTCATGATTGTTTTCTACGCCCAGAGCAAGTGATTCGCTTGCACCATAAAAATTTGTAACTTGTGCATGGAACACTTCCTCCAAGTAATTTCTCAGACTTGCTCCTAACGGTTCACCGCAGGAAACTATTCTTAAAATATCTGCTTCTATTTCTCCTTTCTCCACCAGTTCTCCTAAAATCTTGATTGCAGATGGATAGCCGATAATCATATTTGGCTTAAACTCCTTAATCTTATTTACCCACTCAGCAAGCGGTGTTTTAATATCAAGATATAATTGATTTGCATGAACTCCATCAATTCCGTCACCTACCGCCATTGCACCGCCATACCTCCCGTCTGTTGCTGCAATGTATACAATGCGTGGACCTTTTATAAGAAAGTGCAAAATCTGTGTCATAGACATATCCCAAAGAGCTGCACGAATAAGACCAATCAGCATACTGTTCCAATCCGCTTCATCATATACAAAATATCCCGGTCTTCCTGTACTGCCGGAAGAATGTACAACATGATATTTCCCTTTATAAGGCTTGCGGTCAATTCTTTCCTCTGCATCAAACTGCCGTAACTCCTCCTGTTTCAAATCAGAAACCGTAATAAGTTCATCAAAATGTTTAAGCAGAATAGATTTATCTATTGCCGGAAATGAAGATAATGGCAGTGTATCAAGCTTCTCTACAGTAATTCCGGCAGCCTCAAAGGTTCTGCGGTAAAATTTCGAATTCTCATAAGCAAAATGGAGCATTTTTCGGAGCTTCTTTTCCTGAATTGCCAATATCTGCTCTCTGGTTTTTGTGGTATTTCTTTTTGATTGGTATAACTCCCATAATAACCTAAGATAATTCATGGCGTTTCCTCCTTTATATTAAAGATATATCTATTATCATAATTTTCCCTATGGTAATAATGTGCTTCACCGGCACTTTGATTATATACAATGCTCCACTCTGTAGATTCAAACTCTCCAAAATTTCCTTTGCTGACACTACTTAATGCATCCCGTACATCTTCCATGCTCATAATGGAAGTCTGATTCAGTCGTTTTGTCAGAATATCATAGCGTGTATGGGATTGTTCTGTACCGATTCCATATTTTTCACTTTCTGCAAGATAGAAATTTGTAACAACAGGAGTTTTAGTAACAATCATTTTATTGTTTACATACTCTGCCACTACACTGCAGCCATCAGTGTCAGACATTGCAAAGTGTACCATATACCCCATAGAAGCATGCATATCATATTTATCCAGAAGTTCTAACGCTTCTTCTACATTAGCTGCCTGATTTAGCAGCAGGCGGATTGCCGTTGTCGTGGTGATATCCGGCTTCTCTGTATTTTGAGAAATTGTTGCAGAATCCTGAATCATATTGACTGATACAACAAATCCCTTTTCATTCATGCCATCAAGCGGAGCATATAATGCAATCATTGCCTGCACTTCATCCGGCAGCCGTGAGAAGTTCACACCGCTGATAAAGTCAGTATTCACTGTCGAAATAGATTCATAACCGTTTTTAGGAGCGGAACGTACAATCATGGCATTACAATGGTTCCAATCAAAATTCCTTCCGAACAGGAAATGCCCTGTTCCATCTTGAACTGCCAATGTGCTGCACCCAAATCCAATTTTATCAAAACTAAATCCGCTAA
Organism: Lachnospiraceae bacterium; assembly: GCA_014799465.1. Lineage (GTDB taxonomy): Bacteria > Bacillota > Clostridia > Lachnospirales > Lachnospiraceae > UBA2821. The sequence goes on along the minus strand of JAAVHZ010000049.1, from coordinate 18,911 downwards.
TACTGATTCTTTTTGTTAAAAATGCCACCACATCTGCATCAGATGATGCTCCACCTTGTGTCATAAAATCGTCAAATCCATAGTCCCCATCATATTGTACTGTACAAAGTCCGTTTTCTAACTCTGCCACCTCAAATTTCGGCTCATAAATATCTTGTTTTTCACTCATGCTTTCACCTGCATTACTATTTTGCTTATTCTGTGTATCAACTTTCCGGCTACATGCTGTGTTCAGGAGAAGAACGCTGACCAGTGCAAATATCAAAATAATTACTCTTTTCTTCATCATCGAAACTCCTTCGTTCTGCTTCATGTTCTCTTTTTACAAGTTCATTCTATCAATCGGAGTTTCAAATAACAAATACTTATATCAAATAGTCAGATATGCTTGATAAACATACCAATCTAAACCATTTTGGGGAAACAATTTATATTTTTGGGTATTATATGAAAGAAGCTTTCTGTTTATATGAAATTTTGAATATATGTATTGACTCTCTCGTAGCGTAATGGTTTAGGATAAAATTGAAAGGAGGAAGCGATGAAGACTGTAAAAGACGTATCAGAGATAACCGGAGTAAGTATAAGGACGCTCAGATATTATGTTCTTTAAAGAATTAGAGATTCCATTAGAAGATATAAAAAAAATTATGGATAATCCTAATTACGATAAGGAACAGGCTTTATTAACTCAAAAGACCTTGTTGGAACAAAAGCGAAACCGATTAGATGGGATTATTGAGTTAATATCTGATGTAATGAAAGGAGTCAATACTATGAGCTTTGAAGCATTTAATGATGAAGAAGTGCAGAAAATTTTAGACCATGTATTGGAATGTATGCCAAAAGAATCACTTGAAGAACAGATACAAAAATATGGAAACGTAGAAAATGTTGAGCATCTTGCCGAAAATTATAAGAAAATGTTTCGCCTTGATAATGCAAGAAATATACTTTTGGATTTGGCAAATGAATATCTGAAATTTTCCAAATTGGCAGAAGCGACAGACATTCAATTTGGAACCGGATATTCTGAATACGTTGCGTATGCCATTCAAAAGTATTATGGTGTTTAGTTTTTTAGCCGGATAGACAGTAAAAACCGACAAAAGATAAGGGGCAGCAGCTCAATGTGCTACTGTCCCTTAATGGTAAACCCTTTATTGCCTTTAATCCATTCAAGAAATACTACCAAATAGAAAAGCATTCATTGGTTTTCTTCCAACAAACGCTTTTCTGCCATAACGTTTAAAATATAATAAAATTCAACAATCAAAATATTCTACATCATTGTATCATCTCTAATAACCTCCGCTAAGCTGATCTTGCGTACATTCCGCCATGCCAGATAATATGCCAGTACAACAGAGCTAAAAATGACCAGCATGAAAAGAATAATTGGAATCAACGGCATCTCCGTCATGAATTCTCCTATCCCAACATAACTCAACTTCAGCATATACCCTACTGCTACGAACACAAGAGGAAGGGTAATCAAAATAGGACGCCCAGCCAAAACCATTGCCTCTATACGAAACATCTTCCTGATATCTTCAGGCGTTAGACCAACTGACATATACCTCGCAAATTCCCGTTTCCTTTGACGCACAAATCCCAGTGTATTCGAAAACACATTACCAATCCCTATTATTGCAAGCAGAACACAGAAGCCGCCAAAGACAGCCTTTATTCCCTGAATCTGCTTGTTATTTGTTTCATATTCCTGAATACGGTTTTCACATTCTATGTTGTATTTCTCACTGACAATCTGATCAATCACATCCTGCAGCATAATTAGTTCTTCCAATGTCACATTTTCTTCACCCCGGATACAGATGTAGCTGTCTTCCTCCGTTCCTCCAATTTGCCCTTTAATCTCTTTCCATAAAGATGCCGGAACAAAATGCACCAGCTCATAATAATCAAGCGTTGCGTATTCTTCTCTTAAAACAGGGACTTCTTCTGTATAAGACAGAACCGGTATCTCTGCTGTCATTTCTTCATTACCAGACTGTATTAAAACACTTGTGGCATTTTCTCCTTTTAAATAAGTCATAAAATCAGGATGTCTGAAGTCAGGATTTGTCACATCACGAATCTGGTTTAATATCACTGCACCGTCAAGTCGTGGCGTAATGCCTATCTTCTCACAATAGGCGGAAAAACTATTATCGTCCAGTATAACAATCGGAGCATTTACCAGCCATCCTCCTTCAACCTGCGTTACATAGTTACCAGAAGCTTGAGAAAATCCACCAAAGGATTTCATATCTTCACTCATTTCTTCCTCTGCAATGATTCTCTTTGCTGCTGCCTTCTGATATACAATGGCACTTTCCAGCCCGGTAAGTTCCTGAACAACCTCTGTTTCTTCAAATACCTCTACTTGTGCATCCTTAATGGTAACCATTATATCCCATACTTCCTGATACCGTTCAAAATAGGTTTCCCTTGTGCTAATCCCGGAAAGAGAAAAGAAGCACTGCATGACCGCAAATGCCATGAATGAAAATATAAGCGATAGAGATGCCGTCCGTAAGGCTTTTCTCTGCGCTTTTAATGCATTACCCGCCAACTCTCCCTCCACTCCGAATAATCGTGCGAGTAAATAAGAGTTCTTCCTGCACTTTAACTGTAATTCATTGGTATTTTTGATTGCTTCCAGCGGTGTCAGCCTGCTTAATTTTCTGGCCGGCAGCCATGCAGAAATCCATATGGTCAGCACTGTTATGAGCAATGTCACTAACAAAACCAGCGGATGATAGCCAGGTACCGCTTCATGCCGTCCCGGAATATCGCTTCCAAGCCAAATATTGGATAACTGCATCAGTCCCATGCTTCCTGCAATGCCAAGCAAATTCCCCACCAATATCGGCACAGTACAAAGAACAGCTGCTTCCTGCAAAAGACATATCTGTATCTGCTTTGGTGTAGCCCCAATACTCGAAAAAATACCAAACTGATGGATTCTTGCATTCATAGATACCGCAAAAGAATTATGGATAATGATGATTAACGAGAACGATGCCGCCAGCGTTATCAATATAAACATAGGAAACAACAGCCTTGGAGCTGTATCACTCGAATCACGAATCAGGTACATTGCCAGAAGTTCATAGTTATAAACAATTTTTTCCAGCTGAATCCCGACTTGTTCCGCAATATGGGGAGTATCAGAAAAAACAGATTTCATATCATTAAAATAAATATCTATAGTTGTTTCCACCCCCTCATATCCCTTTTTATTTACTACTACATCTTTTACATTGGCAAAATTTTTTATGGCTTCTATATCCTTCTCAGCAAGTTCTCCAATGATCCGACTCTGCCAACCACCTTCCTCCAGTTCAATCCTCTCAACCTCATATTTCCATGCATTATAAAACAGTCCACACAATAAAGATAAAAGCAGGGCTGAAATAAATGCCGCAATCATAACAGACAAGCCGGATGACCGGTTATTTTTTATATATCCCGATGAATAATCTTTCCACATATCCAATCGCTGTCATGTATTTTGTGACAGCGATTTCACCTCCTTCCGCTCGTCACTGATAATACGCCCATCTTCAACCGTAATAATACGATCTGCTTCCAGAGCCACTTTTTCGTCGTGAGTAATTAGTAAAATTGTTTGCTCCAGATTACGGTTAGATAGCTTTAACATATCAATAATCTCTTTGGAATTCTTCTGATCCAGATTTCCGGTCGGCTCATCCGCCAGAAGCAAAGCCGGACGATAAATCAATGAACGTGCAATCGCCACTCTTTGCTGCTGACCCCCGGATAACTGATTCGGCAAGGCTTCAAGCCTCTCAGCAATGCCAAGCGAACTGACAACCTTCTCAAAATATTCCTGATTTGGTTTTTTCTTGTCAAGTGCAAGAGGCATGAGGATATTTTTTCGCACCGTGAGGGTAGGAATCAGGTTATAAAACTGATATACCAGCCCTACCTTTCTGCGCCGGAAAATCGCTGCCTGTGTCTGGTTTAGTTTAGAAAGATCGGTTCCATCTATAATGACCTTTCCACCTGTGGGCTTGTCCACACTGCCAAGAATATGCAGCAGAGTGGACTTGCCAGAACCGGATGCTCCAATAATTGCCACAAATTCCCCCTTGCTGACTGACAGATCAATCCCATCCAGTGCTGTTACCTGATTGCCACCAGAGCCATATACTTTCTTGACTCCCTCACACTTTAAAATTTCCATTATGCTTTTCTCCTTTCATCTGCATACCTATACTTTCCGGGCATAATGATATACACTTGTAGTATTTCCTGTTATCCAAGAGGACTGTTCCCAACAGCCTTTACAATGAACAGTATATCAAACGAAAGTTACAACTCAGTGACTGTAAAAGCGAATTTCAAAAAAAGCACCACCACCATGCTTATTTTTTGCCCGTATGGTTCCGTTCTGGCGTTCAATCATCTCTTTTGACAAAGCCAGTCCGATTCCGATGCCACCCTCGCCTACATTCTGCCCTCGGTAAAACCGTTCAAAGAGATGAGGAATATCCTCTTTTGCAAATCCTTCCCCGTCATCCCAAATCAATATTTCAGTATAAAGTGGATTCTGTGCATAAAAACAATGGATTGTTCCCCCAGGGTTATGTTCAATACAGTTTTTCATCAGGTTCATCATTGCCTCCATAGTCCAATCCAGATCAGCAATGACAAGCATCTCACCCAACTCTGGTATATCAATGGAAGTACCGGAACTGACAAACAGTTCTTGGAGATTATCCGATGCAAGGACAAGAAGGGTAAAAACATCCACCTTCTCCTTTTGTAAAAGTAACGTTCCGGCATCAAGTCGGGATAAGACCAGCAGGGTTTCCTCCAGATGAGTCAGATGCAAAAGCTGCTTCTCTACCTGTTCCAAATGTTTACTTCCAGAATCCTGCTTCATCATCTGGATAGACAGGGAAATAGCAGTAATCGGCGTTTTAATCTGATGTGCAATATTTGACAGATTTTCTGCGAAATCATTCCTTGCCTGCACTGCCAAATCCTTCGTATGATAGAGAAATGTCACTGTCTTATATATTTCATCTTCCAGTTTAGAAAAATCATCCTCCCCGGAAGTGGAGAGAATGACTGCCTTTCCGGTATTCACCTGTTCCAGATACTCTGCCAATGCCCGAATACGTATGACTTCCATTTTATTCCGATACAAAAAAGTAAAAAAGAATATTGAAATTCCCGTCATAAAACCTATTGCCATAAATAGAACATTTTGCCCATAAGTGAAACCTGAAAAATCAGATACATGGTATCCCAATGCAGATAAAATATCATCTTCCCTGGCACCGTTAGGTTCCCTGGCACCGTCAGGATTTCCACCTATATATTCCTTTAATGCTGCAGAAATTATTTTTTTTGCCTCGGGTTCCTGCTCCACCACTTCGCCGCAAACCGTATTTAACAGGTCAAACTGAAGCCGACTGTAATGGTAAGAAACAAACAAGGCAGAAACAGCAGCGGCAATTAAGCTAACGGATAACACAAATCCAAAAGTGACTAAAATATTTCTCTTCCCACTCATATGATATCCTCCATGCGATAGCCCACACTTCTGACTGTTTTCAGACATTCCGGCTGATAAAGCTTATCCCGCAGTCTTTTCATGGTAACTGTTAATGTATTATTATTCACATAGTTTCCATTCGCATCCCATACCTGCTCCAGTATTTTTTCTCTGGTAACTGTCTTCCCTTTGTTTTGCATCAAATACAAAAGCAACTGATATTCTGCTGCACTTAACGCTATTTCCTCGGAACGGCATGAAACTGTATGGCGGTTTTGGTCAATCACGATTCCGTCACAGGAAAGATATTCTTCTGCTGCATTACCAGTTCTACGCAGTAATGCCAAAACCCGTGAATACAGTACCTCTAACGAAAAAGGCTTCACAACATAATCATCTGCACCGTTCCTGAAACCCGAAACAATATCCATACTGTCTCCACGAACAGTAAGAAAAATAATGGGCAGTTCTTTCCAATAACTGCGAATCCACTGACACAAACTGTCTCCGTGACCGTCAGGCATATTCCAATCTAATAATACCAAAGTTGGTACATGATTTTTCAAAGCCTGCTTTGCCTCTGCAAGTGTAATAAATATCGTTACCCTAAAGTTCCTCCGTTCCAAATATTCTTTTACAACAGATGCAATATTAGAATCATCTTCAATATAATATAAATCAACCATAGACTATTTCCGCCTTTTCTTTTTTTATATTATAGCAGAAAAAAGTTACAGTTTAATGACAAAACCAAAACCATCTTTTTTGTATAACAGTCAACGCCTATCAATAATTTTATCAATCAATCCAAAATTCATTGCTTCTTTTGCCGTCATATAATTATCACGTTCTGTAGCAATAGCAACCTCATCAATACTTTTACCTGTATTTTCAGCTAAAATAGTGTTAAGGCGTTTTTTACTTTTTTGTATGTGGTCGGACGTAATTTTTATATCAGTTGCCTGTCCTTGAATTCCGTTGCCATGTATAGCAGGCTGATGTATCATAATTTCTGCATTGGGCAAAGCAATACGTTTTCCTTTTGCACCTCCTGACAATAAAAAAGCTCCAAAACTGGCAGCAAGACCTATACATATTGTTGAAACATCACATTTGATATACTGTATTGTATCATAAATGGCAAAGCCCGCTGAAACAGAACCGCCCGGACTATTTATATATAATTGAATGTCCTTTTCCGGGTCTTGTGCTTCTAAAAATAGCATTTGTGCAATAATTAAACTTGCTGAAACATCACTTACTTCTTCACCCAAAAAAACAATTCTGTCAGACAATAACCTTGAAAAAATATCATAACTTCGTTCTCCTCGGCTTGTTTGTTCAATAACATATGGAATTGTACTCATGCTGCTAATTTACCTCCTTCAAAATAATACATAAATGTATATCCGCCAAGCGAACTCATCATGCTTATCTTGGATTGTTTAGGATAAAATACACCATTTTTCCGATAAATTTTAGGCGTACATCCATAAAATTGTCTAAAAGCCAATGTAAAAGCTTGCTGCGAATCATAATGTGCTTCATAAGCGATTTCAACAATAGGCTGTTCTGTTTCCACAAGTTTTTTGGCTGCCAAAGTCAATCTGCGTCCTTGTATGTATTTATAAACCGTACATTTCGTTTCTTCAGTAAAAATTCTGGCTATATAGAATTTTGAATAATTTAATTTGTTTGCTATTTTATCAAGTGGCAAATCCTCGTCAATATGTGTTTCTATATAGTCTACTACCTTTTTTACAACTGCATTATTGTTCATATATGACACTTCCTTTCCTTATTGAAATATAACATAGTTTCCTAAAATAATCTTAATAGAAATTGCCCTAATTGAATAACAAATATGGCGACAGAATGTAAATACTCTGCCGCCATTCTACTATGCATAAATGATTTCTTTATTCACCATCTCTCTCGCAAACGCTCTTACGTTATTCATTCTTCCTGCCCATTCTAAGGCTTTTTCTGCCTTTAACCGTTCTGAAATACACTGTGCCTGTCTGTCAATGTCGGTAAGGCAGGTGTTGAGCCTGCCGCTTGTGAGAAGATTGATGTAAACATTTTAAAACATCAAATGAGACTTTTAATATGAAACCATTTTCGAATTCCTCGTACCATATACATATAGCCCCAAACTTACTCCGCCGACAAGTACATTCAGCGGAATACCCACTGCAAATATACACATGGCAGGTATCGTCTGCATCTTTTCATACAAATCTTCCGTTGTGAGAATACTCATCAACACAAAAGCCGAACAATTGTTGATGAGCATATGTGCAAATGCCGCCGGATAAATGGATTTCGTACGTTCTGTAAGAAGTGTCAAAAATGCATTTAAACATATACATAACAAGCACATAGCACCGATCCCCAGCCACGGATACAACTGATAATCCACGCCGAAGTTATGTCCTGCTATCGTCAGCGGTGCATGCCAAAGTCCCCACAATACTCCACCAAGTAAAATTGCTGCGGGCTTGCTCATCACCTCTTCAAGCTTTGGCCCAAGATAGCCTCTCCATCCCCACTCTTCGCCAAATGCCGGGAAGAATACAATGATAGAGAACGCCAATTGCAAAACTACCACCGCTATCTTTTGACTCATACCCTCTTCCGGAAACATTTCTCCAAACGGAATATCACCAAAAAAATCTTCCATATAAGTAATACTCCGATCACCGCCTCAAGTATGATAATACCGACAGACGCAACATAATATTTCATGTTGCCTCCGGCTTCAAGTTTTTTTCGCAATATGTCGTTTTGTACAAGCGGCACCTCATTGCTCATTTTGTTCAGATTTCCTTTTACATTCAAAGCCAGATAAGCGTTCTCCATGCCTTCCTTTGTAATCCATCTTGTCAGAAGATTCGCAATCGTCGGCACAAACATTCCGAAAATTCCAAATGCCTGTACGATCGCAACCACCTTCTCTTTTTCAGAAACAAAAACCGGTTCTCCATACACCTGACATAAAATCGGGGTCATAATGGCAAGTGGCAGAAACGCAATGACATAAAACAGGATGATACGTTTCACTGCAAGTTTTTTACTGTCCATAACTCTCTGCCCCCTCTCGATATGCCTTCAAAGATACACGGTAAGAAAGGTAATACGCCACACCTGCCACATATGGTAAAAGTGCAAGAATCCATATCACATTTCCGCTGGTCACAAATGCAACAAGTGCATCTCTGATATTATCCTGAAGGAAAAAAGAAATGTCACCAAACAACGCATACACACCAAGCAGCATCAAGATCATTCCGAAACAGGCAGCCTCCACGACGTTTCCCATCATCGAACCGAACCGGAGCATAAATGGAATTTTGATTGCACACACCAATATTCGCCAGGCGAAAACAATAACCGCAGCCATTATTCCGGAAACCGTCACACTACCATATATAGCAACCACAATAGTATCAATTACAAAGCAGACAAACAAAACCAGCAAATGAAAGAGCAGTACCGCATAATATTTTGCTGTCACCTGTCCCTTCTCTGTCTGCGGAAGCGAAAAGACGAAATTGCTCCAAGATCTTTTTTCATCCTTTGAGAAAAACTCTGAACTCAACATACCTCCCAGTAGCAAAGCAATCATATAGCACAAAGAAAGCACCATACTTATCAACTCCGGATCTCCGGTCGAACCAACACACGGAAAAATCAGTAACAACAGGAATGCGAAAACAAGATACATATCAGATTTAAACTGATAAAACTCTTTGTATAAAAGTCCTCTCATTATTTCTCTCTCCTTTCATATAATGCAGCAGTCACAATGAAACTAACAAGAAGAAAAATCAGAAAAACTATGGAAACCTGAGGCAAGCATGTTTCGCTCAAATCCAAGAAGAACTGCATCCCTACATCTTCTGGTATTGCTGCACTTAACAAGAAACAGGTCAGCACCAGACACATCACAGGAACCTGAATTACTACCATTGCAATAAGTGCTCTCTCAAAGGTACCAAGCAACAGAATCAAAATCTGCATCAACAGACCAAACATCAAAAGGACAAATGTAACCACCAGCATAAATGCAATGGTTCGGAAGGATACCTCATCTCCCCTAATCACACTATCTCCCCACATATATACAAGCACTATGCCTGTACAAACCGCCTCTATTCCCAGTAGTATAATATATTTCGAAAGTGCAAATATATATCCGCTTACCGGGGTGGACAACCGAAATCTATGCCACCTTGCATCATCAAACTGCATAGATTCCACGACCGATATCCCGACACCGGCACACATATATACCGGCAGAACACATGAAAACATGAATAGACATTCCTCCAGTACGTCTCTATATTGTTCAGGAACATGTGCCAAGTTTCCGCATTTTGTGCTAAGAGATACTAAAATTCCTAAAACCATCATAAGCAACGCTATTGCACCATAGCCAAACAATTGTTTTCTCGCCAAAAAGAGGTCCCGGTAGATTAAATATTTCAGTGTCTTCCTTCTCATCACCACCACTCCCTCTTTTCCCTGTTGATATAAAAGAGCATGATGTCTTCCAGATTCGTCTTTTCAATATTAGCCCAGGCATATTTCTTTTTACATGCCACACGGTCAGAGACCATGACATCTACGCAAAAATCACTCTTTCTTGCACTTACGATATCTTCCACCGCTATTTTTTGATAATCCGTTTCGCTGCATTTCATCAATCCGTGGGCTTCCAAAATGTCATCCTTATATCCGGTCAACAAGAGCTTCCCTTTGTCAATAAACGTGATACAATCCGCAATCTTATCCAAATCACTGGTGATATGGGATGACATCAGTATACTGTTCGTTTCATCACTCAGATACTCGCGGAAAATATCAAGAATTTCATTTCGTACAACAGGGTCCAGTCCCGTCGTTGCCTCATCCATGATCAAAAGCTTTGCTCCATGGGATAAAGCTGTTGCAATCTGCATTTTCATCTTCATTCCTTTCGAAAACTGCCCGATTTTTTTATTCTTCGGCAAGTCAAAACGTTCCAGATACTGATGGAACAATTTCTCATCCCAGTTCTGATATAGTCCTTTAAACATGATGTTCAACTGCTTTGCCTTAAACGAATCATGGAACGGGCACTCATCAAATACAGCTGCCATCTGCTCCTTGACCTCTGTTTCATATTTAATATGGTCCTTTCCCAGCAGCCGAATTTCTCCGCCGTCCGTCTTAATAATATTCAAAATTGCCTTGATCGTTGTTGATTTGCCGGCTCCGTTTTGCCCTATAAATCCCATAATACTACCCTTTGGGACTGAAAAACTGATATAATCGAGCTTAAAGCCATCGTACTTCTTTGTAAGATTTTTCACTTCAATCGCATTTTCAAATGCATTTTCCAAATCACTCATCTTGGTCTCCTCCATACACAAGTTCCAGAATCTCCTTCAACTCGTCGAGTGTAAGTCCACACATTCTTGCTTTTTCACAAGCCTTGACTAACATTTCTTCCGCCTGGCGGACACACTCCTCCCGAAGAAAATCCGTATTCTGCGTCTTTACAAAGCAACCTTTTCCTGTGATGGTCTCAATAAAACCATCTCTTTCCAGTTCCTCATAAGCACGCTTTGTTGTGATGACACTGATTCTCAATTGTTGTGCAAGCATACGCATCGAAGGAAGCGCCTCCCCCGCAACAAGCTCACCACCCATGATCTGCGCTTTGATCTGAGTGACGATCTGCTGATAAATCGGCTCATCAGATGAATTACTTAAAATAATTACCATAGTGCACCTCTTCATTATATTGTATATATACAATATATACAATATGGCATAAATATATATTTGTCAATAGGTTTATAATAAAAATTCGTTCCCTTAGTTCTCCCTAAAGCAATGAAATACAAAAAGCACCATTCTCCGGATGGTGCTGCGTACAACATATAATTAAATTGTATCACTGTAATAATAAGCTAAAACAATTTGGCTGCTTTTAACTTTTGTATTCGGCCACAATCCCTGCATTTTATTTTCCATTATGTGACCTCCAATTTTTGTATAATATTACCAATAACTTTTTTTACGGTATTTCTTTTTACTAATGTTACCGGCAATTTTAATGTAATACCCTGTTTATTTTGTTTCTTTAAATTTTTAATCATTTAAACATCCTTCTTGCCATTTCCTAGTCATCCTGATGTATGGTGGTAAGCGAAGGATAAATCATTTCACAAATAGATGAATCATCAAATCCTGTTTCTGTTACCGTTTGCGTTTTGATAAGAAATAGTATCAATTATTCCTTAAAAAATATGTTATTTTCTCAAAGCCGGTAAAAAGTTATCCTGACTTTTTTGTAAAGAAATTCCCTATTTGCCCGCTTTGCAAACAAACACACGAAACTCCAAACTTTCACACAAAACTTATACTTTCCTCCCCAATCGCCCCTCTATCAATGGCATCAATTCTGAATAGCCTCCTGTGCCGCCATTAGACTTAGTGGAGTTTTCCCCTTTTACACCACCCATATGTTTTATCCATATTTTTCATAAATAATAGAAAAATAGTCTTGTTTATTAAATATGAAAGGTGGTAAAATATAGATAAATAAAGCAGCAAATAGCAGATACACATTAAACAATATGTTGTCTGAAAACATTCTATGAGGAAAGGAGATTATGTTATGGGAATTGGAGGTGTAACATCAATAAACAGTATGTCAGGCATGCAGACGCTTAAGGCAGTTTCGGCAGATCCAAAAATCAAAAAAATTCAAACTGAAATTACAGACGCAAAACAGCAGATGCAGAAATTATCTCTGAAGGAAGAACTTTCTGATAATGAAAAAGAAACTGAACGTGAAAAACTTCAGGAAGAAATATCCGGTCTCAATACAAAACTGCAACTGCAGCAGGAAGAGTTTCGCAAATCACAGAAAAGAGAAATCATGATGGCGAAGCTACAGGAAGATCAGAAACCTACAAAAGAGGAAAAATCAGAAGATAAAATAAAAACTAAAGGAGCATCCTCAGATAAAGAAGACGAAAAGAATCTGCCAGCCAACAGGCATCAGACAGTGTCCTGGGGAACAGTCATAGCCAATAATAACGATGGCACTGTTATTTTAAAGGGAAAAATGAATCAGGATGAGAAACGCAGCGTAGATACAAAAGAAAAACAGCCTGATGAAACTAAAGAAAAAGGCATTGCCGGAAAAGAGGAAAAAGACACAAACAGCGATACGGCTACAGAATCCGGCATGTCCCACAAAAAGATATATGCAATTGTATCAGCAGACTCTTCCGTACGGCAGGCACGTCGTCAGGGAACCATCATAGCCAGCACCGGGGATGGCATTGCCATTTTAAAGGGCGAAATAAATCAGGATAAGAAACTTGGTGCAGATACAGAAAAAAAACAGGCTGAGCTTGAAAAGATGGAGAAAAAGGAACTTATAGCAATGGCATTCCAATCCTCTATATTATATGAAGCAAATAATACAATGAAATCAGCCACAGAGACCAATGATACCGGAATAAATGACAAGACACAGGATAATGCAAAAAACAACGCTTTTATTAACGCTTTAAAAGTATCACAGGAAGAAACGCAGGCAGCACAACAAAAATTTCATATTTCTTTTGGGTAATTAAAAAATAAAATGAATATATGAAAAATAATTGGGAGATAGTGTAAATAAGTTTGTGTTTTAGGAAGTCAAATACCCCGCAGCAAGCTGACGGGGCATCAAATTTGTAACGCAGCAAGCTGCGGGGTATTTGACCCTCGCGGCAGTCGCCAAATGTCTGCAAGCAGCCACTTGGCTCGTTACTCGCGGGAATAAATGGCTCCTTTTTGGTAAGAATTAGGATATGGAAATTCTTATTGAAAAGGAGTATTTTTATGCCAGTTGCAAAAGAGCAGATTCGACAGATTATCTCAGAAAACAACCTCTGAAAAAAAGGGTTTGTCAACAGACCCGACTTGAAACAGTCTCAAACTCTCTAGTGCTTTTGTACTGTATCATTTGATGGATATGATGATTCAATCTCAAGGAATATCATTAAAATTAAATTCATTATTAACTTTAAGTTTTTATGCCAACACCCAATCTGATGCAAATGCTTCCTCAGTTCCGGCTAATCGAACATATACATATTTAAAATAACTATTGGATGTCACATAGTATTCCTCAATTTTTTGTATATAATTGTTTGCATATCTTCGTTTGTAATAATACTTGTATCTTCAATTTCCTTATTGGATAGATAAAAGTCATACTTCACACCATCATCACTTTGCCTAATTTCATATTGGTAATTATAATTCTGGGAGATACAATCAACGGTTGCAATTCCAATACTCTCTAATTTTAGGCATTTGGGTTCTAATACAAAGATTTCCGTTTGGTGCCTCACTTGTTTATGCGTTAGCTCTCTTATATCAGCAACATTTCTTGCCACAATGTAATTTGCTCCGAATGATTTGGCATATTCAATCTGCAAGCAATCCTCAAAGAATGGTTCTCGCTCCGGCAGATAAGCCAACAATTTCCTACTAATATAAGTTTGGCAGAAAAAGGACATTTATTTATCATAACGAATATAACTTATATCTTTATAATACCCTGATATAGTTGCTGAAATAAATAATATTCCTAATATTGAATTGCAAATATTTCTTATTCTATCTTTCCTGCTTACACTTTGGACAGTAAAGTAGAAACTTCTTCAGTTCTGTACCTTCCCATATTTGTAACCTCGCTTTTATCCCAACTCATTTTGAGAAGGTATTTCATAATGCCTAACCTTGTGTCCGAAAAAGAATTTTTTTTAAGCAGGACAAGAGGTTTATATGTAAGCGGTTTTTTGGCTAAAGCATTCATAATATCTTTAATCAAATATATTATTGATTTACCGTCACCTGCTAAATGATGTGCCATAATCATAATTTGGGTGTCAGTTTCTGTTGGAATAATAAAGGTTCTGACTAATTCCCCCTACTAATTTCATACTATAAATTTTGAAATGGTTTTTGCATCAAATTTGTTTCCATAACCATCATTTTCATCAAAAGAAAATTTCTCAAAAGGAGATATATCCGGTAAAGGTATCCCCTTCTCATACATGTAATCAATAAGTATCTTCAATTCATCTAAGCTCTGTTTTCCATATCCATCTATTTCACTATATGCATGACTAGTACCAATTTCAAAAATTGCAGTCATTACAAAATCTATTTCCTCATCAATATTTTGATATAAATTGTAGAGATACTCATAACTTTTCTTATCTAAATAAGAATAATCATGTTCTTCATATTTTTTAAATTCCAATAAGTTTTCTGGAATTATTTCTGATAATAGACCTGTCCAGTCATCTAAATATTGTATGTAAGAAAACTCCCATAAATATTTTAAAACCACCTTCCAATCCTCCACATTATATTCCAAAAATGTTATTGTATTTTCAAAGCAGCTAACACCATATGCAATTCTGCCAAATAATGATATTGTTTTAAAATTATTTACATCCATTTTAATTCTCCCTGAAGAAAAGTTTTTAATCCGGTTATTTTCTTGCTGTACTTGAATAAAGTTCATGTATCATAAATATTCTAATTAAATATAAGGAGATTTTACCTGTTCAACATACAATCCTAATCCCATAATCTCTTTCAATTTATGATTAATACTTTTAGCACTTCCAATATACATATAATAGTCATATCCAAAGTGTACAACCATTAGTTTATTTGACAATTTACACCAGATAAATTCTCTTAAAATAAGTCTTAAAAATATAGGTAATTCATCTTTTAATATTATTTGATTATTCCTCAAATTTTTATAGTATTTTTCAATACCGGCAACAAAATCCGGGTAAGGATTAAAATCATATTTTTCCAATTCTTTTATTGTAAAATTCTCAATAATATTTATATCCATAATTGTAAATATTGCCTGAATATAGGCATCTTCAAAATGCTTATATTCATCAAATCTAAACTCTACTCCCTTAAACTTTTTCCCGATATCATATACAGATGTCCATTCTTCATTCTTATATGCCCCCTGCTTATTCCTGAATTTGGGATTATATTTTGTTATTCTAAAATATTGCAATTAATCACCTATCCTTTCAGAATCTCAGTTAATTCATTCATCAATTCTTCTGTGAACCTCTTCAAATCTTCATATTTTATTATAAAATCAAACCCTATTGAATATCCGGAACCCGCATTTTCTAAACAAGCTGCATTTATCCACAACTTAACAAGAACAATCACATCATCATAATTATCATCTGTGTTCTCCAGATAAATTGTAAACTCGGCTTCCGAACCACAATAACTATACTCCTTATACTCCCTTGTGTTATTTCGTTCATCAATCACAGATTGCAATCTACTCAAAAAAATTTTAATTCCTTCCAGACTAAAAGCCATTCCTGTTAAAATATAATTATCTTCTTTAACCGTTAGCAAAAATTCATAAGGTATCCAATTAAGATAATCTGCTTGACTTTTATCATATATAAATCCCTTTCCATTATGCAAGTTCAATTCAAAAGTAATTGAAGATTTCCAATCACAGCTCTTTATTTTTGGCATTTTTTCCCTTCCTATTTAGAACAATAATCTCTCGGAATCTTTAAACCGGTATATAAGGATTTAAGATTCCCTTTTTTATTAAAATCCCCACTCTTTGACAAAACACTTGACAAATCCACCGAAAAATGTGGTGCTTCGTACCTGTTAATTAGCAGGCACCGCTTGTTTGCGGCGGAACACATTTTTCGATTTGGAGGCGATTTTATGTACCTGTTAACTGTGGCAGTCATGCTGACTACCAAAACTTTGTTGTTACTAATATTTCAAGTTTGGACCTGCTCCAAGAACTCCTTCCTGTATGCAGCGTTCCTATCCTTTATCCATTGATTTCAAGGTTACTTCTTTTCACCTTGACGGGGAATCAATCGCATTAGCCGGAAACGAAACTCCTGCTGTAACCTCACACAGACAACATAAAAAACGTATATGCAGCTGTGTTGTGAAAGGTATCACTAACTGCAAATGCTGTCTGTCCATTTTCTTATGTCTTTTAGTTTTACTGCTCTTTGTCATTACTCAATATTCCTTCGCTATTTCTTCATCTATTCCATACATTGATTTAAAGTTATCGAGATCTGCCTGACTTTTAATCAGCATAACCTCTTCTATCTTTCCTGTATGAATATCTTTAAAGCCAGCTACCTGTTCACCATTGCAAATGCTTGACTTAATTACAGGTTTCTTATTTTCCTTGTCATATGGCTGTACCACTGATTTTTTCTTAAATAGTCCCATGCTTTTCTCCTTATCTTGCCAAAACCATCAGCAATTGCAAATGTTAAAATGGTTCATGTTCCTTGCTATTCCACGGTACACAGCTTTGCAGAAGTACTAGGATTGCTTTCATCGTCGTTGTTTTCCTGCAGCTTCCTGTACGGTTATATACTCAAACATAGTTACCTCATAAAATGTACTGTGTATATTATAGCCGTTTGAACGAACTATATCAATTATTTGAATTTGAATTTTTAGTGATTTGCTGTTGCTACTTGATTTTTCTTCTTTTTACCTTTAACATTCATTCTAGATACCTCTTGTATTCTTTAGATTTTACCAACTATCAGATTAGTAAGAGAATTAGTTACTTAAATAATATGCTGAATAAGAGAGTATATAGTAATTTGTAATAATTTAAAATTTTTTGTGATATTTTTGGAGATTGAATGTCTTATAAGGGAAAGGAGGAAACAAAGTGGATAAATCAGATATTTTGTTTGAAAAATACTATGAAGATGTGCTGCGTTTCCTGCGGGGACTCTCCAGAGATGAGCAGTTATCAGAGGAACTGACACAGGAAACTATTTATCGGGCGATAAAATCTATTCATACGTTTAAAGGTGATTCCGATATGCGTGTATGGCTATGCTCTATCGCTAAAAATTTGTTTTTTACATATTGTAAGAAAAAAGAATATGTGACATATGATGATGTGCATGAAATTTATGAAGCAGAAGAAAAATTATTTGTGCAAATGGTAGAAGACAGAGAAACAGCACTTCAAATACATAAGATTTTGCATGAATTAAAGGAGCCCTATAAGGAAGTTTTTTCTTTGAGAGTTTTCGGAGAACTGTCTTTTAAAGAAATAGCATCACTTTTTCAAAAATCTGAACACTGGGCTTGTGTAACATATCATCGGGCAAAAATGATGATTCGGCAAAGGCTGGAGAATTGAAAGGAGACCATATGAAAATAGAATGTAATATTATACAGGATTTACTGCCATTATATGTAGAGCAACTCGTTAGTGAAAAAAGCAAAATGGAGATAGATGAACATCTGAAAGAATGTAATCAATGTAGAAAAGTTTATAAGGAAATGAATATGCCGGAACCACATATTCAATACAGCATAGAGCCTGCTGAAAGTTTCCGGAAATATGTTAAAAAGAAAAAAACAAAATGGGGGATTAAGATAGCTGCTATTACGGTATTGGTAGTTTGCACTGTAGTTATGTTACGGCTAATAGCAATTGGAGGTTTGTTTGCTTTTTTGGCATTAGATATAGCAAATTCTGAAATACTTGGGGATACAGATGTAAGCCATTATTCGTGGTATATGGGAGAAGATGCTCAGGAGGAATATGCGAATAAATGGGGGATGAACGAAAGTATCTTTCCTAAAGAAATAACAAATGAAATGCGGGTAACAGATTATAAGATGGTATATTATAATCCTTGGGATGCGCAATATTTAAGCTATCTTGTTGTGGAATATGAAGAGGAAGATTATCAAACAGAAGCAGAGAGGCTTAAAAACTATGTATCCACAGATTATTTAGGATATTATGGTTCGGAAAGTTTTATGGAAGGATATAAACTGCTTGCAATGGAAGCAGATCCGTATTATGGATTTGTATATGCGCTTGAAACAGGGGAAAACAAAATTGTATATGTGGAACTGATATTCTGCAATTATTTTATGGATTTGGATTATGAGAGTATGATTCCAAAAGAGTATCTGCCAGTAGGATTTGATGCTACAAAAGATAATTTGTACAGAAAGCAGAAACTGAAAGAATGAATTATGTATTAAGCATCAGGGAGTAATTGGCCATAAACTTTATGAGAGACTGGTGCGGAGGGGAGTATAGAGGGGCAACCCTTTGAGAAGGCAATGTCATTAATATAGTATAAAATAGTCAAATACCCCGCAGCAAACTGACGGGGCATCAAATTTGTAACGCAGCAAGCTAAACACGCTAAAGCGTGTGGGTATTTGACCCTCGCGGCAGTCGCCAAATGTCTGCAAGCAGCCACTTGGCTCGTTGCTCGCGGGA
>JAAVHZ010000048.1 GCA_014799465.1 Lachnospiraceae bacterium | reverse complement strand
GCAGTATTCCATGTCTGTAAATGTCTGTTGTTTCATAGGTATCATCGCCTTTCATGTGATACCTTAATTATACTACAAATATATGAAAAAGTGTTTATTTAATCAGTGTTTCCCTAAATATCTGCCGGCAAATTATTCATGTCGGGCATCCGCCCTATAGAGAATAATATATAATAATTTCTTAGTGAGCAAGCTCCCACGAAATTATTATATATTATTCTCTGCTTGGCTGAACTGTTTAAAAAAATAAAGCAGTTACGGCTGCCTGCCATTACTGCTTCTTAAATAAAACCATAATACTATTTTTTCAAGATAACGCTTTAAAACTATCTGTATCTCTTCTTTCGGATGTATCGGTTTAACTAATATTGTATGCATATGTGCTCGCTTTGCCCCATATACATCCGTAAATATCTGGTCTCCCACAAACAGAGAATTATTACTGTCAGTTTCCATTATCTCCATCGCTTTTACATAATTTTTACCTGATGGTTTATGAGCATTATATATATAATCTGATTTAACCAGTTCTGCAAACGGTCTGACCCGCGGTTCTTTATTATTAGATATAAGGCAGGTTTTAAAACCAATCTTCCGAAGCCTGTCAAATAACTCCTCTGCTTTTCTCTCAGATGGAGCACCATGCGGCACCAACGTATTATCAATATCAAACAAAATTCCTCTATACCCCTTATCAAAATACTTCTGATAATCAAGGGCATATGTGGAATCCATATATTCATCAGGGTAAAATCTTGACAATATTCCCATTATATGCCATATTCCTTTCACTATTTATCTAAAAGTTTTTTTAATTCATCCATAAATGTATTTACATCTTTGAATTCTCTGTATACCGAAGCAAACCTTACATAAGCCACAGCCTCAAAGTTCTTCAATTTATCCATTACAATTTCTCCGATAACGGAACTTGGTATTTCTTTTTCTTCACAATTAAATATTTCATTTTCAATCTCATCAATAAGCTTATTTATTTTATCAACAGATACAGGTCTTTTATGGCATGACCTGAATATTCCTGCCTCAATCTTTGACCGGTCATATGATTCTCTGGTATTATCCTTTTTTATAACAATTAGCGGAATTACTTCAACCTTTTCATATGTTGTAAATCTGCGTTTACATTTTTCACACTGACGCCTGCGCCTTATGGAGCTGTTATCCTCGGCAGGTCTTGAATCTATAACCTTTGTATCTTCCTGACCACAAAACGGACACTTCAATATAATATCCTCCCTCTATTTATTATCATAATTTATTCCTAATGGTAAGATTATAATTTGAAATCTTTTTTTGGTCAAGTTAATACTTACATTTTTTAAGCACATCTTCTTCACAGACTTTTACAAGTATAATATCGTTACCAATCTGACAGATGCACTTAAACGGAATAATATATTCTGTATCTCTTCCAAATATTCCGCAGATTTTCCCTATGCCCGGTACAATTATGGCTTCTATGCACCCTGTACATTCATTAAACAATATATCATTAACATATCCCAGCCTTTTGCAGTCACATTCATTTATAACTTCTTTTTGTTTTAAATCATATATGCGCATGCAACACCATAAGCACTTTTTATAATTATATTATAAGATTATAAGATTATGATAAATAATGTTTCATGCTTCGTAACGCATTTTTCTCCAACCGGCTTACCTGTGCCTGTGATATGCCAATCTCGTCTGCGACCTCCATCTGTGTTTTACCTTTGTAAAAGCGAAGTTCAATAATATTCCGTTCCCTCTCCGGCAGTCTGTCCATTGCATCACTTAATGCAAGATTTCTAATCCAGTTTTCTTCTTTATTCTTTTTATCGCTGATTTGATCCATTACATAAAGCGTATCGCCACCCTCTGAATAAACGGGTTCATACAGTGATACCGGACTCTGTATGGCATCAAGTGCATATACAACCTCTTCTTTTTCTATACCTATCTCTTCTGCTATCTCACTGACAGTAGGTTCTTTCTGGTTTTTCTTCACCAGAGATTCTTTTGCATATATTGCTTTATATGCTGTATCCCTTAACGAACGGCTTACCCTGATGGCATTGTTATCTCTAAGATATCTTCTTATTTCACCAATAATCATAGGCACGGCATAAGTTGAAAACTTGACATTCATATTTCTGTCAAAATTATCGATAGCCTTCATAAGACCTATACAACCAATCTGAAACAAATCATCCACATTCTCATTGCTGTTAGAAAACCTCTGAATAATACTGAGAACAAGTCTTAAGTTACCCTTTATAAATATTTCCCTTGCCTGTGTATCTCCATTGTCTATTCTATCCCATAATTGTTCTTTTTCCTCATTCTTAAGTAATGGAAGCTTAGATGTATTTACGCCGCATATTTCAACTTTATAAAGAGCCATTTTTCATTTCCTCCGTCTTATCATTTCATAATAAAAATGATTCACGGAAAGATAATCATTTATACAGTTAAAAATAAAAATACCTCTGATAAAATTTACCAGAGGTATTTTTTAACCTATTCTGCTGATGAAGTTGTTTCTTCTTCTGAACCTTCTGTAGTGCCTTCCGTTTCGTCTTCGTCTTCTAATTCAGATTCAGGAACTTCATTAATTTTGGCATTCTCATAAAGGAATGTTAATACTTTATCACGAGTCATATTATTTTTAAGATAATCTTTAGTGTAAGCTTCTTCAAGTTCTTCTTCAGAATCCCAGCCATAATCTTCTGCATATTTTGAAAGATTTTTCTTATACTCATCATCAGATACTTCTAAATCTTCTGCTTTTGCTATTGCTATTGCAACCTGAATATCATACACCTGATCCAGAACATAGTCCTTAAAACTTTCTTCGTCCATACCCATAAATGATGCCAGGAAATTTTCTAATGTCATTCCCCACTGCTCTGCATAGCTTGTATAATCATTTGTCATCTGGTTATAATAAAGATTGTACAAATCATCTGATGTTCCTGTAATCTCTGCATTCTCAACTGCCTGTGCCATAAGGTCTTCCTTTGCTGAAGATTCGTTATCATCATCTGCCGTACTCTGTAAGTCCTCTTTAATGTATTTACGATAATCTTCTGCTGTCTGATAGTCTTCAGAAATAGTCTTTACAAATTCATCATTAAATTCCGGAATAACTTCTTTTACAATCTTATTTAATGTAATTTTAAATACAGCCTGCTGACCTACAAATGATTCATCGGCATAATCATCCGGAAGTGTTACGGTAAGTTCAAATTCATCACCTTTATTTTTACCGATAAGACCTTTATCAAATTCCTCACCATATTCGTTTTCACCTATTGTATAATCGTAATCTTCTACATTTCCGTCTTCAAAATCTTCACCGTTTACAGTAGCTGTCATTGTGATATTTACCATATCTGCATCCTGTACTGTTGTACGGTCTGTAACTTCTTCAGTAGTAGAGTTCTGCTCAAGCTGGCTTTGAATCTCTTCCTCTACATCTTCATCTGTAATGGTAGTTACAGTCAAATCTACCTCAAGATTTTTATAATCTCCTAATGTTACATTATCTTCTACACTTTTTGATGTCTTATCAGATTTTCCACATCCTGCCATCCCCATTACCATAGTTATAGAAAGCACTGCGGCAACTGTTTTGCTTAAAAATACTTTGTTTTTCATTTCTCCTGTCCTTTCATTTTAATTATAATTAATAAAATCGTTTGTGATTATAACATTTTTCATTTTAATAAACAACTATCTTTTTATTTTTTTCATAATTTTATCACAAATTTAAGTAATAGTTCGACCATGCAGAGAATAGTATATAATAATTTCGTGGGAGCTCGCTCACTAAGAAATTATTATATATTATTATCTATAGGGCGGACGCCCGGCATGAATAATTTGCCGGCAGATATTAAAATACGCAATCATAATGTATAGTCCGGCAAATTATGAATGTCATGGCTGAACCATTACAAACTCAGAGTTATTTTGAAATAAGCTTTGTTATGTTTTTTATAAGTACTGATACTGTACCATCCTGATTAGTTATAAACTCAACAGAGTCCTGATTTTCATATTGTTCCATCGGAATTTTTATCTCTATACCTGTATCTGTAGTAAGATGCTGTTTAGAAAATTTTCTTGAAGCAGAAGGACTTTGTATCGTTATTTCATCTTCTGATATATTATATTTTTCAATCTGTTCTTCAAATTCAGCCCTCATCTCAGGCTGTTCATCAAATATCTTTTCCGCAATCTCCGGTAAACTTATAATACCCTGTTCTTCAAATTCAGTATGAATAATACTTTTTGCTTTCATCTTTGCTTCAAGCTGCTCAGAGTCATCAATATATTTTTCCTGAATTTTTTCTACAGCCTTTGTTACTATTGCCAACTTTGCTTTTGATGAAAGATTACTGCTGCACTGTAAAAATCTTTTTGAAAAGTAATTTTCCTTTGCTCCGTTTACCTCATATTTCTTCTCAACCACTTTTACAGTAAGATCATCAAGACAAATAAGTGCTGCTTCTGAAAGTTTCTGCCCCTCTCCCGGAAATAATGCTTTATGCATAATTACTTCATTCATATTTCCCCCAAAATCATCACTACTTGTCATGTGTGTATAAAATGACTTATAATTCATCTTAAGTAGTCCGAGATATTCTGCTCCATTTAATGTATACAGCACTACAACCAAATCCGCAGAAGGTATATCTATGTTGCTGTTCATTATTCCATAAAGATGAACTGCTGTCTTCCTGCTGATTTCGGCAAAACTGTCCCTATCGAATTCTTTAAGTATATTAAATATTTCTGAATCTTCTTCATAAAATCTGCAGTTCTTAATATCATCACTTATGTAAATCCTATACAGATGCTCTCTCAAAAAGTCACCAAACTCTGAGCCATAATCAAGTTCTTCATCTGATAAGACCGGAATACCTGCAGAAGATTCTAATATATGTACTATTACCTTTTTTATGTTAAAATCGTACTTATCCAAATATATTCTCCAATCCTTTATTAATATATTAAAAGCTTTCCCAACAGATAAAATCTGATATTCCGGGAAAGCTTTTTGCTATCTACAAATATAAATCAAAATCATCATCATCATAGCTGTCATTTTCATATGCCTTAGTCCAGTCAATATTTCCCATTCTTTTAGGCTTTGACTGCTGGCGATTTCCTTTATTGGCATTTTTCCTTTCAGCCTGCTTTTTCTGCACTGCCTTTTTTTCTTTTTCTATCCTGCTAATTATCTCCAGCTTATCAGGCTGTTGCTCTTTGACCTTTGACTCCCTGCTCTGTGAAGATTTATGACGGTTATCCCTCTTATTATCATCATTTCTGTCTTTATCATAGGTACCATATCCTCTCCCTGTACCTGAATTTTTTTTCTGAGGTCTTCCATTGCCGTTTCCAACCTTATTAAAGGAATTCCTGCCTTCGCTTCTTTGCCTGTTCTCACCATAACCCTGTTTTGAGTTATTATTTCTGTTATTATTCCCTTCTCTTCTACCTGTCTGGTAAGAATTATTTCCTCTTAAGTTTCCTTTTTCTCTGGTACGGCTTCCGCCATTGTTACCTGTTGCCACAAATGTTCTCCTTCCATATGCTTTTGTAATTACTCACTATTATTTTATAATAAATTTGTATAAAGTCAAATATTATTTACATTTTTTATTGATTTTTATTAATGTTTCTGTTAGAGTTTTTATATTAGTGAATATTTTCTGGAAAGGATTGGTTAGAATAAATGAATACTGAAACAAAATATGTTGATAAACCGGAAGACGAATATGTTACATTGCAGCTTGATGGCGGTATTGATGTTGACTGTGACATATTAGCCATATTCCCGGCTGAAAACAAACAATATATTGCACTTCTTCCCTCAACCGGTCCCGATGCAGGCACCGGAAAAGTATACCTTTATGGTTACAGTGAAAATGAAAACGGCGAACCGCTTTTATCTAATATCGAATCATGTGAAGAATTAAAAATTGCATCAGAGGCATATAATAACTTAATTGAATATGACGAATATAATGAAATTCTGGATGAATCCGATTTAAATGAATAATGATTATAAAAAAGAAAGCTGATTTAATTTCAACTTTCTTTTTTTCTTATAATTCCATTCGTCACAGCAAATTTAATGTCAAATACCATCTCTTTGCGTAATCGTGGGAAATATATTATAACTTTTCCGTCTTCATTTTTCCTTATTATACCATCACCATATTTTTTATGGCAGACTTCTGTTCCGTTATAAAATTCATCAGTATCATACATCATTTCCCCTACGAACCTTGAAACTGATACAGGCTTATTGAATCTTTCCTTTACATAGTATATATGCAGCCGTTCCTTCGCTCTTGTTACTGCCACATAAAACATTCTTCTTTCCTCTTCCATATCTTCATCAAGTACAGATTTGGAATGTGGTGTAACGCCCTCATTGGCATCTATTATAAATACAATTCTGTATTCTAATCCCTTTGAACTATGCATTGTAGATAATTCCACTGCATCTGCAATATTCCTATTATTATCTGACTGCTTTTTCAATTCTTCTCCATATTCTTCTATATGCTCCTGCCACTCCTCAAATGTACTATATTCCTTTGAAGATTCCATAAGTTCGTCTGCAACATCCAGAAGTTCTTCCGGCTTCATTCTTCTATAATCCGCATATTCTTTAAGATATCCGTCATATCCAATACTCTGTCTAATGTAACTGATTGCGGCATACGGATTCATTCTGCCAATCATTGACAAATCATATTCCAAACGGCTTATGCGTTCCTGCATCCACTCTTTATCCCTGTAATAGTAATAAACTTCATCAAAAGAAAATGTTTTATCCTTAACTGCGTCTCTTGAAATATATCTTTTAGGTCTGTTCATAACCCTATACAGTTCCATGCGTTCTCTGTTCCCTAATGCCAGTTTTATATAAGAAAATATGTCCTGTGCTATCCAGTGTTCATATATGTTCTGCATACTATCTTTCATATGAAAAGGAATATTATATTCCAAAAGCTTTTCTACCAGAAATCTTGGACCTATATTAGTCCTGAACAAAACAGCCATATCTTTATATTCTGTTCCATCAGCTGCATATTTTCTGATTTTATCGACAATATGCCTGTTTTCTTCTGACTGATTTGCAAATTCCATGTATTCCACATATCCGTCATAAGAATTATGTGCTTTAACAGACTTTTCATAACGTTTTTCATTATTCTTTATAAGTCTTTTTGAAGATTCCACTATTTTTATCCCTGAACGAAAATTACAATCCAGAATGACTTTTTCCGCCTTATTATAGTCTTTTCTAAAATTAAGCATTATCTCAGGTCTCGCACCCCTGAAACGATATATAGACTGGTCATCATCACCTACTATAAATAAATTATTTTCAGGCAAAGCTAACATTTTTACTATCTCATACTGTATTCTGTTTATATCCTGAAACTCATCCACAAGTATATATTGATATTTGCCCTGCCAGGCAGACAATATATCCTTTCTTTCACTTAGCAGCCTATAACACAAAATAAGCATATCATCAAAATCTATCTTATCTGCCATATGAAGTTTTTTTTCATACTGTGCATAAATCTTTTGAAAAATATCTTCAGGGCAGTTTTTAGAATAGTAATGATTCAAATCAAGCATATCACCCTTTACCCGGCTTATTTCATTTATAATATTTAAACAGAACTCATTTTCATCATCAATCTCCAGATTCAGATTTTGAATTATCTCCTTTATATACCGGAATTTCACATCTTCCCCTATAATATTATCAGAACTATAATTATAAGCATACCTTAATATTTTAAAAAATATGGCATGAAACGTCCCAAAATTTACCGGCAGTTTTTTATCCATAAGCTTATCAAATCTTTCATGCATTTCAAGTGCTGCCGCCTTTGTGAATGTAATCACAAGTATATTTCCGGGATTTATGCCATATTTTTCAATCAGGTATTTTGTTCTATAGGTAATAACAAGAGTCTTTCCGCTTCCCGGACCGGCGATAACCATCATCGGTCCCTGATAATGCATAACAGCCTGCTCCTGTGCTTTAGTAAAAATATCATGCACCTTCTTTACTCAATTTTTCAATACCTATTCTTATTCTGTTAAGACTTTCTTCTTTTCCTAATATTTCCATAATCTCAAATGCACCTCCCGGTGTCATCTGTTTTCCGGATACTGCCGTTCTGACCGGCCACAATCCTTGTCCGTTTTTTATACCTTTTTTTGATATATAATCCATAATAAGTTCATGAAGTGAATCAATAGAATAATCATTATGGTTTTCCAGAATCGGAAGTAACTCATTAAGTATTTCTAAAGAATTTTCACTGTTTGTCTTCATCTTCTTATGGGTATATAATGATATGTCATAATCAGGAAGTTCTTCAAAGAAGTCAATCAATGACTCAATATCAGGAAATACTTCTATTCTCGTCTTAACAAGATCTAATATTTTCTTTGCATCTATTTCCTTCTTAATTACATTTTTTAAATATGGCATAGCAAGTTCATAGAATCTTTCATCGTCCATTGCTTTAATGTATTCACCATTCATCCACTTAAGCTTTACCATATCAAACACTGCCGGCGACTTATTAATATGTCTATAGTCAAAATTCCTGACTAACTCATCTAACCCGAATATTTCATTATTATCCTCAGGACTCCACCCAAGCAATGCTATAAAATTAACTATAGCCTCCGGAAGAAATCCCTGTTCTGTTAAATCCTCAAATGAGGAATGTCCGCACCTCTTGCTGAGCTTTTTATGGCTTTCATCCGTTATAAGCGGAAGATGTACATACTTTGGCGGTTCCCATCCAAATGCTTCATACAATCTCTGATACTTTGGTGATGAAGAAATATATTCATTTCCCCTTACTACATGAGTAATCTTCATAAGATAATCATCTATAACATTTGCAAAGTTATAAGTAGGAAATCCATCTGACTTTATAAGTATCATATCATCCAGTTCTGAGTTATTTACTGTAATATCTCCATATATTTCATCATGGAATGTAGTTGTTCCCGTAACCGGATTATTCTGCCTGATAACATAAGGTATACCTGCATCAATCTTTTCTTTAACCTCTTCAGCTGAAAGATTTAGACAATGTTTATCATATACTGAAATCTCTTTTCCTGCAACTACCTGCTTTAATGAATCTAGCCTTTCTTTATCACAAAAGCAATAATATGCCTCCCCTTTATCAACTAATTTTTTTGCATATTCAAGATAAAGTCCGCTGTTCTGTCTCTCACTCTGTACATATGGTCCATACCCGCCATCTTTATCTGGTCCCTCGTCATGTTCAAGTCCTGCCTCTTTCATTGTTCTATATATTATATCAAGTGCACCTTCTACAAAACGTTCCTGATCTGTATCTTCTATTCTTAAGACAAAATCTCCGCCTTCATGCTTTGCAATCAGATATTCGTATAACGCTGTCCTAAGATTACCCACATGCATTTTTCCTGTGGGACTTGGTGCATATCTTGTTCTGATCCTTTGACTCATTTTGTTTCTCCATTCTACATATTCATATTCTATTAAATACATTTATTGTTACTTTGATTTGCACATTTCACTCCACACAATATTCGCATAACTGATATAATCAATATCATTTACTTTAAGCCCTGATACCACATAATTATCCATTGAAGCATTTACCGAAAATGTAATACTTGTATTGTTTTTTATCATCTCATCTGCTCTAAATACACCATCCACTTCCAATTCCGTATCTCCTTTAACAGTAATAATATAAGAGCCATTTGCATTTTTCTCTGCTTTCCAGATATAATCATCGACATTGTCCTTTATTACTTCTATTATCATATTGCCTGATTCAACTTTTACGCCTTTTAAATACTTAACTGCATCATTGCATTCAGAAGTATATTCATCTCTGGATGTCTTCATAACCTGTACCTTATTATATAATTGTGGGTATAGATTATTAAGAACAACACCTGTCAAAATAAAAAATGCGGCAAGCCATAATGCCTGTATATTTTTTCTGTTATATGTAACATAACTTCTTTTTAAAGGATAAAATAGAGGGAAAATCAATGCTATCACTAGTATGGAAAACCGCTTATTAAGCACTGTCATAACAATTGCATCAAAAATAAATACCCCATATATTGCAAGTCCTGTATTCTTTAATAATGAAATATTTTCGTCAATATCAAATGCTCCAAGTGAAATGAGATAAAAAAGAAAAACTAAAACTCCCACCATTGCAACTTTTACCAGAATTCCCGTAAACTTCATTATAAATGGATCAGTTGTTCTTTTAATTGTGTTCTCATACTGTGCATAATTTTGCTGTGCCTGTGCACTTCTGCCCGGTGATGTTAAGTCTACCGGTTCATCATTAAACTCAAAATTGTTATTATTATACATAAAGTAACCGCTCCTTTCATTTTATATTAATTCCCTGTGAAATAATAGCACATTTGTGCCATTATTTCAACAAGGTATTAATTAAAAATTTCTGAAACGGTCATATCTGCTGTCTACTATTTCCTGCTCATTTTTTCCTTCATATTTTGCAAGAAACTCTTTTATATAATTTTTTAAATATTGAGAAATCTGTGCGATATTATCTTTTGAAGACGGATATTGTTCAGGTATAATTCTATCTATTACCTTAAGACTAAGCAAATCCTTTGCCGTAATTTTCATAACTTCAGCTGCTTCCTCTGCACGTCTGCTATCTTTCCATAAAATAGATGCAAAACCTTCGGGTGAAAGAATAGAATATGTCGCATTTTCCATCATCCATACTTCATTTGCAACTGCCAGTGCCAAAGCTCCTCCGCTTCCGCCTTCACCAATCATAACAGATACAATAGGAACTTTAAGAGTTGACATTTCATATAGATTATTAGCTATTGCCTGACCCTGTCCTCTCTCTTCTGCTTCTATACCACAAAAAGCACCAGGGGTGTCTACAAAACATATTATCGGGCGATGAAATTTTTCAGCCTGTTTCATAAGTCTCAATGCTTTTCTATATCCTTCCGGATTTGGCATACCAAAATTTCTATATTGGTTTTCCTTGAGATTTTTTCCTTTCTGCTGTGCAATTACAGTAACCGGTCTTCCGGCAATACTTGCAATTCCTCCTATAACTGCACCATCATCACCATAACATCTGTCACCATGCAGTTCTACAAAGTCCTTAAATACGTTATTAATATAATCTAATGCTGTACTGCGCTTAGAATCTCTTGAAAGTTTAACTCTTTCCCATGCAGTTTTATCTTTTACAGCCTTTGCTTTCATTCCTGAAACAAGATTTCTTCCGAGGTAATAGTCTGAAGATTTTAAAGCTGACTTTTTAGCTATATGCAGTCTTAATAAATCAGAAAGACATCTGTTCATATCCTTTCTGTCTGCTATAATGTCTACAAATCCCTTTTTCAAAAGAAATTCTGACCTCTGAAATCCATCAGGCAGCTTCTGACCTATAGTCTGCTCTATTACTCTTGGTCCTGCAAACCCAATAAGTGCTTTCGGTTCTGCCACAATAATATCACCCAGCATGGCAAAACTTGCAGTCACTCCACCTGTTGTTGGATCCGTAAGAACAGTAATATAAAGCAATCCTGCATCGCTGTGACGTTTAATTGCCTGAGAAGTCTTTGCCATCTGCATAAGAGATATCATACCTTCCTGCATTCTCGCTCCACCTGAACAAGTGAATATAACTATAGGCAGACTATATTTTGTGGCTCTTTCTACCATTCTTGTTATCTTCTCTCCAACCACACTTCCCATGCTTCCCATCATAAAATGTGAATCACATACGGCTATACCTGTATCTATACCCCCTATTTTACATTTTCCCGTAACTACGGCTTCACTAAGACCTGTACGTTTTACGGTATTCTCTATCTTTTCTTTGTACCCTGTAAAATTAAGAGGATTATCAATCTCCATATCACTATCCCACTCTTCAAATGTACCTTCATCAGCGGTCATAATAATCCTTTCCATTGATGTAAGTCTGAAATGGTACCCACATTTAGGACATTTGTTATGATTATTTTTCAAATCCTCTGCATACACTGCTTTTGTACATCCGGGACATTTTTCCCACATACCGTCAGGTACTTCCGGAACTGTAGGCTCAGTCTCAATATTATCCCTGTCAATATCTATTGAAATGTATGAAGTTTTTTTAAATACTCCATTAAACATTAATTATCACATCTTTTCTTAATAAAATTCTCTATAAAATCTGTAGATATTTCTCCATTTTTAAACACTTCATCACTAAGTATGTCAAATACAAAATCTGCATTCGTACCTATACCATCTATAACCAGTTCTCCAAGTGCACTCTGCATTTTATGAATTGCAGAATATCTGTTTTTATCATGTACTATAAGCTTAAGTATCATTGAATCATAATTAGGAGGTATAGTATAACCTTCATATATAGCTGTATCAACCCTTATACCATTTCCTCCCGGAATGTGTATACTGTTTATTGTTCCCGGACATGGCATAAAATTCTTATCAGGATTCTCTGCATTTATCCTGCACTCAATTGCATGTCCGTTTATATTTATATCTTCTTGTGTTACCGATAATTCCTGACCTTGTGCTATTAAAATCTGTTCTTTTATTAAATCTGTTCCTGTCACCATCTCAGTTACCGGATGCTCCACCTGAATTCGGGTATTCATTTCCATAAAATAATACTGATTATCACTGTCTAATAAAAATTCCACCGTTCCTGCATTTTCATATTTTGCCGCCTTGGCTGCAGCAACGGCAGTTTTACCCATCTTCTTTCTCAGTTCTTCACTAATAGCCGTAGATGGAGATTCTTCAATCATTTTCTGATGATTTCGCTGTATTGTACAATCTCTTTCTCCCAAATGCACTACATTTCCATATCTGTCTGCTATAATCTGAAATTCTATATGACGTGGATTTTGAATATATTTTTCTATATACATTCCATCATCTGCAAAAGCATTTTTAGATTCCATCTGTGCAGTTTTAAACCTTTCAGAAAATTCTTCACTGCTCCAGGCTATTCTCATGCCTTTTCCGCCGCCTCCTAAAGCAGCTTTAATGATAACGGGATAGCCTGCTTTATCTGCAAACTGCTTTCCTTCTTCCACATCATATATTATATGATCCGTTCCCGGTATAACCGGTACACCTGCATTGACCATGGTATTTCTTGCCTCTGATTTATTTCCCATTCTGCTTATTACTTCTGAAGACGGACCTATAATTTTTATATTACATTTTTCACACATCTCAATAAATCTGGCATTTTCTGATAAGAATCCGAACCCCGGATGTATGGCTTCAGCACCACTTGCTATTGTAGCACTGATAATTCTCTCCATATTCAGATAACTGGCTGAAGAATCTGCCGGTCCTATACATATTGCTTCATCTGCAAGCTGTGTATGCAGAGATTCCCTGTCGGCTTCCGAATATACCGCCACTGATTTTATACCCATCTCTCTTAATGCCCTGATAATCCTGACGGCTATTTCTCCCCGATTTGCAATCAACACCTTATGAAACATACTATTCCTCCAATTTGAATACTACCTTAATTTATGGCAAATGTAATCTCTGCCGTCACTGCCGGTTTTCCTTCCACATAAGCTGTAGCATTCCCAACACCTACCGGACCTTTTTGTTTAATAATCTGGCACTCCAGCATTACACGGTCTCCCGGAACAATCTTCTGCCTGAACCTTGCTTTGGATATACCTCCGAAAAATGGTATTTTACCTTTATTTTCATCAAGGCTGAGAATCGCTGCTGCACCTACCTGTGCAAGTGCTTCTATAACTATAACTCCCGGAACTACAGGCTGTTCCGGAAAATGTCCCTTAAAAAACCATTCATCATATGTAAAGCATTTATACCCAACTGCCCTTTTACCGGGTTCCAATTCATCTATTCTATCCACCAGTAAAAATGGATGCCTGTGTGGTATAAGTTCCTGAATTTCCTTTATTCCTAACACTTAATCCTCCTTTATTATAAAAAGCGGCTGTCCATACTCAACAACCTGTTTATTTTCAACCAGAATCTGTGCAACAATACCATCATATTCACTTTCAATCTCATTCATCAGCTTCATTGCCTCTATTATTCCAAGCGTCTGACCCTTAGATACCCTGTCACCAACTTTTACAAATTTATCTGCATCAGGTGAAGATGCTGCGTAAAAAGTACCGACAAGAGGTGACTTAACAACCTGACCATCTTCAACTTTATCCTGTTCTGTTTTATCCTCTTTTTTATCATATTCATTAGCCATTACAACCTCTTTTTTAGTTGGCACGACATATGATACAGGTGTATCAGTTGGTGCAACTGTATCGGATTGTACTGTCATGTTTATATACACATTCCCCTCTTCATACTCAAATGATGAAAGGTTTGAAGATGAAACAGCTTTTATTATTTCTATAATCTGCTGATGCTCCATAATATTCCTCCATTCTCTGACCAAATCTATTCTGAATATTTCTTAACAAGTAAACTTGAATTATGTCCGCCAAACCCTAATGAATTACTTAATGCATACTCAACATTTTCTTTTATTCCGTTAAGTTTTACATAATTAAGGTCAAGCTCTTCATCCTCATTTTTAAAACCTACTGTAGGATGTATATAACCTTCTTCTATCTCTTTTACACATGTTATAAATTCAACTGCTCCGGCTGCACCAAGCATATGACCTATCATAGATTTTGTGGAATTTATCTTAAGCGATGGTGCATGTTCTCCAAATGCCAGTTTTATTGCCCTTGTTTCAAATAAATCATTATGATGTGTTGAGGTTCCATGGGCATTTATATATGTTATATCTTCTTTTGATATTCCTGCATCATTTATGGCATTTTCCATAGCTCTCGCTGCACCTGAGCCATCTTCTACCGGTGAAGTAATATGATATGCATCTGAACTTGTACCATATCCAACTACCTCAGCCAGTATATGAGCACCTCTTGCTTTTGCATGTTCCAAAGATTCAAGTATAACAACACCGGCACCTTCACCCATTACAAAACCATTTCTGTCCTTATCAAAAGGTATCGATGCTCTTAACCTGTCTTCAGATGTTGATAATGCCTTAAGTGCCATAAATCCACCTATTCCAAGTGCTGATACAGCACCTTCTGTTCCACCTGCAAACATAACATCCGCATCACCATATTGAATTGTTCTGTATGCTTCACCAATGGAATTTGTACCTGTTGCACATGCAGTAACCACATTTATTGACTTACCCTTTGCACCAGTCTGTATTGAAATATTTCCTGCTGCCATGTTAGTAATCATAAGAGGTACAAACAACGGATTAATTCTCTGAGGTCCCTTGTTAAAAAGTGCTGCTGCTTCCTTTTCAATAGACTGAAGGCTTCCTACTCCGCTTCCTACAGACACACCTACTCTGTATGCATCTTCTTTTTCCATATCAAGTTCTGCATCTTTCATGGCTTCAAATGCTGCCGCAACTGCATACTGACAAAATGGATCCATCCTTTTTGCTGCCTTAAAATCCATATAGTCTTTTGCATTGAAATCTTTCACTTCAGCAGCAAGCTTTACTTTAAAATTCTCTGTATCAAACTTAGTTATCTTATCAATCCCTACTTTATTATTAAGTATTCCGTTCCAAAATTCATCAACACTATTTCCTATAGGTGTTATCGCACCCATTCCCGTTACTACAACTCGTTTCACTATAATTACCTCCATATGACCACAACACTGTGGAAATTAAAAATCTTATACAGTATCCTTATTGCCTAAAATTCCTCCTCACACTTTCAATCATTCCAATGCAGGTCGGCAGTGCCAACAAAGTCAACAGTGCCAACAAAGTTGGCACAAACAGTACCTGAAATTGTATCGGGAAGAATCGCCCTAGCGATTCTTCTGCGTGGGATTTAGAAAATCTTAGGCAGTGTCTTTTACTGCCTTAGATTTTCTTCTCACGCTTACATGTTCATTCCACCATTTACTTCTATAACCTGTCCCGTTATATATGATGCATCTTCCGATACAAGAAATGACACTGCAGCGGCAATATCCTCTGTTGTTCCCAAACGCTTAAGCGGAATCTGAGACTGCATCTGTTCTTTTACATTTTCCGGCAGCTTATCAGTCATTTCAGTCTGAATAAATCCGGGAGCTACTGCATTAACAGTTACGTTCCTGCTTGCTAATTCTCTTGCAGCAGATTTAGTAAGTCCTATTATTCCTGCCTTTGATGCTGCATAATTTGCCTGACCTGCATTACCTGTCACTCCCACAACACTGGATATATTTACAATACGTCCATATCTTTGCTTAATCATCTGCCTGTTTACATGCTTTATGGTATTGAATGCTCCTTTAAGGTTTATATTAATTACTTTGTCAAAGTCTTCTTCCGTCATTCTCACCATTAAATTATCAGCCGTAATACCGGCATTATTAACAAGAATATCTAATCTTCCGAATTCCTTTACTATAGATGCAATCATTTCTTCAGTTTCTTTATAATCTGACACATTACATTTTACGGCTTTTGCCCTGCCGCCTGACTCTGTGATTTTATTAACAACACTTTCTGCTGCTTCTTCAGAACCATTATAATTTACTATAACTGTTATTCCCTGTTCTGCCAGCTTTAACGCTATCTGTCTTCCTATTCCTCTTCCGGCACCTGTTACCAGTGCAATCTTTTCATTCTGCAAATCAATTTTCTCCTTCCAAAGCCCTGACTACTTTTTCGACATCCTCAAATTTCTGTATGTTATACAATTTAACATTTGAATCTATCTTTTTTACAAATCCGGTAATGGTTCTTCCCGGTCCAATCTCTATAAAAGTATCTATACCATTCTTAATCATATTTTCCACACTCTGCTGCCATTTTACAGACGAGCATACCTGTTTTTTCAATAAATCCTTTATCTGTGTATTTTCATTTATATATTCTGCAGTCACATTAGTCACATATGGTATCTTTGGATTATTAATCTCTATAGTATCAAGGAATTCCCCTAACTTTTCTCCTGCATCTTTAAGCATTGAAGAATGAAATGGTCCGCTTACATTCAGTGGCAAAACTCTTCTTGCTCCCTCTTCCGTCAACTGCTCAGAAGCTTTTTTTACAGATTTATCTATACCTGATATAACAACTTGTCCCGGACAGTTATAATTAGCGACCTCTACACCTTCTATATCATTACATACTTTCTCAACAATTTCATTTTCAAGTCCTATTACTGCTGCCATTGAGCCAATTCCGTAAGGTACTGCCTCCTGCATAAGTTTTCCTCTTTTTCTTACGGCTCTTACCGCATCTTCAAAACTCATAACTCCACATACAGCCATAGCTGCATATTCTCCAAGACTTAATCCGGCACATACATCCGGCTTCAAATTATACTTTTCAAGTTCCTTATACATTGAAAGGCATGCCGTAAGTAGTGCAGCCTGTGTATATTCAGTAATATCTATCTCTTTGTTTTCCTCAAAACAAACCTTTTTAATGTCAAAATCCAGATTTTCATCCGCCAGTTCAAATATCTTCCTGCTTACATCTGAATTATCATAAAAGTCCCGTGCCATGCCCACCTTCTGTGCTCCCTGACCCGGAAATACAAATGCTATGCCCATCAAATCACCATACCTTTCAACATATACAAATTTTAGAGAAAATCCTTGTCTCCAAGTAATTTCTTTGTATCTGACATTATTTCTTCAATTATATCTTTACAGCTCATTCTTTCTTTTACAAGACCTGCAATCTGACCCGCCATTAATGTACCATCATCAACATTTCCTTCAATAACGGCTTTTCTTAATGCTCCGAGTGTAAGATGCTCAAGTTCCTCAAATGATGCTCCCTCTTTTTCAAGTTTTGCATACTCTCTTGTCATCTTATTTCTTAACTGTCTTACCGGATGTCCATGGCTCATTCCTGTTACTTCGGTATCAATATCTTTGGCACGGATGACCCTGTCTTTATAATTATCATGTATTATTGATTCATCTGCTACAAGGAATCTGGTTCCCATCTGTACTGCGGATGCTCCTAACATAAATGCTGCTGCCATTCCTCTGCCATCTGCAATACCTCCTGCTGCTATTACAGGAATATTAACTGCATCAACAACCTGTGGTACCAGTGAAATTGTTGTATGACTGCCTATATGTCCTCCTGATTCGCAGCCTTCTGCTATAACTGCACTTGCTCCATACCTTTCCATTCTCTTTGCCAGTGCAACTGATGCAACAACAGGAATAAACTTCACATCTGCTTCCTGCCACATACTTATGTACTTTTCAGGACTTCCGGCTCCGGTAGTAACAACAGGTATCTTTTCCTCGACTACCACCTGTGCTACTTCATCAGCATATGGGCTTAACAGCATTACATTAACACCTATCGGTTTATCTGTTATTTCTCTTGCCATCTGTATTTCTTTTCGTACCACATCTGCCGGTGCATTGGCTCCTGCAATTATGCCAAGTCCTCCTGCTTTTGATACGGCTCCTGCCAGACTATGTTCTGCAACCCATGCCATTCCGCCCTGAAATATCGGATACTCTATATTCAGTAATTCTGTTATCTGAGTTTTCATAAACTATTCAACACCTTTTGATTTTAAATATTCTATAACATTGCCAACTGTAACTATGTTTTCCAAATCTTCTGACGGAATCTCTACATTATATTCATCTTCGATACTCATTACTATTTCGAATAAATCTAAAGAATCTGCTTCTAAATCTTCCTTAAATCTTGTTTCCTCACTAATTGACTCTTTATCTGCGTTTAACTGTTCTGCTACGATTTCTCTTATTCTCTCTAACATAATTTTTCTCCTCATTTCCTTATATTTTAAAATTACTTTGACATTCAAAGTATATCTACCTGAACAATTTTTGTCAATACCTTTTAAAGGAAAAAGGAAGAATTACTTTCATTATATAAATTTAAGAAAATAACTCTTCCACTTATAATTAATATACTACATTATTGGTATAAATTACAATACTCTTTTAAAATAAATATTTGTATCTTATCTTTTTTATCAATGACATTCTCTGATAAACATTATCTGATATTTGCATGACTATTCTGTTTACTTCTATTTCATCTTTATTGCCTGTTCCTTCCATACTATATCTCTTCTTTTCAAGTACTTCTATAAGTTTCTCTGCATCTTCTCTGTTGCACAGTCCGTACTTCACAATCTCTTCAGATAATTCTTTAAATACTTTACAATTATTCCATGTAAAACCTGCAGATTTAATAACTCTCTCCAGATATTTGAAATTCTTCTCTATATCCTTCCTGTTTTTACGTCTCCACCTTAATATATTTATCATTACGATAAACAAAAGTATCATTAAAAGTACTAAAATAAGTATAATCAATAACGTACCTATAGTAGTCTGCTTTATTGTTTCTGCTGTCTGACTGTTAAAAAATACATTTGCAAGAAACTGTCCTATTCCTCCCTGTTCGTCTTCTTCCTCTTCATCTTCATCTGATGGTGGGGTAACATCTACTGTGACCCATCCCAGATTATCCACATATACCTCTGTCCATGCATGTGCCGAACTGTCATTTACTTCAATATCATATACTTTATATTCTTCATCCGGGTTCATCACCCAATCATTATTCTCTGTTTCAAAAGTTTCATGCATATAATCATCATCTGTGGTAGAAACCATATATCCTCCTACATATCTTGCAGGTATTCCAAGTTCTCTAAACATTAATACTGCTGATGATGCAAAATATGAGCAATATCCTTTTTTATTTTCTTCCAAAAAATAGTTTACAAAATCTTTTCCTGACGGTGTTTTTCCGGGCATCAATGTATATTCATAATTGTTTTCCAAAAATGACATAACCTTATAAATACTGTTAATTCCGTCTTCATTTGTTATATTTTCCTCTTTTAAAATTTTATCTATAACTATCTTATTCTCATCAGGAACTGACAAATATGTATTGTAAACATACTGCCTATAGCGATTTTCAATATCATATACATCTGCACTTTTATTCTCTGATTTTATCTGTGCAGCAATTTCTTCCATTTCACCTAAATTTAAGTCCTTTAAATCATAATATTGGCACATCATACCTGAACCATATGCAAGACCTTTGTTCCACTCATCATCATATTTAAGATTGCTATAATATGCTTCCATATAACTTGTATTAGCAGGTATATATGAAAACATATCGTTAGCAAATGAATTATACACTCTTAACTGCTTAAAATAATCAGTAAGTTTTCCCTCATTGTCTTTAGATAATATATTAAAATTAAGTGCTGCCACATCCCTTGCGGTTATTCCATATGACCTAAGTTCCTTATATCCTTCCGGCTTACTCTCTGATATATATTTCCAGTTATTATCCTCATAAGTTGTACCGGCATATGCCCTCAGATATATATATTCCTCTTTCGGAAGAACCGCTGTTACCACATCCAAATCTTTTTGGTAATCAAGACTTACATGATCTGCCTGTCCTAATTTGTTCCTGCCGATTCCTCCCGTTCCGCTTCCATTAGGGTTCAGCATCCCCCAGAATCCAACCAATGCCACTCTTTTTGCTGTCTCCTGTGTTCCTTCTTTCCACTCCTTTAATCTTTTGCCAGGATTAAAAGAATTCTCAGGAAAAATTAGAGAAATCGCAATTATGCAAAATGACACTGCCATAATTATTATAAACATACGTGAAAAACTGTTCCTTGAATCAGATACATAATCATATATATAGGTATCTTTCTTTCTTATCTGCCTATATCCATTTCTACGCTTTGTTTCACTTTTATAATGAGGTGAGCTTCTTAATATCATAAGTGATACCATTCCTGCAGCATACATTACAAAAGACGGCACATTTATATCCCGATCAAAGTACATTCCAAGCTGTACAAACGGAAACGTTATCATTAAA
Source organism: Lachnospiraceae bacterium (assembly GCA_014799465.1). GTDB lineage: Bacteria > Bacillota > Clostridia > Lachnospirales > Lachnospiraceae > UBA2821. Next base: position 45,517 of record JAAVHZ010000048.1, on the reverse strand, counting down.
ACAAGTACAAATCCCTTTGTCTCTGTTATCACCATATTAAATAAAAGTGCCAGTGCACCACCTATGAATATTGCACAAAATGTAACTGCATATATTTTGTTTTGTGTGAACTCAGAATAACGCCTTTCTATTGGAAGGTCTAATTCCAACTCTATTACTTCCATAAATGCATTTGCAATAGTACCAAATCCTCCTCTTAGTACATCACGGTATTCTATTATTCCATACATGAATACAGCTACTATTCCCAGATATCCGGCTATCTTCCATATAATATTTACATAAAATCCGGCAGTAAAATAGCATACTGCCATAACAGCAGCAATAAGTGCAGCCTGATAGTATTTTACCTCAAAAGCTTCCAGTACACTCATTATTGAAGAAATTACAATAATTCCATTAATCGTACCATTTAAAAGAATATTTTTAAGCTTATATCCTTTCCTGTCTGCAATTGGCATATCTTCTATATATATACCCGTACCTTCTGATTCCTTCTTTTCTCTTTGTATACGTTTTTTCTTCAAACCAAATATATCCATCATATACTAATCAGCACCGCCTTTCCTTTATAGGCAGCAATTCTGTCACCGGATACCATTTCCGCACTTGATGCATTTGTTACATAGAAACCTGTATATGTACTATTACCATACTCATATTTGTATGAATCATATGCTCTTGTTCTTATATTTGAAGGTGATGTATATAAAATATCTTTTATAACAAGCATTATATCTTCTTCTGTCTGAACCTCCCTTGTTATGTTTGACATTGTCTTTGCATTATACCATATCATAAAAAACTGCCTTCCGCTTTTTACAATATATTTTGCATATGACATATATGCCTCTATAACAATATCCATTTCATCCGGTATATCATCATTTCTGTATAACTCCAGTATCAGACAGAATTTATTTGTATATGGCATAGAATACTCCTTTACCATCCAGTCATCATACCTTGCAGTCATTTTCCAATGTACTGACTGCAGACTGTCTCCCGGCTCATATTGACGTATACCTGACACTTCTGATACATCCGTTCCTTTTCTGTACTGTACTTCTGTGTCCTCTCCTGCTCCTTCTGATAATGCCTGTATATCTAAATCCACTTTGCCTTCTTCCGGAAATATCTCTATCACCTTTTCTATATTTAAATCTATGTTTTTCTTTGCAAGATTAAGTACATCATACATTTGTGCAGATTCAATACAAACTTTTACACATCCACTATACAGACTTTTGAATTTCCATTCAGTTTGTGTTGTTTTAAATGGTATATCTGCCACATTCAAAACATACTCTTTATTATTTTCATAAAAAAGATTTTTTACGCTTAACTTTAATTTTATTCCGCTCATAGGATAAAAAGAACGATTCTTAGTAATTATGTTAAATTGTATATCTGCATTCCTTCCTGCATTTACAGGAATATCAGATATTTCAAAATCAATCTTTCCTGACATCTTTCTGAAAAAGAGTATAGTAATAACAGGCAGTATGGTAATAGCTGCCAATAATAAAAGTAATAAATAATTGTGATAAAATAAAAATCCTATTGCTACAATTACAATAAACGAAATGTAATTTATCCAATTTCCAATCATTAATCTTTCATCCTTCTTTTACATTTCTGCCTACAGGCATAGCCACCTTTGTCTTTATTTCATATATAACCTTATCTTCCGTATAACCTGATGCTTTAGCTTTTGAACTTAAAACAATTCTATGACAACATACAGCATCAACATTATTAATAATATCTTCAGGAATTACATAGTTCCTGTTATCAAGTAATGCTGATGCCTTTGCCATTGAAAGCAATGCAAGTCCGCCTCTTGGACTAACGCCAAGACCTATATAATCGTTATTTCTCGTAATCTGTATAAGTTTTGTCATATATTCATAAATACTATCTTCTACATATACATTCGTTACCTCTTTCTGAAGATTTATAATATCTCCTTCATTAAAAAGACAATCTACCTTGTCAAGAGCTTCATAGCTTTTTCCTCTGTATACGTTTACCTCATCTTCAAACTCAGGATATCCCATTGACAGCTTTACCATAAATCTGTCAAGCTGTGACTCCGGAAGTTTCTGTGTGCCGACATATCCAGTAGGATTCTGTGTTGCAATAACCACAAAAGGAACCGGGAGCTGTCTGGTCACACCATCCACCGTAACTTTCTTCTCTTCCATAACTTCAAGAAGTGCCGCTTGTGTCTTTGGCGAAGTTCTGTTTATCTCATCTGCCAGCAGCAGATTGCACATAGCTGCTCCCGGCTTAAATTCAAAATCATTTATTTTTTTATTATACATTGAAAATCCGGTTACATCCGATGGTAGAACATCAGGAGTAAACTGCATTCTTTTATAGGAAAGATTCAGCACCTTTGAAAATGCAAGGGCAAGCGTTGTCTTACCTACTCCCGGCACATCTTCCAATAATATATGGCCACCTGCAAGTATTGCCGTAAATATCTTTCCGACTATATCTCTTTTTCCCGATATTGCTTTTCCTATCTCATCCTGAACGTTATTCATAAGTTTAATATTATCACTCATATAATTCCTCCGTTCTGTTCATTTTGCCCTGAATATTTATTATAAACCAGATTTTTAAACTCACTGTTATCATTAAAATATAAATTGCTTAACATCTGATTATATCCGACTATAATATATGAAAATTGTTTTGCAATGTAATCTAATATACTGTTTATCAATCTTTTATCATTAGAAAATATTTCATAACAATTAAACTCACTGTCCCATATCTGTATTCCTGAATAACCGGCATCAGATTTGATTCCTCCGTTTGAGTCTCCTGTTGCCGTACACTCATATACCCATAAAATTTTTTTGTTTTCAATTATTTTTATACCTTCATTTAGAAAAAGATAGGTGTATATATCTCCAATTCTTATAGACTTACTGAAAAATCTTGAATACTCATAATCATTTTCGCCCTCAATGAGCCCGGCACGCCCCATCCGCAAAAAGAATTTTTTTATCTTTCTCTGTTTTAACCCTGAACAGATAATAATAAACTCCACTAAAGCAGATATAACAAATAAACCTGAAACTAAACATACTGAAATATCAATAATTCCCGGCTTATATGGAATTATGCAATATGGTTCTAAGTATACCCTTTCTCCATAACTTACACCGTAATTTTCATCTAAGTATTCAACAAATTTACGATTCACCAATGAACTAATAGGTGCAAGCTTTCCTTTATCTGTATATGGCTCAGGAGAATCATACAATTTACCTTTTATCCTGTTTTTCAAATAACGGTTATAATCATTATATATGTCCATTTTATCTGAATCCGTCATTACAACAATGCACCTGACTGAACCGCTGCCCGCATCTTTTATTCCCAATATGTAGTAGTAATAGCTTATTATGTTTCCCTTTACACTCCTGTCTTTTCTCTCTAAAAAGCAGTCCATTACCATAACATCATCCAAATTGTATCTTACATACTTTCCTTCTTCATATTCAAAAGAGGCTTCTGTCATGTTCTCTGGTCCCAGAAAGTAATCGAATGTTCTTCTTTGAAACATTAATATACCCATTACTCCTGCTATAATCAGTATAATAATTTTAACAGATGCTTTTTTTAACGATAACATTTTCATCTTAAAAAACATAACTTATAATTACTCCCTTATTTCTTTTGTCCATAAATGCCAATTTAAAATACTTTATAAAAATTTACCGGAAGAATTGTCTTCCGGTAAATATAATATTAAATTTCAATTTCACACTCAGGGATTACTATTTTTAAATCATCAATCTGACTCTTTGTTATTTCCGTATTCTTAACATTAAGATATTTTAACCCTTTAATTGAATATAATGGTTCAAGAGAATGTATACGTGTTCCCCACAAGTCGAGATATGTAAGACTTGTAAGTCCCGATAATGGCCGTAAATCATCTACTCTTGTATTTCTGAGTGCCAGATATGTTAATTTCCTACAATCTACTAATGGAGAAAGGTCATCCACCATATTGTTACTTAAAATAAGTTTCTGCAGATGTACACACTCCCTAAGTACCTGAATGCTTCCCACATCATTATGCTCAACATTAAGTTCCACTATATCATCTTCAAATCTTACTTTACCTAATTTAAGCTTTACAACCTTCTTGAAAGTAGATTTGAAAAATCCTCCTGCTTTCCTTGCAGGTTTCTGTGGTGGTGCCTGCTGAGTTGACGCAGGTTTTGATACTGATTGCTGTGGTGGTGTCTGCACCGGTCGCGATACCGGCTGTTGCCGCGGTGTCTGCACTGGCTGCGATACCGGTTTCTGTGGCGGTGTCTGCACAGACTGCGATACCGGTTTCTGTGGCGGTGTCTGCACTGGCTGCGATACCGGTTTCTGTGGCGGTGTCTGCACTGGCTGCGATGCCGGCTGCTGTGGCGGTGTCTGCGTATACTGTGATGCCGGTTGCTGTGGCGGTGTCTGCGTATACTGTGATGCCGGCTGCTGTGGCGGTGTCTGCATAGGTTGTGCTAAAGGTTTTTGTACCTTTTGTGACTCATTTATTGAACCCGAAGATGGTGATTCAGTTGTACTTGATGATGTTTGTTCATATGCCATATACTGATATAATGGCTGATGATAAATACTCTGTGGTTCATCCTCCGGCTGCGAGGACAACTCTGGTTTTGAAACCGGTGAACTCTGTTGAACTGATTCTGATTCCGATGTGTCAGGCTTCGAAGATGAACTTCCTACATTTATTACAATAGGCTTAATTACAAAATCATCATCGTTATCTTCCTGTGGTTGTGACATTTGTGGTTGTGACACCTCTGGCTGTGACACCTCTGCCACCGAATCATCTTTAGTAGATACAATCTTTGTATTGCCGGTCTCATCTTTCTCAATAACACTATAATATAATGCATCAACAAGTTCTCCGACATTCTGAAATCTTTCCGGAGCCCTTAACGATAAACCTTTCATTATGGCATATTCAATTTCAGGCCAAATTTCCTTATCAAACTTAGATAAAGGTTCCACACTATCCTCAATGATTCGCTCTAACGCCTCTTGCGGAGTTATTCCTGTAATCATTCTGTACATAGTTGCACATAATGCATATACATCTGTCCATGGTCCCTGTGAGCCTTTTACACGATACTGTTCTTCAGGAGCATATCCTCTTTTCAAAACAACCGTTATACTCTTGTTATCTTCACCATTACATACTCTTGCAGCTCCAAAATCAGTAAGTTTTATCTGATTATTTCTTGTAATCATAATATTATCCGGACTTATGTCACGGTGAATCATACCGGTTTCATGTATTTTAATCATAGATTCCAATACAGGTTTCATCATCTTTATAACTTCACTCTGACTCATTCTTCCGCCCACTTTTATAAGATGCTGCTTAAGAGTGATGCCATTAATATATTCCATGATAATATATGCTGTTTCGTTCTCATAAAAAAAGTCTTTAACAGTCACAATACCCGGCAAATCCGAAAACATCGTAAGATTACGTGCTTCACGAAGATATTTCTCAAGCCCTTCCTTGTATAACTGTTGGCTCTCTCCTGCAAATATACTTAAAGCATTTCCTGCTGCTATATCCCTTGTAGCCAACTCAGACGGAAAATACTCCTTAATGGCAACCGGAAGTTCTGTATCCAGATTAAATCCTATATATGTTATTCCAAAACCGCCTTCACCTATTACTTTACCCACAAGATATTTTCCTGATAATATCGTAAATGGGCGTAAGCTTCTTGGTGACGGAGAATATGTATTCTTATCAAAACCACATAAAGGACATGGTAAATCCGGTTCATCCAATACTGCCATACATCCCGGACATAAATTTTTAGGGTCAATTGTGCTCATGTAATCACTCCTCCTGTAATAAAATCTAGTAAAAAGAACTAATTTCCTGAAAATAATTATATCATTTATGTTCATTTTGTGCAACGTATTTATCTATGTGTTATCTATCTTATCCAAACACCGATTGCCGAATAATTATCCATATCTTTATCTTCACCCTTTCTTACTACAATTTCTTCCATATATTCAATCCATTCATATACACTTTTAGCTTTCTTCAGACAATTAATCATCTCTTCATCCTCTATATTTTCCCAAAATCCGTCTGTGCACAATAAAAAGGACTGACCTTGTAAAGAAGGAATTGGTTCTGCTATTTCATAAAACGGATGTTCCCATTCCATTCCCATAACCTTAAGCACTCTGCTCCTGTCAGGATGATTCCGTATATCCTTTTCCTCTATTTCACCTATATTTACCAGCATCTGTGGTACACTATGGTCATATGTATGCTTAACAATACGTTTTCCATGAAAATGATAAAGTCTTGAATCTCCAATATGCCCCCAATTAACCTCTCTGTCATTTATTCCCAGAATAACAAGAGTTGTTTTCATATCTCCTTCCATTCTTTCCTCTATCTGACGAGCCAAAAGTCTCTCCTGTCCGATTTCAAAGGCTTCTCTAAGATAAAACTCATTAAAACCCTCTTTTCTAAACAATTCTACAGCTGTATCAGTTACAAGCTTTGAAGCGGCTTCGCCTTTTTCATGCCCGCCAAGACCGTCTGCCAGTACAAAGCAGTAATCCTTCTTCCATTCTGCTGAAGCAATGCTATCCTCATTATTAATTCTGTCACCTTTATTCGTAATACCGCAATATGTAACCTTCATAATAATCTCCAATCCTATATCAGAATAACTTCTTTTTGTATATTTTACCTGTAATGAAAATCAAAATTAAAGATGTTACTAACATAATTATCGTAGATATCGCTGCCTGACCTGCTGTCATATTTCCTATGAGCACATCTGCTGATATTCTGTATGCCGCTGAAAACGGTATATATCTTGTTATATCCAAAGCCATTTCATTACCACTGACCGGTACCATGCATACTGCAAAATATCCGGCAAATACAGGAATCTGAAACAGAGTCAGGGCACTTGAGAGCTCTTCTGCCTTTTTTACTCCCGCCGAAACTGCACCTGCAATAACACAATACATAAAAAATCCTACACATAATGCTAATGCTGCTATAATAATTTCTTCAGCACCGAATGCATCTTTACCGCTTTTAATTATGCTTAAAAGTTTATGTATCTCAGATTTATACGATGGATTAATACTATTATTTATTAAATTTCCTGATGCATATCCCAATATTGCACTTAATATCCATATTGTAAACTGTAATATGGCCAGTGAAGACATTGCCAGTATCTTTCCTGCCACAACTGCATATGGTCTTACAGATACAAGAAGTGTTTCCAATAGTTTTGATGATTTTTCCGCAATCATTGTTTTACTTATACTGCTTCCATACAGCATTATCATTACAAACAAAATAATACATACGAACAGCGGAAACAATATGCCTATAATCTGCTGTGTAACAGATTCAGCTTTTTCACCAACCTTTACAGCATCACCGCTTACATTACAGAACATCACCTGTTTCTGAATATCATTTAAAGATGCATAATCGTATTTTGAAACCTCTATTAATGTCGAAAATCCATCTAAAAAAGACATGGCTCCTTTTTTTGATATTTCAGACTCTTTAGCCAGATTGCATTTTAAAATAAACTTTTCTTTTTCTTCTGTTAAAATAATTACCATGCTTTTTTTATCCGGACTTTTATCTTCATCATTAATAATTTCTATATTATCATAATCACTTATATTTACATCAAGTTCAGTTTTGTTCACAAAATATATTGTATCAATTTTATCTGTATCGTCTTTTTTAGTGGAAGAATAACACAGATATACATTTACTCCCATTAAACCACAAAATAAAATTACTGCTATAAGTACGGTAGACATAATAAAAAGTTTTTCTTTAATATTTTGTACAAATGTAAATTTGAATACATCATTCCATCCTTTTAACATATTGTTTTTCATACTACTTTTCTTCTCCTTTCACTTCATGGGAAGAATTCTTTCCTGCAAGAAGGATTATATCTTTTATACTTAATGTCTTACCACTGTAATATATCATACTTTCATAGACAGAAGCAACAAACTTAAACATAAGAAAAATGCAACATGCCAATATAATAACTGAGATTAATGCTATTATTACACTTACCCTTCCCAAAAGTAGATATGCAGGTGTACTAAAAGGCGATGTTATAGGAAACAGATATAAAAATGTATATTCTTTACCCGCCATTGATGTAAACATGGCAGCATAAGCTCCGACTATAAGCATAATGGAATATATTTTCATTGACTCACCAATATTTTCAATTCTGCTTACTGCCGCCCCTGCAAGTCCTGCAAACAATCCAAAAAGTAAAAATCCTTCTAAAACTATTATTATGGCAAATAAAACATTTATAACTGATATGCCCTTTATCATTTCTGATGCAAAATACTCAGAAATAATTTTATCAGTATTATTGTTTCCAAATACAAGCTGTGAAACTCCAAAGCATGTCGAAACACAAATTATCTGCAGCAGAAAAACCGACAATGAAGCCAATATTTTACCAATAATGAGTGCCATAGGTTTGATAGTTACCATAAGATATTCTATTACTCTTGTAGACTTCTCAGTTGCTATTGATGTTGCTATACTTTCACCTGACAATGCAAATATAAATGTGACAATAAATGCTAATGCCATAACAAAATTACTAAACATCATACCATCTTTTCCATCAGACTTCTCACCCGTAACATGAACTTCTGTTTCTACCTCTTTTTTTAGAAAAATCAATGTATCATTATCTATACCTGTTATGTCAGCGGCTATTTCCTTAAAATTTTCCTCAAGGTATCTAATATACTCTTCGGCAGCATTTTTATCTACTTTAGCCTTAGTATCATATATAAGAAAAAGCGAAAATCCCTTAGCCTCATCAAAAGATATATTCAGATAAACATCATTCTCTCCTTCTATCTTTTTAACTTCGTCAGCAGCTCTGTTATCCTCACTGTACTTTATTGAAGAATACTTATTATAATCAATGTTGTTAAGTCCATCTATAAAACCAAGACCAGTCTCGTCATATACCAGAACATTTTGTATTTCTGACTTCTTACCATCTTCACTCTTATTATGCCCTGTAACTGCTCCCATAACCGGCACAGATAAAAGTGCTATAACACATAATATACATGTTACAATGATGTTCATCTTACTTTTAATATTTTGAATAAACGAGAATTCAAACACTTTTGTAAGACCTGAATATTCGTTTCTATTCATCGGCATGCCCCACCTTTTCCACAAATATTTCATGAAGTGAAGGCTCTCTTCTTTCAAAATGCACAATATCAATATTATTTTCTGTAAGCAGTTTTAATATATCCAAAGCCTGAGTATCATTTTTAACCTTTATATGATATCCTTCCGGTGTAAAGTATACATCTTCAAAGTCAAATTTATCTATGTATTTACTTATATCATTATCACATTTAAGAAACAGATTTATCCTTCCATAGCTCTTCTTTATCTCATTTAAATCTCCCTGAAGAACTACATTCCCTTTATCCAGTATGGCTATATCGCTGCAAAATTCTTCAATAGTAGCCATCTGATGACTGGACATTATAATATATTTTTCCTTTGCAATCTCTTCCTTTATTATCTCCTTAAAAAGGTCTGAATTTACAGGGTCAAGTCCACTAAGAGGTTCATCTAACACAAGAAGTTCAGGTTCGGATATAAGTGCTGCCATAAGCTGGATTTTTTGCTGGTTACCTTTAGACAGCTGGTCTGCCCTGCTGCTTTTCTTCCCTGATTTGTAAACGTATTTATCAACTTCAAGTCTTTCAGACCAGTATTTTATTCTTTTTTTTGCTTCTGAAACGGGAACCTTCTTCAGCTTTGCAAAATATAAAAGCTGATCCATCAATGTATATCTGGGATATAATCCTCTTTCCTCCGCAAGATACCCCACATTTACATCAAATGTGCTAAGCCTTTTATTATTCCAAAGTACTTCCCCACTTTCATAATCCAGCATTCCCAAAAGTATTCTGATAGTAGTAGTTTTTCCTGCTCCATTTGTTCCCAGAAGTGCATACACTCCCGGATTCTCCATCTTAAAGCTCAAATTATCTACAACTGTTTTATCACCATATTTTTTTACAATATTTTTAACTTCTAAAGACATAATTTCCTCCTTCCCACCAGATTACCACATTCTATGAAAACATTCCGCTTACAAGCTGATTAACTAACTTTCCATCCGATTTTCCCTTTACTTTCGGCATAAGCTCCTTCATTATCTTTCCTTTATCTGAAACTGTAGGTTTTTCAATTCCAAGACTTTTTACTACTTCATTTATTATATCTTTTATCTCTTCCTCACTGAGCATCTTAGGTGCAAACTCTTCATAAACCTTTATTCTGAATCTGCACTGTTCAATTATGTCTGTCCTGTCAGCCGGAGTCTGTTCAAGCAAATCATTAACCTGCTTAATCTCTTTTAACACAACCGAATTTTCCTCGTCCTCTGTAAGTTCATCCCTTTTATCAATAGCAAAATTTTTCAAAGCCGCCAACAACATAGAAAGACTATCCTTTCTTTCCTTATCCTTCGCTTTCATTGCCTTTATCATTTCACTTCTAACTTCTTCTATCTTTGACATATTCTTCAAATCCTTTCTAATATAACTTTATATTTTCGTCTCACGCTATTAGACACGCATTTTAAAATCTTCATATCCAAATTCTTTTATAATTTTAATATTCCCTTCCTTCGTCAATAATACTATAGAAGGAAGCGGCATACCGTTAAATGTATTATTCTTAACCATCGTATATATTGCCATATCAAGGAACTCCAGCCTGTCGCCGCATTTTAAGGGTTCATCAAAGGAATACTCACCAATCACGTCTCCCGCAAGGCATGTAGGTCCTCCAAGTCTGAATGTATATGGCTTTTCTCCGCTTTCTCCTGCCGATACTACATTAGGTCTGTAAGGCATCTCCAGCACATCAGGCATATGACATGCAGCAGATGTATCAAGAATTACATTCGAAATGCCACCCTGTGGTGAATTAATATCTATAACCTCTGTAATCAGACTTCCTGCATTTAATGCTATTGCTTCACCCGGCTCCAGATATACCTGTACATCATATTTTTCTTTAAAACAATTTATACACCTTATTAATGCTTCAACATCATAATCATCTTTTGTAATATGATGACCTCCGCCAAAATTTACCCATTTCATCTGACTGAAATATCTGCCGAACTTTTTCTCGGCATGGCTTAATGTTCTTTCTAATACATCTTCACCTTGTTCACACAATGCATGGAAGTGCAGTCCTTCTATTCCATCCAAATTCTTTCCTTCCATTTCCTCATATCTGATACCAAGTCTTGACTGTTCTGAACATGGATTATATATCTCAGTCTGTACTTCTGAATATCCCGGATTGATTCTTAAACCACAACTTATCTCTCTGCCTGATGACTTTACTTCTTCTTTAAATTTCTCCCATTGATTAAAAGAATTAAATATAATATGGTCTGCATATTTAACCAATTCTTTTATATCTTCATTTTTATATGCAGGAGAAAACACATGAACCTGTCCGTTTTCCATTTCCTCTTTTCCAAGCCTTGCTTCATACAATCCGCTGGCTGCCGTTCCTGACAGATATTTTCCTATTACCGGATAAAGAGAATACATGGAAAATGCTTTCTGTGCAAGCAGTATATGACATCCAGCATTATCTTTAACATACTTAAGACGTTCAAGATTACTTATAAGTTTTTTCTCATCTATAACATAACAAGGCGTCTTTACTGAATACAAAATATCCCTTTCCATATCAACCTCCAATACATAAACTTAGTAGTGTATTCCTTCACACTTTCACTCATGCCGACACAGTCGGCACAAACAATACTTAAAAATATATCAGAAGAATCGCCCCAGCGATTCTTCCGTGTGAGACTTAGAAAATCTTAGGCTGCGTCTTTTGCTGCCTTAGATTTTCTTCTCACACTTTTCACACTTTAACCATATCCGGATTAAAACTTTCTTTCCACGGAAGTCCAAAACGATTCAGTGCATCCATAAACGGATCAGGATCAAATTCTTCTATATTATAGACACCAGGCTTATTCCACTTGCCCGTAAGAATCATTGCCGCACCTATCATTGCAGGAACTCCGGTAGTATAAGATACTGCCTGAGAACCCACTTCTTTATAACACTCCTGATGGTCACATACATTATATAGATAATAAGTTTTATCCTTACCGTCCTTCTTCCCCTTAAATATGCATCCAATATTCGTCTTTCCCTTTGTTCTCGGTCCAAGTGATGCAGGATCCGGTAGTACGGCTTTTAAAAACTGAAGCGGTACTATCTGCTTTCCTTCAAATTCTATAGGTTCTATGGATGTCATACCTACATCTTCAAGGCATCTTAAATGGTCAAGATAGCTCTGGCCAAATGTCATAAAAAATCTTATCCTTTTTATACCTTTAATATTAAGTGCCAGTGATTCCAGTTCCTCATGATGGAGAAGATACATATCCCGCTCTCCGATTTCTGGAAAATTATATACACTTTTAATCTCCATAGGTTCTGTTTCTACCCATTTTCCCTCTTCCCAATAGCTGCCTTTAGCAGATACTTCTCTTATATTTATCTCGGGATTAAAATTAGTTGCAAATGGATAACCATGATCTCCTGCATTACAGTCCAATATATCAATCTCATTTATTTCATCAAAATGATGCTTCATGGCATAGGCAGAAAATACTCCTGTTACACCAGGATCAAATCCGCTTCCCAAAAGTGCAGTTATACCTGCTTTTTCAAACCTTTCTCTATATGCCCACTGCCACTTATACTCAAACTTCGCAGTATCTTCCGGTTCATAATTTGCCGTATCAAGGTAATGTGTCTTTGTGGCAAGACATGCATCCATTATGGTCAAATCCTGATATGGCAATGCAATATTCATTACAATATCAGGTTTATAACTGTTTATCAATTCAATAAGCTGTTCTACAGAATCCGCATCTACCTGTGCCGTAGTTATTTGGGTTTTGCCTCCGTCTAACTTTTCCTTTAATGCATCACACTTAGCCTTTGTTCTGCTGGCTATGCAAATCTCTTCAAATACCTCCGGATACTGGCAGCATTTGTGAACTGCCACACTTGCTACTCCGCCTGCTCCTATAATTAATGCTCTTCCCATTTTTCCTCCATTCCGCCTGTTTTGGCAATACATTTATGAAAGGTATAATAATATTTCCCTTAACAGTTTACATGCTAATGCTGTAGATATACCTGAATGGTCATATGTCGGTGATAATTCCACCATATCCATACCGACTATATTAAGTTTCAATACCTTTTCAACTGCCGTTATCAACTCGTTATAAGTTACTCCACCTGCCTCCGGTGTTCCTGTTCCCGGAAATTCCGAAGGGTCTAATATATCCAAATCTATGGTAAAGTATACAGGTACATTTCTAAGACTGTCAATCACATTTTCCAATTTATTAAAGTTAAAACGGCATGTTGAAACATGTTTACTTCCCCATGCCATTTCCTGCCTGTCTCCACTCCTTATTCCGAACTGAAATATTCTTCCATCACCTGTAAGTTCATGGCATCTTCTGATTACAGACGCATGTGAAAGTGTCATTCCAAGATACTCCTGCCTTAAATCAGCATGTGCGTCAAAATGTATAATATGAAGATTTTCATACTTTTTAACGGCAGCCTTTACTGCTCCCAGAGTCACAAGATGTTCCCCTCCTATCATAAATGGAAGTTTTCCATCTTTAATTACTTTTTCTGTATATTTTTCAATCATATCAAGTGCCGGTTCAGGATTTCCAAACGGAAGTTCTAAATCTCCTCCATCAAATACGTTTGTATCTTCCAAATCCTTATCCTGATACAGGCTGTATGTTTCTATACCATAACTTTCATTCCTTATTGCTTCTGGTGCAAATCTTGCTCCCGGTCTGTATGATGTAGTACAGTCAAACGGTGCACCAAATATTACTATATCACTGTCTTCATATTCTTTATCACATGCTATAAATGTGTGTATATTTCTATTGTTCATTCAACAGCTCCTTTACATAATTCGGTAATGCAAATGCTCCTTTGTGCAGCTCTGTATTGTAATATCCCGTAGTAATACCAAGTTTATTCCATGCATCCTGTTGCAAATCTTTTACCGGGTCATATTTTTTAGATGCAAATCCAAACAGCCAGTGCCCTGAAGGATATGTAGGCATATGAAATTGGTACACAAAACTATATTCAAATACACTTTCTATATTTTTATGTGCCCTTACCATTGATGCCGCATCATCCTCATAATACGGACTCTCATGCTGGTTAATAAGAATTCCTTTTTCATTTAGTGCCTGATAGCAATTACCATAAAATTCCTTTGTAAATAGTCCTTCCCCCGGTCCAAATGGGTCTGTAGAATCCACTATTATCAAGTCGTATTCATTATTTTTCCGTCTTACATATTTGAGACCGTCTTCGTAATATATATTAAGTCTTTCATCATTAAGTTCACAGCTTGTCTTAGTCAGATATTCTTTACATACATTTACTACTTCCTCGTCAATCTCCACCATATCAATATGTTCAATAGTCTTATATCTTGTAAGTTCTCTAACCGTACCTCCGTCACCTGCACCTATAATAAGCACATTTCTGACATCAGGATTAACTGCCATCGGAACATGTGTAATCATTTCATGATATATGAACTCGTCCTTTTCTGTAAGCATAACATATCCGTCAAGTGCCAATACCTTTCCAAATTCCTTTGTATCAAATACTGCTATCTCCTGATATCTGCTCTTAACTGATACCAGCTGTCTTTCAACTCTTATAGAAAAACGTACATCTTTTGTATGTTCTTCAGTAAACCACAATTCCATTTTATCAGTCCTTCCGGCGTTATTTAACAACATTTAAATATTCTGTATCCATATCTTCCGTTCCTGTAACCTGACAGCCTTTTTCCTTTGCATATCTGACATAATCAGTTATCTCCTTTGTAACCAGCTCACCTGGTGCCAAAATAGGAATTCCCGGAGGATAACACATTACAAATTCTGCACTTACATATCCCGCACTTTCTTCAATTGGCAATCTTTTTTTCGGTGCAAAAAAAGCCTCATGGGGAGTAAGTTTTATTGAAGGGTCGATATACTCCTGATTTAATGTTTGTGCTTTTTCTCTGCCATGTATCCTTTTTATCTCCGATAATGCTGATAACAGCCTTTCAATCTCCAGCTCACGCTCTCCGCCGGATACTATTGCCAGAATATTTCCAATATCTCCAAACTCTATCTGAATATCGTATTCATCTCTAAGAAGGTCATATACCTCAATTCCTGCAAGCCCTATATTCCTTGTATTTACTGACAATTTTGTAGGGTCAAAAGCAAATACCGTATCTTTATTCACAAGTTCATCACCAAAAGCATAATAACCGCCTATTGCATTTATCTCTTCTCTTGCATACCTGGTAAATTCCACTGTCCGTTCAAATATATATTTTCCGTTAAGATAAAGATTTTTCCTTGAAATATCCAATGATGACAATAATAAATATGAACCACTGGTGGTCTGTGTCAGATTTATTATCTGCCTTACATACCCTGTATCCACACCTTTATTACACAGCAGAAATGAACTTTGTGTCAGCGAGCCTCCTGTTTTATGCATACTGACTGCTGCCATATCTGCCCCAGCCTCCATAGCAGACAGTGGCATATTTTCGCCGAAATAAAAATGTGTTCCATGTGCTTCATCAGCCAGAACCATCATACCATGTGCATGTGCCACATCTACTATTTTTTTAATATCAGAGCACACCCCATAATATGTAGGATTATTGACCATTACCGCCTTAGCATCTGGATTCTTTTCAATGGCATCAATTAATGATTCCACTGACATACCAAGAGGTATTCCAAGTTCTCCGTTTACCCCGGGGTTAACATAGACAGGGACTGCCCCACACAGTATAAGTGCATTAATGGCACTTCTATGCACATTTCTCGGAAGAATGATTTTCTCTCCCTGTTTGCATGCAGACATTACCATTGCCTGAACTGCCGCTGTTGTTCCATTAACTATAAAAAATACCTCTTCTGCACCAAATGCCTCTGCTGCCAACTCCTGTGCATCCTTTATTACAGATATAGGATGACACAGATTATCAAGCGGTTTCATTGAATTGACATCAGCTTTAAGGCACTGCTCTCCAAGAAAATATTTTAATTCCTTATTGCCTCTGCCTCCTTTATGGCCCGGAACATCAAAATGTACCACTCGCTGCTCACAATGTTTTTTTAGTGCTTCATGGATAGGTGTATTATTTTGTGATAAGTAGTCTTTCATTTTACTATACAAGTTCTCCTTATGGTTAATAAATATTCATTCCACTGAAAATTTCTTCCATTTCATGCTTCAGGCTTTCGCCTATCTCTTTTTTCTGCTGCTCTGTAAGAAGATTAACATCCTGATGGAAAAGATAATTCTGAAGTTCTATTTCTTTAATCTTCATTTTTGTGTGAAATATATTAGACTGATATACATTCACATCCATTGAATCATATTTTTTAAGCGTACTGTCATCTATATAATCCTGAACAGATGTTATATTATGGTCCAAAAAATATTTTTTACCGAATACGTCTCTTGTAAATCCCCGCACGCGGTAATCTATAATTATTATATCCGAATCAAAGCTTCCAATAAGATAATTAAGTGCATTTAAAGGTGAAACCTTTCCGCAGGTAGCTACATCAATATCCACCCTGAATGTAGATATTGCTTTATCAGGATGTGATTCAGGAAATGTATGGACTGTAACATGGCTTTTATCAAGATGTGCATGTATCATATTCCTGCTGTCATCTACGAATTTGCCCAAATTGCATGATCGGTCAATATCTTCTCCTGTCAATGATTCTTCTGCTATAAGCACATTTACAGAAGCTCCCTGTGGCTCATAATCCTGCTTTGATATATTAAGAATCTGTGCACCTATCAAATCCGTAACATCGCATAATATTTTTGTCAGCCTGTTTGAATTATATTGTTCGTCAATATATCTTATATATTCTTTTTGTTCTTTCTCACTCTTCGCGTAGCAAACATCGTATATATTAAAACTAAGCGTTTTTGTGAGGTTGTTAAAGCCATAAAGTGTCAGCTTATTATTCAACCTTACATTCCTCCAATCACATTAAAACAATCTGATATGCAGTTTGTGGCTGCACATCAGATTCCGTCTTACCGTCATTATGTATTCTAGCATAAACATAATAAAATTTAAACACTAATTTTTGCAATTATCCTCTTCATCATTAAGTTTTTCGTAATATTCTTTTGGATAGCCACATACCGGACATTTTTCAGGAGCACAATTTCCATAATATAAATATCCACAGTTAGTACATATCCATATTGTTTCTTCCTCACAGCAGAATAAACAGTCTGTTTCTAACGCCTTTCTCAATCCCGCAAGCAGTATATCATGATGATGTTCTATTAATGCCACCCTTCTGAACAGGTCGGATATCTCCATATAACCTTCTTCTGCTGCAATATTTGCATATTCTTCATACATTTTCATCCATTGGTTCTGTTCTTCTAATGCTGCATTTTTTAAGTTATCGGCAGTTGTTTCTTTTCTACCATCACTTATCAGTCTTTTCCAAATCTCCGCATGAGCTTTTTCATTCTCAGACAACCTGTTAAAAACCTGTGCTATAGGTCTTAACTGTTCTTTTTGTGCATTTTCTGCATACATACTATACATCATGCTGGAACGCATTTCACAATCCATTGCCTTTTGAAGATTCCCAAAAGTCCTGCTTTCATTAAATTCCATATAACTCTCCGAATACCATATAATCTTTCTATTATATGAAGAAACATTAAGTATTATGTTTCACATTTTCAAACAACACATGTATATCAGGATAGCTTTTCTTAAGTGATAATATTCCTCCTTTTTTATCAAGAAAACAATGGCTACTGCTTCCTTCTGTGCATATTTTTCCGTCTGCCTCATTCACAACAGTATATTTTATCTCCATTTTTATACCATTATACTTTATTAAATCAGCCTTTATATGAACCACATCATCAAAATAGACCATTTCCTTATACCTGCATTCCACTGACAGCACAGGACTTATTATCCCCATTTCCTCCATTTTTCTATATGGTATTCCTATCTGTTTCATAAAATCAAGTCTTGCAGATTCAAACCATCTTATATAATTTGAATGATGTACTATGCCCATTTGATCCGTCTCATAATACTGTACCCTATGCTCATATTCTTTTACATCCATTTATTTCTCTCCTTTACCAAATTATAAAAGCTCCGAAAAATGAACATTCATCCTTCGAAGCCTTCAATTTTATCTACTCGGGAAGAATCGCCCCAAGGCGATTCTTCTGCGTGAAACTTAGAAAATCTTAGGCAGTGTCTTTTACTGCCTTAGATTTTCTTTTCACGCTATTAGGCTAAAGCCGCTGTTATTATTGCCATAGAATACACTTCTGCTGCATTACATCCTCTTGATAAATCATTAATAGGCGCATTTAATCCCAATAATATAGGTCCATATGCTTCAAATGAGCCAAGCCTTTGGGCAATCTTATAACCGATATTTCCTGCATTGATATCAGGGAAGATAAATGTATTTACATGTCCTGCTATATCAGAACCCGGACATTTAACACGTGCCACTCTCGGTGATACTGCAGCATCAAACTGAACTTCTCCGATTACCGGAAGTTCCGGTGCTGCTGCCTTAGTCTTTTCGGCTGCATTCCTCATCTTATCTACATCTTCGCCCTTTCCCGAATCCAATGTAGAATAACTTAAAAATCCCACTTTAGGATCTATACCAAATATCTTTGCACATTCAGCAGTTTCAAGTGCAATTTCCACCAGCTCGTCCTCTGTCGGATGAATATTTATGGCACAATCTCCCATTGCCAGAACTTCGTTATCACCTGTAGCTGAAGGACGTACAAGAATAAAACATGAAGAAACTATTTTGTTTTTCGGCTTTGTTTTTATAAGCTGAAGTGCAGGTCTTACCGTATCTGCAGTAGAATAAGTAGCTCCACCTAAAAGTGCATCTGCTTCTCCCATCTTTACAAGCATTGTACCAAAATAATTAGCCTGTGAAAGCACTTGTCTTGCCTGCTCCGGTGTAACTCCTTTACTCTTACGAAGTTCACAAAACATCTCAACCATTTCGTCTATTCTGTCATATGATTTAGGGTCTACTATATTAGCACCCCTTATGTTAAATCCACACTCTTCCGCTGAACTGTATATTTCTTCCGTATCTCCTACCAATATAGGACTTAAAAAACTGCTTGCTAAAAGTCTTGATGCCGCTTCTAATATACGCGGGTCGCTTCCTTCTGTAAAAACAATTCTCTTCGGATTCTTTTTTAAAATTGAAATCAACTGTCCAAACATATTTTTCTCTCCTTCATCTTATTCATATAATTACATTATAAATCATTTTTAAAAAATCACAATCATACTTGATGTATTTTTTTACGGACATTATGATTTGATTTTGATTTTGTATCATGATATAATATATTTAATTTTATCGGAAGGAATTTGGTATACAAAATGAATATATATAAATCAGGAGAAGACTATTTAGAAACTATATTAATACTAAGCCTGAGAAATGGCAATGTACGTTCCGTAGATATTGCACATGAACTAGGATTTAAAAAATCCAGTGTAAGTGTTGCCATGAAAAATTTAAGGTTGAATGAGTATATTAAGGTCGATGAAAACGGATATATAACCCTTACCGAATCCGGTTCAGAAATTGCACGAAAAATCTATGAAAGACATACTATTTTAACCGACTTTCTCTCTTCCCTTGGAGTAGACAAAGATATCGCTGCCGAAGATGCATGTAAAATAGAACATGACCTTAGCAACGAAAGCTTTGAGGCACTAAAAAAATTTATTACAAACCATCCTGTATAATCTACCCATCAAGCAGATCCGGACGTCTGTTCTTTGTTCTTATTAAAGACTGTTCTTTTCTCCATGCCGCTATATTGGCATGATGACCAGACAACAGTACTTCCGGTACTTTTTTTCCCATAAATTCCTCAGGTCTTGTATACTGCGGATATTCAAGCAGATTTTCTGAAAATGATTCGTCTAATGCTGACAAATCATTATTTAACACCCCCGGGACAAGTCTTGATATAGTATCTATCATAACCATTGCCGGAAGTTCTCCACCCGTAAGCACATAATCTCCAATAGACACATTATCTGTAACTATCATTTCAAGTACTCTTTCATCAATTCCTTCATAATGCCCACATAAAAATATAATATTATCTTCACATGACAGTTCCTTTGCCATCTGTTGGTTAAATACTTTCCCCTGTGGTGTCATATATATTACTCTGGTATTTACTCCTGATTTATTTTCAATATACTTATACGCATCATAAACAGGCTGTGCCTGCATTACCATGCCTGCTCCTCCTCCATATGGATAATCATCTACATGACCATGCTTTTCTTTTGTAAAATCTCTTATATTTACAGCCTCAAAATTAATGATGCCTTTTTCCTTTGCTCTTCCTGTTATGCTTGTATTTAAACCATTCATAACCATATCAGGAAATAGTGTCATTACATAATAATTCTTCATTATATCAATCCCTCTAAAAGATGTATTTTCATTTCCTTTTTGTCCAAGTCCACATTAAGTATACACTGCTTAATAGCCGGAATCAGTATTTCCTTTTTATCTTCTGTCTGTATAATATACACATCATTTGCTCCGGTCTGAAGAACATCCTCTATAGTTCCAAGCAATACTCCGGTGTCTGTTACCACATTTATTCCTATTATATCCGTAATATAGTATTCACCTTCTTCCAAAGGCACTGCATCTTCCCTTGTTACCAGAAGCGGACATTTTTTATACTTTTCAACATCATTTATATCATTTATTCCCTTAAACTTTACTATTACTAAATTTTTAAAATACCTTACACCCGAAACTTTTACCTGTATAAGTCCCTCTTTACTGTCAATAAATACTTTTTTCAGATAATCAAACCGATTTATATCATCTGTAGTTGGAAATACTTTTACCTCTCCTTTTATACCGTGGGTAGCAGTAATCACACCAACCTGCAGCATATTTTCTTTATCCATTAATACCTCCAAAGCTTTCTTTACTGTTAAATAAAGCAGGGTACAATCATACCCTGCCTGATTATGTTACTGCAAAATTTCCACAATAACCTTTTTTTCTTCCTTTGATGCAGCTGCCTTTACAACAGAACGTATTGCCTTAGCAATTCTGCCCTGCTTTCCTATAACTTTGCCCATGTCTGAAGGGTCAACCTTGAGTTCAACCACTATCCCTTTTTCATCCTCACGCTCAGTTACTACAACTTCATCCGGATTATTAACTAGTGCCTTCGCAATTACTTCAACTAATTCCTTCATTTGCTCTACCTCCACTAGCCTTATTTTTCGATACCAGCCTGCTTGAATAATCTTGCTACTGTTTCAGTCGGCTGTGCTCCCTGTGATAACCATTTCTTTGCTAATTCTTCGTTAACCTTGAACGCACTTGGCTCTACAGTCGGATCATAAGTACCAATTTCCTCGATGAATCTTCCATCTCTTGGAGATCTTGCATCTGAAACTACTACTCTATAAAAAGGAGCTTTTTTCTGTCCCATTCTTCTTAATCTAATCTTTACTGCCACTTTATTTCACCTCCTTGGAATATACTGATATTTATGTTAAAAAGGAAGTCTGAACCTGCCTTTTTTACCACCTTTGCCATTCATCATGCCTGAAAACTGTTTCATAAGCTTTTTACTTTGCTCATACTGCTTCATAAGCCTGTTTACTTCAGACACATTTACTCCCGCACCTTTAGCAATTCTATTCTTACGGGATACATTTATTATTGAAGGGTTTGCCCTTTCTTTTGGTGTCATTGAATATATAATAGCCTCTACTCTTCCCAGCGACTTTTCATCAGGCATCTGTGCACCCTTAAGCTGGTCGCTCATTCCCGGCATCATACCCAGAATATCTTCAATGCTGCCCATCTTTTTTATCTGCTGCATCTGTTCAAGATAATCATCAAATCCAAATTCAGCTTTTCTAAACTTTTTCTCAAGTTCTTTTGCCTTTTCTTCATCAACTATGGATTCAGCTTTTTCGATAAGTGTAAGCACATCACCCATTCCCAGAATCCTTGATGCCATTCTGTCCGGATGAAACTGTTCAAGGTCTGAAAGCTTTTCACCCATACCAACATACAATATAGGTCTTCCCGTTACGGCACGTATTGATAATGCCGCACCACCTCTTGTATCACCATCCATTTTTGTAAGAATGACTCCGTCAATTCCTATTTTATCATTAAATGTACCTGCCACATTTACCGCATCCTGTCCGGTCATGGCATCTACAATTAAAAGCGTCTGGTCAACCGATACGACTTCTTTTATCTCCACCAGTTCTTCCATCATGGATTCATCTATCTGAAGTCTTCCTGCCGTATCTATAATAACTACATTGTAGTCATTTTTCGATGCATGTTCTATAGCCGCCTTAGCTATATTAGCCGGCTTATGCCCATCTCCAATGGCGAACACGGGAACTCCCTGCTTTTCACCATTTACCTTAAGCTGCTCTATTGCAGCAGGTCTGTATACATCACATGCCGCAAGTAATGGTCTTCTGCCTTTTTCTTTAAGTTTTCCTGCAATTTTAGCTGTAGTTGTAGTTTTACCTGCTCCCTGAAGACCTGCCATCATAATAACAGTAATCTCGTTTGACGGCTTAAGCTTTATCTCGGTAGTTTCTGAACCCATAAGATTTATCATCTCTTCATTAACTATCTTAATAACCATCTGTCCGGGTGTCAGGCTGTTCATTACATCCTGACCTACAGCTCTTTCCTGTACGCTCTTTACAAACTGCTTAACAACTTTGAAGTTTACATCCGCCTCTAAAAGTGCCATCTTTACTTCTTTTAATGCCGCCTTTACATCAGCTTCCGTAAGCCTTCCCTTGCTTTTTAAATTTTTAAATATGTTTTGGAGTTTATCCGATAAACTGTCAAATGCCATCCTACACATCCTGCCTTCCACAGATTAATTACATTTCTTTCAATATCTGATTAGATATACTCTCTATCCTGTCTATCAGACATTCATCACCTGTACGGCGATATTCTTTTAACAGCCTGTTTATATGCTGCACCGCATCTTTGTTCTTTAAAAATTTTTCCATAAGGTGCAGTTTCTGCTCATACCCATTTAAAACTTTATCACACCTTTTTACTAAATCATGCACACCCTGTCTGCTTATTCCGGCAGCCTGTGCAATTTCTCCCAGCGATAAATCATTAAGTACATAATCCTCATATATCTGTTTCTGGTGCTCAGTTAAAAGTTCTCCATAAAAATCATATAAAAGTGTCTGTCTTAATATATCATCCATATACAAATATCCTGTCTGTAATTGTTTGCTATAATGTCGTACTTTGGTATTCTATACTAATTCAAGCTAAGTGTCAAGTATTTTTTCTTGACATCATAAAGTTACTTCTTGACACGTTTCCACCCTATAAAGTAAACTATATCCGTAACCATTAATTAAAACAAAAAAAGAGGATAATGTATATGAGAAAAATTATTAAATCTGTCACTGCATGTACACTTGCCGTTTCTATGGCATTTTCACTTACAGCATGTGGCGGCAATACTTCAAGTGAAAAAGAAACATTTAAAGAAGAAAAAACTGTGAATTGTGACCGTCTTCAGGCTGACTGGATAGACAAAGCTGTTATGTATGAAGTAAATGTAAGGCAATATACCGAAGAGGGTACATTTGCAGCATTCAGCGAGCACCTTGACCGACTTAAGGAAATGGGTGTAAACACATTATGGTTCATGCCTATCTACAGCATTTCAGAGTTAAATAAAAAAGGTACTCTTGGTTCTTACTATTCTATCAGGGATTATAAAAGTGTAAACAGCGAATTTGGAACTATGGATGAATTTAAAGCACTTATTGACAAAGCCCATGAAATGGGATTTAAAATTATAATTGACTGGGTAGCCAATCATACCGGATGGGATCATGTTTGGATTACAGAGCATCCGGAATATTATCTTAAAGACGAAACAGGCAATATCACCTGTCCGCTCGGAACAGACTGGATTGATGTGGCACAACTTGATTACAAGAATGAAGAGATGCGTGCTGCAATGATTGATGCCATGAGTTTTTGGATAAAAGATATGGATGTTGACGGTTTCAGATGTGATTATGCCCATGCAGTACCTATTGACTTCTGGGAAACAGCACGAAAAGAACTCGACAAAATAAAACCTATATATATGGTTGCTGAAGACGGTGCCAACAGTGACTCTATTATTAATACTGCATTTGACAGCAATTACAACTTTGAATTATATGATGAAATCAAATTCTGCTCCCAGATGTCAGACTCAGCAGACAGACTTGAACAGTATATTGACAGAGACCTTCCATATGGTGCATTTAAGATGAACTTCATTGACAATCATGACAAGAATACATATAATGGTACACTTGATTTAAGATTCGGGCATGAGGCTCTTGGTGCTTTATATACTATAGTATTTACTGCTGAAGGAATGCCTCTTATATATTCAGGAAACGAAGAGGATGATAACATAAGTCTTGAATTTTTTGAAAAGGATAATATTGATTTTGGCGACTACAAGTACAGTGAACTTCTCAGCAGATTCTGTGAAATAAAAACCACATGTGAGCCTTTATACAATGGTATCTATGGTGGAGAAATTGATATGATTGAAAACGATAATAAAAATATACTTTCGTTTGAACGCATAAAAAATGGAAAGAAAATCACTGTTGTCGTAAATGTATCTGACGATGAACAGCAGGTAAAATACAAAAACAAAATCTCTGATGGTGATATTATGATTCATGGTGATTCAACCGGCATTATTGATAAAGATAAAACCAAACTTTCAGTTAATGATTTGAACAAACTTAGTCCTTGGGAATACTATATTATATTATCAGAATAGTTAAAACTATAGACAAAAGTCAAATACCCCGCAGCAAGCTGCGGGGTATTTGACCCTTGCGGCAGTCGCCAAATGTCTGCAAGCAGCCACTTGGCTCGTTGCTCGCAAGAATAAAAATCATAGGAGACTTTTTTTACATATTTAAGTCCCTATGATTTTCTATTATAATAATTTCATTTATAAAACACGAGATAAAAACTCTCGTAACCTTTCATTTTCCGGATTATTAAAAAATTCTTTTGGCGGACTGTCTGCCTGTATACCGGCATCATAAAAAAACAAACACCTGTTAGATACTTCTTTAGCAAACCCCATCTCATGTGTAACAACCAACATAGTCATTCCTGTTTCTGCAAGCTCACGTATAATGTTAAGTACTTCACCAACCATTTCCGGGTCCAATGCAGAAGTCGGTTCATCAAATAACAGAACTTCAGGACTCATAGCCATAGCCCTTGCTATAGCTATTCTTTGCTTTTGTCCTCCTGACAGCATATCAGGATATGTTTCTGCTTTTTCTTTAAGACCTACTCTTTCCAGCAGTTCATCTGCCTTTTTGAACGCCTGCTCTTTATTCATCAGTCCTACCTTTACCGGAGCGAGCATTATATTATCCCTTATTGTCATATTCGGAAAAAGATTGAAATGCTGGAATACCATTCCTACCTTCTGACGAAGCTTATTAATATCTGTCCTCTTATCCGTAATTTCAGTATCATGAAAATATATTTTTCCTAAGGATGGATTTTCCAGCAAATTTAATGT
The DNA here is from genome assembly GCA_014799465.1 of Lachnospiraceae bacterium. Classification (GTDB taxonomy): domain Bacteria; phylum Bacillota; class Clostridia; order Lachnospirales; family Lachnospiraceae; genus UBA2821. The sequence goes on along the minus strand of JAAVHZ010000048.1, from coordinate 19,552 downwards.
ACGCAAAAAAGTTGATTTTCCACATCCTGAAGGACCTATAATAGCCACAACATCACCTTTGTGTATATCTATATCTACATTATTTAATACAACATGATCATTATAAGACTTTGTAAGACCCCTTACTTTTAAAATTACTTCCTTATCAGTTTCTCTCATTAGTACGCAGTCTCCTCTCCAATTTCTTTACAAGAAATGTAAGCACCATTACCATAACAAGATAAATAGCAGCCACAGATAACAGCGGCAAGTATGCATCATAAGTTATACTTCTGATTATATCTCCGCCTCTGGTAACGTCATTAAGCCCGATATATCCGCATATTGATGTTTCCTTAAGCAACACAATAAACTCATTGGCAAGGGCAGGAAGTACATTTTTAAATGCCTGTGGCAGTACTACGCTTATCATTGTTTGAGGAAACGTAAGTCCAAGACTTCTTGATGCCTCAAACTGTCCATTATCAATAGACATTATACCTGAACGGATTATTTCTGACACATAAGCTCCTGAATTTATACCAAAGGCAATTATAGCAACCAAAATCTTATTAACATCAAATGGAGCAAATATAATATAGTATATAATAAGAAGCTGTACCATAGCAGGTGTTCCCCTGATTACTGTAATATAAAACTGTGCGACTGCATTAAGTATAATAAGACCTCCGTTTTTATCATGTGAAGCTCTTATTATAGCCAATAAAAATCCAATTAAAATACCGATTATTGCTGCAAATATAACTATAATAAGTGTATTCCTAAGACCAATCAATAGATACTTATATCTGCCTTCTGTAATAAAATCATTCTTAAATTTTTCTACTATACTGCTTTTTTCAGCAGAAGACTCATTGTCCCTGACTACTATAACCTGCATAGAAGTTGTATATGGTACGGTAAAATTAACATTTTTAAGTCTGTCTTCCGTAACAGTCATACCTGATATTCCTACATCAGCTTTTCCTGACTGTATAGCTGTAATAATAGAATCAAATTCCATATCTTTAACTTCCAGTTTCATTCCTAATTTGTCAGCTATTGCTGTACCCAATTCCACATCAATACCAACAATATTTCCATTATCATAATACTCATATGGCTTAAAGAATGCATTAGTCGCCATTACAAGCGTCCCATTTTTATATTCTATTCCTTCCGGAGATTTATATGGGCTTTTTCCCTTTTCATCACCTATATAATTATTATTAATATCCTCAATTATTCCTTCTGCCTTTAATTCATTTATTGCATCATTGATAGATTGTGTAAGTGCATCATTTGACTTGGAAATGCATATCGCATAATCCTCAATAACAAATTCCTCATCAAGAATCTTTAAATCTTTATTTACATCAACAAATGCCTTTGCCGGCTGTTCATCTATTACTACTGCATCTATAGTTCCATTCTTTAATGATTGTATAGCATCAGAACCCTTATTATATCTTTCAACTTTAGTTCCTGAACCATCTTCTTCCATATCTTTACAGTATGTATCTCCTGTAGTTCCAAGCTGAACACCTATCTTTTTCCCTGACAAGTCATCCTTGCTGAATACGGTGTTCTTTTTATCAACAGAACCACATGATGCTAATGTACACATTAACAATACTGCTGCCATTATTAACAATATTCTTGCTTTTTTCATGTCACAATACCTTTTCTTCTTTTAGTTTAAAGTTCTTTCCATGATTTATTGCCATGGAAAATTTTATTCTTTTCTGACGGATTAATTTCTACAATCTTGCCAAACTGATTATATGTAGTAAGAATATCTGAATTTTTTGCTGGTTTTTTCCTTCCATTATCAGACACATAATTACTGACTTCCTCCAAACTCATATCAGTTATGGTCTTATTTTCATATCCAATTTCTTCTTTCTTTGGACTTCCATTCCATATTCTGTCCCAAAAACTCTTTAAAATCTCCTTTACCTCTGACAACCTGTCCTTAATATCCGATAAAAACGAATATTCTACCACTACCTCTTCCGGAATCTTTTCATAAGTTGACAGTTCAACTTTTACTTCACTATTATCATGATTATCGGTTTTAGTGTCATCATTATTATAATCAATAGAAAATTGATTGTCAGATTTTGTATGGCGTTTCGAACTTACCTTAGGCTGACTGATATAGGAATTACTATCACCTATTCTGTTTACCATGTGCACCTCTTTTCTAAACTGTATGGATATAGTATAAAAGCCTCTTTATTTCAAGAGACTCTTATACTTTATTTTTCCATTTGTTTTATAACAAGTTTGTCTGGTAACAAATTTGTTATAAAACAAATTGTTATAAAACAATTTAATATATCATTCATAATTCAGCACATTAAGCCGCCAAATCTTTCAATTTATTTAATACACTGAGATACTGCTCATCATCATGAACCTGCAGAATAATCGGTTTTTTTAAATCCAAAGTGAAAATACCAAGTAATGATCTTGCATCTATATACTTTCTTCCCTGCTCAATATCATAATCACCTTTCATATTAGTAATTCTGTTAAAAAATGTGCGTACCTTCTCCATTGAATTTAAATTGAGCTCGACTGCCCTCATCTTATAAAATCCTCCTACTTTTAATACTTCATTTTTTAAATTGATATATGCACAAAAGCACATATTAATTATACATCTTTTCTTAAGTATGTCAAAGCTTTTTTAAAGAATGTCTAATATATCCAAAAGTATAGTCTTCGCCTTTTTCACTCAGCATCTTTAATAATTTCTCAATAGTATCTGAAGTCTCCGGATGAATAAGCCGATTATTTTTACCTCTTTCAAAATATTCTAATGGTGCACTATCCGTATATGACGATTTCATATATGTTTTGCTTGCTGCAACCCTGTCACAAAACATTTCTACAACATATTTATATGGCATTTTAACAGGACTTAATTTTTTAGTAACTGTATTGTAATCAGTCCAGTATTCAAAATGATGCTTATTCCTGCCTTTATGATGCATCCATGCCTTTGAATATCCATATGTTTCTCTCTCGCCCTCGTTAGGACTCCTGTTTCCCTGATAATGAATAGCTCCCGGAATGAATTCAGAAAGAGTATATTTTGACAAATCATGTTTTAAACCCTGTAGTGGTATTCCGGCTTTAAAACAATTTTTTATAACCAAATGCCTATGTCTGGTTATTGTCAGGAAATGTTTGATAACCTGCATTAAATTCCACCTCATGTCATTTTGTATTCTGTAGTTCTAATCTCATTTTAAATAATCTTTATTTTACCTGTCAAGTCTATTTTTCTTGAATTTCCGCAATTTATCTTTTATGTATAAATCCGCATCATTTTATTAATTCAATTTATTAGAATTTAAAAATTGCGGAAACTCAAACCAAATACCTGACATTAAAATAAACTATAGAATACAAATTAACATTTGGCTAAACCATAACTCCATATGTGCACTATATATTATATTCCCATGCTATTATTTTTATGATTCTACTATTTAAATTCCTCTGAATAATATGATATTGTCAGATAACTTCCACTATGTATTGTATCACCTGAAATATTATTTATTTTTTTTATCTCATTTATATAATTCTCTTTACTTATATAAGATGAATCTGCATATTTATCTGCTATACTCCACAACGTATCTCCACTATTAACTTCTATTGTTCTATAATATTTATACACACCCTCAGGTATCTTTTTATCCTGTGCATTTGCCTTAAATCCTGCCATAATCGTTATTATGGCAATAAATAGTATAACAGCCGGCACCATATAACATATCTTTCTGTTTTTCATAATACACCACACCTTTCGTACTTCGAACATTTATTCGGAACTTATGTTTGTATTATATAATCTGAACATTTGTTTGTCAATATTTTTATGAACATTTGTTTGTATTTTTTTCGAACATATGTTATACTAGTAAATAATTAAAGAAATACGTCAGGAGGACTAATAAATGTCATATGGAAAAATAACTGCCAAGCAGCAGGAAATACTTGATTTTATGAAATCAGAAATACTTAATAAAGGCTACCCGCCATCAGTACGTGAGATCTGCTCTGCTGTAAATCTCAAATCAACTTCGTCCGTTCATTCCCATTTGTCTACTTTGGAAAAAAACGGATATATACACAGAGACCCTACTAAACCACGTGCTATAGAAATCGTAGATGAAAATTTTAATCTTTCCAGAAGAGAAGTCGCAAATATTCCAATAATAGGAACTGTAGCTGCGGGACAGCCTCTTTTAGCAACTGAAAATATAGAAGGATATTTTCCCATACCTGCAGACCTTTTGTCCAACAAATCTACATTTATGCTTAAAGTCAAAGGAAACAGCATGATAAATGCAGGGATATTCAACGGAGACACTATTATCGTAGAACAGCAGAGTACTGCCGTAAACGGAGATATTGTAGTTGCACTTGTGGAAGACTCTGCAACAGTAAAGACTTTTTATAAAGAAGATGGTCATATACGTCTTCAGCCGGAAAATGACTCAATGGAGCCAATTATAGTTGATGACTGCATAATATTAGGAAAAACAATAGGTCTTTTAAGACTAATGAAGTAATTTATGATAAAAAATAATCAAATACCCGCCGCAAGCAGCAAGGTATTTGATTATTTTTAAAATTCAATCTCAACACCATCACGCCATATTTTCTCAAGATCATAGAACAATCTGTCTTCCTCATTAAAAATATGGATAATAATATCTCCATAGTCAAGTAATATCCAGTTACCTGTTCCATATCCCTCTACATGATTGCTGTATACCTTATTTTTGGCAAGCTCATCCTCAACGTTATCAGTCATTGCCTGAACCTGATTTTTATTACTTCCGCTGGCTATTATAAAATAGTCTGCCATAACAGAGACCTTACTTATATCAAGAACTTTTATATCTATGCCCTTCTTATCTTTTAAGGCTTCAACTGCTATTCTGGATTTTTCCTTTGAATCCATATTTCTACCTCCATAAAACTTATCTGTTTTCAATGATATTTTTATAATAATGATATGTCTTTTCAGTCATTCCATCTAATTTGCGTTTATCATTATTAAGATACCGAATCGTATCTTCTGTAATTCTATATACTGCCTTATCTATATCTGAAAATGACAATTTTCTGATTTCGCTAAGGTTGTGTGCCTTATTTCTTCCGGGTTCGATATAATCTGCCACAAATATTATTTTTTCCAGCATAGTCATGTCCGGATGACCTGTTGTATGATAATATACCGCCGAAATAATATCTTTATCGCAAACACCATATTTTTCTCCCGCATAAAAAGCACCAAGCTTTGCATGAAGAAGGTAAGGCTGCTCTTTTTCAATTTCCGACATATTTAGATTATGCTTCTTGCACTTTTTAAGTAGTTTTTCATCTGACATACATTTTGCATTATCATGCAGCAGACCTGCCAGCTCCGCTTTTTTTATATCTGTATCATAAACCATTGCAAGACACATCGCAGAATATGCCACACCAAGAGTATGCTCATACCGTTTATCGGTAAGAACTTTCTTTAACTCCTTTTTTATATCTTTTATATCCATTGCCATATAATTTCACATCCTTAATACTGATACAGACCGTTATTATAAATATAGCGTTCTACATCAGCAGTAACCATATATTTTATACTTTTTCCTTCTGCAACCCTTTTTCTTATATTATTTGATGATATATCAATAAACGGTGTATTTAGTATTTTTGCATCACATTTGAAAAAATCATTAAATTTATTGACCTTTTCGGTAATGTTTTGCTCATTACTTCTGACCGCCACTAAAATTTTAGCCAGTTTTACAATTTCCTCTGGCATACGCCACTTATCAAAAGTATCCAATGAATCCTCTCCTATAATAAAATTAAATTCGGTATCAGGATATTTATCTTTCAAAAGCTTAAGTGTTTCAACTGTATATATATAACCACTTCGTTCCAATTCAAATCCTGAATATTTCAAATGTCTGTTGCCTGCTATTGAAAGTTTCACCATAGCACTCCTTACTTCTGCCGAAACCACATCTAAATCTGATTTATGCGGCGGCATTCCTGAAGGCATAATCCAGACTTTATCAAGACTATATTGTTCATATGCATTTTCTGCCAATATCAGGTGACCAATGTGTATAGGATTAAAAGTTCCACCAAGTATACCTATTCTATCCATTTAATCATTCCTACAATTCTATTTTAGGGTTTTTAGATGACTGTCTGTATAAAATTATTTTTTTTCCGATTACATGTACAACCTGTGATTTAGTTCTTTCTGCAAGAATAGCTGCCATTTCTTTCGGATTATCCATACAGTTTTTTAATACATTTATTTTAATAAGTTCTCTTGCCTCTAATGCCTCATCTACACCCTTTGTAAGTTCAGGTGATATTCCGGACTTTCCAATCTGATATATCGGCTCCATTGTACTGGCAAGACTTTTTAGATGTGCTCTCTGTTTACTTGTCATTTTCTAACTTCCTTCCGTAACACTATTTATAATAATCAAACTCATAACCATATATTTTTACTGTATCACCATCTGTTATGCCCAGATTTTCAAGTTCCTCCAATATACCATTTTTCTTCATAAAGTTCTGAAAGAACATAAATCCCTTTTCCGATTCCAGATTAGTATATCCTAACATTCGCTCTATCCTCGGTCCCTCAACAGAATATATTCCATCTTCCAGTTTTTCAACATATAAAGGCTCTTCCTTATTATCATTAAATTCACCCGGAAAATATTCCTGCTCAAATACAACAGGCTGTGAATCCATATTTTTAAGCATAGAATCAACTGCATACAAAAGTTCTTTCAGTCCCTTGCCACTTACTGCCGATATAGGAAATACTTTAACACCCTTTGGTTCAAATTCTTTCTTAATTAAATCAACCGGACTTTCATCGCCTTCATATATAGCATCAATTTTATTTGCAGCTATAACCTGTGGTCTTTTTATAAGTTCAGGATTATATGCTTCAAGTTCTGCATTTATTTTATTAATATCCTCTATTGGATTTCTTCCTTCCGTAGAAGCCGCATCTACCATATGGATAATAACTTTTGTACGCTCTATATGCCTTAAAAATTCATGTCCAAGCCCCACTCCGTCTGATGCTCCTTCTATAAGTCCCGGTATATCTGCTATAACAAATCCTTTTCCATCATTAAGGTCAACTACTCCAAGATTAGGATTCAATGTAGTGAAATGGTAGTTGGCAATTTTAGGTCTGGCATTAGTTACTCTTGACAGTAAAGTGGATTTTCCCACATTAGGATAGCCAACCAGCCCCACATCCGCAATAACTTTAAGTTCAAGTCTTATCCAAAGTTCCATGCTTTTCTGTCCCGGCTGGGCATACTGTGGAACCTGCATTGTAGAAGTGGCATAATGTTGATTACCTTTTCCGCCGCGTCCGCCTTTTAAGATTACTTTCTTCATACCCGGCTCAGACATATCAGCTATGACTTTTCCTGTCTCATCCTCTTTTATTACAGTGCCTAAAGGGACTTTAAGAATCAGACTTTCGCCATCTTTACCATGTTGTTTCTTTTTATTTCCTTCTTCACCAGGCTGTGCCACATACTTTCTGTTATGTCTGAACTCAGATAAGGTATTCATTCCCTCATCCACTTCAAATATAATATCTCCGCCGCGTCCGCCGTCTCCTCCGTCAGGTCCGCCATTAGGTACATACAGCTCACGTCTGAAGCTGACATGCCCGTCTCCGCCTTTGCCTGATTTTATGAATATTCTGGCTCTATCTGCAAACATATAATTATCCCTTCCTTCTATGGCAAAAAGGCTTCAAACCTTTTATTAGTTTGAAGCCTTAATAAACAAATTATTCTGATACAGGAACAACAGAAACCTGTTTTTTATCTCTGCCTTTTCTTTCAAATCTTACTACACCATCTGTTAAGGCAAATAATGTATCATCTCCACCCCTGCCTACATTCGTACCTGGATGAATATGTGTTCCACGCTGTCTATAAAGAATATTTCCAGCTTTTACAAACTGTCCGTCTGCTCTTTTAGCACCTAACCTCTTTGATTCTGAATCTCTACCGTTTTTTGTAGAACCCATTCCCTTTTTATGAGCGAATAACTGAAGGTTCATTTTTAACATAGCTTACACCTCCTTGTATCTTATCTTAATATAATTACTATTGCCATCATTGATTATTGAATTGATTCCAAGCTCAAAAGACTTCATTAACAACTGAGACTCACTGCTTACATTATCTGTAAGCATCAGTTTAAGTCTTCCTATATCTTCATCGAGTTCTGTCTCAAAATCATCATGTGTGAATTCTTCTATAGAATTAGCTGTATTCTGTGCTAAAACAGATACTGCTGCACATATAATATCATTTCCCGATTCGCTGAAACCGGCGTGTCCACACACTTCAAATCCTTTAATTTCCTGTTTGTCACTAAAGACCGTAACCTTAATCATTGACAATTATGCATTGATTTTTTCAATCTTTACTTCAGTATAAGACTGTCTGTGACCGTTTTTCTTGTGATATCCAGTTTTTCTCTTATACTTATACACAATAATCTTCTTGCCTCTTCCTTCTGAAACAACTGTAGCTGATACACTTGCATTGTCAACTGTAGGATTTCCTACAACAACTTCACCGTTGTTCACAAGAAGAACCTCATCAAATGTTACTGTCTCGCCGGCTTCTTTACCAAGCTTTTCAACTTTGATAACATCGCCTTCTGATACTTTGTACTGCTTACCACCTGTTGCTATAATTGCGTACATATGGCACCTCCTATTTCAATTACTCGCCAGTTTTGGTGTCCGATAAAACAGAACTTTAACCTCACTGTGCGGCATACTGATATAATATATCATGCGATACCAAACTTGTCAATTAGTTTTATCATATTAATTTTCAGAACCGCTCTGCTCTTCTATTGGCTCAAGTTCAGATGTATCTGCATTTTTACCATTTATGGTAATCTCAATATTTCCATTATCTTTTTTAAGATAATAAAATTCTATTGCTGCACCATCCACATTAATCAAATACATTGATGAGTCCTTATATTTTACATCATACTGTCCTGATGATTCGGAATTACTGGTTATTAAAAGGGAACCATCTGCATTAAACTGCCAGATATTCTCATCAGAAGAATTTTTATATTTGCCTGATATTTCATTTGTAACCGCATCTTCGGGCACTATTACTGTTTCTACATCACTTTTTTTAAAACATGCAGATGCAAATGTAATCATGATTAGTATAAGTATAGTAAACAGTGCTTTTTGTAACTTTTTCATTATATTTTTCCTTTCAAATACATTTTTAAATATAATATCATTATTAATGACGAAAATCAAAGAATTATAGAATTATTTAAGAAAATTTTATATATTAAAATCAATCTTGAATTTTTGACACTCTGTTTATAGTATGATATTATATTAAATAGTTATTATAAATTATATAAGGAGGTTTTAAATGAATTCATATAAAAAAGAAATAATATATGCATGTGGTTTTTCTATTGGTCTTACATCATGTGCCATAAGCATTCTTCTGGGATATGCTAATCTTGCACTTTTTATGCTGCTTACCACATCTGTTTTCATATTATTAGAAATATATTCTTTATTCCTAAAAATTGATGGAGGAGCATCAGACCGTGTATCACAGTTAACCGCCTCACTAAAACCGGATGCATACTCAATGCCTGATGCATATTCATATCAGGATGATATTGAATCCGTATCCGAACCTGTCATCATACATAAAAAAGATGACAATTAACATTATAACAGAAAGGATACCTTATAATGAGAAAAAGCCTAAAGTTCATATTGTGCCTGATATCCGCAGATATAATAATAATATCCATTTCTTTCTTATGTGGTTTAGCAGGTATATTTTCCACAAATGATGACTCCGGCAAATCTGATAAAACCATATTAGGGCATAACGAAACAACTGAAAACATTGTACCGGAAAAAACTTCTTCTGAATTGGAATCCGGATATGAATCAACAGGAGAAGCAGTTACCGGAAATACTTCAGATAATACAACAGAAATTTCTAAAGAACGCTTTTTTGTATTAAACAGTACTTCTAAAGTATATATGCGTGATGATGCTTCGACTAATGGTAAAATATTATGTGAACTACCCGCAAATACTTACGGAGATATTCTGGATACTGAAGGAAACTGGACAAAGATTTCCTATGATAACAAAACAGGTTATGTTTTCAGTGAATATATAATTACCGGTGCTTCTGCAGAAGACATGATACAGCAATTAAGTTCTTCAAAGATAATCATAAATAAAACCTGCTATATAAGAAATTCTCCGAATACCGGCAGTCCCGTTATAGGAAACGCCATTGCAGGTACAATATATCAATATATTGTCTCCCTGAGTGATGAACAGTGGTATGCCATTATCATGCCTGATGGTTCTACGGCATACATATCTACCGGTTATGCAAACATAACTGAATAAAAAATACCATGACATTTAATTTTCAAATGTCATGGTATTTTTATTATAAAGACTATATATTATTTCACACCAAGAGATTTTTCTCACGTTTGCCACAACACTCCTAAACTCTCAACCGTCTTATTACGGAGCATCAAGTCACTTACTGCCTGTCCTGCATCAAGTCCTTCAAACAGTATTTCATTTACCTTTTCTATAATAGGAAGTTGTACATTATATTTTTTACCTAGCGCTAATGCTGCTTTTGCAGAGTAAACCCCTTCCACAACCATATGCACTTCATTCATTGCCTCTTCCATGGTGTAACCTTTACCTATAAGTATACCTGCCCTTCTGTTTCTGCTGTGCATACTCGCACATGTAACTATTAAATCTCCGATTCCCGTAAGACCTGCAAAAGTATCAATCTTTCCGCCCATGGCAACTCCTAGTCTTCCAATCTCATTTATTCCCCTTGTAATAAGTGCTGCCTTTGTATTGTCACCATAGCCCAGTCCATCTGCTATTCCTGCTGCAAGAGCAATTACATTCTTTAATGCACCTCCCAGTTCTATTCCCAGAACATCCGAACTTATATACACTCTGAAGCAGTTGCTCATAAATACATTCTGTATATACTCAGCAGTTTCTTTTGTGTCAGCACCTGCCACACATGTTGTAGGCATACCTCTTCCAACTTCTTCTGCATGACTCGGACCCGAAAGTACGGCAACATTTGCATTAGGAAGTTCATCTTTTATAACTTCTGTAAGCGTATACAGAGTATTTTCTTCCACCCCTTTAGCAACATTTACTATAAGCTGGTTCTCTTTAACCAGACCTTTAAGTTTCGCTGCTGTCTGCCTTGTATATGATGACGCAACAGCCATAATTATCATATCTTTATCCTTTACGGCTTGTTCAAGATTAGAAGTCAAATTGATATCCTCTGAAATTTTTATGCCGGGAAGACTATTTTTGTTCTCCCTGTCTTTTTTTAACATCTCTATCTCGTTCTCAAGAGCTGACCACATAGTAACCTTATGACCATTATTATTAAGCAGAATGGCAATACCTAACCCCCAGCCTCCTGCTCCTAATATTGTAATATCTGACATACCTTTCCTCCATTCTATACATATAATATTATTCTGATTTTGGCTGACCAATCTTTCTTTCTGTTCCGTTAATAAGCCTTACTATATTGCCATGATGCTTTATAAATGCCAGTGCAGATATAATAAACGCTATCAATATGCCTTCTATCATGTCCGTACCATTTAATTTTATCATTCCTGTAAATGAAAATATTACAAACTCTGCAAAAAAGCCTGCTGCCATACATAAAGAACCTAATGATACATATTTTGAAATAACCGTAACTATTGCAAATGTAAAAAGTGCCAGTAATATAAGACGCCAATCTCCCAATCCTGCTATTACTCCTGATGTAGCTGCTATTCCTTTACCACCTCTGAACTTCATATAAAACGGAAAATTATGTCCGAGAATTACACCCAGACCTGTATATAGTTTTAATATCATCATACTTTCCGGACTATTCCTGAATATAAAGTATACAGCTATAATCGCAAATACCGCCTTAAAACTGTCTCCAAGATATGTAATTATGCCTGCTTTCTTACCCAATAATCTCATTGTATTGGTAGTCCCTGCATTTCCGCTTCCGTAATCCCTGATATCAATATGATTTAATTTACCATAAATATATCCGGTCTGAAAAAGTCCAAAAACATAACCAATCAAAATACACCATATACGCTCCATCCTAATTTTCCTTTCTTTCCCGTATAATAAATTTCAATGCAGTACCCCTGAATCCAAAGGCTTCCCTGACTTTATTTTCTATATAACGTGTGTAAGAAAAATGCATAAGTTCTTTGGAATTAACAAAAATCACAAATGTTGGTGGCTTTACTGCTACCTGTGTCATATAAAACAATTTAAGCCTTTTCCCTTTATCTGAAGGCGGCTGCTGTAACGCAACTGCTTCTGTCATGATTTCATTAAGAACTCCCGTAGCAACACGCATATTCTGATTCTGTATAATAGTATCTATCCAGTCAAACATTTTATTAAGCCTCTGCCCTGTAACTGCTGAAATAAACATTATCTCGGCATATGGCATAAATGAAAGCACCTGTCTTATCCTGTCAGTGTATTCATATATTGTTTTATCATTTTTTTCAACTGCATCCCACTTATTAACAGCAATTAATATACCTTTTCCTCTGTCATGGGCTATTCCCGCTATTTTTGCATCCTGTTCCGTAACACCTTCTACTGCATCAATAACAATTACCACCACATCTGCTCTTTCAACTGCCGTTACGGTTCTTATTATGCTGTATCTTTCAAGTTCTTCCTTTATCTTTGACTTTCGCCTTAAGCCCGCAGTATCTATAAATATATATTCTTTACCATCCCTTACTATCTCTGTATCAACGGCATCTCTTGTAGTTCCGGCAATATCTGATACGATAACACGGTTTTTGCCAAGAAGCTTATTTATAATTGAAGATTTTCCTACATTCGGTTTTCCTACTATGGCTATTCGCGGTCTCTCATCATCATCATCAAGATTATCCATATCTTTAAAATAATCAGTTACTTTTTCTAACAGTTCTCCCATACCGAGACGTGAGCCTGCTGATATAGGCATAGGATCTCCTATTCCAAGATTGTAAAACTCATATACATCCGGCATATACTTTTCAAAACTGTCCACCTTATTTACAACAAGTACAACCGGCTTACGGCTTCTTCTAAGCATATCTGCAACTTTAGAGTCAGCATCTACAAGTCCCTGTCTTACATCTGTCATAAATATAATAACATCTGCAGTCTCCATGGCAATCTCTGCCTGTTCCCTCATCTGGGACAATATTATATCCTTTGAATCAGGCTCAATACCTCCGGTATCTATCATAGTAAATGTATAATTAAGCCATGTAACATCTGCGTATATCCTGTCACGTGTAACTCCGGGAGTATCTTTTACTATGGATATCTTTTCTCCAGCCAGAGCATTGAACAGCGTGGATTTTCCCACGTTCGGACGTCCCACTATGGCTACTATAGGTTTACTCATTTTATACCTCCATCTTTATGCCTCATAAAATCTGCACGATACAATTTCCTTTTCCGCTTGATTCTACAATATTTAATTTGAATTGTAAAGTATTGATTTTATTTATATCACGTTTTAAGCATCATAAATGCACCAAGATTTCCACGTTTTCCATTAGATGCACGATGCGAAAAAAGGTGATTACTGTTACAGCATGTACATATCCTTCTGTTCTCAATATGCGATATATCAATCCCTGCTTCTAAAAGCACCATTTCATTCGCCTTCCACAAATCAAGCTGGTATTTCCCGTTTTCTTTTCTATAAAACATTTCGCTGCTTTTAAACGCTTTCTCAAATTCGTCTGCCACATCCTTGCTTACTTCATAACATTTCTGACATATAGATGGTCCTATACATGCTATTATATCCTCCGGTCTGCTTCCATATTCTTTCTCCATTGTTTTTACGGTCACACATCCCATTTTATTAACCGTACCACGCCATCCTGAATGAGACAATGCAATCACTTTATTCTTAGTATCAAGAAAAAACAGAGGTACACAATCGGCATAAAATGTAACTAAAGGTATACCCGGTACATTTGTTATAAGTCCGTCAACATCATTATAATCTTTTGGTTTTATAATTCCTTTCCCTTTATCTTCAGACGTGACTATTCGTACATTTACGGTATGTGTCTGGTGTGAAAGCACCATATCTTCGTATGGCATTTCAAGTACCTCTGCCATTATCCTGAAATTCTCTTTTACATCATTTTCATTATCACCACGTGTTAACCCCAGATTCATGGTGGAAAAATATCCTTTACTTACACCGCCTTTTCTGGTAGAAAATCCATGGCTGACCAGACTGGTACTGCTTAATGAATCAAATGTAATTACGGGTACTTTATTTTTCATTATATTATCAAGATAATTCACATTAAACCTCCGAACACACTATAATTTTCATCACTTACTTAATGACAACCAAAAATCGCCAGAAAAATCTGCTGTTTCATAAGGCTGTGCGTATCCATCTACAATTGCAGTTCCTTTTATTTGAATGTGAACTTTCATTTCACTTATTTCAAGAATTTTAAATTCATACTTTTCTATTGGTTCATGTTCGAATATATAAAAAGTATCTTCTCGTTCATCTGCCTCTTCAACTGTATCTACTTTAAAACACTGTCCAATCAACTTCTCAACTTCAGAAACATTTGTCTTATGTTCATTAATAGAGATAGATGGTGAAACGATTTCATTTTCATATTCTTTTTTCTGAAAGTAAACATCCATGGATACTGTTATCATACCTTCATATTCATCACTCTCAAAAATATAAAATTTGTTTTCTCTTCTTATATTTTTATCTAATTCAAATACAACTCCATTTAAATTCAATTCTCCATAATTATCCATATTAATATCACCTTTCAACATTCAAAAGCATTCTCTATATGCTTAATTGTTCCGTTTCCATATATTGCTATTATATCATATCTACATGGATAATCCAATTCATATCCATGTTCCATATAATAAAACATCGTAGTCCTGTAAATTCTATATTGTTTATTCCTATCTACCGCTTCTGACGGATCACCAAATAAATCATTGGAACGAAATTTAACCTCCACCACTATTAAAGTAAAATCTTTCTCTGCTAAAATATCTAACTCACCATATTTATTATGATAATTTCTCTCTATAATCTTATATCCCTGTTCTTTTAAATAGTTAGCTGCTATTTCTTCATATTTTGTTCCTATTTTTCGTTTATTTTTCTCTTTCAATATTAAACCCCTTAATTATAGTACCTTATCCCGTAATCTATCCATATTATCAACAAATACCAGTATCTCCGCCACAACTCCATACAATTCAGGCGGAATTGTATCACCTATCTCCAACGAACTAAGAGACTTCGCAAGCTTCTCATCTTTATATATAGGCACATTCTCCTCTCCTGCTTTACTTATTATCTTTTCAGCAAGTATCCCCTTTCCTGTAGCCACTACTGTAGGTGCATCAAATCCCTTTTCATACTGTAATGCAATTGCCGTTTTCTTTTTATCTGCCATACTCTATCCCCTCCTTTAAGTTCTTATATCCAATGTATATCTCTTTATGGATACCTGTTTCTTATCCTGCTCAAATATTTTTTCCAAGCTGTTGTTATCAGTTTTATCTTTATGTTCTACGCTGCAATTTACGGAATATCCTTTTTCCTTAAGACGGCTAAGCAGTTCATCAATATGTTTTTCAACCAGTTTAACCGATACCACATCACCCAGTTCAAAACCAATCCTTAATCCTTTATTTTTAAGATTTATCCGTATATCCGTAACCCCCAGATTCTCCAAATCAAAATGTAAAAATGCACTTATACCCTCTTCCACCGTTTTCTTTACATTTCTGTTATACACATACAATTCACCGGCTGCTTCCTGACCTGTGAATTTAACCGGAATCTGTATATATGAAGCCATATGGTTAAGTTCATTCATAAAGTTAAGGTTCTGGTTAGTTGTTTTGATATTGTTTAATAATGTGGAGGACTGCTTTTCATTTAACATCCCCTTAGAAACAGCATCCTTTACGGATTCTGACAACCTTTCAAGCTGCTCCTTTACCTTTTCATACAATTTCCCAATTTCTTCCTTCGGGTTATCTGATTCTCTTATAATATCAGGTTTTATAAACATATTCTTCTTTATGGCATTGTGAACCAGCTTTTTAAAAGGCTCACTTTCTGCCATTACTTTTCGCTGCTCAGGTTCAGACTCCTCAAATATTTTTAATATATGCTGTTTAACAGACTTCATATCTATATTTTTATCTTTTTCGACTTTCTCTGCAATATTTTCAAAAAATTTTATTGCTGATGCTAATTTATCTTCATTTTTAACAGGCACTTGCACAGGTGCTTCCTTTGATATTTCTGATGGAACTTTTCCTGGTATTTCTGACGGTATTTCTTCTGATACTTCTGATGGTATTTCCTTTGACATTTCTGACGGCATTTCCTTTGACATTTCTGACGGCATCTCTTTTAACACCTTAGTAAATGTTTCCGTAGGAATTTGCATACTTTTTGAAACACTGCTATCAACCCTGCCATATTCCTGAACCTGTTTTTCCTGAGGTTCAAATATTTTAATTGATTTCTGCTGCTCTGTACTTTCTTTACTAATAACCGATTTTATAACCTTGCCATCTTCAGATACTACTGCTTCATGTATTTTATCTGAATATTGCTGTTCCTGAACCTTAGTCTCATAAGTTTTTGAATCATTCTGAACAGTTTCTCCCATTTGAACTTCAGAATGTTCTTTTGATACCGGCTGAAACTTTTCGTTTTCTTGAAGCTCCTGCCCGGTCTTTATATCTCCTGATACTTGAACATTTTCACTTTCATTAACTGCTACGATATTATCATACGGATTTATGGCATCAGATGACTCTTCGGGCATAATTATATCGAGAATATCCGATACCACATTCATCGTTTGTGAATTATCACTTTCACTTAATATATTTTCAATCACTTTGGGTACATCATCTGCAACATTTGCAAGATTTTCAGATATATTGGCATTTCCTTCGGAATAAGCTTTATACATGACAATATTATCTGACGTTACCGGAATATCATGTTTTTTAAGTTCTATTATATCCGTAAGCTCTGCCTCAGGAAATTTGTTAAACAGCCTGACCGTATCCATTATTGTATTTTTATCCAACGGCTGCCCCTGTGCCATAAGTTCTTTAACCACTGCCACATTTTTTTGATTAATTGTGATACCTGATGTATTAAGTGCCTTTGTTATAACTGCACTTCCTTCATCACTTTGAAATGGTTTTATAACGAGCTTTGAACCTGAATTTTCTTTTACCTGAAATATAACATGCTCTCCTATATTTAGATTGACTGCTTCTTTCATTGAAGCATTAAGAACTGAATTATTATCAAGAATAATCTTCACCTGAAGGTTTTTAATATCTGCAACATCTCCTTCAAACAGCATTCCGGGCAAAAGACTTTTTATATCGGCAATTTTCCCATTTAAAAGTGCCTCTTTTATCTCTCCATTATCTGTCTGCTGAATCTGCTGCATCATATTGTTGCCTTCATTATTTATAAATAATGAACCTAAATTAATGTTCATCATATCACCTTCTTATACATGATTTTTAATAAATGTATTTCTATGTATAGGTGATGGACCATATTTTTTTAATGCTTCTCTATGTTCGGCAGAACCATACCCCTTATTTCCTGCAAAGTTATATTCCGGATATATTTTATCATATTCCACCATCATTCTGTCCCTTGTAACTTTGGCAACTATGCTGGCAGCCGCTATAGAAATGCTTTTTGCATCACCCTTTATAATAGATACCTGTGGTATATCCACTTCCGGTATCTTAACTGCATCATTTAATAATATATCGGGTGTTATCTGCATATTCTTAATGGCAATACGCATAGCTTCATATGTTGCCTGCAATATATTTATATCATCTATAACCTGCGGAGATACCACACCTAATCCTACTGCCAGTGCTTTCTCCATTATTTCATCATATAATTCTTCTCTTTTAGAAGCTGACAGTTTTTTAGAATCGTTTATATACAAAATATTACAGTCCTTTGGAAGTATTACCGCTCCTGCCACTACCGGTCCTGCAAAAGGTCCTCTTCCGACTTCATCTATTCCACATATATAACAACATTCCTTATACTGATTTTCATAATGATGCATTTCTTTAAGTCTGGCAATCTCTTTTTCATACTTTTCCTTTTTTTTGAGAACCGAAACCACCAGCTTTTTAACGCCTGCTCTTGTATCTTCTCCATATATATTCACAAATTCCTGTATCTCAGGTATACCTATACTATCTGCCTGTGCTCTTATACCACTGATGGTTTCTCTTCTATCCATTGATTTTTCCGTACCTTTCACTGTTTTTATGGTTTTTCCAATGTAATTCTTCCTATCTTTCCGTTTCTGAATTCTTCCATAATTATTGAAGCCGCCTTGGATAAATCAGACTCTCCTCCTTTTAGAACACATCCTCTTATCTGTGCTATGCTTTTCAATGTATCCAAAGGATTTTCTGACTCTTCTACTTTAAACCTTATCCCTGTCATTCCCGGATATTCTTTATGAAGATATTTTAAAAGTTCCAGTGCCAGTTCATCAATATTAAGAATTTCATCTCTTATAGAACCTGCCATTGCAAGCCTTAAACCCACGTTCTTGTCCTCAAATTTGGGCCACAATATTCCCGGTGTATCAAGAAGCTCCACATTTTTATTTAACCTTATCCACTGTTTGCCTTTTGTCACTCCCGGCTTATTTCCTGTCTTTGCACATGCTTTTCCTGCATATGCATTTATAAATGTGGATTTGCCCACATTAGGTATGCCTACCACCATAGCCCTTACTGGTCTGTTAAGTATCCCTCTGCGTCTGTCTCTCTCTATCTTCTCACTGCATGCCTGCTGTATTACTCCATTAATAGACTTAATCCCACTGCCGTTTTTTGAATTAATCTGGACTACAAAAAAGCCCTTTTCATTAAACCACTCTTCCCATTTATCATTCAATGATTTATCCGCCAAATCTGCTTTATTAAGAAGAATCAGTCTAGACTTTCCCTGTCCCAGTGTATCTATATCGGGATTTCTGCTGCTTAAAGGCAGTCTTGCGTCCAACAGTTCAATAACCAAATCTATTAATTTTATATCTTCCTGCATCATACGTTTAGCCTTAGTCATATGACCGGGATACCACTGCAAATTCATAATTTTTCCTCTCTTCTATCGTTCTATTTTGGTAACAGTTCAGCCATGCAGAGAATAATATATAATAATTTCGTGGGAGCTTGCTCACTAAGAAATTATTATATATTATTCTCTATAGGGCGGACGCCCGACAATGGCATGGCTGAACTGTT
>JAAVHZ010000047.1 GCA_014799465.1 Lachnospiraceae bacterium | reverse complement strand
TGCCGGCAAATTATTCATGTCGGGCGTCCGCCCTATAGAGAATAATATATAATAATTTCTTAGTGAGCAAGCTCCCACGAAATTATTATATATTATTCTCTGCATGGCTGAATTGTTACCAAAATAGTTATAAAAATTATTAAAGGTATTGACATTTGATAATTGCATGGATATAATGAAAAAGCGTGTGTATGGGCATATTGTGTTCATATACATAAATGTAGAGAATGTGACTACAAACAATAATTCTAACAGGAGGTGAAAACGCATGCCTACATTTAACCAGTTAGTAAGAAAAGGAAGAAAAACAGCTGAAAAGAAGTCAACTGCACCAGCACTCTTAAAGGGATATAACTCTTTACAGAAGAAAGCTATTGATACAGCTTCTCCACAGAAGAGAGGTGTTTGTACAGCAGTTAAGACAGCTACTCCTAAGAAGCCTAACTCAGCTCTCAGAAAGATTGCCAGAGTTCGTCTTTCAAATGGTATCGAGGTAACAAGCTACATTCCGGGTGAAGGTCATAACCTTCAGGAACATAGTGTTGTTCTTATCCGTGGTGGAAGAGTAAAGGATTTACCAGGTACAAGATATCATATCGTCAGAGGAACACTTGATACAGCAGGTGTTGCAAAGAGACGTCAGGCTCGTTCTAAGTATGGTGCTAAGAGACCAAAGGACGCAAAATAGGATAATATTTAATCACAGGTTGAATGAATCAGTGCCCGGAATTAGAAATATTGTTTATAGTTTATATTATATAGAACGTTTTACAATTATTTTAGACCGTGCGCGAACACAACAAAGTGAGTACCGATGAATTAATTAAGATTATTAAGGAGGGAAGAACCGTGCCACGTAAAGGACATACTCAAAAAAGAGACGTATTAGCAGATCCATTGTACAATAACAAGGTTGTAACTAAACTTATCAATAACATTATGTTAGACGGTAAAAAAGGTGTTGCACAGAAGATTGTATATGGTGCATTTGCAAGAGTCGAAGAAAAAGCCGGCAAACCGGCAATCGATGTATTCGAAGAAGCTATGAATAACGTTATGCCTGTACTTGAAGTTAAGGCAAGACGTATCGGTGGTGCTACTTATCAGGTACCAATCGAAGTAAGAGCAGACAGAAGACAGGCTTTAGCACTTCGTTGGCTTACAACGTATTCTCGTAACAGAGGCGAGAAGACAATGGAAGAAAAGCTTGCTAATGAAATTCTTGATGCAGCAAATAATACAGGTGCATCTGTAAAGAAGAAAGAAGATATGCACAAGATGGCTGAGGCAAATAAAGCCTTCGCACATTACAGATTCTAGTAAGCAGAAGACTACTGGTGCGAAGGATTTGCCTTGGCACATTACAGATTCTAGTAAGCAGAAGTTTTCTGGTGAGAAAGCTTTGCCTTGGCATATTATAGATTCTGATTGGCAGAATGATGCTGCATAGTTTAAAATATATAAGGAGGAAGTAACCTTGGCTGGAAGAGAATATCCACTTGAAAGAACAAGAAACATTGGTATTATGGCTCATATTGATGCGGGTAAGACTACATTAACAGAGCGTATCTTATATTATACCGGTGTTAATTATAAAATTGGTGATACTCATGAAGGAACTGCTACAATGGACTGGATGGAGCAGGAACAGGAAAGAGGTATCACAATTACTTCCGCTGCTACAACATGTCACTGGACATTACAGAAAGAAAATAAACCGGCACCTAATGCTTTAGAGCATCGTATTAACATTATTGATACACCGGGACACGTTGACTTTACTGTTGAAGTTGAACGTTCATTACGTGTACTTGATGGTGCTGTAGGTGTTTTCTGTGCAAAGGGTGGTGTTGAGCCACAGTCTGAGAATGTTTGGCGTCAGGCGGACACATACAATGTACCACGTATGGCATTCATCAATAAGATGGATATCTTAGGTGCAGATTTCTACAATGCTGTAGAACAGATAAAGACACGTCTGGGTAAGAATGCAATTGTTACTCAGTTACCAATAGGTAAGGAAAATGATTTTAAGGGAATTATCGATTTATTTGAAATGAAAGCTTACATCTACAATGATGATAAGGGTGATGATATTTCTATAGAAGATATTCCAGAAGATATGAAAGATGATGCTGAATTATACAGAACTGAACTTGTAGAGAAGGTCTGCGAGTTGGATGATGACCTTATGATGCAATATCTTGAAGGCGAAGAACCTTCAGAAGAAGAACTTAAAAAGGCACTCAGAAAAGGAACATGTGAGTGTACTGCAGTTCCTGTATGTTGTGGTTCAGCTTACAGAAATAAAGGTGTACAGAAATTACTCGATTCTATATTAGAGTTTATGCCTGCACCAACAGATATACCTTCTATCAAAGGTGTAGATATGGAAGGAAATGAAATAGAGAGACATTCATCAGATGATGAACCTTTCTCAGCTCTTGCATTTAAGATTATGGCTGACCCATTCGTAGGAAAGCTTGCATTTATCAGAGTATACTCAGGAACTTTAAATTCAGGTTCTTATGTATTAAATGCTACTAAGGGCAAGAAGGAACGTGTAGGACGTATTCTTCAGATGCACGCAAATAAGAGAGAAGAACTTGATAAGGTTTATTCAGGAGATATTGCTGCGGCAGTTGGATTTAAAACAACAGCTACAGGTGATACAATTTGTGATGAGCAGCATCCGGTTATTCTCGAATCAATGGAATTCCCAGAGCCTGTTATCGAGCTTGCTATTGAGCCTGCGACAAAAGACAGTCAGGGCAAGATGGGCGAGGCCTTGGCAAAGCTTGCTGAAGAAGATCCGACATTCAGGGCACATACAGACCATGAAACAGGTCAGACTATTATCGCCGGAATGGGAGAACTTCATCTGGAAATTATCGTAGACAGACTTCTTCGTGAGTTTAAGGTAGATGCTAAAGTCGGTGCACCGCAGGTTGCATATAAAGAGACTTTCACAAAGGCTGTAGACGTAGACAGTAAATATGCTAAGCAGTCAGGTGGACGTGGACAGTACGGACACTGTAAAGTTAAATTTGAGCCAATGGATCCTAACGGTGAGAAGACATTTGAGTTTGAATCACAGGTTGTCGGTGGAGCTATTCCTAAGGAATACATTCCTAAAGTCGGCGAAGGTATTGAAGAAGCTGCTCAAGCAGGTGTACTTGCAGGATTCCCTGTACTTGGTGTAAAAGCTATTGTATGGGATGGTTCATACCATGAAGTGGATTCAAGTGAGTTGGCATTCCACATTGCAGGTTCTATGGCATTCAAGGATGCTATGGCAAAGGCAAATCCTGTATTACTTGAGCCAATCATGAGAGTAGAAGTTACAATGCCTGAAGAATATATGGGTGATGTAATCGGTGATATTAACGGACGCCGCGGACGTATTGAAGGTATGGATGACCTTGGAGGCGGTAAGATTGTAAGAGGTTTCGTACCACTTGCAGAAATGTTCGGTTATTCAACAGATCTTCGTTCCAAAACACAGGGACGTGGTAACTACTCAATGTTCTTTGAGAAGTATGAGCAGGTACCAAAGTCTGTTCAGGAAAAGATTATTAACGAAAAGAAGAAATAATTGCCATAAAGTGCAATTAATACTTGAAAATATTTCTAATTTGAAATATAATCTAAAATAGCCTAAGCCCAAAGAGGGTAATGCCCTAAAGGGTAAGTACCTAAAGGGTACAAAATAAATCAGATTTTTAAGGAGGAATTACAAAATGGCTAAAGCTAAATTTGAAAGAAATAAACCACATTGTAATATTGGTACAATTGGTCACGTAGATCATGGTAAGACTACTTTAACAGCTGCTATCACAAAGACTCTTAGTGAAAGAGTTGAAGGAAACGCTGCTGTAGATTTCGAGAATATTGATAAAGCTCCAGAAGAAAGAGAAAGAGGTATCACTATCTCTACAGCTCACGTTGAGTATGAGACAGATAACAGACATTATGCACACGTTGACTGTCCGGGACATGCTGACTACGTTAAGAACATGATTACAGGTGCTGCACAGATGGATGGTGCTATCCTTGTTGTTGCTGCTACTGATGGTGTTATGGCTCAGACAAAAGAGCACATCCTTTTAAGCCGTCAGGTAGGTGTACCTTATATCGTTGTATTCATGAACAAGTGTGATATGGTTGATGATCCTGAACTTCTTGAATTAGTTGAGATGGATATCAGAGACTTATTAAATGAATATGAGTTCCCAGGTGATGATACTCCAATTATCCAGGGTTCAGCTCTTAAAGCTCTTGAAGATCCTAAGGGAGAATGGGGCGACAAGATTATGGAATTAATGGCAGCAGTTGACGAATATATTCCTGATCCTGAAAGAGATACAGATAAGCCATTCTTAATGCCTGTTGAGGACGTATTCACAATTACAGGACGTGGTACTGTTGCTACAGGTAGAGTAGAAAGAGGAACACTCCACATCAATGACGAAGTTGAAATCCTTGGTGTTCAGGAAGATGTTCGTAAGACAGTTGTAACAGGTATCGAAATGTTCAGAAAGCTTCTTGATGAGGCTCAGGCTGGTGATAACATCGGTGCACTTCTTCGTGGTGTTCAGAGAACAGATATCGAAAGAGGTCAGGTTGTTGCTAAACCAGGTTCAGTAACATGTCATAAGAAGTTTACAGCTCAGGTTTACGTTTTAACAAAAGACGAAGGTGGACGTCATACTCCATTCTTCAACAACTACCGTCCACAGTTCTACTTCAGAACAACAGACGTAACAGGTGTTTGTGAATTACCTTCAGGTACAGAAATGTGCATGCCTGGTGATAACGTAGAAATGACTGTAGAACTTATCCACCCAATCGCTATGGAGCAGGGACTTGGTTTCGCTATCCGTGAAGGTGGTAGAACAGTAGGTTCTGGTAAGGTTGCTACAATTATTGAGTAATTAGAAAAAGCTAGATATTATGGGGCTTTCCGAGAAATCGGGAAGCCCTTTTTCAAACTTAGAATTTAATAAAAGAGGGTTTGTGGTTCTAATTTGGTTCTAAATTTTTTATTATAGGTTTTAAATTGAGAATAGGATATGAAAAAACTGCGATGAATTATTATTCTGCATTAATTAAATCGGGAAAGATTCTTGAAGGATATTTTGAACAGAGTAAAAATATATTGCATAATGGCAGTAAGGGTATAGTAAGAGAAAATATTGTCAATAAAGTTATTAGACCTTTTTTGCCATCTTGTTATGGATTGTCAGGAGGGGAGACATTTGACAGTGAAGGAAATACCAGTAAACAGTTAGATTTAGTGGTCTATGATAGTGTTTTTTCGTACATAATTACGTATATAGATAATTACATACAATTTCCCTGTGAATCTATTTATGGCAATATAGAAATTAAATTGTTTTTGAATAGAGATGAGTTAATAAAGACTATAAAAAATATTAAGTCAATGAAGAGTCTTAAACGTGAAGGAACACATTCGTGGACTGTGACACCATTTGTTTCTATTAAAAATTATGATTTGCCAGATAATACGGATAGAAATCCATATTTTGGTATAATTTTTGCTTATGACAGTGTAGAAGCATCAACTGTTTTAGATTATTTGAAAAACATAGATATACCATCTAATCTTTTGCCCAATGCAATTATTTTATATAGTAAAAGGACAATTATTCTTCAGGCAACAGATAGTAATATTGAGGGATTTCCAAGTGATGACTTTAATAAATATGTTATGTTGAATTGTGGTGATGAAACATTAGCCATTTTCATTGGTCTATTAATTAATTTTACTAGATATTCGTTGCTTTGGGTTGCTGATGTTCCTAAAGAAATTAATAAGGCCTTAGAGCATATACTAATGGATAATATACAAAATAAGAGTATAAAGGAAATTTCGGTATTACGAACATATAGATAAATTACATATTGTGATAACTGTATAGAAAGATATATGATTGAATCTCATATTCTGCCATATTTCCAAAATAAGAAAATAAATGTAAAATCACTCTGTCAGATATTATCCAGTGGCAGAACGCAATGAGGGAGAAAGGGTACACACAAAATTATCTTCGCATGGTGTAAAATCAGATTACGGTATTGTTTACTCATGCGAACAGTATCTATAATTTATCAAACCATCCATATAGTGATATTTTATGACACGATGCTAGCACCATGTTTAAGATGGATATTAAGCAATATTACATATATTTTGTTTAGTATATTATGCTATCTATGTAGATTTCAGAAAATATCTGTTTAGTACAATTTTATGGAAAAAGTTTTGATTATGTAATAATTTTATTTTGGAAATTTATTGTCTGTATAATGGGGTTAAAACCCTCGCCTTAAGGCGAAACCTTTAGGTCAACCCCATATCTTCAAGTTTAGAAAAGTAAAAAGTAGGGATACTAAGCTTGAGGTGAATAAT
>JAAVHZ010000046.1 GCA_014799465.1 Lachnospiraceae bacterium | reverse complement strand
GAGCAACGAGCCAAGTGGCTGCTTGCAGACATTTGGCGACTGCCGCGAGGGTCAAATACCCCGCAGCTTGCTGCGTTGCAAATTTGATGCCCCGTCAGCTTGCTGCGGGGTATTTGACTTATTAACAGTCAGTGCCTGGAGAAACATTGACAAAATGATAAATTCGTTGTATGATTTACAAAAGTATTACCAAAGGCTATGAAGAGAAAAGTAAGTAGTTAGATATGTTACAGAGAGTCTGATTAGGTGAGAGCAGACACAGAAGGAACTGCTGAAAATGGTCTCGGAGCTGCGTACCGAAGCTATTATGCCAAGGCTACGACGGGTGCACCCGTTACAGTGATAGACTATCGATGAATCATTTCTCATCCGTAGTTGATAAGGCTTATATCGTGAGGTATAGGTGAATTTAGGGTGGTAACACGAAGCATTTGCTCTCGTCCCTGAAAAAGAAATTTTTCAGAGAGGAGGGCTTTTTTATTCCCGCGAGCAACGAGCCAAGTGGCTGCTTGCAGACATTTGGCGACTGCCGCGAGGGTCAAATACCCCGCAGCTTGCTGCGTTGCAAATTTGATGCCCTGTCAGCTTGCTGCGGGGTATTTGACTGCAGAAAATGTAACGACTTATAATGTCGCAAAAAACTAAGTTATCACTATAAATCAAGAAATGAGGTATGTAAGATGAGAAATATTTTAATTGGTGGTGCATGGCCGTATGCAAATGGTTCATTGCATATAGGTCACATAGCAGGATTATTGCCCGGAGACGTATTGGCAAGATACCACAGGGCTATTGGAGATAATGTATATTTTGTGTCGGGAAGTGATTGCCACGGAACTCCGGTAGCACTTCGAGCCAAACAAGAGGAGAGAACCCCGCAGGAAGTTAGTGATTTTTATCATGAAGAGTTCGTGGAATGCTTTAACAGGCTGGGTTTTAGTTATGATGTATATACAAAAACATCTTCGGAGGAGCATAAAAAATTTGTAAGGGAATTTCATAAAAAATTGTATGAAAGCAGCCTTGTTTACGAAAAAGAGGTTCCACAGGCATATTGTGAAAGTTGTGAATCCTTTTTGGCTGATCGCTTTGTGTTAGGAAAATGTCCAAAATGCGGAAAAGACACTAGAGGAGATCAATGTGATGCTTGTGGTACAGTACTCGAGCCGGAGAATCTTGCAGAGCCAATTTGTGCAGTATGTGGAAAGCCTATAAGCTTTAAAAATTCAAAACACTTATATATAGCTATTACTGAATTACAGGCTGAACTAAGGGCACTGGTTGATAATCATCCCAAATGGAGAAAAAATGCTATTGCCTTTACAAATAAGTATATAGATGATGGTTTAAGAGACCGTGCTTTGACAAGAGATTTAGAATGGGGAATAAATGTTCCTAAAGATGGTTACGAAAACAAAACGATTTATATATGGGCAGAAAATGTGTTGGGATATTTATCTGCAAGTAAAGTAGCTGCCGAATTGAGAGGTGCTGATTTTCACGAACTCTGGGGCAAAGAAGCTAAACATTATTATGTGCACGGTAAAGATAATATTCCATTTCACACAATTATTTTACCGTCGCTTTTGCTGGGTAATGGTTTAAATTGGCATTTGCCGGACAGAATAGTGTCAAGCGAATATCTGACTTTAGAAGGAAGAAAAATATCTACCAGTCAAAATTATGCAATCTGGGTTAAGGAACTGTTAGATAATTATGAAGCAGATTCAATTCGTTACTTTTTCTTAGCAAATGGTCCGGAAAAGAAAGATGCAGATTTTTCGTGGAGAGAATATGTTCATAGTCACAATGGTGAACTACTTGGAGCATACGGAAATTTTGTGAACCGTTCATTAGCATTTATTACAAAATATTTTGATGGCATTATACCAAAGGGAATAGATAATTCATCTATAAATAATCAGATAGATGAATTGTTTGTTTCTGTTGGCAGGCAGATTGAGAACGGTTCTTTCAAAGACGCAATTGCTGAAATATTTGACTTTGTAAGAAATGCAAATAAGTTTTTTGATACAGAACAGCCTTGGATTACCAGAACTACTGATAAGAAAGCATGTGAAAATACACTTTATCAATGTGTTCAGATTATTGCAAATTTGGCAGTCTTACTATCCCCATTTTTACCATTTTCATCAGAGAAAGTGTGTAAATGGCTGGGTATAAATAACAAATGGGAAAGACAATCTGTTCCAGCAGGTTATTTACTTCCTGAAGTGGAAATTTTATTTCAAAGAATTGATAAAAAGGTTATAGAAACTGAAACAGAAAAATTAAAGTCCATTTTATAGAAATATAAAAATCAAATCATTGAAAGTATTGATTTACGTATAATGTGAGTTTATAACTTTAAAATTTATGGAGGAAATTATGAAATATTACAAAAAATCAAAAAAAATTATGGATATGGACGCCACAGAGTTTATTGGCGGAGTTTCAAAAAATGAAATAAAAAACGCAATGAAATCATTATCAGTTGATTTTCCTAAAAGTTATAAGGCGTTTTTAGCTGATTTTGGTGGCGGTGACATTGGTGGAGAAATTATTTTTGGTATAACAGGTAATAAAGAAGATGATGTTGTTATAGTTACACAAATGGAACGCAATCAAGGTCTGCCTAAAAATCTGGTAATTATAGGTTTTTGGAATGATACTTTAGTTTGCCTGGACACAGGTAAAATGAACAATGGGGAATGCCCTGTTATAGAAGTGGATGATGATTATAGTCAAATGGAAGTAATTGCAGATACCTTTGGCAGACTTTTATATGATTATCTTGAAGAGGAATAATATAACTTCGAGTTTGTGAGCAAATAGAAAAATCAAAATTTAATGGAGGGAAAAATGAATATAGTTTTATATTCGAATAAAATTGACGAATATTTAAAGCATGACAATGTGATTGATTTTGACAATGCAGCCATTATAGAATTGGCTGATACATTATTCAAAAGGGCAAATAATGAGTTTGCTTCGCTAAATCTCACTTGTTGGCAGCTTTATTACGTTGCAAATCTGTTCCAACAGGCTTTTGTTATCAAAAGATAATTTTAGATGATGAAATAGCTCCTATCCTGATTTATCATGGGCTAAATGGTGTATATATTAAAGATTATAAAAAATGGATAAGGCTTGACGCAAGAGGAAATAAAACCGGCGTGAACGCACAGTTTTCAATAGAAACGGAACAGCTTGCGTTTCCAATACGTCCCCAAATGGGAGAAGTTGACGGCTTTATAGTATATCCTGACCCTGATATTGAGATATTGGAAAAATTGAGAACAAATGAGACGAGGACAGAGCTTTGGGATAATCTTCCTACTGAACTTGGATATAACAAATAACGTCAGCTTTCAGTTTATAGAACCGGACAAATCTGCATTAGAAAGGGATAATAAGTATGTTGAAGATAGCAGTATTATCAGATATACATGGCAATTATGTTGCTTTACAAAAATGTTTGGATTATGCGATAAATATTGGAGTGGATGCTTTCGTTTTTCTTGGGGATTATCTTGGTGAACTGGCATATCCTCAAAAAACAATGGATATATTATATTCAATAAAAGAAAATTAGAACTGTTTTTTTATCAAAGGAAATAAAGAAGACTATTGGCTGAATTATGAGAGAGAGCCGAATGGTTGGAATGAATATGATTCAACTACCGGCAGCCTTTACTATACATATCAGAATTTGAAACAAAAAGATTTACAATTTTTTAAATCTCTTGCGATTAAAGAAGAACTTGAATTCGATGGTTTATTGCCAATAACAATTTGCCATGGTTCACCTAGAAAAGTAAATGAAAAATTGCTTCCTGACAATGAAAATACATTTGAAATAATAGAAAATAATTCCAATAATTATATTTTATGTGGACATACCCATATACAAGGTAAAATAGAACATAATGGAAAAATAGTTCTGAATGCCGGTTCAGTAGGTGTTTCTCTGCACAGTAATGGTAAAGCACAGTTTATGATATTAAAAGAAATGCAGGACATGTGGGACTATGAGTTTGTCAGTATAGAATATGATACAGAGAAAGTTATTGCAGATTTACATTCTTCCGGATTAAGTAAAAAAGCTCCATATTGGTGTAAAGTGTCAGAAAATCTGTTGAGAACAGGTGAAATATCGCATGGAGTGGTTTTATCAAGGGCCATGACAATATGTAAGGATAACTTTGGAGAATGCAACTGGCCAAATGTACCGGAAGAATGTTGGGAACAGGCGGTGAAAGAAATGTTGCTGGAAATATGAATACGATTATAGTATGATATTAGAAATACAAATTACTTTTGTTTTGGAGGAAAATGAAAATGTTTTTATATCATTATTATGATGCTTCTATGAAACCGTTTCAAAATTTATCAGATATTCCTATTTATGAAGCAAAAAAGATATTAATGGATATCGCTTTAAAAAAGCCAAATACTCAGTGTGCCAAAAGAGCAGACGAATATATGGAATTAAGGCATCATTATGAAGATATCTTAAGATATGAGTTTATAAAAAAGGGTGGCAATATTCAAAGAGAATCACCGCATTACATGGTAGTTGAGCATAGTCCGTGGTTGGCTACTTGGTTTGAAAACAGTGCTTTTATTAAAATTAGTATAGAAGAATTTGATAAAAGCACCATTTCATTCACGTATGGAGATTCTCATCCAACTTTCAGCCCCAAAGTAAATGATGGAAAAGAATATCGAAAAAAACTTTATACATATGATGAAATATTAGGAATAATAGCGAAGTATGGATATCCACAGGACTGGAATAATGATGGAAAATATGGACCCGAAAGGTATATTGAGGCTCATATTTGGAGTGATGATGTGATAACAAAATATATGTAACAAATTTTAGACGGTTGTTGGCTTGCTTTTGGATTGAAAGTAAAAAACTAATTCAATTTTAGTTTATAGTGGAATTGGAAAACCTTGACATAAGATAAGAAATAGTTTAGCATATTTTTATTATGATATAGAAAGGAACGGCGTTAAAATGGAACAAAAAATACCTTATAAAATTTATCTTGAAGAGAAGGAGATGCCAAAGCAGTGGTACAACGTCAGGGCAGATATGAAGAAGAAACCTGCACCTATACTGAATCCGGGAACTTTAAAACCTGTTACGGTGGAGGAACTGGCACCAATCTTCTGTACAGAACTTGCAAAACAGGAGATGGATGAAACTACTCCTTATTTTGATATTCCTGAGGAGATTCGCAATTTTTACAGAATGTACAGACCATCTCCGCTTGTAAGAGCATATTGTCTTGAGGAGAAACTTGGAACACCTGCACATATATATTACAAGTTTGAAGGTAATAATACTTCAGGCAGCCACAAGCTTAATTCCGCAATAGCACAGGCATATTATGCGAAGAAACAGGGATTAAAGGGTGTTACTACAGAGACTGGAGCAGGTCAGTGGGGTACTGCGCTTTCTATGGCATGCTCATATTTTGACCTTGACTGTCAGGTGTATATGGTTAAATGCTCATATGAGCAGAAACCGTTTAGAAGAGAAGTTATGAGGACATATGGAGCCGAGGTTACACCTTCACCATCAATGAAAACAAATATAGGAAAAAAGATAAATGAAGAGTTCCCGGGAACTACAGGAAGTCTTGGATGTGCAATATCAGAAGCTGTAGAGGCGGCTACAAGTCAGGAAGGATACAGATATGTACTGGGTTCTGTATTATCACAGGTATTGCTTCATCAGTCTATTATCGGTCTGGAAACAAAAGCAGCCCTTGACAAATATGGAATAAAGGCAGATATGATTATAGGATGTGCAGGAGGTGGTTCTAACCTTGGAGGACTTATATCACCATTTGCAGGAGAGATATTAAGAGGAGAAGCGGATTATGAGATTATAGCAGTAGAACCGGCATCTTGTCCAAGCCTTACAAGAGGTAAATACGCATATGATTTCTGCGATACAGGAAAGGTATGTCCTCTTGCTAAAATGTATACACTTGGCAGCGGATTTATACCTTCGGCAAACCATGCGGGAGGACTCAGATATCATGGAATGAGTTCTGTTGTATCTGAACTCTATGACCAGGGATTGCTTAAGGCAAGAAGTGTTGAGCAGACAGATGTATTTAAGGCAGCAGAAACATTTGCCAGAGTTGAAGGAATACTTCCGGCACCTGAGAGCAGCCATGCAATAAAGGTTGCTATTGATGAGGCAATGAAGTGCAAGGAGACAGGCGAGGAAAAGAATATTGTATTTGGTCTTACCGGAACAGGATATTTTGATATGGTTGCATATCAGAAGTATAATGATGGTGAGATGAGTGATTATATTCCTACTGATGAGGAACTTGAGAAATCATTCAGCCAGTTGCCTAAAGTTGAGTAGTTACATTTTACAGGTTGGAAATTTGTATCAATTGGTATTTTCATATCTTGCGGTTAGTTCTGATATTACAGCTTTATAATTATAATAACATTACAGGAATCCCCTACAGCTTGCTGTGGGGGGTTTTTTTCTGCGGGCAAAGACTGCCACAAGTCAACTACCTCACCGTTTACGGTGGTGCAAATTTGATATTCTATTGCTTGTGGCGAGGTAGTTGACTGTGTATTATTTGATAAGGGAGAGATTTCCGGAGGAAAATTTCCTCTGGAAATAAGATGATTATATAAGAACAGGAAACCATATGGTATTAGGGTAAGTGTCATGTCTTATTAACCTTTAATGAGACAGAATGCTTTTTATTTTGTAAATATGGTTATGAATATCCAAGATATTATATACAATGTGTTGACAAAGGTACAATATTATGATAATATATCTACAAAGCATAAGTTTCATATCTAATATCTTATTTTGCATATCTGGCTATCGGAAAATGTCATAGTGGAATCGTGCTTTTATTTCAAAATAAAGAGGAATAACAGCAGGAGAGTACACAAGGCAAAACGGAGCCGGAACTTCCTGCAGTAAATGTAAGGAGGAAAATGTATGGGAAAGAATGATATTAGCCTGAAGTCTTATCTTTCAGATAAGAGAAGGTTTGCAGATCTGTTTAATTGTACACTGATGGGCGGAAGTCAGGTTATAGACCCTAATCGATTGGAAAACTCGCCTACAGTAATGTCAGTGTCAGATGAAAATGGATTTATGGAAAGGATAAATGATATTTCCATGCGATACAGATTTGAGGACAGCAGCCTTGCACTTATAACACTTGAAAACCAGAAATATATAGACTATGCCATGCCATTAAGAGTGATGTTGCAACAGGCATTAGCATATGACCGACAATTAAGGGAAATTAAATCCCAAAATAAGAACCATACATTGCAAGGTAGCGGTGAATTTCTTTCAAAAGTAAAGAAGGCAGATAAAATACTTCCGGTGGTGATTCTTGTAGCATATTGGGGAGAGGATGAATGGGATGGTGCAAAGAGCATACATGATATGATGGACTTTGAACCGCAGATAGAGATGTTACGTCAGTTCGTTCCGGAATATAAAATCAACTTTGTGAATCTTAAGGAATATAAGGACAGTGAAAACTTTAAAACAGAACTTAGAACGTTCAGCGGTCTGTACTTCTGTAAAAACAGTAAAAGGAAGATGAGCAAATACATAGAAACACATAAGGAGTGTGCCAATATAGACAGTGACACATTCTGGGCTATAACCAATATATCAGACATTGGTGGCTTAAAAGGATTAGAAAAGTACAGGGAGAAGGAGGAGATTGATATGTGTAAAGCGTTTGAAGAAAACTGGCTTGATGGAATGGAAAAAGGAATGGAAAAGGGAATAGAAAAAGGCACATTTAAAACTCTGTGTTTATAATGTACCCTATAATGTGGACACATTAAAAACAAGGGAACCCTAAATTATGAACATATTATACAAGGTATCATACCTGTAAAGTGGACATAAGTCAAAGGGTTCAGCCCCATAAAG
>JAAVHZ010000045.1 GCA_014799465.1 Lachnospiraceae bacterium | reverse complement strand
AAGATGCATATATGTTATATATTAGAAAGTTGTATACAAATAGTGAATATAGTGAAAAAGAATTGTTAGAATATTTTACCCACAATTATAATGATAGTGGTTATGAGTATTTATGTATTTTTAATGGTAATAATTCTGATAAAGAAGTCATTATAGATTATATTGCAAATAAGATTAGCAGGAAAGAGTCTGTTAGGATGCTTGTACATAAAAGGGTAAAGGCTAGAACATTACGATATGAGATGAATAATGAGATATTATTGAATTGTATCAAAGAAAATGAATATATATATGATTTAGAAATAGCTCAAAATATTTTTGCATCAGAACAAATTTTAAGAGAACTTATGGAGCTAAATAGTATAAAGTATTGCAAAGAAATAAAAAGAAGAGCCCAAGAAACACTACAAAAAAAAATGATGATATGTGTGATGAATTAATTTCAATTCAAGCATGGATTCGTATGTGGGAACACTTGATAACTCTGTAAGCCTCCATAAGTATCTGTATGCGAATGTGAATCCAGTGATGTATACATACCTTAGTGGATATTTTTCACTGATGGAGACGAGCATAGCACAAAGCATTTAGAGTACGATAAACAGTGTGATGGTGTCATATTTCAATGTGAAAATGATTACGTCGTGGGCAAATCTTGCAGTGACCATGTATTGTGGCACAGCAGGTAAGAGTTATATTTGTAGGTGAAGCTGATGAATTTGGTCTTATGGTGGCTGTGGCAAAGGGAATGATAATACAGGCACTGCTTAATTGTGTCGCAAAAGCACTATTAGGAGAAGCTGCAGCTACGGTATTAAAGGTAATAGGCATAGCACAGGGTGCAGGGACATTTGTATAATCAGTCAAACGCGTCGACCCAGAACAGATAATAGTTGAATCATTAAGACTGGCAGTGTCACTATTTACGTTAAAAAGCCAGTGCTTTACGGGTGATACTTTAGTAAGTACAGCTGAAGGTGACAGAAGAATTGATGAGATGGAAGCGGGAGACTATGTATGGTCATATGATACAGAGAATGACAAAACAGCCCTTGCAAGAGTAACAGATGTGTCTGTAACGGAAACGGATATACTGGTTCATGTGTTTACATCAAATGGTGAAGATATACAAACCACGATGTTCCATCCATTTTATGTGAAAGATAAGGACAATAGTGTTTGGGCTGCTGTGTCTAATCTGGTAAAAGGTCAGGAACTTTATACAGAAGATGGAAAGATTGTATATGTACAAGAGGTAAGAGTTGAAAAGCTTGATGAAAGTATTAAGGTATATAATCTGGAAATTGAGGGACTGCATACTTATTTTGTGGCTGACGGAGTGCTAGTTCATAATGGTTGTGGAGATGAGCTCTTTTTACCAGATGAATATTATGATAAAAGATTACCACAGCAAGTAGAGCCGGGAATAAGATATTTGCCCAAATATGGTGAATTTGGAAATGTAAAACAGATAAAAATGTATGATGACTACGGAAGAGAGATTATTCGTGTAGATTATACTAATCACGGAAGACCAGATGTTCATTCATCACCTCATTGGCATGAAGTTATTTGGAATGCGTTATATCCAAAAGGTAAAAACGTACATCATATGAAAGATATTAATACTCCATATTAATTATAACTTTTAAAACAAAAAGTTTAGGCAGATACTAAGAAAGGTTAAAATAAGGACAGAAAGTGAATAAAACAATTATATTAGAAAATTCAAATGCAGATATGATTCTTGAATTAATATCGAAATTAAACTATTCACATCCCAATTCAAAGTGGTTATTTTCCGATATAGATTTCGAAATATTGGAACATCAAGAATATAGTGGAATAGGGATACAAACTGAAGAACAATTAATGGACAGATTCATTAAAAATGTAAGTAACAATGATATAATGATTTTAAGATATGATGAAATAGAAAAAATTTTTAAAAATGAAATATCAATTATTTTTGGTATTATTATTTGCTTTGATGAGAATCAGTATATTGATAGAGATTTTAAACCGATGGTGGGTGAAGCATTAAAAGAATTACCAATTATGAAACATTCATTATGTGAGTTAAGGATTTTTGAAGAGGTTGTATTGGATATCTATATAAGAGATGATATATTCAATAATGTAATTTGAATTGTGCATTAACTGCGGTGTTAGGTGAGGCAGCTACTACAGTACTTAAGATAATAGGCATAGCACAGGATGCAGGGTCGTTTGTTGAGGCGGTTAAGAGTGGTGAACCAGACCAAATAGTTTTTGAGACACTTAGACTGGTTTTATCATTGTTTACATTAAAATGTCAGTGTTTTACCGGAGATACTTTAGTAAGTACAGTGGAAGGCGATAAACGGATTGATGAAATAGAAACAGGCGAATATGTATGGTCATATGATACCGAAACGAATAAAAAAGTATTGGCAGAAGTAACCAATATCTTGGTATCAAAAACAGACATATTAGTACATATAATTTTATCAGATGGTGAAGAGATAGAGACTACAATGTTTCATCCATTTTATGTGAAAAATGGAGAAATAGGAGAGTGGAAGGCAGCAACTAATCTTACATTAGGAGATATCCTTTTAGTTGAAGATGGAAAAATTATATTTGTAGAGGAAGTATATGTTGTTAGAGTAGATGGGAATGTTGTGGTATATAATTTGGAGATTGAAGGACAGCATACATATTTTGTGGGCGATGGGGTGCTTGTTCATAATAGTTGTACAGAGTCGCCGGCATTAAAAGACAATCCATATAATCCGGATGTTGTTGAGAATAGAATAAAACCAGAGTATAGTTCAAATCCTGCATATGATAACCATCTTTCATTATTTAATCCTGCTAAAACACCTGAACCCAGTGATGCTATAGACGTATATAATAAATCTGTAAGGGGAGCAATAGATAAATGGTATGGAATAAATGAATCAGGAGAAATTTATCAATTTTTTAGTGATAATGCCGGAACTGTACATTTTGCAGGAATAATTACAAAAGAAGAATTAGCAGGATGAAATTCTGCCGTTACTAAAATATTAGGAATAAAAATAAAAGGAAAGAAGTGAAAGTGGAAAAATATGTATTTGGTAATAGAGAAGTTTTTGCAATTGAATTATATAATATATATAAATATAAAGACTATATATATGGAAAAATATTTTATTGGATTCAAGGAATTAAATTGGGCAAAAATGAGGAATGTATAATTAGTGATGCTGTTCATTCACTTAAGTGGATGATTTTTGATAATGGCAATCGTAGTCACGGATTGTTTTATACATTAAATAAAGAAAAAGTTTTTTTTCTACTTAAATGGAAGAGCATTTTTTGACGATTCAGGTGAGATTCAGGAAAAAATTCAGGAAAAGGCAAATCTTGAATCTTGGGCAAGATTTGACATAACGATAGATTTAGTAACATTAAATGGCATAGATATTTTTTTGATTGAAGGGGATAAATATTCACGCATTATATACAGTTTAGAAAATAAGGAAATAAATGAAATGTATATACAGAATGGATATGTGGAAAAAGTATTATTGGAAGTAGATTCGTTATTAAATGAAATATCCTAATCCTATAGCTATGCTGGGAGAATGGAATAAAAATGAGGAAGATAAGATTTATTACTTTAATTATGCTTATGTCGAACTTGGGTAGGTGGCATTAGAACTTAGAAAGTATAATGGATGTGGAAATCTGACAGTGGTAACAGATGCATTGGGGAATAAGACATGTTATGAATATGATGATATGTCAAGGATTGTAAAAGAAGTAAATGCAGTTGGTTCAGAAAAATCATATGAGTATGATTGTAATGGAAATATTACAAAATATATTGATTTTGATGGAACAGTTACAACATACAAGTATGATGAAACAGGGAGGTTAAAGGAACGAGATGTAAATGGTGAAAAGACTGTTTACAGATATGACATAAATGGAAGTGATACAGACAGGTTAGTAAGTGTGGTAAACAATGATGGAATTGTATCATATACATATGATGATTATGGAAGAATAGCATCAAAAACAGATACTAATAATATTACAGTTGGATATGAATATACATTATCAGGAAAGGTAAGCAAGATTCTAACACCTTACGGAGATACAACATGTCAATATGATTTGATGGAAAGACTGGTAAGGGTTGTTGACCACAGTGGAAATATCACAGTTTATTCATATGATAATCTTGGCAATAGAACAACAGTGACTTATGCAAATGGCGTAAAAATGCAGTACAAGTATGATAGTTGTTCTCATTTGATTCAAGAAGATATTATAGATAAAAACTCTAATATTATTAAAACATATATTTATAAGCGTGATAAAAATGGTAATCCGGTTTCTATTGATGAAATAACAGATGAAGTAACTATAACCACTGAATATAAATATGATAAAACCGGGAAGCTTGTGACAGAAATTTTACATGATAATAATGGCAGCCTGAAATTTGAGTATACATATGATGCTGTTGGAAACAGACTTTCAAAAAATACTATAGTGACAGGGGATATTTCAGGTATTGCTGGAGCTGATAATAATATTTCTAACTCAAAAGCAGAGTATGTATATAATGATAATAATCAGTTGATTAAAGAAAAATGTGGTGATAAAGAAGTAGTATATACATATGATTTAAATGGAAATCTTGTTACAGTATCGAATGGCTCGAATGACATACGGTATGAGTATAATGCACAGAATAAGATTACAAAGTATTATGGCAATGGCATAGCTTATAGTTACAAATATGACTATGAAGGCAACCGTATAGGCAAATATACTGATAATGAGTCAATTAATTATGTTGTTGACAGTATAGAAGAATTATCATATGTTTTGGCTGAAACAGATATATCAGGGAAAATTGTTAAATATTATACAAGAGGTTCGGAACTGATAAGTCAGGAAACAGAAGGAGGTTTAAGTAATTATCAGTATGATGGACATGGCAATGTATGTATTTTGACAGATGGTTCAGGTGATATAAGTAATCTGTACAGATATGATGCTTTTGGGAATATTTTGTTTAAATCCGGTCAGACAGAAAACAGTTATCTGTATAATGGGGAAGAATTTAATGAAGAATCAGGTTTGTATTATCTTAGAGCAAGGCATATGAATCCTGTAACAGGAACTTTTATACAGAGAGATACATATCAGGGAGATGTGTATGATGCCGTTAGTCTCCATAGATATTTGTATGCGGGTGCAAATCCTGTAATATATAATGACCCAAGTGGAAATTTCTTTAGTTTAATAGAGTTAAATGTGTCATCTGCTATTAGTAACATTACTGATAGTATAAATAATGTTGCCAGTTTAATCAGGGGAAAGTCATTAATTGATAAGGCTACCCTGTTAGTAAGTGGGATAGGTATTTCTACAGCTATGTTAGATTTGGTAAGTGGTGAGGGGGATATATCAAGTGTATTTGATGATATAGTAAGTATAACTCTATCTGCTTTTACTATAGCAACTGTTATTATGGATAATCCTAAATATATAGCATTTTCAATGGGAGTAGGTGCCATTGCATTTGGTTATGATTTAGGGGGTGTTATCAATGCAATTTGTAATCGTGATTGGTGGCAGCTTGTTTCTAAGCTTGGCTGTTTAGCAATTGATGCCATATCATTAAGGGCAGGATATGATGGCTATAAGTTGGAAGAATTAAGACTCAAATATCTTTCAGGGGTGCATAGGAATGGTGACCAAATGGCTTTAATTGATATAACAAAGGAGGCAATAGCACAAGGCGGAATTACAAAAGAGGTAGAAGGAGTATTATATGAATGGGCGAAGCAGTATAATAGTTTAGAAGATGTTTGGAATTTAATTAACCATTTGTTGTAAAATAAAATATAATAATATGTGATTTTATGTATAAGGGAGGGACTTCATGATAGCGTATGCAATATTAGGATTTACAATGGGGATATTTTGCCTGATAATAGTGTATAAAGGTTATATGGAAGATATGATAGATACAAGATTTAGAAAGGAAGTGGTAGAGATAGAGGGTGAAGTTGTGGATTTTGCTAAAGTGCGTAACTTTAGGAGGACCGGTGATTTGATTTGTCCGGTTATATCATTTTCATACAATGGCGGAGGTAAACAGGAAATACCAGCGACAAGAAATGCCAGAAACATAAACCACTACAATTTAAATCAAAAAGTTATTATATGTTATAATCCAAATCCAATGCTTCTGGAAAAAAAGATAGTAATAAAAAAAGATTATTCAGATATTTGGACAGTGATTACATTTTTATTAATAGCATTTTCTTGGCTTGGAATAGGAATAGCGGCAACATACTATGGAATAAAAAATGATATGTTTATATGAAATGAGATTTGAATGTAAAATAACTGATATGTATGATTATGATGCATTTGGAAATAAATTCCATAGAGGATACTAAAAACAGTTTCATGTATACCGGTCAGCAATTTGATGCGGAAACCGGATTATATTACCTTCGTGCCAGATATATGAATACTTCAAATGGCAGGTTTTTAAGCAGGGATTTGTATAGCGGAAATGAATTTGAACCACAGACATTACATAAATATGCTTATGTTTCCAATAATCATGTCAATAATTATGACCCACTGGGATTATGGATGCAGAAAGTGATACAGGGAATACTGGAACACAGGTTCATTAATACACAGTACATAATTGAACATCCGAAACATACTGTAAATTATGACAGGAAAAACGGTTATATATCCGGAGTGCTTGGCAGGGGATATGTAGACATTATTGATTATACATCCCATGAGATATATGAGATAAAGCCGTATAAGGGAAAAGCGAACGGAGTGGCTCAGGTAGAATTATATTTGCGGATTATTAATGGGTATGAGCAACGAGGGGAATTCTTCGATAGAGAACCATTTAGACTTGGAGACAGTTGGCCAATCGGAATAAGGATGTCTTCATGGCCTCTTGGGGGAGTGATTTCTTATTGGCTTGAACAGAACGGTCTGATAGAATATTATGTGCAGCGTGAAGATGGTGAGCAGTATGACAACGCATACAGTTGGAGTATGCTGAAATGGAAAGAGTTTGATGTTGGAGCGGTTACGCAGTTTGAGGTGGTTATTTTGCTGGCAGCGTCTTTACCTAATATTATCAGGCTGGTTTATCAGGCAAGAATGGTAAGTCTGGCATTTTAAAGGAGGAAGATTATTTATGCAGAATGTGATTTATAGTAAGTATACATGGGAGGATTACAGAAATTATGAAAGAAAAATGGCTTCAAACCATTTTAATGCAAGAACTAAAGAACCGGGTATTCTATTACTTGGTGAAATATTAACATTATTGGCATCTATTGAATATGATATACCAGAGAAGTGCGAGAGTCACGTAAAGTTTGCATTAAAATATGCGGATATGTGCAATG
The DNA here is from genome assembly GCA_014799465.1 of Lachnospiraceae bacterium. GTDB lineage: Bacteria > Bacillota > Clostridia > Lachnospirales > Lachnospiraceae > UBA2821. The sequence continues at coordinate 1,634 of JAAVHZ010000045.1, read as the reverse complement.
AAGATAATATATGGGGGTGTGCAAAGGAAAAATTGAAACCATTGGAAGCCAAATACTTTTTTAATGAGCATTTATACTATTTATATTGGTTTATGAATGATGGGAGGTGGAAAGGATATGCGGAAGCAATACTGGACTGTATCAGGAAAGGGTGTCTGGAAGGAATCAAAAGATGGGACAAGATATCGGGAGAACAGGCAGAAAAGAATATCATAGGACTTTGTACCAGATTTGGAGAGTTTGGGCTTGCAAAGCAGATATTGGATAAATATTCAGACATCAAAGAGATAAATGTGGAACCGGACATTATATATGATTTTCATTCATTTTTTCGGAGAGCATGAAAAACGGAATCGGACATTATGGGGAGAACAGGGTGGAACTTTTGGTATTTACCATGTTTACTATATATATTATAAATATTTTCTGGAATTGCCGGAAGAAGAGATTACAGCATACAATGTATTAAGAAGCGGAGAGAATGGCATATGTTTCTGGAGAAAGTAAAGGAGGAAATTAAAAATGGGATATTCAGCAGTAAATCTTCATGTAAAAGTAAAAAATGAGGAAGATGAGATAAAGGTTAAAGAGTATTTTGATAATGAATGTGATGGCAAGGATGGGTTAATGGAAGATATTCCGGAAGAATTCAGGGATGCCGTAATGGAAGAAATGGGATATAACGGGGCAGATAGCGGAATTATAAGCCAGTCGGGTTATCTTAGTGTTTGTTCAGAAAAGGTAAGGTTTGATAATTTTGAAATGGTTGCAGAAGAATTATCAGGAACATTGGGTCTGGCTGTTTTGGCTGCGCTTGTATTTGACAGTGACGTTGCCGTTATACAGGGGTATGTTTCGGGAAGAAAGATTTTGGAAGAAGTAAATTCCGCAGAGGATAAAAAGAAAATGGACAGAAAACTGTTCATAGAACGTTTTGCACCTGACTGTACAGAAGAGCAGATTGCTTCTGTATGGGACAAGGAGGCAGGGGTATTTGCAGAAGATATTTTATATGAAATGGGAGAGATTATGGGAATAAAACTTTTGATTTCTTAAAGATGTAAAGGCAGATAAAATATTTGCAAAAGAAATGTAATTTATTACAAAAGCCGGGAGACTTACAGGAGTATCATATGTATAGGATTTGTGAAGACAATAGTATATGATTCAGACGGCAACCTTACAAATATAACCGATGGTAACGGAAACACCACAAAATATACCTATGATACAGAAGGAAAATGCAGTGGAGTGACCGTAAAACGTACAGAGTACATATCTGAGTAAATTTGTCAAGCATAAAATAAAAAGAGTTGTTAGACCCCTAAGCTTTAGAATCTAACCACACATGTTAAAAAGCTAACTAAATGACATTGTGGCTGAACTGTTACTTAAAAAATTACATTTCGTGCCAAAACGTTACACTTTTTGCAAAAATATTGAAATAAAAATCCATATTATGTAAAAAATATATATGTAAAGCAGATGAAGCATTTTGTATTGCATTATCTGATGTACATTAAAGGTAATTAAGACAGGAGTTGATTTTGTGAAAAAGGAAAGTCGTGTATTGAAATTTGTGGAAAAAGCAGGATTATCTGCAATGTCATCTGCATCAGAAAAAGCATCATGTT
>JAAVHZ010000044.1 GCA_014799465.1 Lachnospiraceae bacterium | reverse complement strand
TTTGGAGTCAATTAATATTATTATGGATATACGGACTGCATTAATATTATGTGTGGATTTGCAAAGCATATAATTTTAGTACAGTCCGTATATTTTTGTTAATATATTACATTATATGCCAGAATGTTACAGTTTGTGCCAAAGTATTGAAACTAAAATGCATAATATAGTAGAATATATATGTCACATGGAAATGTACATAGGGAAAAATGTGCTAAATATTTTAAAAGGAGGTTAAATTTGAAATCTGCATAAGCATCCGCCGTAGGGGCTGTGTGTTGTGCAGTGTATTAGAAGGGAAAATCGGATGATTGCTGAGGAGTAGGACAAGGCTGACAGCAATCGGTCAGAAAATGCGAAAATGATATTAAGAACAGAGTGGATTTTGCAGTAAGATATACGGATTGCATCATTTGTGCAGTCCGTATATTTTTTGTATATAGGATTTTTCTCTAATTCTTTAATAGAAAGTTCAACTGTGGCACTTGAGACTTCAAATTCCTGTACCCGGTCGGCTATTCCTTTTGATTAAAAATATTCTTTTACTTTTAGAATTGACATTTTATTTTCCTCCAAAGTCACATTCATTATGTCAGGCTGAATGATGATAACATGTGGCTGTTTGGAAATCAAGAACTAAGTTTTTTAATAAAGTCTGCCGAAATATATCTATATAAAAATTTTGATACAAAACCCAAATGGAAAATGTAAAAAATCATTTATTTAAGAAGGGATAAGATATATGCAGGTAAGTGGAATTGGATTAAAAGAAAAATTAGAAATGGCAGAGAACGGACAGGTCGGAATTGTAAACAAAAAAGAGACGGTATTGTTTGACAATCATTATCAGAATGCGGCAGTATTAGAGAAAAACGGAATTCAAAGTAAAGAATATAAAGATACAGATGATATGATGAAGCAGACGGATGAGAAAAGTCCGGCAGGGCTGTCACAGGAGATGATTAATCAACTTGTGGATAATGTCACGCCGGAAGATTATTCGGCATATGCAGAGCTAGGACTTGCACCGGAATCAGATGACCCGTCTACATTGGTAACGGTAAATGACAGAATAAAAATAGAGCTTGCTGCTCATTGTGAAGATTACTCAATGTATGGAAGCGTGGATTTGGAAGCGATAAAGAGTATATATGGAGACTCAGGTCTGGCATATAGTATAGCTTCAAGCCTTAAAGAACACAATCTGCCAATCACACAGGAAAATATAGATGCAGTAAAGCAGGCATTTGAGATGGCAGACAGTATAGGGAACATCAGTGAAGACAGCAGTTCATATATACTTAGCAATAACCTTCCTATAACTGTTGAAAATGTATATGTATCAGAACACGCAAAGGGAGTTTCGGAAAATAATCAAAATGATATAGAGCTGACTGAGGTACAGTGGAACAGTTTAAAACCACAGGTAGAGCAGATGCTTGAAAAAGCCGGAATAGAAGTAACTCCTGAAAATCTTGCGGATGCCCGCTGGATGATAGAGAATAAGATTCCGGTAACAGTTGAAAATATTCAAAAGATGTCGGCTATGAAGCAGTTTACAAATAATATGACGGAAAAAGAATGGATAGATTCCATAGTGGCAACTATAGCATTTGGTGGAAAAGGAGAAGATACGCTTATAATCGGCATAGGCAATATGGAGGAGACAGCCGAAGAGTTTGTTGATGTCATAGAAAATGTTACAAATGAAGAACTGCAGCAGATAATAAAAGACAATAATACACTGAACATAAATAATTTCAAGAAATATAAAGAAGAGGAACCGGAAGAACAACCAAAAGAACAACAGGGGAAACAATGGGAGCCAAAGGAACAAAGCACAGGCAATGAGGAACAGGGCAATAAAGAAGTTAGTCTTATAAAGGCAAGAAGACAGTTGGAAGAAATCAGGCTTATGATGACTTCGGAGGCCGGTGTTAAAATGCTTATGCAGGGAATAGATATTGATACCGAGCCAATAGAAAACATAGTAAATGAATTAAAGCGTCAGGAAAACGAATACGCTTCAGCAATATTTAACAGTGTAGGATATACTCCTGAAGAAAAAGATACAGACCTGTTTAAATCAGTATTGCAGTCTATGGAAATACTGAAGGTTACACCTTCATATGTTCTTGGAAACGTTATATCAGGTGAAACGGAATTTGAAATAGAAGAAGTAAATAAAAAAGGACAGGAGATAAAAGCAAAGCTGGAAGCAGCAGGTGAAGCATACGAGACTATGCGTACCCAGCCTAGAAAAGACTTAGGAGATAATATAAACAAGGCATTTGAATCGGTAGATAATATTCTTGAAGACCTGGAAACAGATGTTACTGAATCATCACGCAGGGCAGTAAGGATACTGGCATATAACAATATGGAGATAACAGAAGAAAACATATTGTCAATAAAACAACTTAATATGGAAGTAACCAGACTGATTGACAACATGACTCCTAAGACAACAGTACATTTAATATCAAAAGGAATAAATCCACTTAATACAGATATTAAAGAACTAAATGATATGCTCGAAGAGGTGAACAGAGAGATAGGTGCTGATTATACAGAAAAATACAGTGAATACCTTTGGAAGCTTCAAAATGATAATGCGATAAGTGAAGAAGACAGAAAAGCATATATAGGTGTGTACAGACTTCTCAATATGGTAGAAAAGGGAGACAGAAGTGTAATAGGCGCTTTGGTCAATCAAGGGGCAGACATAACCATGAACAGTATGCTACGTGCCGTAAGGAGTGAAAAGGCAAAGGGTATAGATATTGAAGTAGACAAAGAAATGGGATTTGCGGAAGAGATAAAATTTGATGAAAACAGCGTAAGCAATCAGTTGTCAGGATTTATGCAGAATGACGGTGGTGGGGAAAATCCTGCCGAAGAGCAGAGATATATGTATCAGATGTTAAAAAAAATATTAGATGAAGTGACACCGCAAAAACTGTCGGAGGTATCAGAACATGGTAATATATTTGACATGACTCTTGAGGAACTGGCAGAGAATATGGAAAAATATTCACAAGGCAGAAATGAAGAGTATCAGATGAAGTATTATGAACAATGTATATCCGATATGCAGGAAATGGCGAGAAATGTAAGTGAAGAAGTATTTAAAATGTTGTTGGATTCAAATCAGATGCCTACAATTGAAAATGTGATGGCAGCCGCATTTGTTATGTCTGATAACGGCAGGATGTTCGGCAGGATAAAAAAGCTTGACGAGGATGAAAAGATTGAAGACAGAGTAAATAAAATCAGTGAGTTTGATGGTGACAGTGAAGAGATACAGCAGTGTTATGAGGCACTGGATAACACCATGGCAGGTATTCTGGATAAATATGTTATGGCAGGAAGTACGGATAATATTGATGAATTGATACGTCTTAGGAAATCATTCCATCTTATGAATGTCATGGGACAAAAAGAAATGTATCATATTCCAATAGAAATTAATGGAGAAACGACAGGAGTCAGAGTTACTATTGTGACAAACAGCAGTGAGAAAGGAAAAGTTACGGCTGATATACGTTCAGATGTGTTTGGAAAGATATCGGCAGAATTTAATGTCAGAGGTAACAGAGTTGATGGCATAATAGTTGCAGACAGTGACCGGACAGTCAGATTTCTGGAAGGAGCAATGCCTGAACTGGAAAAGGCATTTGAAGATGAAGGTTACATAACAGATGGTGTGAACAGCAGCAGACATGATAATATTGGATATGGAATGTGGAGCATGGATGGCAGTAAGGCAGAGGATGTCAGCAATTCTTCGTTGTACATGGTGGCAAAAATTTTTATATCAAATGTAAAAGAATGGGGAAAAGGTCTAATTATTAATGAATAATCTGCCGATAAAGAGTTATAAGGTCATGGAGGACAAAATATTTTTAGAAAGGTATGGTTACAAAATATGAGAATAGGAACGAATATTACGGCCTACATGGCAGGAGCACAGTTGGCAAAAGTAGAGAAAAGTCTCTCACGTTCAATGGAAAGACTTTCATCAGGATATAAAATAAATGTGTCTAAAGATGATCCGGCAGGAATGGCAATGACACAGAAGTTAAGAACGCAGATTAAAGAGCTTAAGCGTTCAGGTATGAATGCATCTGACGGAATATCTGTATTGGAGGTAACAGAAAGTGCATTATCGGAAGTTACATTAATGCTCCAGAGAATGAGGGAGCTTTCAGTACAGGGTGCAAGTGATTCATCTACTGATGAGGATCGTAAGAATATAATGAGCGAGATAACCGAGCTTCAGAAAGAGATTGACAGGGTATCTACAGATACACAGTTTAACAACCAGAATCTTTTAGATGGTACATTTGAAAGACGTACATATGCGTTTGATGAGAATAACAGACTTACTAAGGATGTTAGTGTACTGTATGTATCGGAAAGTGTTCCGGCAGGAACATATGAGCTGACTATCAGCGGAGGCAAAATAGATGTTGATGATGCACAGATAAAGGCTGTATTTGGTCAGAATGCCATAGCAACAGTTGATGGAAATAAAGTTGATATTACCGGAGATAACGGATTTGAGATTTCATTTGCACTTAACAATCCGGACATGAATGATCAGAAAGTGACAATAGAGTTATGGGATATTGGAACTATGCCGATACAGGTAGGTAATAACGAAGGACAGAGTGTGGATGTAATTATTCCGAGAGTTTCAACAGATGTACTTCATATTGATGATTTGGATTGTACTACGGCTGAGGGCTGCGGTAAGGCAATTACTAAGCTTGATAAGGCAATATCCATAGCTTCAAAAATCAGGAGCAGCCTTGGAGCATATCAAAATCGTCTTGACAGTGCCGAACTCAGCATAACCAGTGCTACTGACAGTTTGACAACGGCATTATCAAATATCTCTGATACAAACATGGCAGAAGAGATGACAGAATTTACCAGTCAGAATGTATTGCAGCAGGCAGGAATATCAATGCTTACTCAGGCAAATCAGATGCCGGAGAAAGTTTTACAACTTTTACAGTAGTAATATAGTGCAGATGCCTTCGTGAGTGTATATACCGCGGGGGCATTTTGCCATGGAAGTCAAATACCCCGCAGCAAGCTGACGGGTATTTGACCCTCGCGGCAGTCGCCAAATGTCTGCAAGCAGCCACTTGGCTCGTTGCTCGCGAGAATAAATTGTGCAGAGGCAGTCTTTGCCACAGGAATAAGTGAAAGGAGATAACCATGACTAAGGACGAGATTAATGAGTTTTCAAAAAGGATTGCACAGTCCAACAGGACACAGCTTGTGGTTATTACTTATGAGATTATAGTTAATTATCTTGATTCGGCAAAAGCAAGTGAAAATGAAAGAGATTTTATTCATAATCTTCAAAAAGCACAGCAGTTTTTAAATGATTTAATATCATCACTTGATTATTCTTATGAATTGTCTTATGATTTATTAAGTCTCTATGGTTTTGCCAATCGTAGTATTACGAAGTCAATAGCAAGAAATGAGGACTGTAACCTTGGAACGGTAAGGAATATGATGGTAAAACTGGGGGAAAGCTTTGAAAAGATTAGTAGTGAAGATAAGTCCGGCACAGTGTTAAAAAATGTGAAACCGGTATATGCAGGTATAACATATGGAAAAAATTCAATTAATGAGATTACACAGCCGGGCAGCACATATAATTGATGAAATGGAGAAAATCTAATGCAGCCCATATTTGAGAATAAAACGTGTCTTACAGAAGATTTATATTTGAATGGAATAAAAGAATACTACAAAATCGGTCACAAGATGTCACGAGTACTGACAGCGGCATATGCCATAGTACTTCTTGGGTGTGCAGCAATGTTTCTTTATGATTTGAATTTTGTATTGGGAATACCATTTTTTGTAATTGGTGTGTTATTAATATTCTGGCAGATAAAAGGGTATCTTATTACATCAAAAAAAAGTTTTCATCAGTTTGCACTGATGCATCAGTCGCATTACGAAGTGGATATTGATTTTCGGTTTTATGAGGGACATATGGAACAGGAGACCGAAAAGACTGAACTGGCAGTAGAGTACAAAAGAATTTCGCATTTATATAACTTTCCTGACGTATTGCTTGTTGTATATGATAAAAAGGTAATAATGATGGATAAAGGCAGCTTTATAAAGGGAAGTACAGATGAGATATTAGGTCTTATGAAGCAAAATAAAGTAAAGATTCATAATTGTTTATAATATGATATTAAATGCTGTCTTATTAGGATAAAATCCTAAAAAGACGGCATCTTTTGTTTACAGTCAGCCATGCAGAGCAGGTTATAAGATATGACCGTGGGAGCTCGCTCACTAAGGTCATATCTTATTGTAAATTCCGGCAAATTACGAATGCATGGCATACACCATGTATCCAACATTAAGGAGGACCCTAAAATGAATTATTCAGACATACTAAATCAACCCGAATATAATTTTATAAATACAAATGAGCATCTTGGCAGCCATGTGATTTTACTTGGACTGGCAGGCAGTTATTCCTATGGAACCAACAATGAAAACAGTGATATTGATATAAGGGGCGTATCGCTGAACAGCAAATCTGATTTAATTGGAATGACCATATTTGAGCAGTATGTAGATGATAATACTGATACAACTATCTATTCTTTTAATAAAATGGTAAAATTACTTCTTAGCTGCAATCCTAATACTATAGAGCTTCTGGGACTTAACCCGGAGCACTATCTGTATCTGAACAATGTTGGAAAAGAGTTAATAAATAACAGTAAAATGTTCCTCTCAAAAAGAGCAGTTCAGTCGTTTGGAGGGTATGCGGATGCACAGCTTAGAAGGCTCCAGAATGCACTTGCAAGAGATAATTACCCACAGAGTGAGAAAGAGAAACACATTTTTAATTCAGTAAAAAATGCTATGTATGAATTTAAGTGCAGATATGAGAAGTTTGATGAGGGAAGTCTAAACATTTATATAGATAAAGCGGTGAATCCGGAATTGGATACAGAGATATTTATAGACACAGACTTGAAGCACTATCCCCTTCGTGATTACAAAAATATATGGAATGAAATGAATAATATTGTTAAAGATTATGATAAAATTGGAAAAAGGAATAAGAAGAAGGATGATAATCATTTGAACAAACATGCCATGCACCTTATACGGCTGTTTATGATGGCTATAGATATACTTGAGAAAGGTCAGATTAATACTTACAGGGTTAAGGAACATGACCTGCTTTTAAGTATACGAAATGGCGAGTACCAGAAGGAGGATGGTACATTCAGGGAAGAATTCTATGAATTGCTTGAAGATTATGAGAGAAAGCTGGATTATGCTGCGGCAAATACAGAGCTTCAGGATGAACCGGATATGAAACAGGTTATGGATTTTGTAATGGATGTAAATGAAAAAGTTGTTTGCGGCAGATATGGAAATGCCTGATATAGAAACAGGAGGTAAAAGATGCGATATAAGGATTTTGAGGGAACAATAGAAGAACTTGTGGATTTGAAGCTCAAAGAAATTGAAGAAAAGGAAAATGTAAAAATACTTCATGCCATAGAGTCAGGCAGCAGGGCATGGGGATTTGCTTCTCCTGACAGTGATTATGATGTGAGATTTATATATGTAAGGCCTGTGGAATATTATATAAGATTAGAAGATACGAAAGACTTTATTGACTGGGAACTTGATGAGATTTTAGACATAAACGGATGGGATTTGCAGAAAGTGTTAAGACATTTTCATAAGTCTAATGCAACACTATTTGAATGGAGCAATTCTCCGGTTATATATAAGACAACATCTGAATGGCAAAAGATAAAACAGGTATCGGAAAAATACTTTTCATGTAAATCAAGTATGTATCATTATTATGGGACTGCCAATAAGAATTATAATGAATATCTGCTGGATGATATGGTAAAATATAAAAAGTATTTTTATGTACTAAGACCGATTCTTGCCTGTAAGTGGATTGAAGATAAAAAGTGTGCACCTCCCGTACTGTTTTCGGAATTGGCAGAGAATGTGCTTGAAGATGAAATGCGTGAAGTGGTGGATAATCTTTTGTCGGTTAAGATGAAAATGTCTGAAAGTGAAAAGGGCAGGCGTATAGATGGGCTGAATAAATATATTTCCGTACAATTATCATATTATAAGGAAAAGGCAGCAGACATGAAGGATGACAGAAATCCTGACTGGCTGGAATTGAACAGGATATTTGCAGAAACAGTAAAGGGAAAAGAGAACATCTGATGGAGAATCTTCAAATAGTATGGCGTAAAGAAAAAGATGGCACAGCCATTATATACAGAATATCAGGATTAACCGGTTATGTGGAAATACCTGAACAGATAAATGGCATTACAATCAGTAAAATTGCGGATTATTGTTTTTCCGGTAATGCAATGGTACCTGATGATGCAGAGCATATATACATAAATATGGATGATAACAAAGAACATTATATAAGGGAAATATGTGGAGAATATCTGGAGGGTATCAGTCTGCCTGACACTGTAACATCGCTTGGCAGTTTTGCATTTTATAACTGCAGGAATTTGAAGTGGATAGAGGTGGGCTGTGCGCTGAAAGAAATAGGGTGCGATGTGTTTATGAACTGCACCTGCCTGCATAATGTTTATATGAGATGCAGTGCAAAAGATTCCACAGGACTGCAGCATTTATTAGCCCGAATATCATGGGATGTGAATGTGACATTTGAGATTGCCGGTAAGAGAGAGGCGTTGATTGTATATCCTGAATATTTTGAGACATATGATGAGATTGCTCCGGCACATATATTTGGAAGGAATATAGAAGGAGAAGGGTTCAGGGCAAGACAATGTTTTGATGGCGGAGTATTAAATGCAGAGCATTATGACAGGATATTTGCAAAGGCATGTGTGGAGGAAAATAAAACGGTTCTGTACCGTATGGCAGCGGCAAGACTTGTTTATCCGTTTAATCTGACAGCGGAACACAGGAACGAATATGAATGTCTGATTAAGGAGAACGATATAGATGCGGCAAGGTGGATGGTTTCTTTAAAATCCATAAAAGCATTTGAAGAAATGCAGAAGCATGATATATTATCTATAGAGGCACTTGGTGCAGCCATATCTCAGGCTGCCGCTGAGGGCTGGAGTGAAGGGGCGGCTTACCTTATGAAGCTGCGTCATAGTAATAATCTGAGAAAGAAAAAGAGCAGATATGAATTTTGAAAGGAACATCATGTATGACAGAACATCCGCAGAGACAGTATGAGTGGGAAAATGAAATGGCATTTAAAATATTAGATATTGTAAAAAGTGAACTGTATCTGGATATGCGTTTTATGGATGTGGCATTATCGGCATTAGAGTGGCAGAACAGAGAGGGCATGAATACACTTGCCACAGACGGGATAAATATGTATTATTCGTCAGAGTATATTATAAAAATATTTAAAGCAAATCCGTTGTTCCTATCAAGGTCATATCTTCATACAGTGATACATTGTATTTATTCCCATTTATGGATTCGCAATGGAAGAGACAAAAAGCTTTGGAGTCTTGCATGTGATATTGTAACAGAATATACTATTGATAATATGAATAAGCAGTGTATTAACAGGGCAGTAGGCTGGCTCAGGCAGCAGACATATGAAATGATAAAGGCGGAATGTGAAAATATTTCGGCAGCATCTATATATGAACGGCTAAAGTTGGGAGATGACATTGATACCGACAGTCTTATAAGGGAGTTTTATACGGACAGCCATAAATACTGGCCTGATGAGGAGAAAAATCAGTCAGCAGGTCAGAGCGCGGCAAAAAGGTGGGACAAGATTTCCAGGCGTACAAGTATTGATATGGAACGCAGGGGAGATGAGAATAATTCGGGAGAACAGATAATGTTCAGCCGGCTGAAGGCAGAAAAGAGCAGGAGAAGTTATAGGGAATTCTTGAAAAAGTTTGCGGTATTAAAAGAAGAAATGCATTGCAATGAAGACGAGTTTGACATGAATTATTATACATATGGACTTAGCCTGTATGGGAATATGCCGCTTATTGAACCGCTTGAAAGCAGAGAAGTGAAGAAGATACAGGATTTTGTCATAGTGGTAGATACAAGTTATTCCACAAGTGGGGAGCTGGTGAAAAATTTTCTTAAGGAAACATTCAGTATATTAAGCCAAGAAAACAGTTTTTTTAAAAAATGCAGGATAAGAATTATACAATGTGATGATATGGTACGCATGGATGAGGAAATAACAGATATGGACAGACTTAATCAGATGTTAGAAGGGTTTACTATAGCAGGTGGGGGAAATACGGATTTCAGACCCGCATTTGAATATGTTGACAATCTGCTGGAATGTGGAGAGATTAAGGAACTTAAAGGATTGCTGTACTTTACTGACGGAAAGGGTACATATCCGGTGAAACGCCCACCATATGATACTGTATTTCTGTATTTGCAGGATTTTAACAGAATGGAAGTACCGCCCTGGGCGATGACATTAAGACTGGAGCCGGAGGAGCTGGCAGCCGGAAATGAGGTAGATTATTAATGAATATTAAGCAGGCAAAGCAGGAAATAGAAAATACCGTAAAAGCGTATTTACTTAAAAATAAAGATGGCAGATATGTTATTCCGGAAATAAGGCAGAGACCAATACTGCTTATGGGACCTCCGGGAATAGGAAAGACACAGATAATGGAACAGATAGCAAGGGAATGTAAGATAGGGCTGGTGTCTTATACCATAACCCACCACACAAGACAGAGTGCAGTAGGGCTTCCGTTTATAGTGGAAGAAAAATATGATGGCACAAGTTATTCTGTTACAAAATACACAATGAGCGAAATTATAGCAAGTGTTTATCAAAAGATAAAGGAAACAGGCATAAAAGAAGGGATTCTTTTTATAGATGAAATAAACTGCGTATCGGAAACACTGGCACCTACCATGCTTCAGTTCCTTCAGTGTAAGACTTTTGGCAATCAAAAGGTACCGGAAGGCTGGATTATAGCAGCGGCAGGCAATCCTCCTGAATATAATAAGTCGGTCAGGGACTTTGACATGGTTACACTTGACAGGGTAAGACGTATTAATATAGAATCAGATTTTCATATATGGAAGGAGTATGCAGTAAAACAGCATATAAACAGTGCCATTATCAGCTATCTGGAGCTTAGACCGCAGAATTTCTACAGAATAGAGGCGAATGTAGACGGAATGAAATTTGTGACGGCAAGAGGCTGGGAGGATTTGAGCAATCTGGTGGATGTATATGGCAAGCTTAGGATTGACGTTAATGAGGAGGTTATAGCTGAATTTCTGCAGCATGAAGATGTGGCAAAAGATGTGGCTGCATATATGGATTTGTACAATAAGTATCAGGATGATTATGGAATTGATGAAATACTTGAAGGAAAGGTAAAGCCACATATTTATGCAAGGCTTTTAAATGCATCATTTGATGAGAGATTAAGCGTTGTAAATATGATTTTAAGTGGTCTTAATGTGAAATTTAGCAGTGTTCACAGAGAGAAATATATAACGGATGGATGGTTTGACTTTTTAAAATCTTACAGAAGGGGGGATTTGAAGTATACCGAGCTTTTGGAAGAACGGGAAAAACTTGTTGAAAAAAACAAGATGTCTGGATTTTATACAAGGGATGAAGAGGAGTATGAGAAGGAGATTTTAAGGCTGATTAGAGAAAATATAGCGGAAAGCAGTGCAGATACTTATGAGGGATTTGAAAAACAGAAAAAGTGTCTCGAAGATGCGGAAGAACTGGCGGGAGAAAGTCTGGAGCATGCTTTTGATTTTATGGAAAATGCGTTTGGTGAAAGCAACGACGGATTAATGGTTATATTTGTTACCGAACTTACGATGTCATCAGAGTCATCAGAATATCTGGCGGAGAATGAATGTGAAAGATATATCTCTTACAGCAGCAGTATGCTTATAGGAAGCAGGAAAGCACAAGTGTTATCTGAACTTGAAATAGGAGCAGTTAAGGAAAATGAGCATATAGGATTTTGATATGGAAAGGGGAAACGGATATGGACGAAAACAGATTTGCACTGCTGATAGATTCTGATAATGTATCAGCAAAATACATAAAGGATATTAATGAGGAACTTGCACAATATGGAAATATAACTTATAAGCGAATCTATGGGGACTGGACACGTCAGGATAAGAACAGTTGGAGAAAGGTACTGCTGGAATATTCCATAACTCCCATTCAGCAGTATAGCTATACAGCCGGAAAAAATTCCACAGATTCAGCCATGATTATAGATGCCATGGATATTTTATATTCGGGAAATGTGGAGGGGTTCTGTCTGGTAAGCAGTGACAGCGATTTTACAAGGCTTGCGATGAGGCTTAGGGAATCCGGTATGCAGGTATTGGGAATGGGAGAAAAAAAGACTCCGAAGCCGTTTATAGATTCGTGTAATGAGTTTAAGTATCTGGAAGTCCTTGCAGGAAAAGAAATGATTGTAGCAACCGATATGAGCCGGATAGAAGAAACTATAGTTAAGATTATAAAGGAAAATGGATATGAAACTACCGGAATAAATACGGGAGAGCTGAAAAACCGTCTGATAAAGCAGTATCCTGACTTAAGCTATGGTGGCAGGAAATTTTCAAAATTCCTTGGAAGTTTTGGCGAATTAAAAGTGGAAAATCAGGGAACAGTGGTACGTTTGACCAATAGCAGCATGGCTGCGGTGGAGAAAATGGTGCTTGAAAGTATTCCTGATGATTCAGGGATACAAATGAGCGAACTGAATTCAAGACTTAGGGAACGCAATCCTGAATTTTCTTATAAGAATTATGGCTATAACAGATTTATTAAATTCCTCAGGGACATAGACGGTATAAGGATAGATAAGGTTACGCAGAAGGTGACGAAGATATGAAACTGTAATATAATCACATACTTACCGTCTAGTCGTTTATGATGTTATCTTCGGTTTTATGCCTGTTAATAATATCACGTATAGAATCAAAAAGATAAGGCTTCAGCTTATCAATAGGTACAGGCTCATCATATAAAATAGAGCTGTAGCATGTGGAACTGATAAGTTCAATAAGCATAAAAACCATAATTTCAGGGTCTTTAAACTGGCATTCGGCATTATAAATAAGTTTCTGGTATATATTATAAAAGTTAATATCACTGTCATCACTTGGTGTTATTAGTGCCGACTTAAAGATACCCCAGCTTAGATTTTTTGAAATAAAACTAAGAAGTACTTTGTTTTCGCAAAGCTGATTAATAATATGGTCAGCCAAAAATATAATACGTTCTGTAATATTATCTATATTTTCATCCATAAGTGCCTGGTCGGCATTATGAAAGAGCCGGCTTGCCTTATGGGAAATCAGCATATTTCTAATATCATATTTATCTTTAAAATACAGATAGAAAGTCCCTTTTGCAACACCCGATTTTTCTACAATGTCTGATATGGAAGTTTTCTGGATTCCCTTTGATGTGAAGAGTGAAAAAGCGGATTCCAGAAGAGCATCTTTCTTTTGCTTTTTATTAATTTCAAGTTTACCCATTTGTATATCTCCAATCTTTTATAATATTATACCCAATCAGTATTGATGTGTCAAAACTTTTGGTCATGCCATGAATAATTTGCCGGACTATATAATAATTCCTTAGTGAGTGAGCTCCCACGGAATTATTATATAGTATTCTCTGCATAGCTGAACTGCTATTCCAAATTATTAAAAAAAAATAAAATTAAAGAAAAAATATTGACCAATGGTCATTTGAGTGATATACATAGTATAAACAACAAATGACCAACGGTCAATATTTTTAAAATAAATGGAAAGGGATGGTGGGCTATTATGAATAGAAACAGGATGCTCAAAGTGGCAGCAGCTATTACTGCGGTGACTCTTACAGTAACAAGTATAGGATATTATGAATTCAGGAATGCAGAGACTAATGTAGCGGCTGAACAATCTAAGGTTCAACAGAAGATTGAGGATGCAATTAATAATACAATTAATTCGTCCACTACATTCGGTGCAGATAAAGAAGAGACTGTATATGTTATATCAGACGCAAATGGTAATGTGAAAAAAAAGGTAGTAAGCGACTGGCTTAAAAATAAGAATGGAAGTGATGTACTGGAAGATAAGTCAGATCTTTCAGATATTGAAAATGTAAAAGGTGATGAAAAGTATTCAAAGGATAATGACGGTAAAATAATATGGGATGCCGCAGGGGCAGATATATATTATCAGGGAACTACAGATAAGCAGCTTCCTGTTGATGTTAATGTAAAATATTATCTTGATGGAAAAGAAATGTCACCAAAAGATATGGCAGGCAAAAGCGGTAAGGTAAAGATAAGATTTGAATATAAGAATAACACATTAAAAAAGGTTGAATTAAAAGGTAAAGAAACAGAAATGTATGTTCCGTTTACAATGATATCCGGTATGATTCTTCCGGCTGATAAATTCTCAGAGGTAGAAGTAACTGACGGTAAAGGAAAAGTTATATCTGATGGAAATAATGAAATGGTAATGGGAATATCTTTTTCGGGATTAAAAGAGGATTTGGAAAGAGTGAAAGAAAGTGATGAGGTAAATATTGATATTGCCGACTCTTTTGAAATATCTGCAAATGTAACAGATTTTTCTCTTTCAATGACAATGACCGTAGCAACATCGGATGTATTTTCAGGAATAGATGTGGATTCGTTGGATTCCGTAGATGATATAAAAGATACGGTAGAGAAGATGACAGATGCGGTAAGCCGGCTGGCATCAGGTTCGGGAAGTTTAAAAGCAGGTCTTGATACATTAAAGGATGGGTCATCGCAGGTAAATGAAGGTGTGGGACTTCTTAATGAAAAGACAGGAGAATTTGCTGACGGATTAAAAAAAGTAAATGACGGTGTAGCACTTATGATGTCAAAGATGGATGAAAAGGACGGTGCAGTCAGCGGAGCGGATGCACTTGCAAAAGGTGCGGCAATGGTGGATAAGAAGTTGAAAGAAGTACAGACAGCAGTAAAAAAGCTGTCAAAAGGTTCGGCTGAATTAAATAAAAGTGCTAATAGTGTCTCAAAGGCAGTAGGACAGTTATCAGAAGGAGCTTCAACCATAGACAAAAAGGTAGGAGAGTTGTCGAAAGGAGCCGGAGAGTTATCAAAAGGGGCACAGACTATAGATAAAAAGTTGGGAGAACTGAATAAAGGAATAGGACAGCTAAATACTGGTGCAGGCACTTTAAGTGAAGGTTTGAAGTCATTAGAGGATGGACTTACAGGTACTGAGGATTCATTAGGGCTGACGCAGGCGGCATCAGCAGTATCAAATGGTGTGGGAGAACTTGCTAATGGGGCAGGTCAGTTGGAAAGCGGAATAGGCCAGCTTCAACAATCAATGGTAGACACGCTTACACAGCAGATAAATGAAAATAATACACTTATAGAGCAATATACGGAGAAGGTTAAACAGTTAATGGCAGCAGGGGAAGGCTATGAACAGCAGATAAAGCAGCTTTCGGATGGAATAGCGGCATATAATGGTGCTAATGCCGCATTACAGGGAGTAATAGACAGTCTGACGACATCATCAGGAGATGAAGCTAATCCGTCTGCATATGATGGTTTTAACGCACTGCAGTCAGGTGCATCACAGATAAGCACACAGCTTCGTGATGATGCCGATGAAAGTGGTAATGCTACAGTAAAATCAGGAGTAAAAGGTATAGAAACAGCATTAAGCAATCTTGCAACAGATGAGGAAAACGGTGTACCTGCACTGGTTAATGGTGCGGAAACAATCAGAAAGAATTTGGATACACTTGCCAATGATGAAAATAAAGGAATTCCGGCACTTAAGAAAGGTGCTTCAACCCTTTCAGGAACACTCGGAACACTTGCGGCTGATGATGAAAAAGGAATACCGGCATTAAAACAGGGAACGGGTAAAGTGTCGAAAGGCTTAACAGAGTTAAATAGCAAGATGCCGGCATTTACTAAGGGAACAGGTGAATTGTCAAAAGGACTGAAAGCACTTGATACGGCACTTCCGGCATTAAAGAACGGTACATCTGATTTGTCCGGTGGAATGAATACAATGCTCGCAGGGCTTACAACTCTTTCTGAAACAGTGGGTACTGAACTGAAGCCGGGACTTGATACATTGTATTCGGCAGGACTTACTTTGAAGTCAAGTGTCAGCACATTATATGGTTATACTAATCAGATAGCAAATGGTCTGATTGCGGCAGATAATGGTTCATCTGAACTGGCAGACGGTATCGGAAGACTTAAATCAGAAGCGGTAGATCCGGTAAATGATGCAGTAAATGATGAACTTGATGAAGGAATTGCACGAATAAAGAAGACAGTAACACTTGGAGATGAATATGACATATATTCAGATGCAATAGAAGGACAGGATACTTCGGTAAAATTCATTTATAAAACAGAAGGAATAAAGTAAATTAAATTAAAAGAAGTCCCCAATCATTTCTCTGATGGCAGGTTTCAATGCTTTGTAATTAGGAGAAAAGAGATTGGGGATTTTTTATAATTTTGTTGACTTAAGTTTAAACGTATGTTATTGTATTAATTAGATAGTACAAAGACATATAAGGAAGGAGAATATAATGGCATGGGAATTTGAGAATGGAAGACCTATTTACACACAGATTCTGGAGCATATAGAATTGTGCATATTAGCCGGAAGATATAAGCCGGGAACAAAACTGCCGTCAGTAAGGGAGCTTGCTGCAGAAGCAGCAGTAAATCCAAATACGATGCAAAGGGCGTTGGCAGAGTTAGAGCGTCAGGAACTTGTGCATTCTGAGAGAACATCAGGGAGGTTTATAACGGAAGATATGGAATTGATTTTAAAAATTAAAGAGAAAGCGGCAGATAACTATTTAAATGAATTTGTTATTAAAATGAAAAAAATAGGATTTTCGGAAAATGACATTATAGAAATGACGAGGGAACATTTGAGTTGTGAAAGGATGGAGGAATAATGGATAACATTATATGGGAATCTGAAAACCTGTCAATGAGGTTTGGTAGAAAACAGGCACTTGATAATATTACTCTTAAATTGGAAAGAGGAAGGATAATAGGATTGTTGGGGCCAAATGGCAGTGGAAAGTCAACACTTATAAAATTGTCTAATGGGCTGCTTACACCAAGTTCGGGTGAGATTAGAATAGGGGGAAATGCAATCGGAGTAGAGACTAAAAAGATAGTGTCATATCTTCCTGAGCGTACATATCTGGATAATAACATGAAGATATATCAGATAATAGATTTTTTTCAGGACTTTTATGAGGATTTTAATTCTGATAAAGCGTATAATATGCTTAAATATCTTAAGATTAATCCTGAGGACATGCTCAAAACTATGTCAAAGGGTACAAAGGAAAAAGTACAGCTTATATTGGTTATGAGCAGAGAGGCACAGCTTTATATGCTTGATGAACCTATTGGAGGAGTCGATCCGGCTGCAAGAGATTATATTTTAAATACAATCATTAACAACTATAATCCACAGGCATCTATTATATTGTCAACTCATTTGATATCAGATATAGAGCAGATTCTTGATGATATTGTATTTATCAAGGAGGGTAATATAGTGCTGCATAAGTCAGTTGATCAGATTAGGGAGGAAGAGGGAAAATCAGTGGATGAGTTATTCAGGGAGGTATTTAGATGTTAGGTAAAATTATTAAGCACGAATTTAAAGCTACATATAAAGTATACTTATTATTGTTTATATCACTATTTACAATTACGGCATTAAATAAGACAATAGAATATGTTCCTTTGGATAATACTATATGGAACATAATAAAAATGTTATTATTTGTTGCATGGATTATATTATTAATGTTTATGGTGATGGGGGCTATGTTACTGGCGGTTGTGAGATTTTATAAAACCATGGTTAAGGATGAAGGCTATCTTACACATACATTACCGGTTAAAAAATCCCAGCTTATTATAGGAAAATTCATAACTTCACTTATATGGATGATTGTGTCATTTATAATGCTGATTATTTCAATACTTTTGGCCTATATGTCTACAGGGTTCATGCACGATATAATAAATATTATGAATGAATTTGCCAATTTATTATCTGAGAATCCTGAGATAATAATACATATAGTACTCGTATTGATAATGTTAATATCGTCTTGTGGAGCAAGTATATTTCAGTTTTATGCTTCAATTTCACTGGGACAGATGTTCGGACGCAAGCTGGCAGGTTCAGTATTGTTTTATTTTGTAATAAATTATGCAATAGGTATACTGTCAACAATCACAATGTTTATAGTTCCTGACTTTGTTGAAAGAATGAATGAGACTGCTGGATTATCGACCTATGATATGATGACACAGGAAGGTATAGTATTTGATGAGCTTATGATTATGATGATAATATGGCAGATTATATGTATGGCTGTATGCTATTTTATCACAAACTATAGATTATCTAAAAAATTGAATCTGGAATAAATAATGCAGAAAAAGAATATTTTCATTACAAAGCTGCCAAGTTATTGTACATTAACCCCGTAGCAGTAATCAAACAAATAAATCTGCCGGAGTCGGATTTAGATTTAAACTTTTAAATAAAATTATAAAAGGACCGTATCGCTGAAAAGGTACGGTTCTTTTATTTATTAAAATATTTGCATTATTTCATATAAGCTTTTCTTATAATAAATCTCCTGAAAGAGAAATTGTATAAAATAAAAAAAACTTATATAATAGATTTAAAGAAAGCACATAATGAGATGTGGAAATGAAAGTAATTCTTGTCAATGGCAGTACCAAGCACATGATATGGTTTCTTAAATGTAAATTTATTTGTTAACAGGAAGGAATGATAAGTATGGAAAGCGTAAAAAAGAAATTTGGTTTTGGCTGTATGCGTCTGCCTATGAATGGCAGTGAGGTAGATATAACAGAGTTTGGAAAGATGGTCGATATGTTTATTGAAAATGGATTTAATTATTTTGATACTGCACATGGATATGTAAGTGGCAAAAGTGAGACGGCACTTAGGGAATGTCTGACAAGCAGGTATCCTCGTGACAGCTACATTCTGACGAATAAACTCTCAACCCATTTCTTTGAACGGGAAGAACAAATACGCCCATTGTTTGAAAGTCAGCTTGATGCTTGTGGAGCTGATTATTTTGATTTCTATCTTATGCATGCCCAGAGTATGGATATTTTTGCCAAGTTTAAACGCTGTAGGGCATATGAAACGGCATTGGAATTTAAGGAGGAAGGGAAAATTCGTCATTTTGGAATTTCATTTCATGATAAGGCATCTGTTCTGGAAGAGATATTGACAGAATATCCACAGATTGAAGTGGTACAGATTCAGTTTAATTATCTGGATTATGATGATCCGTCTGTAGAAAGCAGGAAATGTTATGAGGTCTGCCGGAAATTCAATAAGCCGGTCATAGTCATGGAACCTTGTAAGGGAGGCAATCTGGTAAATCTTCCGGAGGATGCAAAAACAGTGTTTGATGAACTCTATGAGGGAAGCGATGTTGATAAAACCGGATATGCAAGTTATGCAATACGTTTTGCAGCAGGATTTGAGGGCATTATGATGGTTCTTTCTGGTATGAGTAATATTGAGCAGATGAAAGATAATATCAGCTATATGAAAGAATTTAGTTCTTTGTCAGAAACGGAATTGAATGCAGTAAACAGAGTATGCGAAATCATCCGGTCAAAAAATATGATATCCTGTACTGCCTGTCGGTATTGTACTGATGGCTGTCCAAAGAAGATATCCATTCCGGATCTGTTTGCCTGTCTGAATGCGAAGAAGGTATTCAACAACTGGAATACAGACTATTACTACAATAATGTGCATACAGTACATAATGGAAAGGCATCAGACTGTATTAAATGTGGCAAATGTGAGCAGGTATGCCCACAGCATTTACATATCAGGGAACTATTGATGGATGTGGCAGAGGAGTTTGAGTAACTGTAAGTCTATACATTAGATTATACAAAAAAATAATCAGAAAGGAAAATGTGTAGTGAATTTCCATAGAGTTCATTATACAAGGAAAAGTGCGTTATATCGGCTTTTCGTCCCATACCCCTTCTGTTGCAAACCATATTCTGGATACAGGTGTTGTGGATATGATGATGTTTTCCATCAACCCGGCATACGATTTGGAGAAGGGTGATGAATATGGAATTGGCTCTGTGGCAGAACGGTCAGAGCTATTTCGAAGGTGTGAGGCAGAAGGCGTTGGAATTTCTGTAATGAAGCCTTTTCATGGGGGAAAGCTTTTAGATGAAAAGACATCACCATTTAGGAAGGCAATGACCAGATACCAGTGTATTCAGTATGTTCTGGATCGCCCTGGTGTATTGGCTGTTGTTCCGGGTGTACGTAATATGAAAGACTTAGATGCACTTTTGGGATTTGCGGAAACTTCTGCCGAAGAAAATGATTATTCTATGATAGGGCAATTTACTCCGGCGGCAGCTTTAGGCAACTGTGTTTATTGTAATCACTGCCAGCCTTGTCCGGTGGGAATTGACATAGGTCTGGTGAATAAATATTATGATTTGGCTTTGGCAGGAGATTTAATGGCAGCGAATCACTATGAAAAACTTACAGTTAAGGCTGATGCCTGTATTGGCTGCGGACACTGCGATAAACGATGTCCGTTCCATACAGCGCAGAGTGTAAGGATGAAAGAAATTACAGCTTATTTTGGAAAGTAATACATATATTTATTCCCGCGAGCAACGAGCCAAGTGGCTGCTTGCAGACATTTGGCGACTGCCGCGAGGGTCAAATACCCCGCAGCTTGCTGCGTTACAAATTTGATGCCCCGTCAGCTTGCTG
>JAAVHZ010000043.1 GCA_014799465.1 Lachnospiraceae bacterium | reverse complement strand
CAGCAAGCTGACGGGGCATCAAATTTGTAACGCAGCAAGCTGCGGGGTATTTGACCCTCGCGGCAGTCGCCAAATGTCTGCAAGCAGCCACTTGGCTCGTTGCTCGCGGGAATAAATATTTTTCATTATGATATTCCCTTGCAATCTTCAAAATAGTTATTGTAGTCCTTTTAACCATCCTGAAAATTGTTTCAAAACATTTGTATACAGTTCATTATCATCTGCTTTATCCAGATCTTTCATTTTGGAAAAACCTGTATTATCCCTCTTTCTTCCAGGTATATCATCAAGCATCTCTAAATATTCAAATTTTTCGCATCCAATTCCAATAAACTGGATAAAAACATTCATATCGGACGATTTCTTAATAATTTCATCCGTTTCTCTCCTGTCAGCGTTTTCTCCATCCGTAATAAAAAGAATAAACGTTGCATCCCCATCATCTACAATTGATTCAGTAGTTACCGTTTTTCCGCCGAAACCTAAAAATCCGCCTTGTTTGTATGAATCGCCTTCAATAATCGCTCTCAATACAGGAGCATACGCTGTTCCACCCATTGTATAGCCGGAAGTATTAATGACATTTGCCACATAGTTTTCATAATTTGAAAGATTTAAATCTGCTATTTTTTTATAACTACTTTGGAACAAGTATACATCAATAGAACCATTATCATCAAAAGTCAAACCTAAAGGAACAAGTCTGCTGATTGTACGCTGAACTGTCCCATTCGAGTACAGTCGACTCATAGAACCGCTATAATCAAGAACAACAACCACTTTTGCTTTTGTAGAGCCGAGATCAACACCACTTTCTTTACTTAAACTGACAATACATTTACTAAGATTGACAACGTGTTTTTCAAGATTAACTTTATCTTTTGATAAGCTGATCTTTCCCATTACCTTTTGCGTTAATTCCTCTTCACTTTTCTCATACTTAGCATCAGAAACAGACTGACCACTCTGATTCGGAGGGATGTTTTTGTTCTCCTGAGAATCCGAATGAACTTCTGTGCCTCCAAATGCTGCCAGAAGAGCGGATAATCCACCATTAAACCCCTTAGCGGCAGAAGCTATACGCCATTCATCTTTTCGATAAATTTCAACAGAGATAATAGCTTTTTCTGCCTTGAAATCAGAACCTGATAATTCCATCGAAATTTCAATATTATTGTTTTGAGATAAATAAAAACTATGTTTTGAGATTTCTCCCATTGTACTATCCCCATCAATACTTGCAGTAAACACAAGCTTATCAATATTTGATGGCAACTTCGATAAATTAATAAAAAATTTACCGGAATTATTTCCCGAAACAAAGCTGACCTCATTATCAGGCGATGATGTCTGATTATAGAATATCATATATCTGTCATCTGAGAGTTTACCTGATTTATCTATGCCGAAACAGCAAAAATCATATACAGACGAACCATTTATACTCATTTCAATACAGATTTCAGAATTTACATCCACATATTTACTTATCTTATCTCTCGTGCCACGTAAAAAATTCATTTAAAATCCTCCTAATAACTTTAAATTTTCACATTCGTATCCAATTACCTTTTCATACCTTTCCTCCGGTACTTTAAATATGCACCTACTTTATCTAAATCTTTATTATCATAGCATACTTTATAAAAAATATCTATTATAAACGGCTGCTGTTTGTCCATCTGCATTGCATCCCGTTTTCAATATTCTACTGATAATATCTGACACTTACCGCATAAAAGCCCCTGCAAATGGCGTTCTCACACCACTTACAAGGGCTCTCATCTTAATATTATTGTCTTATTTCGAAAATTTTTTACTAATTCATCTGTTTTATAACTTTTCTTTCTACTTCCTATCCAAATAAACTCATTAATTGTGCTACAATAAGACCTCCACCAGTTCCCACAACATATCCCAGCAATGCCATAATGATACCTACCGGTACCAGTGCACTGGAATAGGTTCCTGCAAGCACCGGTGCTGTAGCAGTACCACCGATGTTGGCAAGAGATGCCACACAACAGGTGAAAATATCCATCTTTAACAGCTTTGCCATAATTACCATAATCACAACATGGAATACCAAAATAAATAATCCTGACAGTAACCACATAGGTGCATTACCCATACTTGCAAGATCTGCACGTGATGCGATAAGAGCAACCACAATATACAAAAGCACATTAGAAATCTCTTCCGTTCCCCGCAGTTTGCCAAATGGTGTCAGTGCCATAACCACTCCGGCAACTGTCACTATAAGTACTGTCCATGTAGCCTTATCAAAAAATGTCAGATAGCCATTAATCAGCATTCCTAATTCCTGACTGACCGCTGATACCAGCAGACCAGAGCCCAGTAAAATAGCAATATTCTGCCATGTTAAGGGACTCGTATTCGCCTTTGCCTCTTTCTCTAAAGCGGCACCTACCTCATCAATTAAATGAGTATCTGCCTTTGTCCACTTGTTGAACTTGTCGGCACGTCCAATTGCCCATAAAAGAAACATAACATAAAGCGTAGCACAGATAGAATCCATAACCAGGGCATATGCCATAGTTGCTTCATCTACATGGAGGGCTGCCTGAATTGCCATCATATTACCTCCGCCGCCCATCCAGCTGCCACATAATGCCCCCAATGCTTTCCATGCACCTTTACCCAGTCCTGCATGAAAAATAGCATAGGAAAGCACAAAGCCCACACCAATAGAAATGGTTGCTGCAAAAAAACCGATTAACATTTTCGGTCCCAGCTTTATAATTTTCTTTAAGTCGCAACGTAAAAGCATAATAAACAGCATTGCATAGAGTAAAGGATTCTTCATGGCATCATATGAATTGGCAGTAGCCTCCAAATCCCACAAACGAACGGTACAGAAAATCATCAGTCCTAAATAAATCAATACAATTGGCGGTGCAAAGTTAAAAAACACTTTTGCCTTTGGTCCTTTAAAAATCTTCGGCAGATTGACTAATACCGCAGCGATAAAAATTAAAGCCGCAATATACATAAAGCCGTCTTTAATCATAAGCATAATCCTCCTATATATCCTATATTTATGTTGTTTTCTGTTGTCGCAAATCCTTCAAACATTCAGCGCAGATTTTCCAATACCTTCAATAGATACTGCCAGCTTCTTTGCACTGATGCCACATCCATGCTCTCCTTAGGCGTATGCACATTTGACAATGTGGGACCAAAGGAAATCATGTCTATATCCATCATCTTTCCGGCAAGAATACCACACTCCAGACCTGCATGCATTGCTGTTACCTCCGGCACCTTCTGATATACTTCTTCAAAGGTGCGAATCATTGTCTCACGAAGTTTTGATTTCGCTCGGTATTCCCATGCAGGATAATCAGAATGCATCGTCACTGTACCACCAAGATATTCGGTAAATGCTGTCACCTTCTCTAGCACTAACTGTTTACCACTGGCAGTATTACTGCGAATCAAATATCGCATTGAAACATGATTATTCTCTGTATGTAAAACACCCAGATTTAATGATGTCTGCACCATGCCCTCAATCTCCGGACTCATTTTCTGCATACCGTCAGGTAACTGCTGCATGGCAAAAATCAGTCGTCTCGTACTCTCTTGATCCATACATTGCTCCGGCATATCCACCGGATTTGCAGTGATGAGAAGCTCTGGTTCTGTCATGAACAGCTCCTGATGCATCAGCTTTAAGAATTCCGTCACACTATATTCCAGCATATGTGACTGATTCATTGGCAGACACACCGTTGCTTCTGCCATCTTAGGAATCGCATTTTCTTTGCCACCACCTGTAGCATCGACCAGCGAAAGCGTACATTCCCGATTGGCTCTTGACAATACATTTCCCAGCAGCTTAATTGCATTTTCCCGCTGCTTGTGAATCTCCACACCTGAATGTCCGCCCAAAAGCCCACTCACCACAATGCGATATGCACAACTGTCAGCTTTATCCACTTGCTCCTTATGAAATGGAATATCAAGGTGTACCCTTACACCGCCGGCACAACTGACACAGAGCATACCTTCTTCTTCCGAATCGATGTTAATGAGCCGCTTTCCGGTCAGGTCACTGACATCTAACGCTCTGGCTCCCAGCATACCGATTTCCTCATCGCTGGTGAGCAATGCTTCAATGGGAGGATGTGAAATAGTATCCGATGCGAGAATCGCCAGAATATAGGCGACCGCAATTCCGTCATCGCCTCCCAGCGTAGTTCCTCTCGCCCATACCTTAACACCGTCCGTGCAGACCTCTACTCCCTCCTTCTCCATATCTATTCCACAGCCTGCTTCCTGTTCACAAACCATATCCAGATGTCCTTGCAAAATCACAGGTTCACTCTTCTCATAACCCGGTGTCCCAGCGGCAAAAATAACTACATTATTTGCATGGTCTCTCCTTGCCTTAAGGCCATGCTCTTTAGCAAAGTCCATGCAAAATTCCGCAATCTGGTCTGTATTGCCTGAACCGCGGGGAATCGAAGCAAGCTTCTGAAAATAATAAAACACTTCTCTTGGTGATAATTCAGATAATAGCATAATACACCTCCCTTTACGACAGCCACCTATGTTTAACAGCTTCCAACAATACTTATAGTTTACTCCAAAATCAATGTATTGTCAAAAGTAATTCTCACTTCAATTCATATCCATTGACGTATAAAAATATCAGCATCATATGAACACTAATTCTTTTATTTCCGTCTACCATTGCATTGTTCTTTACCAGTCCATAGCATAATCTCGCTGCCTTTGTTTGAATGCTTGGATATAATTCTTCTCCATCATAGGGTGAAAAGGTGTTTCTAAGGCAGATTCAAGTAATTCAATATCTCTAATGCTATCACTGCCCCTGTCATTTTGATTAGCTCTGAATTAAGCAGTAAAATCTGTTCCTTTGTCAGTTTAATCATTTGCCAGTTCCTCATAGGTCTCTCTGTTCTGTTCAATCAATCTTTTGGAAATACTCAATATATCCTCATTGGATGCAGTAGTATCATCTTCTGCCTTGCTAAAGTCAATAACAAGATATCTTGGCACGTTGTTTTTGAGAATCACTGCTGTTCCATGTTCATCTACGAGTCTTGCTACTTTAGAAAAATTCTGGTTGGCTTCAGTAATAGAAACTAATGTGTTTGTATTTATCATCATTTCTCACACCCCCGACGATTTGATAGTTTTATTATACCCAGTTTCTAGGATAAATTCAGCCTATTTTTCTTGTCTCCTAATCCTTAGCTTCCAATACATCAAACAAATAATGTGTGAAGATTAAGTGCAAGTTTTCACCTATTTCCTTGAAATAATAAAATTTTCTAAACTTACATATACTAAAGAGCCGATTTGGCGGTCCACCCTTTATTTAATTCAGTTTATTGTAATATTTTTTTCAGACTACAAAAGGGATATCACAATTGTAATATCCCTCTGCAATGTAGTAGTTCTTTACTAATTATTTTCTAATTGTTAATAGTGTTAATCTATGTATTGTTCAGCTACATATCCCTTTAAACCTTCATTTGGTCCTGATAAAACTTCACAGTAACACCATACTCTTGCGTAAATATCAGTTACAGTACTTGTTACTTTTACTTTAACATTTTTATTTAGCTGTCCAAGGATTTTGCTTGTCATGCTTGGTCCCGATCTCAAATTTACATTGTTTGCATTTATAGTTCCATTTCTTGTTGCTCTTGTACTATATTCTACTGCTTCTTTTGTATCATTATTAACTTCTTTTGCCTGTACTGACACAGTTACTGGTAAAATAACCATTGCCCCAGCCATTAATAATACTACTGATTTTTTAATAATCTTTTTCATAAAAAAATAACCTCCTCAATTTCTTAAATGTACTCCCACATTGCTATTTAATTATATTACAACTTTATAGTTTTGTGAAGAAAAATATCATATTTTGTCTAAAAAATTGACAATAAGAAATAACTCTTAAATGAGTAGAAAACTAAATATTTTCCAGCCTTTAAGTAGGTAGAAAAAAGAGACATTTTAGTAGTGTCTCTTTTGTTATGCTAATACTATTCTTCTACTTGTAGAAAGGTTGTGATAAACAAAGTTCACCATTCATACCCACAATTATTGCAATGAAAAGTTTTATATCTCTTCGTCCCAAATATCCCAAATAGTGCTGTATTTGTAACTTTTGAGGTTACAGAAACTTTTTTAATATCAGCAGAATGACATGTTGGACACTTGGGCTTATTGGAGAATTGAGTGTTTTGCAAATCCTTCTGAGATTCCTCTACTGAACGTTCAACTACTAAGTTCGTATTATTATCTATAATTTCAGTTTCATAATACTCTAATTGTTTGCCACAATCAGGACATACTTGTATGCCATCTTTATATTCATCAAATTCTTTAAATGGATTAGACAAACATGCATCACTCATACACATATATACAAACTTTTTCTTTGTGTGGAGGTCTTTCTCTTTTTTAATTGGATATCCGCAATGAACACACACTGATGCTTTATCGGAAATCTCTTTCCCGCATTCTGAACATATTATAAGTGACATAAAAAGTTGCTCCTTTCTCTTATTTAATAATTTAACCTGTTGTACCAGATGAAACAAAATTAAAAAACTTCAACCAAATATGCTATCCTATTTGTAAGGAATAAAAACTCGAAAGGAGACATTATTATGTTGAAGTTTCAAAATAATAATACCACATTTGTAGCAAATTTTGAAGATTTTATTTTAACTGTTTACACTGTGTGATTGATGAATTATATCATCCGTTTGCTCCATACGAAGTCATTCACTGACGGCATGTTCTAGATTCGAAATTGTCTGATCCCGAAATAATTACAATTAATCTTTGTTGCAAGCTTGCAAGTATTGATTCTGAAAATGCACGGCTTTCTTTTGTGAAAAAAAATTACCACCATCTGTTTCAAAAGGCAAACCCTGTTTTTTCTATATTAAGTCTCGCATTTGCATCACTTTTGAATTCTTCCATAAGCAAATACAAACTATTAATACTCAGCTTTCTTCCGCCTTGTTCAATCTGATTTATGCTTGAAAGTCTGTTTCCATATCTGTCGAATACCACAGTTCTAAAAAACTATATAAAATGGATTTGTATTATTCTCAATACTCATGGTTGTAATTGTTATATCTGTCTGACATACTTCTTAGCTCAAAAATGATAATATTCATACTGTTAATGCGGTTCACCATAGTTTTAAGGTCACTTGAATCATCTGTAATGTCATGAATATCTTTAACAACAAGACCCTTCGCAACAACCTTGTTAAGATACTCAAGTAAATCTGACATTTCTTCTCTGTCTACTGATTTTGAATAATTGTCATCTACCAATGCATTTTTAATGATTATTCCTGCTTTGCGAGATGCAAGCATATCTACTGTTACATCAGGAACTAAATTCTATTCGCTCTTAAAAGAACTTATAAATAAAGGTCCTTCATACATTTCTTTTCCATCATACATTGTCATTTGGCTTTACCTTCCTTTTCGTAAAATAATTGGAAAGTACCACGCACGCCGCTTTTCTCTGCTGTGCTTTTTTCTTAAGCACAGTTAATTGTAATATGTATCTAAAAATGATTCAGTAATGCTATAGGAACAATGATGTGTACGTTTGGACACAAAAAATGCACTGGTCTAAAAGCCATCACTTAATAGTTTTACATCTATTAATTATTTACTTTATAAAGACTTCAATAATTTTTTTGTTATTTCATTTTGTTTCTCACCACTTAATTGATACGATAATTTTATCACCACTGTTCCTACCAAAGTATATGAACCTGTCGCCGATAAAAGCAGATACTTCCCTAAATTATTTTTTAACTCTGTTGTTGTAATCGACATACCGTCACTTCCTTTCCTTGTACTATCATTTTATACAATTCGCACGATCTTATCAAGAATTTTAGTCAAAAAATAAATCCGGTTTCATAGGTATCATAACCTTTCATGTAATACTTCTGCACATCTGGTAGCAAAAGTGTGTCTGATTGTATGCGGATGAAATTTTTTAATAAAAGAAAAAAGCCGCCAAAAGGCGACCTTTATTGTACACTATTATTTTATCTGTTTTGGGACAAATTCTAACTTCAGCATCATATCCATTCCTTCTGCAAGGCGTTTTAATACCTGTAGTGTAGGATTTGCATTTCCAGTCTCTAATTTACTGATATCTGACTGGTCTATGCCGGTTCTCTCTGCAAGCTGTTTCTGTGTAAGATGACTTCTTTTTCTTGCATCAATAATCGCCTGAATCATATTATATTCCGGTTCTAAATCCTCCCATTCCTTTTTGAACTCAGAATCTTCTAACTGCTTTTCCAGATATTTGTCAAAATCACTCATTATTCTTTCTCCTTCCTTCTAAGAAAATCATCTCGATATTTTTTCGCTAAATCAATCTCTCCCTGTGGTGTCTTTTGTGTTTTCTTAACAAATCCATTTGTTAGAATTATTTTATTCCCAATAACGAAAAAATATAAAATTCTTGTAATATCTGTTGCCTGTTTTACTCTTAATTCAAAAATACCATCACCTAAAGACTTTGAATATGGTTCTCTCAATTCATTTCCATTTTGCTGTAGCAACATTATCATTTTTAATATTTTTGCCTTCATTTTATTGTCTAATGAATCTAAAAACTGTTCCACAGGACAATCTCCATTTTCTTCCTTGTAAAAATTTACGTCAAATTTTCTCAAATCAATTTTTACCCCTCTTCTCTTTTTATTTATTATATGGGATAAATCCCATATTGTCAAGTCCTCTATAGTGGTCTTTATCACACCAAAAATTTGCAGTAAAAAACCCTCAAAAAGCCCATTTTCAGGGATATCCGAGGGTTTTTCACTATCTTTATTTAATTCGCTTAATTGCCCATCTGTTTTGCAACTTCCTCTGCAAAGTTCTCTTCCTTCTTCTCAAGACCTTCACCAGTCTCAAAACGAACAAATCTCTTAACATTAACAGTACCGCCAACTTCTTTCGATACCTGCTCAAGATACTGGGCAACTGACTGCTTTCCGTCCTCTGCCTTTACATATACCTGATCCAATAAGCAGATTTCTTTCATTTCTTTATTGATACGTCCATTAATCATGCCTTCAATAACTTTCTCCGGCTTCTGTGATTCCTTAGGGTCGTTCTTAATCTGTGCAAGAAGAATCTCTTTCTCATGTGCAATAAATTCTTCGCTTACTTCTGCTCTGCTTGTATACTTAGGATTTAATGCTGCAACCTGCATTGCCACATTCTTAAGTGCTTCCTTAACATCATCATTTACAACATCTGCTGAAGCTTCAACTAACACTCCGATTCTTCCGCCGCCATGAATGTAAG
This sequence comes from Lachnospiraceae bacterium, assembly GCA_014799465.1. GTDB lineage: Bacteria > Bacillota > Clostridia > Lachnospirales > Lachnospiraceae > UBA2821. The sequence goes on along the minus strand of JAAVHZ010000043.1, from coordinate 130,752 downwards.
GAACAACAATTCCGTCTGTCTCAACTTTTGCAAATCTGCGGATACTCATATTCTCGCCAATAGTAGCAATCTGGCTTACAAGTTCTTCCTTAACCTTCTTAGAAGAATCCTTTATCCATGCCTCTTCTGCAAACTCATCAACTGTAGCTGCTGATGTAGTAAGTACCTGTGCTGCCACGTCAGTAACAAATGCCCTGAACTTCTCATTCTTAGCTACAAAGTCAGTCTCACTGTTTACCTCAACGATAGCTGCCTTGCTGTCGCTTTCAGTAGCAACCATTACAATACCTTCTGCTGCGATTCTGCCGGCTTTCTTTACTGCTGTAGCCTCGCCTTTCTCTCTTAAATATTCTATAGCCTTATCATAGTCACCATCTGTTTCTACTAAAGCTTTCTTACATGCCATTACACCTGCACCTGTCATTTCGCGCAGTTCTTTTACCATAGATGCTGTGATTTCCATCTCAAATAACCTCCTGAATATAAAAATTATGCTTCAACTGTTTCTTCTGTTGTCTCTTCTTCTACAACAGCTTCTTCACCCTGATTTGCTTCAATAACTGCATCTGCCATCTTTGATACAATCAATTTAACGGCTCTTATAGCATCATCATTACCAGGAATAACATAATCTAATTCTTCAGGATCACAGTTAGTATCTGCAATACCGATAATAGGAATACCAAGAGCATGTGCCTCCTGTACGCAGATTCTTTCCTTCTTAGGATCTACTATAAATATTGCATCAGGTATCTTCTTCATATTTTTGATACCACCAATATTCTTTTCTAATTTATCCCATTCTTTCTTAATCTCGATAACTTCTTTCTTAGGGAGAACATCAAATGTTCCGTCTTCTGCCATAGCTTCAATAGCTTTTAATCTTGCAATTCTGCCCTGAATTGTCTTGAAATTAGTAAGCATTCCGCCTAACCATCTCTCGTTTACATAGAACATTCCGCAACGTTCTGCTTCTGTTTTAATGGCATCCTGTGCCTGCTTCTTAGTTCCTACAAAGAGAATTGTACCACCTTCTGAAACGATATCTGTGATAGCTTTATATGCATCATCCACTTTTGTAACGGATTTCTGCAAATCGATAATATAGATACCACCTCTCTCAGTGTAGATGTATGGAGCCATCTTAGGATTCCATCTTCTTGTCTGGTGTCCGAAATGTACACCTGCTTCAAGTAACTGTTTCATTGAAATAACGCTCATTTTTCTACCTCCATCTGGTTATTATACTTCCATGGATTTCTATTTCCGAATCAACCCCGAGCCGGGCACCATATCAGAATCCATCCATGTGATTGGTAGTGCCGCATATAATCTGGCACAGTTTGTAATTATAACACATAAACTAAATACATACAAGCATTTTCTTATTGTCTTCCCGTTATTATATTGATTATCTCGTCATATGTCGCATCCTGCGAAATATCAAATCTGCCTATGCGTATACTATTTTCAATACGTCTGCTGTACATATAATTGTTAAAATCTTCAGCATCTTCAACCACACCTAATTCTTCCAGCCTTGCTGCCACTTTATTAGATGACATACCTGAATATATGTCTAATGTAACAGTAGGTGACTGCGGTATAGCAGTAGAAATATCCTGTTCCGGTATTGATGTTTCACCCTCTGATGTTGTTTCCTCTGTAATATTCTCTGTCAATTCATCTGTATTTGTACTTTGGTCTTCACTTTCAGTGCCGCTGACTGTTTCAGAATATGATGTACTTTCCGTTGATGTAGTTTCAGAAATTGCTTCAGACTTACTTTCCGTTCCGTTTTCATTTAAACTTTTCAATTTTGATAACCTGACATCAAATGCTATTGATAGTATCAGTGCAGTAACAAATATTCCTGTTCCCAGTCCTCTCAAATAATATTTTAATTTCATTATTGTTTACCTCTTGTCCTGTACAAATCTATAACCAATCTGACCTCTCCCAGTCCCAGATTAAGTTCCTTTGCAATATCTATATTAGACATTCCTGTCTGATACAACGAAAGAATTTTTTGATTATTATTCATCTGTTCTTCCAATATATCTGCCGAATCCTCAATTATCACTTCTTCCACCTGCTGCTTTTCTTCAGGCTTTGCAATTTGTTCTTCAGACTTCGGCTGCTGCTTTGGCAATTCTTGCTCTGGGGACTTCTTTATTGGCTCCGCCTTCTCTTCCGGCTGCTTTTCATTCTTTTTTGCCGAACGCTTTGCAATGTTTTGGCGAACCATATTTTTTACTGATTTCTTAAGCATTTCCACATCTTTTACAGTATCTTTAATCTGCTCTTCCTTATCATTAAGCATACTGTATAAAAACATTACCTCTTCATGATTTTTGGCTATATCATTTAATACATTTTCAGAGTAATCACTTACTGCCATTATCTTTTCGTTTGACAGCTTATCAAGTTCAATAGCTGTCTTTTCTACTGTGTCATCTATTGCCTCTTCTACCGCATCCTCTACATGGGACTTTACCGTACTCTTAATCTCATCTTCATCAATACTGACATCCGCACCATTCTTTCCATCCAGTTGTTCTCCAAATAAAAAACTTACCACCATAATGATTATGCCGGCAATTAATAAAAATATCTCTAATCCTGTCATTTTTCATTATTCCAATCTATTATATTTTCATATCGAAAAATGACGTCTCTTTTTTTACTACCGTACCATCATCTTCCGACTGCTCTTCTTTTTTCTTCTTCTTTATCTTATAGTATGTACCTTTTCCCTTCTCTTTAGCATCGTACTTTTCCTGTTTTTTATCAGCATTTTCCTGTTTTACTACAGTTTCGTGATTTTCTACCGCAGTCTTTTCCTGATTCATTACAATAGTACTATGCTGCTGCTGCGGTTTTCCATCTTCATGTGCTTTTATCTGCGTTACATCCTGAGATCTCTGAATTACTCCCTGAAATTCAACGGGCCTAATCATATACAATATCTCCTTTCTACAATGGCAGAGACTTTACATCACCACTCTGCTTTTTAAAACGGCAGTGACACAATTCTTCATTAATAAACCTTATTTCTCCTCCAATAACAACTTTTGTACCTGGAAATATATCCTGTGATACAGCTATTGATGCATTTGCATTTCCTGTAAGCTCTGATGTCAAATTGTCATACTCTTTCTGCATATCTGCCAGCTCATGCTGTATGGTTTTCATATCTTCCATAGACTTCTTATACAATGCCACTTTATCATTGTCAATATGTCCTGATTTCAGCTTTTGTTTGAACATCTCCACAATTTGTGACATTTTATTATATGTGGAATTTTTTTCTTCCATACTTTCTTTCAGTATATTTATTCTTTCCTGAATATTTGGGTCTATACCTACCTCTACCATTGTAGTTATACCCATTGGCGAACCGATAGATTTAGCGGAAATAAGTGAAGTAGACCGGACATAACCTCCTATAATATTTCCCTTTACGCCCATTACTGTAATGTCACCTTTAGCCGCTACCTGACTCTGGATAATAGCATCAGCTTCTATATATCCCTGTGCATGTACTTTTGCACTTTCAATAAATTTAGCCACAATATTACCTTTGGCAACAAGGATGCCTTTTGACATTCCCTGAATACCATGATGAAGTATTATCTGACCTCCTGATACAATCTCAGCACCTTCTACAGCACCATATACCTCCACATCTCCTGATGCTTTTATCTTAAAACCTGTACGAACATTTCCTTTTACAATTACACTGCCTTCATAACTTATATCGCCGGTGGAATTATCTACATCTGCCGGAACCTCATATACATTTGAAACGAATACCTTATCATTCTCAAGCATGGCATGTCCGTCTACTTCCGAAAACATTTTCATACCATCTTCTGACAACGTAATATTTTTTCCGTGTTTAAGCGATTTGCGTTCTACCTTTTTAGGCTGTACACTATTTCCGCAGATATCTGTTCCCGGATCTCCCACATCTGCCGGAATAAGTTCTGCCAATAAATCACCTTTATGTATATGGCTTATATTATCCAGCTGGTGAAAATCTACAGAACCATCTTTATTTCTCTTAGGTCTTAATCTTCTATCCGTATTAAAGTGGTATTTTATTTTTGCATCTTCTCCATGTCTTGGAGGAGTTCCAGCTGCAACTATATAATCAGTACAATATTGTTTATGATTTAAAAATCTGTTTATCTCGTTCTCATTAATACCATATTTTATCCCCGAATCTGCTAATTCGCTTAAAATTTCATCTTTAGAAATATCTTGTCCATCATTACTTGCCGGATAAAATCTGGCTGTAGCTTTCATATTATTATCATCAAAGATAATATACATCTTCTCATTAACATGGTAACCTTTATTGGGTGTAAGCAATACCTGCTGCACATCTTCCGCCCCTTTTGTTACGGCTTTGTTCAGTGCTTTTATATCAATATTAAATATTTGATTGCTCTCAAGATACTTTACAATCTCATTATACTGTACTGCTTCACCGTCCGGCTCAGGTGGAAATACTTTTATACCAATGCCGTTCTCATTTCTTATCAGTCTAAAATAACCGTTTTTATTACCCATCTGCATACCCTCCCAAATTATATATAGTCTATATAAGTGCAAGCTCTTCAATATGCTTTCCAAGCTTTTTTTTCATTTTTTGGAGTGCCTTTGTATGAAGCTGCGAAATCCTTGATTCAGATACTTCAAGTATACTGCTTATTTCTTTTAATGTAAGTTCCTCGTAATAGTATAACAAAATCACTTTTCTTTCTTTTTCCGTAAGAACATCCAGTGTTTCGGCAAGTATTTTTTTTAACTCATTTCTTTCGGCCACAGTCTCAGGCTGCTCTCTGCCCGATGACTTAACAGGTTCAACATTTTTTTCTCCTGTTGTTTCTACAAATTCATCCAGCGACATAAGATTAGACACCTTTGTCTGTCCCTGCCATGTACAATATTCTTCTTCCGATATTCCCAGACTGTCAGCCACTTCCTTATCTGTAGGTGTCCGTCCTTTCGATAATTCCAATTCACTGATGGCAGTATCAATCTTTCTCTGTTTCTGACGCAGAGATCTGGGAATCCAATCCATCTTCCTAATCTGGTCTAATATAGCTCCCCGTATTCTGAGACTTGCATATGTTTCAAACTTATTTCCTTTATCTATATCAAATTTATCTATAGCATCTATAAGTCCAAATATTCCATATCCTACAAGATCCTCATACTCTACATTATATCCCAGATACATGCTAAGTCTTCCTGCAACTATTTTAACCAAAGATGCATATTCCAATATGATTTTATCCCTGATTTCTATGCTTTTATTTTTAGAATATTCATCCCATAATTTATTACGCTCTGATTCAGTCATTCAGGTTACACCTCCGGTCACATGTTCTATACACTTGCTTTCAGCTCTTCTTCACTTTCTTCATTCTCAAGTTCTTCATTTATCTCTTCTGATGCTTCCTCTTCTGCTTCCTTAAGCATAGGAAGAATAATAAATTTATTTACAATGAATTTTATAATATATCCCAATATGAGAAATCCGAGCATCGTAAAAAAAATGGTTTCGAGTGCCCCTCTCAACGAATACTTGTTTATAAAAGTAACTATGCTGACAACAAATCCTGACGTAAGCATAACTATAGCCGGAATATACCTAGTTCTATTCATATTAAAATGCCTTTCTTAAATAATAGTCTCCTGCTTTCCTACTGCTCTTATTTTAAGATTGCCGGTCTGTGAGTCAAAAATAATGGTTCTTCCATAATTAAGTCCGGTGTCTTCAGCTATTATCTTGATTTTGAGCTCAGACAGTATCCTTTTAGTTGCCTCTACATTTTTCTGACCCACACTCATTATCTCGCTATTTCCTCCGCCATATGAAAACATCTGTGCACCACCAGCTATTTTAGCCACAATTCTGCCGGCACATGCACCTTTCTTAAGCATACAATTATATAATTCTTTTATCCCGGTATCTGCAAACTTCGCAATATTTTGATTATTCCTTATGTGAGTACTATCAGGCAGCATAAGATGCAGCATACCACTTACCTTTGTAATCGGGTCATACATCGTTACTCCTACACATGACCCCAAACCCAGTGTTGTTAAACCATCCGGTGCGTTACATACCTTCATATCAGCCATTCCAACTTTAATAATCTCACTCATAACTCATACTCCTAATGATGAAAGTATTTTTTCGTATGATTCAAGTTCAGGTACAAGAATGTAATATCCTTTGATATTTAAATCCTCCTTCACTTTTTCATCATCAAATGCCGTTTCTATAAGAAGAACTTTATCTCCTATCTTTCCGAATTCTATGGCAGGTACGCTTAATATTGCTCCTGCCATATCTATCTGAAGCATAGGTACTGAAACATCTATTGTGAGATTTGTAAGTTCTCCTAACGACCTTAAATATGCACCGGCTATAATATTTCCAATTTCCATTACGGCTGATTTTTCCATATCGGTAAACTCATCTTCTGGTTCACCTTCCACTCCAAAACCTCCCATAAGAAGTTTTGACAGGTTTTTTGATACTTCAGGATCCATTAAAAACATCATTATGCCTTGTACATCTCCTGATAGCATCAATAGTATTCCCACCATTACTTTTTCTTCACTTCCTATAATGGTGGAAATTTCATCAAATCCCAACAGCCTTACCTGTGGAACTCCTATATCAATCTTTGCATTTACAAGCTGGGATAAAGCGGTTGTGGCATTTCCTGCTCCTATATTCCCCAACTCTTTCAACACATCATACTGCATTGAACTTAAATCATTTAAATCAATTTTTGACATATATACCACCCTAATCTTAATTTAAATATTTTTCACTGCCCATCTGATATCACTGCCGGAATATTAAGAAGCGATATCAGACTTTCACTGTTCTTTCCTACTCCAATGAGGTACTTAGACATTTCGTCTCTTGTATCCGCACTCATCTTTTCAATATCTTCCTCTTTAAGTGTTACCACTTCTTTTACCATATCAACAATCACACCTATTGGATCCTGAAGTTCAGGTTTTAATATAATGATTCTCGTCTTATCATTAAATTCATCATTTTCCAATTTGAATTTTCTCCTGAGACTCATTACAGGAACTATCTCTCCACGCAAATTTATTACCCCGTTAAAATACCCCTGTGACTTTGGAACTCTGGTGATTTTCTGCATTTTTACTATATTATCAACATTGCTTATATCTATACCATACTGTTCCGCACCCAATACTACTACTATGTACTGATTTGAATCTGTTACCATCTCAATCTGGTTTGTCATATCCACTTAAATCACCCCCATTATAATAGTGTGTTTACATCTATAATCAGAGCTACTTCACCATTACCGAGAATTGTTGCTCCGCTTATTATCTTACTACTGTTGCTTATATATTTTCCAAGAGACTTTATAACTATTTCCTGTTGTCCCAAAAGCCTGTCTACTACAAGTCCTGCCTGCTTATCACCTTTTTTAACTATAACTACGGTAAGACTGTCAGGTTCATCTGTCGACTCGATGTCAAGAACCTTATCCAGTCTGATAAGAGGTATTACCGCACCTCTGAGATGTATAACTTCCTTCGTCTGGACATATCTTATGTCTGATACAGGTATGTCCTCTATAGTCTGGATATTTCCAAGTGAAATGGCATATTTCTCATCACCAAGTTCTACCATTAATGCCTGAATAATTGCAAGTGTCAGAGGAAGACGTATAATAAATGTACTTCCTTCTCCTAACTGCGTCTTTACTTCAATATCACCGCCTAATGACTCAATCTTTGTCTTAACTACATCAAGTCCTACGCCTCGTCCTGAAATATCTGTTACTTTTTTAGCCGTAGAAAAACTTGGTTTGAAAAGTAAATCTATAATTTCTTTGTCGGTCATAGATTCAGCCTGTTCAGCAGTAATTGAACCCTTATTGATAGCACTGTTCCTTACGCCTTCCACATTTATACCATTACCATCATCACTTACTTCTATAACAACGTTATTTCCATCCTGATAAGCATCCAGCCTTACGGTTCCAACCTCCGGCTTACCTCTTTCTGCCCTGACATCTGCTGTTTCAAGACCATGGTCTGCTGAATTTCTCAACAGATGCATAAGAGGATCTCCAATCTCATCTATAACAGTTCTGTCAAGTTCTGTATCCTCACCTGTCATATATAATTCCATCTTCTTATCCAGTTTCTTTGATAAATCCCTTATCATTCTCGGAAATTTATTTGTAACCGTCTCGATAGGCATCATACGTACCTTCATTACAGATTCATGGAGATTAGTTGTAACCCTTTCCAGATACTCTATCTGCTCATTAAATGCCTGTGAACGGCTGCCTTCGCCATCACTGCTTGTAGATATGAGTCCGTTCTTTGCAATAATAAGTTCGCTTACAAGATTCATTAATATATCAAGCTTTTCTATATCCACTCTTACTGAACGGTTAACCACCGGCTTTGAGCCGGTCTTTGCCTTTGCAGGCACAGGCTTTTTATCATCTTTTTTTGCCTGGGCTTCCGGTACATTTTCAGCCTTAGAAGTACTTACTTCCTGTGGCTGTTCAGTCTTTTCCTTTTTATCTTCACTACTTAAACCTTCTAATGCTGTTATCTCTTCTCCAACAGCCTCTTTTATCTCAGACACATTTTTAATAAGACCAATTACTTTATCTAAATCATTATCAGTAATTATACATATACTAAATACCTGCTCAAACTTCTCATCTTCAATATCCTGTACACTAGGCTGTGACTTAATAATCTCTCCAATACTTTCCATTGACTTAAACACTAAAAATGCTCTGGCAGCTTTAAGCAGACATGCCTCTTCAATCTGAACCGAAATAGCATATACTTTCTGCTTTTTATCAAATGCCTCCTGCATTGCGTGTTTTTCAAATTCTGCAAATTTAAATTCTTTATACTTTTTGATATCGTCATCAGATTCCGGCTGTTTTGCCTCTTCCTTTGCCTCTGATGGTGCTGCTGCAGTACCACCATTAAGTATTGCTTCCAACTGCTTTAATATAGGCTCATTATCATTTGTGCCTTCATCTGCTGACTCCTGTATGCAGTCAAGATATTCTTCAAGTGCATCAAGACACTGAAACAGTACATCAACAAGATTTGCATCGACCTTCATTTTACCGTTTCGAATTTCAGAAAATACATTTTCCATTTGATGTGTAAGCTTCTGCATACGCTTGTATCCCATAGTTCCTGCCATACCCTTAAGTGAGTGTGCAGCCCTGAAAATCTCATTAATTGTATCTGTATTTTCCGGCTCCTTTTCGATAATGAGTAACTGCTCATTCAAACTCTGTAAATGTTCCTTTGTTTCATCAATAAAAATCTCTAAATACTGGCTAACATCCATTGTTAAGCACCCCCGTGTTCTTTATTATAGCTTCTGCTATATTATCAAGCGGCAAAATCTCATCTGCCAGACCTGCCGTTGCAACTGCCTTCGGCATACCATAGACAACACTTGTCTTTTCATCCTGAGCAATTACATGAATCTTATTCTTTGATTCCAACATTTTTATTCCATCAGTTCCATCAGTTCCCATACCTGTAAGTACTACACATATGACTCTGTCAAATGAAAGTCCTGCAATAGACTCATACATTATATTTGCACATGGTTTTACCCCTTCCCTTGGCGGCTCATCTGACAGTGTTATTACAAATCCTTTTCCCAATTCCTCTTTAACCTTTAAATGTTTACCGCCCGGTGCAATATATACACATCCTTTTTTAAGTATATCCCCTTCTGCTCCTTCTCTAACTTTAATCAGGCTCAAATCATCGAGTCTGTCCGCTAATGACTTTGTAAATCCCACAGGCATATGCTGTACAATAAGCACAGGTGCATCCAGATTCGGTGAAAGTTTCGGAATTACTTCCTTTAATGATTTTGGGCCTCCTGTAGAACAGGCAATAGCCACCAGCTTTCTGCACCCCTTATCAGGCAGAACAGAACCTGCAGACCTGTCATTCTTTGGTTTTCTAATTGGATTATCCGTTTTAGAAGTATTAAAGTCCTTAATATCACATGCTGCACACAAAGCATTAATAATGCCTTTCTTAAATCTCTCTGACTTTACTTCTGTATAGTTTTCCGGTTTCGTTAGAAAATCAAATGCTCCGTTCTCAAGTGCAAGAATAGTCTCTTTTGCTCCCTCTTTAACTAAAGAACTGACAACAATGACCTTTATGCTGATTCTCTTTTCCCTTAAATGCCTGAGAACTTCCAGTCCGTCCATATATGGCATGTTTATGTCTAAGAGAACAGCATCATATATTCTGTAATTTTTTGTAATCAGTTCTAATGCATCTACACCATTTTTAGCAACATCCTTTACTGCAAATCTAATGTCAGATTCTATTATATCAGATATCACCCTTCTCATAAGTGCAGAATCATCAACAACCAGAATATTTTTTTTCATTGGCATACCTTCCATACTGATCAACTTCTTTTTCTCAATCTTCTTTCCATATCAAATATAAATCTTATTAATTGTTCTCTGTCAGAATTCTTCATATTTACGAACTCTGCCCTATATTCATATATTTTATCTCTGTTTTGTACCCTTCCGGCAGATATTATTTTAGCTGCTATATTACAGATAATCTCTTCCGTAATTCCTATATTAATGCTGATAACGGCATTTGAATTCTTATCAATCTCCTCACGTGAAGTAAACCTTATCCCCCCTCCGCTTATATCAAGAGATATTCCATCCAGCATTCCGAATGTTGAAAGATATTTCATCTCAGCTTCACTTGAAGCCGCCGCTATAAGTTCTTCATCCGTCACACTTTTAAACTTAACATCCATGGAATACTCAAGTCTGAAATACTGCCTTCTTTGAAATTTTTTTAATTCTGAAGCAAGCTCTACTATCAATATATATAGTCCGTCTTCCTTATATCTGTCTGTTATAACTGCTTTTGCCTGATACAATCCCCCTGATGTATAAAAACACATATCATATCTTCCATGCAGCGGCAAAGGTATAACCTTTCCCTCTACCATAGGCATAGCAATTTTAATCTGATCATCTTCCAATATATCATATACCTGACTTATAAAAGGTTTGGATTTTTCTTCTGTTTTTTTCTGAATAATAGGCTTTGTCAGCTCAATTCTATTACCGGGTGTGATTATTCTGGATAACATTTTCTATTCCCCCTTCGTATTCCGAAATACTTTGCAAAAATATATGATAAACCTCTCTTGTCATATATATACTCTTCTCGCTTATCCATCAGAATCTCTGCAATCTGCAGAAATGACTTTGAAGCTCTGGATTCAGGAAATGAAACCGATACCGGATTCTGTATTATAATGGATTTTGACATACGCTCATCATCAGGTATCATACCAAGAAATTCCAATTTCATCTGTAAAAAACGGCTTACAACCATATCTAATTTATTATATAAGTTTTCGCCATCCTTATAATCTTTTACTTTATTCGCTAATAGTCTTATAACTGTATTTTCTCTGTCAAATGACTCATGTCTGTTAAGTGATTTTAACAAAGAATAAGCATCTGTTATTGATGTTGGTTCAGGCGTTGTTACTAAAAGGATTTCTCTTCCTGATGCTACAAATTCCATTACTGCATGGGATATTCCGGCACCTGTATCTATTATTATAATATCTGCCATGGATTCAAGCTGGCCAAATTCATGAAGAAGATATATTATCTGGTCTTTACTTAATTCCTCAAACTGGCTGATTCCTGACCCTCCTGAAATATACTGTATACCTTCCGGACCGGTCAAAAGAATATCCTTAAGATTTTTTCCTCTGTATATCATATCTGATAAATTATACTTTGGAACTGCACCAATCATTACTTCTATATTTGCCAATCCAAAATCAGCATCCAATATTATAACTCTTTTACCCATCTTCCTGAATTGTATGGCAAGATTTAAGGACACACTAGTTTTTCCAACTCCGCCTTTTCCGCTTGTGACAGTTATAACCCTTGCATTATGCTTACTGCCATTGGCCTCTATATGCTTTTTTACTATATTTCGCAGATTTTGCGCCTGATCCATAGTCTATCAGCTCTTTCTATCTTATTCTTCCTTATCGTCACCGCCAAGAAGTTTCTTTGCCAGTGCCTGTGCATCCAATAATCTTATATCATCCGGAACAACCTGACCACATGTAACATATGATAGTGATGCCCCTGTTTTTAGTCTCACATTTAAAATATTTCCAAGTGAAGAAGTCTCATCCAGTTTTGTAAAGACAAGATTATATTTGCCAACCTTCTCGTATACTTCAACTATATTCAGCAAATCTTTGTACTTTGTTGCTGCACTTAATACAAGATATATCTCCTTCTTCTGATTTTCATCTACTGTACTGTCCTTTATCATATGCCTGATTTCCTCACATTGTTCCTTATTTTTATGAGAACGCCCTGCCGTATCAACAAGAATCAGGTCATATTCCTTAAATCCCTCAATCGCATTATTCATCTCTTCAAGTGTATATACAACCTGAATAGGTACACCTAAAATATTTGCATAAGTTCTTAACTGTTCCACCGCAGCAATTCTATATGTATCAGAGGTAATCATCGCCACTTTAAGTTTTTTATCCAATTTAAAATCTGATGCAAGCTTAGCTATTGTAGTTGTCTTCCCCACTCCTGTAGGTCCTATAAAAAATACAACTTTTGAAGTCTTATCCTCCATATCTATCTTATATGGCTGTCCAAGTTTTAAAATAATCTTCTGATATATACCTGACAATATTGTATCCATATTTGATTCTTTTTTTAAAGACGATTCTACCTCGCTGATAATCTGATTCGCATATTTCTCATCAACTTCATTCTCAAGAAGCTGATTATATACAAGCTGTATAAATGCAAAATTCGTATTTTCTTCTTTCTTATTTCCATTATTTTTTTCTGCTTTATCTGCCTTTTCAACATTGTTTTTCATCTGGCTCACAAGCATTTCCTGCAGACTGTCCAGCTTTTCCTCTATCGCAGTAGATTTGTCCTCAGGCTTCTCCAAATCTTTTCCGGCAGCTATATCTATGGCATTTGTAGGAATATTTGCTGTCGGCATCCTTTCTTCCAATGCTGCTGTAACTTCAACTATATCCTTCTTAAACAGCCTCTTCACACCTTTATGCTTTATAGTCTTTATATTAAGTACAACTGCATCACTGCCCATTTCTTCCTTAGCCTGTAATATAGCATCCTTTTCATTAGATGCCTGAAACTTTTTTATTATCATGCTATGCTCACCATCCCAACTGATTTCAATTCAACATTTGGCTCAATCTCATTATATGACACCACTATTAAATCTTTAATGTAATCTTCGGTCAGACGTTTAAAATACATTCTCACTATAGGAGATGTAATAATTATTGCTGCTCTGCCCATATCTTCCAGTTTCTTAACCTCCGCCTGAACAGCCCCAAGAATAGCCTTCGATTTCTCCGGCTCCAGATTCAGATAAGCACCCTGTTCTGTCTGCTTTACTGAATTCATTATTTCCTGTTCCACATTAGGGTCAAGCGTCACTACCGTAGTAGATTCATTAGCCGGAAAATATTTATTTGAAATGGCTCTTTTAAGGCTTTGTCTTGCATATTCAGTCAATACGTCTGTATCCTTAGTAACTGCCGCATAATCTGCCAAAGTCTCACATATGGTAGGTAAATCTCTTATTGATACACCCTCATGCAAAAGATTCTGCAATACTTTTTGTATATCTCCAATACTTAACAGCTTAGGTACCAGTTCTTCTATAAGTGTCTGATTATTTTCTTTAATATTATTAATAAGATTCTGAACATCCTGACGTGACAGAAGCTCTGCAATATTTTTCCTTACAATTTCAGTAAGATGTGTAGCAATAATTGAAGGCGGATCCACCACAGTATAACCCAAAGCCTCTGCTCTCTCTCTCTGGCTTTCGGTAATCCAGATAGCCGGAAGGTGGTATGATGGTTCAAATGTCGGTATTCCGGTGATTTCTTCCTCTACCATTCCCGGATTCATTGCCATATAGTGGTCAAAAAGTATCTCTCCTTCACTGACCTGTATACCCTTTATCTTTATAATATACTGGTTAGGATTAAGCTGAATATTATCTCTTAATCTTATAATAGGCACCACTGCACCAAGTTCAAGTGCTATCTGCCTTCTTATCATAACTACCCTGTCAATAAGATCTCCCCCCTGATTCACATCAGCAAGAGGAATAATTCCATAACCAAACTCCAACTCAATAGGGTCAACCTGCAAAAGTGATACTACATTCTCCGGCTTTCTTATTTCTTCTGCCTCTTCTTCTGAAGTATCTACCTCGCTCTCTATATCTTCTATTCCCTGACTTCTGTTCATTACAAATCCCATAATAACAGCCGCTGCACCCATAGGTACAAAAATAAATACCGGAAGTGGTGTAGATATTCCCAAAAACATAAGCGTACCGCCTACACACCACAATACCCTCGGTATGCTTAAGAGCTGTTTAAATATAACCTGACCCAAATCGTTCTCGTCTTTAGTATCTTTTGTAACAAGAATACCTGTTGCTAAAGATATCATAAGAGATGGCATCGCACTTACCAGTCCGTCTCCTATGGTCAGTATGGTATAATGATCCAATGCATCACTTATATTCATACCCTGCCTCATTACTCCCATGATAATTCCTCCGACAATATTTATCATGGTAATCATAAGCCCTGCCATGGCATCTCCCTTTACATATTTCACGGCACCATCCATGGAACCATAAAATGCTGACTCTGCCTGAATCTTTTCACGTCTTTCCTTTGCTTCGGCATCCGTAATAGCTCCGGTGTTAAGATCCGCATCTATCGCCATCTGTTTACCCGGCATTGCATCAAGAGTGAATCTGGCAGTTACTTCGGCAACTCGCTCAGAACCCTTATTAATAACCATAAACTGTACAATAAGAAGTATTATGAATACTATAATGCCTATGACAATATCTGAACCTCCCACAAATTCACCAAAAGTCTCAACTACTTTTCCAGGGTCACCTGTTCTTAATATCAGCTTTGTAGATGATATATTAAGCGATATTCTGAATAATGTGGTAAGCAGCAGGATTGTCGGAAATGACGACATATCCATCGATTCTTTTGAAAATAGTGCATTGAACAGAACTACCAGTGCCACAAACATATTAAATGCTAAAAGTACATCCAGCAATCCTGAAGGGACAGATATTATCATAAAAACAATAGCTGCCAGTAAATATAATCCTACGAATAAATCTGTTTTCTTCATCTGTCTGTACTTCCTTTCCTAATATTCATTGATTTCTATTCTTTATATTATATACGAATGCCAGTACTTCGGCAACTGCCTGATATAACTCTTCCGGAATCTCACTGCCAATCTCCACATTTGCATACAAAGCTCTGGCAAGCGGTTTATTTTCTACTATTTCCACATTTGACTCTCTTGCCTTATCTTTAATCTTCTGTGCCACATAATCTGCACCTTTTGCTACAACTATCGGTGCTCCTGCAATCTTTAAGTCATACTTTAATGCAACGGCAAAATGTGTAGGATTTGTAATTACTACATCAGCGTCCGGAATACTCTGCATCATACGTCTCATTGATGCCTTCTGCATAACTCGTCTCTGCTGTGCCTTTACCTTTGGGTCTCCTTCAGCATTTTTCATTTCGTCTTTTACTTCCTGTTTTGTCATTTTCATATCCTCATGAAATTTATGCTTAGACCAAAGATAATCACCCACACCAACTATAATATACATTGCACTAATCTTAATCGCAAGAGACAATGCAATATCTCCTATGGTTGATATTGATGTCATAAGCGGCACATCGTACCAACGATACCAATACCCCAGTTTGTCCTTAATAGTGGCATATACCATATAAGATATAAGTATTACAAGTGCCATTGACTTTAATAAATTAACAATGGACTGCTTGGAAAACATCCGCTTAAATCCCTTTATCAGACTTATATTGCTTAATTTAGGTTTTAACGGTTTTGTTGTAACCTTCCATTTAAACTGAAGTGCATAAGATATAATGGTAATTGCATATCCGACTAATGCTATGGGCCATATAATCAAAGCACTGTCAATCAACACATCAAAGATAATGCTCTTAACAGCATTATACGTTATTTCATTATGATATGGGTTGGCAAGTGTTGGAATTCTTTTATATACAGATTGATATATTTCCATAAAACCTGTTCCTATACTGCCTATAAAAATCTTCAGCATATAAAATGAAACAAGCAGTACGACTGCATTTGCAAGGTCTTTACTTTTAGCTACATTTCCATCTTTCCTTGCATCATCCAGCTTTTTCGCCGTAGGCTCTTCTGTCTTTTCACCACCGGGACCATCTTTTGCAAAAAGCTGAAGATTTATCCTATATATTTTGCTGTAAGTCTCCAAATCACACCAAGCCCTTCATAACCTCATCCACTATATTTCTCATTGTATCTGACACAAAATTCGATACGGATGGGATAAGTCTTACCGTAACAAACATAATGAAGAATCCTGTAAGAAGTTTTATCTGTATTCCTACTGAAAACATATGCATCTGTGGTGCTACTTTTGCCATAATTCCCAATACACAGTTCATTATAATTATTGCTGAAAATATTGGTAATGCAATTCTGAATCCTATAATAAAATAGTCGGATATGAACCCAACCACAGTGCCGTAAAGAGAGTCTCCAAGCTTCGCTCCCCCAAGCGGAATTAATGAAAAAGACTCCAAAATGGCATTAATAAGGTATATATGCATATCTGATGCTAACATTATCATCATTATCAGATACGAATATAATGTTCCCGTAATGCTGGTCTGAGTCTTCGTTGTAGGATCAAACTGTTGTGCCATTGAAAGTCCAATCTCCATATCTATTATTCTTCCTGCAAGATTGATTATCATAAAGCACATATAAGCAGAAAATCCAATTAACAATCCTGCAATACTCTCCTTAATTATCAGTGTTGTATACCCTATCAATCCCGTATAAGAAAAATCCTGTACAGGCAGCATATTATAAAATATCACCGATAAAAAGAGTGACAGTCCAATCTTAATCCGCTGCGGAACATTTGACTGTGAAAAAAAAGGGGCAACAAAAATAAAAGAAGCCACTCTTATAAGTATAAGCAAAAAATATTCAAATTTTTCCAGTGAAATTGTTGCCTCTATCATCTGATGTATTCCTCAAATGTCCATAAATTCTGCATAAGTGTTACTATACTATTCAATATAAAGTTGCCAAATATCAATAAACCGATAAATATTCCTAAAAGCTTAGGTATAAATGTTAATGTCTGCTCTTGTATTGAAGTTACAGTCTGAAATATACTTACCACAAGTCCCAGTACCAGGGAAATGATAAGCAGAGGCCCTGATGTGATAATAATGGTCCATAATGCTTCACTGGCAATATTTAATACTGTTTCCACTGTCATTTTTATCAGTCTCCATCCTTATGTTACAAAAGTTTTCATCAGATTAACAATAATCAGATTCCATCCGTCTGCCAAAACAAAAAGCAATATCTTAAACGGCATTGAAATGGTTGTAGGAGGCAGCATCATCATTCCCATTGACATAAGTGTTGATGCTACTACCATATCAATAACTATAAAAGGTATATATATTAGAAATCCTATCCAGAAAGATATTCTAAGCTCACTGAGAATAAAACTTGGAATCAGCACATTTGTAGGAATATCATCTTTTGATGCAACATTCTCAATTCCTGCTATAGATGCCATCGCATCCAAATCTTTATCCTGTACATTATCCAGCATAAACTTCCTTATAGGTGCTAATCCTGCATCCAAAGCCTGTTCCTGATTAATCTCACCTTTAGAAAATGGTTGTATTGCATCTTCATTTACCTGTGAAAATACAGGTGCCATAATAAAAAATGTTAAAAACAATGATATACCTACTAACACTTGATTGGGCGGTGCACTCTGCGTTGAAAGTGCAGCCCGTGTAAAATGCATTACAATAAGAATACGGGTAAATGATGTAAGCATTATCAGTATAGACGGACATAACGCAATTATGGTCAGAACCAACATCATCTGTAATGCACCTGACAGACTCGTTTCTCCATCTCCTGATGTAATGCTTATTCCTAAAATATCTGAAGCATTGCTGTCCGTATCTGCTGTTATTGAAGAATCATCATCAATAGGCGTCTGTGTAGCATTTACCACTAAAACATTCTGAACAACCACATGTACTACAAGTATAAAAACTAATAATACTTTTACAATGCTTCTTAACCGTTTGTCAATTTTCATGATTGTTCTCATCTTCTTCAACCTTACTTTCATTCTGCCTTAAATTTTTCATCTGTTCAAACATTTCACTGAATGCAGTCAGACTCGTGCCGCTTTTTGGTTCATCTTCTTCTGAAACTTCAATTTCATCTTTATTCATTTTACAGAGCATAGTAATTGTATCTTTACATATTGCTATTACAACATACTCAGTTCCTACCCGTATAAGCTGCAGATATTTTGTACCCGATATTCTATAGGTTTCTATTACATCAAAATTATGACCATGCATGGTTTTCTTCTGGTAATTGCCTATAAATCTCGTAGTCATATATGTAGCTGCCAAAACAAATATAAATACAACAACAGCTGCAATAAACTTTATAATACTATCAACCATTCCTACCGCTAATAAAATCGGCATTTCACTTAACCTACGGCTTTTTTAACAGCTTCGATTACTCTGTCTGCCTGAAAAGGTTTTACAATAAAATCTTTTGCTCCTGACTGTATTGATTCAATAACCATAGCCTGCTGACCCATGGCTGAACACATAATGACAGATGCACCCGGATCCATTTCCTTAATCTTTTTAAGAGCCTGTATTCCATCCATCTCAGGCATTGTAATATCCATTAGTACTAAATCCGGCTTTGTTTCATTATACTTTTCTACTGCCTTAGCACCATTCTCTGCCTCACCTGCCACATTGTATCCATTTTTTGTAAGAATGTCCTTTATCATCATTCTCATAAAAGCTGCATCATCACATATCAATATATTCTTCGCCATTCTTCTTCTCTCCCATCATAAAGATTTATTTAATAATTTCTGTGACACGTACGCCAAAGCTTTCCTCTATTACAACGACTTCGCCTTTGGCTACAAATTTTCCATTTACCAACACATCTACCGGTTCTCCTGCAATCTTATCCAATTCTATAATTGTACCCGGAGCAAATTCAAGTATCTCCTGAATTGACTTACTGGTTCTTCCAAGTTCAACTGTAACGTTTAATGGAACATCCATAATAAGATTTATATTTTCTTTTTGTGTTACCGAATCTAATTCTCCCGTAAATGCCTGAAACTGTGCCGGTTGAACATTCACCTCAGGCATCGGCTGCATTTGCGGATAACCCATCTGCGGCGGATAAGGCATTTGCGGATAACCCATCTGAGGTGGGTAAGGCATCTGTGGGTAGCCTTGCTGTGGTGGATAACCCGGTTGTGCATAAGGCTGAGCTTCCGGTTGCGGAGATGCCTGCATTGTCATTTGTGGTTCAGGCTGCGGTTGCGGCTGAACCGGTACTGACTGTGGTGCAACTGTCTGCTGACCGGTACCTGTGGTTTCTGTTGATTCCGTTTTTCCGCCTTCTTCGTTCATCAGATTTCCACAAAGCATTTTTGCAAAGTCTAACGGGAATAACTGCACCATTTCGCTGTAAACCAAATCTCCGATTGTCATTTGAAATGAGTTTTTAACAAAAGTGCTTCTTAAAAATTCATCTATTCCCTCTTCATCCATAGTCTCATTCAAATCTATAAGACTTGCCGTTGGCGGACTAATATCTATTTTCATACTTAGCAGAGATGATAACGAAGTAGACGCTGAACCCATCATCTGATTCATAGCCTCACTTATCGCACTCAAATGAAGTTCTCCGAGTTCACCATCAATATTGGTTCCATCACCGCCCATCATAAGATCTGCAATAATTTTTACATCTCTTTCTTTCAAAATCAACACATTGTTGCCATCCAGACCTTCTCTATACTGTATCTGTAAGAATACACAAGGTCTGTCATAACTGTCTACCAAATCATTCCAGTTTGCCAGTGACACTACCGGCACACTAATATCTACCTTTTGATTTACCAATGATGAAAGTGTAGTTGCTGCTGTTCCCATGCTTATATTGGAAATTTCACCAATGGTATCTTTTTCAATATCGGTAAGCGATTCTTCAGTTGTACTGCTTTCTGTTTGACTAACGGTTTCACTGCCGGCATCATTTATATTTTCTTCGCCTTCGCTTGGAACTCCGTTAAGCAAAGCATTTATTTCTTCTTGAGATAGCATTCCATCCATTTCTTTTGCTTACTCCTCTCTGATTATTGATGTTATACGCACAGCATAATTATCTGACGCAGCACCCGGAAGTGCTTTAAATTTTTTAATATTTCCAACGTATATGTCCAATTCATCTTCAATTCCTGAACCTAATTTAATTATATCACCTTTTTGTAAATTTACAAAGTCATTTACTGATATTGAACTTGTTCCAAGAACTGCTTTCATTGGTATGGAAGCCTTTGAAATAATATATTCAATGTCTTCCCCATAATCATTATTATCCATTTCCTGCATCGTAGAATACCAGTATTTGGTATTCAATTTATCCATTACATCCTCTAAAGTCAGAAATGGCAGACATACATTCATAAGTCCCTCTACATCTCCAATCTTTATCTCCAGAGTTACAATCGCAATCATTTCATTTGGAGAAATAATTTGTGCAAACTGCGAATTTGTTTCTATTCTCTCCAGCCTTGGCTCCACTTTAACAACATTTTGCCACGGTTCTCTTAACAAATCCACACATACAGAAAGTATTCTTTCTATAATTGTAATCTCTATTTCGGTAAATTCTCTCTTTTTTTCAATAGAATTCCCCAGACCTCCAAGCAGTCTGTCTATAATGGCATATCCTAAATTTGATGCAAGTTCCACAATTATATTGCCGTTTAATGGTAAAAAATTAACAATACCAAGCAACACAGGATTTGATAATGAATTTGAAAATTCCGAATATGCAACCGCCTCTGAATTAACTACATCCACCTGTACATTTTTTCTTAAATAAGCCGGAAGATTTGTATATAACAGTCTTCCATAGTGTTCAAAAATAATCTCTAAAGTACGAAGATGCTCTTTTGAAAATTTAGCAGGTCTGGCAAAATCATAATTCTTAACCTGCTGCTCATTATTCTCTTTATATTCCTCCGCATCAAGCTCGCCTGTACTTAAAGCCTTCAGCAAATTATCAATCTCGTCCTGGGATAATACCTCGCCCACGCATCTTCACCTCCTATGCCGGATAAAATAATTACTGTATAGTCGTACTGCTAAAGATTACTCCAATAATAAAATCTGAATCAAACATCTCACGAAGCTGAACTAATATTTCTTCTCTAATACTGTCAGGGTCATTCTGCAGTTGTTCTGCAGTGTATTTCTGCACAACATCCTGAACACACTGTGTTATATCTCCTTTGTAAGTATCCAGCGTCTTTGACTGTTTTTCATAGTCCTTATTCTTTTTATTAAGTTTTAACTGCGGATATATAACTGCATAATGTTCTTTTCCATCTCCGCTTTCCTTCAATTTTATGGTAAGCTTTGCTTCAGGGTCATAAGTATCTGTATCACTGATAGCCAGTTCTGTTTCTTCCTCATCGCCCTTTTCCAGTTCTATTGATTTAGCCACTTTTGTTACCAGGGCATTGGAACTGTTCATCGACTGTACGACCACAACAACCATAATCGCAGTTAAAATGGTATTTGTCAATACCAAAACTAATGTAATAATGTTTATTATGCTTTTTTTCATTTCTTCCTCCACCTGCTTCCGGTTAATAACTGTTAAGCTGATTATATATTTTTATTTCAACGCGTCTGTTCTGTGCCCTGCCTTCTGCTGTATCATTAGACGCTATTGGGTCATTTTCACCTCTTCCTGAGGCTTTCATAATTGATATATCCATTCCCTTATTATTTACAAGATACATAAGTACCGATTTGGCTCTGGCACTTGACAAATCCCAGTTATCATCATACTTTGGATCATCAAGAAGTGGCACACTGTCGGTAAATCCTGTAATCTCCACCATATTTCCCTTATAATTCATAAGTATGTCTCCCACTTTGTCTACAAGTGGAACTGCATCACTCCTTATATTGGATTTTGCAGAATCAAACAGTAATGCTCCATTAAGTGTAAGCTGTACATATTGTGCCGTAAATTCTATTTCTACCTGACCTGCAATATTTTTTTGTATTGCTTCCTGCTCCATTTCTTCTGCCATCTTCTCTGATTCCGCAGTACCCTCTTTCTGAATCTTTTCAAGAACTGTATCTCCATCATATTCGGAATTATCATCATTTATGTCTTTGGCCTCGCCTTCTGTATTGAGACCTAAGTTCTCATAATAATCATCCAGTTCATTCAAGTCAGATACACCGGTGGATATCTTTGAACCTTCTATAACCGATGCGGCACCACCTTCTAATATACCGAAACTTGCAGACAACGAAGCTACTAATTCCTCAAATTTGTCCTGGTCAACTGATGACATTGCAAAAAGTAATACGAAAAAGCACAACAGCAAATTCATTAAGTCACTAAATGTTGCCATCCATGCCGGTGAACCCGGTGCCTGTTCTTCTTCTTTCTTTTTTCTTGCCAATATTACTCACCTCCGCCAATACCTTCTGCATCGCCGTCACCCTCCATCAAT
This sequence comes from Lachnospiraceae bacterium, assembly GCA_014799465.1. GTDB lineage: Bacteria > Bacillota > Clostridia > Lachnospirales > Lachnospiraceae > UBA2821. The sequence goes on along the minus strand of JAAVHZ010000043.1, from coordinate 107,853 downwards.
GCATTGCGGTGCTGAGGTGACAGGAATGATTTGAGTTTTTCTTCAATAACACGCGGATTCTCTCCTGCCTGTATTGATAAAAGTCCTTCTATCATAACTTCCTTAAGCATTATCTCCGTACTATTATTAAGTCTTAACTTATTTGCGACAGGAGTTGCCACCCAGTTAGCCAACAACGAACCATAGAATGTTGTAACAAGTGCTGTTGACATATTAGGTCCGACACTGGAAATATCCTGAAGATTCTTAAGCATGTTAATCAATCCTATAAGTGTTCCAATCATACCCCATGCAGGACCCATGGAAGCCACATTATCATAAAAACCGATAACTTTCTTATGTCTGTCTTCAATGCATATCATTTCATTTTCCATAATGGATCTTACCATCTCAGGATCAGTACCATCTACAATAAGAAGTATTCCCTTTTTCATAAATTCATCTTCAAGCTCGTTTGCTGCTTCTTCCAATGCCAGCAATCCTTCCTTTCTGGCGATATTTGAAAGTTCAATAATACTTTTTATGGTAGCAGCATCATCGCTTTTGGGTTGTTTTAATGTTCTCCTAAAAGCTTTAAGCGAATTAACGAAATCCACTAATGTATACTGTATCAAAACAGAACTGAATGCACCACCAAAAGTGATAAGTACAGACGGAAGGTGAATAAAACTTCCTATTGCTGCAAATCCCTGATCACCTGTTACCATTCCAAAAATCATCAACGCAAAGCATGCAATCAAACCGATTATTGTAGCCAAATCCATATCTTTTTTCCACCACCTATTATGTATAATATTTTAGTTCATAAAACTGCTTAAATTATTCTATCACATTTTTCTCTATAACACCAACATTTTTTATGTTATTTTATCAAATAATTTCTCTGCCAAATATTTCCTTTTTATAATCTATTACTGCACGTTTTATTTCTTCCGAATTTTCTTTAACTACTATTTTTATACCATTTGTAAAAGTAATTACCGTATCCGGTGTTTCCTCTACAAATTCAATCAGATTGCAGTTCACCATAAGCTTTTCGCCATTAAGTCGTGTTACGGTTATCATTATTCCCTCCATTAACATATTTCCTTGTCATACAATGGGGTGTGACAAATGTCACACCCCTTAATCTATATCAGATTACAAAATTATCTCTTCAGACTTAACAATTCTTCTATCATTGAATCTGAGGTGGTAACAACTCTTGAATTTGACTGGAATCCCCTCTGAGTAACTATCATCTTAGTAAATTCCTGTGCCAGATCAACATTTGACATTTCAAGAACACCAGGTGACATACTTCCTCCTGCTGCAGTAATACTCTGTCCTATTCCGTCGAATTCACCTGAGTTCAGAGTTGCTGCATACATATTGTCTCCCATTTTTTCAAGACCTGCCGGATTAATAAATGTAGCTACGGCAATCTGTCCGATAACACAGTTGTCACCATTACTGTATGCCGCTACTATACGACCGTCAGGCTGTACACCTACACTTGTCATCTCTCCTACCTTTTTACCGGCTCCTACCATTCCGCCTACTGATTCATCATATATTCCTTTTGCAGGCTCAATATTAGTTTCCGCACCATGTTGATTAAGCTTGCTGCAGTCAAGTTTTATTACTCTTGGCTCGCCCACTACAGGTGGTTCTGTTCCATCAGGATTCTCCTTATAGTATTCATCCACATCTTCCTGTGTATATGTAAATGCCATTGCATCTGAACCCGGTCCTGTAACTGTCATATCAAATACAGAAGTTGAACCTTCAAGTATTTTACCTGTTATAGCATCGAATGTTAAAGTTCCTGTCATATTTACACTTAATTCTGATACCAGTTTACTTCCAGAATATACACCTGCTGCTACTATATTGTAAACAGGGTTGTTATTATCATCTACAGCTGCGTTTCCATCAGCGTCATATGTCTTAGATAATCTTAACTGTATATCATATTCATTTCCAAGATTATCAAACAACGAAACATTAGCTGTAACATATAATCCATCACCAAAATTAACATCTGATTTATTCAGATTTCCCGTAAGAGTTGCTGATGCTGTTGCTTTAGGATCAGTATACATATATTTATCTGTATATATTTGCAGCGGTCTTACCATATCTGTCTGAAGATTAGAGCCCGGTTTATCTGTTATATAACCCATAACATATGCACCGCCGTCAGTTACAAGATTACCTGCTGCATCTGTAGTAAAATTACCTGCTTTTGTAAAGTAATTTGAACCATTGTTCTGTACTATAAAGAAACTGTCTCCATTAATTGCAATGTCAAACGGTCTGTTTGTAGTCTCAAATCCTCCCGGATTGGTAATATCTACATTAATACCAGATGTTGATGCACCAAGACCAATCTGCTTTGCATTCTGACCACCTTTTCCGGTATTTGCATCAGGACCTGATGCAGACTGTGTTTTCTGATAAAACAACTCGCTGAAAGTAGTCCTTGAAGCTTTAAAACCTACAGTGTTTACATTTGCTATATTGTTACCAATTACATCCATTGCATTCTGCTGTGCTTTTAAACCTGTTACAGCAGAGTATAATGATCTCATCATAATTAAATTGACCTCCTTAATCTTTGCCGCTGATTCCTTCTGTCATTCAGGAATCATTCACCTCCGTAAAGGTCCGGTGATTATATTATAACGGCTCCATCTATATTTGTATAAATCTTTTCAATACTATCCTGCTGATCCATAGCCGTAATTACCGTACTGTTTCTGATATTAACTATAAATGCCATATTATCCATCAAAACCAGTGATTCATTAATGCCCTTTGCCTCAGCCTTTCTTGTTCCTTCTTCAAGACGCCTCAACTGCTCATCCGTGAGACTGATGTCACGGTCTTCCAATCTTTCTCCTGCATGCTTTGAAAACTTAAGTTTCTCACCTTTTGCAGCAGTAGATTTCTCTTTCAATACATCCTCAAATTTTGCAGATGCCCCGGATGGTGAAGCTGGCTCATTTTTCAGGTACATCCCTGTAACCTGCTCTATTGAAGAAAAGCCATTGCTTATATTCATACACTCATCTCCCTGCTATTTATTTGTTAAAACGGATGCAAGATAATCTTCTCCCACAACATATTCCAAATCATCAATTGAATATGTCTTATCTTCAATTGAAAGTTGTGCCTTTCCGTTTACAATCTGTACGAAATCCACCTTTCCTGCTATCTCGACATTTGCACTGCCATCTGATGAACCAACTGACATTATTACATGTTTTCCAACCAGATTAAATGCATTCTGGTTAGTAAGTGCCTGTTCCACATTCTGCATTGCCTCTAATGCTGAGAACTGTGCGAGCTGACTTACGTATTCAGTATTATCCATAGGTTCTAACGGATCCTGATATTGCATCTGCGCAACTAAAAGCTGCAAAAATGCCTGTTTATCAAGCGAATCACCCGGTGTCCTTTTCTCATATGTAGGTGTAGTCTCTGCTACTACCTTGCCATCAACTATTTGTGCACTTGAAGGCATACTCATTCCTCCTTTACTGTAATTACTTTATGCTGTATAACTTACGGTACTTCCATTCTGCTCTTTCATTGCTTCTTCAAGAATTTCTTCTTTTATAGCCTTAATATCAGCTGCATTTACTGCCTGCATATCATCCTCTGATACAAACTTTCTTCTTTTTTGCTGCTGATTGGAATTTTCATGACTTCCATTATCCATTCCCTGTTCAAATGCATGGCTGGAAACCGTAACCTCCACATCTTCAATGGCAATCTCCTGATTATTCATGTTTTCTTTTAATAAAAACATCTGGCTTTCAATTGCCTGTTTTACCGCTTCACTCTGTGTAATAATCTGTGCAGTAATAATTCCATTTTTTGATACTACCTGGATATTAAGTTTTCCAAGATTTTCAGGTTGAAGCTGCATCTCCATAGAAGACATATCCTCACCTGATATTACTTTTATACCTTCCATCACCTGATTAAATATCCTTGTAGCAAAGGATGTTTGTGATGTTTCAGTTGTGTGTACATTTGATACACTTTCCTTAATATGCTCAAAAAGATTATTACTTATAGCAGTAAAATCTGCATTATTTACATTTTTCCTATCTTCGGTATGTACTTCTATTGTTTTTCCGGCAGCATTTTGCTTAACATCTGCATTTTGCCGATTTCCACCGAAACTGCTGTTATTGTTCTGACTCATCTCTGACTCATTTTGTGTCTTATACGAAATAAAGACATCTTTACTATTATCTGCAGATTCATCAGTTATAACATATTCATTTTGATTCTTTGTTGTATCCTTTTGTGCCTCATTGTGGTTTTCAGGCTCTGACATTGCTTCTTCCACAATTTCTTTTGGAATGGACTCCACATTTTGTTTTGATACATACTCCGTTTTTTCAACATCAACAACTTCGGCATTGTTCTCATCAGGAATATTAGCAGTATATTGATTATATTTATTATTTTGAATATTTTCATTATTTTGAATATTCTCATCTGCATTTCCTTCATCGCCTGATAATGTCATATTCTGCCATGTTGTATCAGTCACATTGTTTTCCACTGTTTCATCAGACTGCATTTCTTGTGTCTGAGCACCTTCCGGCTTAATATCTGTTGTCTGCTCATCCATAAGCTGCATCTCCGGTGTCATATCAGATACATCTTTTTCCTGCGTAATAAACTGTTTTATGGTTTCCGATATATCTGAATTTTGTTCAGGTGTAAATTCATACACTGACGTAAAATCATCTACTAATGGTTTTACCTGTTCCATTATATCCACAAACTGCATATAAGCTTCCTGATTAGTAAGCAGTTCCTGCGGTCTGCTTAATCCATTCAGTTCAAGTACAATATTTTTAACTGTATCTGATGAAAGTAAGTCTGACGGTTTGGCTCCGATGTTATTCATTGCATTTACAAGTTCTTCCTTTGAACATCCTGTATCAGACTGTATAATTTCCATAACCTGCTGTATCAACTGCATAGCTGCCGTATCTACAGTCATTAATGTATCCATATTTACAATCATGTCTTCATCAACTATTTCGTTTGAAATATTTTGATTCTTTGCAGTGAACAAAACATTTATTTTTTCACTGTTTGAAGGCATTGTCTGTACATTTCCATCAATAACAGTCGTTGGCTGACCTGATGCTGCACTATTGCCTGTGCTGCCGGAATTATTCATAAATGAACTGAAATCAACGCTGCTGACATTTATATCCTCTGCACTTCCCGTGGATAAAGAAACATTCTCTGCTCCGGATATTAATCCGGTCTGTACTATATTAGTACTTATCATCTTCTTCCTCCTTTCATATAAATTTATTTATATCATTACCATTTTATTATAATTATTATGGTAATAATAGCTTAGTAAGTTTTGCTGCATATACAGAATCGATATTAGATATTTCATTCATTATAGCACTGCTGTTGGTAGTGCTCATGGCATTTAATATATTAACAACTATGTCCATATCTCCCGTCATTTCACAAAATATTGCTGCTGCCTGAGCAGGATCCATAGAACTGTACATTTTAGCTCTTTCCGTAAATTCTTCATCATATGCATACTTTTCAATAGCTTTCTGATAAAGTGCCTCTGCACTTTCTGGAGAAATCTGCTGATAGTACTTGACATAATTCTCATAATCTATTGCTTTATCGCCAAAAACTACTTCGTCATAATATTCCTGCTTTTCTTTCTCAAACTGTGCCTGTGCAGCCTCAAAGGCTTTTAACCGCTCATTTTCTGCCTCCAAATCAGTTATCTGCCCATCCTTCGTGGTGTCTGATTCCTGATATTTTGCAAGCTCAGTCTCTAATTGCTTTATGTAATCTACGGCATCTGCCATACTTTTATATTTGTAATCACTGTCATTCTTTGTTACAACAGTATCCGGCAGAATCTTATTCAGAACCGGCACATCCTTTAATACCGGTGCCATAACAGTACTTCCGAATCCTCCGATATCAGTCTTAACTATTACTGCAAATATACCAATCCATATAAGTATTATCAGTAAAGTTATGATTATGGATACCAGCCTGTTTTTTGGTTCTTCCTCCATCATATATTCCGAATTTAAATCATCTATTATACTCTGATTAACTTCACTTTTCTTCTTATCTTTTCCAGCCATTAATTTTCACCCGTGTCCTGATTATTATATTGAAAACTTACCAACTCATCAATCTCTTTATTCTCCTGTGCCGAAAGCTCCTGAAGAAATTCTTCAAACGCTTTTTCTTTGAGTTTCTCGTGAGTTTTTCTATCTACCATAACTTCATTTAACTTTTCCTTTGAACGCTCGACCCTGTTTTCAGATCTTTGAACTACAATTTTCTGTGCCTGTAATGCCCTCTTCTTGTATTCAAGTGCTTCTGTACATTCTCTTAACTGCATGACATCAATTATACCGGACTGCAATCTCCTTAAATCATCTTCATATTTATTTATATCGGCATTAATTTGCTCTAACTTGAACTTTTCCTGCTGCAATATTGCCATCGCAGCAGCATATTCAGATTTTGCCTGATTTTCCAGTTTATACTTTATATCAAGTATACTCTGCATTTTATATATGAATTTAGCCATGATTCACCACTTCTCTATGTATCATCCTCTGAAAATATGTATTCCAGATTATCAACTATTTCTTCAAAAGTGAATTTTTCATCCACACCCTGTATCAAAAACCTGTTAACTTCTTCAATTTTTTCTATGGCATAATCTATATTTTTATTGGAGCCACTCTTATATGCACCAATATTTATCAAATCTTCCGCCTCGCTATATGTAGCAAGAACAGTTTTTAGTTTTGATGCTGCTTTTTTATGTTCTCTGTCTGCTATGTTGCTCATTACTCTTGATATACTTGAAAGTATATCTATCGCAGGGTAATGGTTTTTGTGACCAAGTTTCCTCGACAGTACGATATGTCCATCCAGTATTCCTCTTGCCGTATCAGTAATAGGTTCGTTAAAATCATCGCCATCCACAAGAACAGTATATAATCCTGTAATAGAACCTGTGGATGAATTACCTGACCTTTCAAGAAGTTTCGGCATCTCACTGTATACACTTGGCGGATAACCTCTTGTAACAGGCGGTTCACCTGACGCAAGTCCGATTTCCCTTTGTGCCATGGCAAATCTTGTAAGCGAATCCATCATAAGCAGCACATCTTTTCCCTGATCCCTGAAATACTCTGCTATGGCTGTGGCTGTCTTTGCAGCTTTATTACGTATAAGTGCCGGCTTATCTGATGTTGCCACCACCACTACGCTGCGTTTCATGCCTTCTTCGCCTAAATCCCTTTCAATAAATTCCCTTACCTCTCTGCCTCGCTCTCCTATTAATGCTATTACATTTATATCTGCCTTTGTATTCCTTGCAAACATACCTAAAAGTGTACTTTTTCCAACACCACTTCCGGCAAATATTCCTATTCTCTGACCTTTTCCTACAGTTGTAAGTCCGTCTACAGCCTTTACGCCAAGCGGAAGCACCTCGTCAATAATCTTCCTTGACATCGGGTCAGGCGGCTTTGCCTCAACTGAATATCTTTTGACTGTCTTGAACTCTATATCAGTATCCGGTCTGCCAAGTCCATCCAGTGTCTTTCCAAGCAAATCATCACTTACATTTACCATTAGCGGAACACCTGTATTTTCCACCCTGCTGCCCGGACCTATTCCGTCAATGCTGTCATACGGCATCAGAAGAACTCTCTTATCCCTAAATCCTACAACCTCAGACAAAACCCATCTTCCCGAATCCTCCTTAGATATGATTCTGCACACATCTCCAAGATTAGCATCCGGTCCAATGGATTCAATGGTTAATCCTACGATTTTAACCACTTTGCCAAGACATTTTATATACGATTTTTCAGTTAAACGTAAATATTTTTCTACATCAATAACAGACATATTTTCTACTCCATAGTCTATTCTGCCATGCATGACAGAATCTTTATATTGTTTATAAGATTTTCAAGCTGGATATCCAGACTGCAATCATATATGCCACTGTCACTTTCTATCATGCACTGTCCCCGTTCAAATGTAATATCTTCCACAATCTCTACATGAACCTTATTATGAACGGAGTTGTTTATTCTTTCTTTATTGTCAATTATAAACTTATAATCGCTTGATGATACTCTTATAAGTAAATCTGAACTGAATTCTGTCTTTGATACAACATCATCCACAAGCTGAAGCACTATATCTTTCTTATCTTCAGCAAGAACATGTGTAACTTTCTCAAAAACTTTTAGTATAACATCTACCAGTTCAGGTTCTATCTCTTTTACTTTCTGCTCATACTCTTCAACAAGGCGTATACGCTCATCTTCCAGTTTTCTCTTTTGTGCTTCAAGTTCTCTGGCAGCCTGAACCTTTCCTTCCTGGTATCCGTCATTTCTTCCGCTTTCCATAGCCGCCTGTTTTATCGCATTACATTCCTGCTTTGCTTTTTCTATAATCGCCTGTGCATCATTATTTGCCAGTTCAATTATTTTTTCTGCCTTTTCATTTGCAAGCTGTGTTTCTCTTATCACACTGCTGTCATCATTTAAAAGCATTTCTACTGACTCAGCATCAATTCCTTCTACAAACTCACCATTTATAGCTTCTTCTCTCTGCTCCGTCTCAATCTTCTTCTGTATCTGGGCTATTTTTTCGGTTATTAACTCATTATAATCTATTAACTTCTTTTCACTGCTATCGCATTTTATATTTCTGGACTTCAATAAATTAGACAACTATCTCATCACCTCCGCCACGGGCAATTATAATCTCACCCGAATCTTCCAGTTTACGGATAATATTTACTATCTTCTGCTGTGCTTCTTCAACATCCTTCATACGCACAGGTCCCATAAAGTCCATATCCTCTCTTATCATAGCTGAAAGACGCTTTGAAAGGTTATTAAATATAACATTCTGTACTTCTTCTGTTGCACTCTTAAGTGCAAGTCCAAGGTCATTATTGTCAACATCCCTGAGAATTCTCTGGATAGTCTTATCATCAAGTGCCAGAATATCCTCAAATACGAACATTTTACGTTTAATCTCATCTGCAAGCTCTGGCTCTTCGATTTCAAGATTTTCCATAATATGTTTTTCTGTACCACGGTCAACTGAATTGAGGATTTCTACGATAGAATCCACACCACCGACAATTGTGTAATCCTGATTGACCAGTGATGAAAGCTTTCTCTCCAGTACCGATTCCACTTCCTTAATAACATCCGGTGATGTTCTGTCCATCTGTGCAATACGTTTTGCTACATCAGCCTGCTTTTCCAGCGGCAGTGACGATATTATCATAGATGCCTGATTTGATGGCAGATACGATAATATAAGTGCAATAGCCTGAGGATGCTCATCCTGTATAAAGTTAAGAATCTGTGTAGCATCTGTTTTTCTGATAAACTCAAACGGTCTGACTTGCAATGATGCCGTAAGTTTACTTATAACACTTTGTGCTGCTTCCGATCCCAGTGCCTTTTCAAGAAGTTCCTTGGCATATTCGATACCACCTTCTGCGATATACTGCTGTGCCAGACACACCTGATAAAATTCATTTAAAATTGTTTCTTTTACCTGTGGAGAAATACTTCTTGTATTAGCTATCTCAAGCGTCAGTTCTTCTATTTCTTCTTCTTTTAAATGTTTAAATATGCTGGCTGACTTTTCAGGTCCAAGTGCAATAAGCAGAACTGCCGCTTTCTGCACCCCCATCATATCACTTGTACTGTTTTTCGACATATCGCTCCTCCATGTACTACTATACTATTCCCATCCCTCGTTAAGCCAGTTACGCAGCAACAGTGCCACAGCTTCCGGATTTTCATCCACGAATTTTTCAATAGCAATTCTTGTATCAGACTTATCATTCATATCAATATCTTCAACTACTTCCTGACCTTCCTTAGTGGTTGCAAGTAAATCTTCAACTGATAATTCAGGCTCCTGCTCAATTATCTCTACAGGTCTTGTGCTCTTAAATACTACAAATCCCAGAAGTGCAAGAATAAGTATTGCAAATATTACCGGAATATAATCCGTAAAGTTACTCTGTTCAGGTATTGAATCTACAAACTGTGGTATCTGATAACCAATAATAGTAATATTATCCACATCAAAACCTGTTGCATCAGATACAAGATTATATATCTCTTCCGGAATCGGAACTACCACATTCTCTGCATAAGCTGATTTGAACTCATCCCATGTCATATCATCAAGCTGTCCTGCTGCTCTTACCACATCTTCTTCATATATATTATAAGAACTTGCGACAATAGAAACCGTAGATGATGAATAATCAATCTTTCCTCTTTCCCTTGTTGTATTTGATACTATCTGATTTACTGCATAATCATATTTTTTTAATGTATATTCACTTTTAGAACTTGATGAATCCTGAAGTTCATATGTGATATCTTCATCGTTAGAGTCGGTTCCCGGTATTCCTCCTGAAGCCGTACCGCCAACCTGCTCTACCTCATAAGATGCTGTATAAGGTCCCTGCTCCCTGTCACCTGTATTGTATGCGACTTCTGTTTCACTTGCCACATCAAAATCCATATCCAGATACGGTGAAACTTCTACCGTCTGATATAACTCAGCAGCATCAAACAATTTTTTGATATTTGATGATACTATATCCATTGCAGCCTGACGCATTTCTGCCTTAGAACCTCCTGAATAATCATCTCCATCAAAATCTGTGCCGCGGAACAGCATATTACCTGCAGTATCTATAATTGTAATCTCACTTGTAGAATCATTGCCAACTGCCGTAGCCACCCATTGTGCAATATTTTCTGCCTTGGAGCTGTCTATTTCTTTCTTTAGATTCAGTATAATACTTACTGATGTATCCTCTTGTTTATCAAGCACGCTAAGTGTTGTCTTAGGTGCTTTAATTGTAACCTTTGCAGCTTTCACATAATCCTGTCCTGCCAAAGAAGACTGCAACTTGCTCTCAAGATATGCAAGATATTTCTTTTCTTTATCTGACTCCGTAGAACTGAATCCTCCATCAAGTGCATCGTTAAGCGAATAATCATCTATCGAATAGCCGTCTGCCTCAATTCCTGCAGTAGCAATTGCCATTTCTGCATCTACTTTATCATTTTTAAGCACTTTTACCACAAATGAATCTGACATTGTATATGTAGTTATCCCTGCTTCTTCCAAACACTTCTTTACTTCCGATGCTGTAGTAGCAGAATCGCATGTAAGCAATGTTACATATTCAGGACGTGTCAATGCATATGATAAAACTGCAATGAATACAATCACAGCCAGCACAATGCTAATCATAAGCGTTCTTTGCCGCCTGTTATATTTATTCCAGAATTCAACCGCTTTATTGCGTGCTTCTTTTACTTTTTCATTCATGAAACTGTTTCTCCCTACGCGTTAATTTCAAGTCATATAAAAATATTAAATCTGAATATTCATTATTTCTTTATATGCCTCCAGAAGCTTATTCTTCACTGCGACTGTATACTGCAGTGATAAAATCGCTTTTCTCTGGGCAATCATCAAATCATGTGCATTATCAGAATATCCCATTGCAAAATTCATTTTTTCTGCCTCAGCCTGATTCGTCAGTTCATTCGTCTCATTCACCATATTCATTGCAGCTGATAGAAGTGAAGAAAAACTGTCGTCTTCCGTTTTTTTTCCATTTGATGGTGTATCAATCTGTTTTGCCTGCTCAATGGCATTCGCTGCTATTTCATTAACTGATGCTATATCCAAACCAGCCATATTATCTATCTGCTCCTTTCAATCTATGCTATTTACCCATATCAAGTGCTGTCATGACCATGGACTTACTTCCATTAAATGCTGTAACATTTGCCTCATATGCTCTTGAAGCATCTATAAGGTTAGTCATTTCCGTAACCGTATTTACATTAGGATACAACACATAACCATCCTCGTCTGCATCCGGATGCGAAGGGTCATATACCTTTTTCATCGCTGTGCTTGTATCTTCAACTATTGATGTGACTTTTACTCCATTTCCAACCTGACCAATCGTTGTCATCAGCAGAGAATCAAAATCCATATTCTGCTTTTCCTGAAACATCACCGTTTTTCTGACATAAGGTGTTCCATCTGCTGAACGTGTTGTATCTATATTAGCCAAATTCTGTGATATAGTATCATACCTTAAACGCTCTGCGGTCATACCTGACGCACTTATATCAAAACTAGAAAATAATCCCATATGTATTCCTGCCTTTCTATTTACTGCATAGCCTGTTCCATCATACTGAATTCATTACTTATACTACTGATTAATGTCTCATACATAATCTGATTTGAAGCATACTCAACATTTTCTGTATCCACATCTACATTATTTCCATCCAAACGGTATGAAAGATTAGACATATCAGTATAAGATGTAGCATTAAGGCTTCCTAATTCAATATTTGCTATTCTCTGATTTAACGTGGAAGTATTGGCTCCGGCAAGTGCTGCCTGCAGATATCCCTGAAAAGCCACATCTTTTCTCTTATAATTCGGTGTATCAACATTAGACAAATTATTAGAAATAACAGTATTTCTCGTCCAACTGGCATCTGCCGCTTTATCAAGAACATTGACATAATTAAATATATCTGAGTTAATCATCTTAACTTCCTCCTTCTTTCAGCTGATAATCCTTTCTATATTATAAAAGTAATAATATAAAATGGCAAGTGCATTTTTAAAATTGTAAACATTTATCAATTCTCCTGTAACAATTCAGCCATGCCATTCATAATTTGCCGGATTTTATATTATGGCTGAACTGTTCTTTCAAGAAAAAAGACTATCTATTACGCATTGTAAACGTATTCGACAGTCTATAACTCCTTTTATAAATCTGTTCCTTGATTCTGAATATGTATTTCTTCAAATACAATGTCATTTATTATCTTTATGTAAGTTCCTTTCATCCCTGAAGAACGTGTTTCGATAACACCTGCACTCTCAAATTTTCTCAATGCATTAACTATTACCGACCTTGTAATCCCTACTCTGTCTGCTATCCTGCTTGCTACCAGGGTTCCTTCCCTGCCATTCAATTCTTTCAACACATAAGCGACAGCTTCCTTTTCTGATGCTGACAAAGTACTCATGGCAGACTTTACAATATTCCTTTTTCTTGAATCTTCCGCCTTCTCTTCGTCAACTGCCCTCATCATCTCAAGACCTACTACAGTTGTCCCATATTCACTCAGAATTATATCATCAATTCCATATTCTGAATCATCCTTATAAATAAATAATGTTCCCAGTCTTTCTCCCGCAATATCTATAGGTGATATTACAGCCCGATATTTTCTGATATTATCTTCACTAAATCCCAATGTCTCCAGATTGACATTTTCTTTAGTTGAAAGTACATTTAACAACCTCTCATTAAATAATTCATCAACATAGCCTCCGGTTTTCCCCGAAATAAACTCTGTAATCTCCTCAGTAAGTCCGGTTTTTCCAATGCCAAGCACTTTGCCCTTTTTACTTATAACAAGTATATCCGAATCAAGAATCCGGCTGAGTACATCACAAATATCACTAAATATAACCTTTGTAGATGTATTATTGTGCAAAAGCTTGTTAATCTTTCTAGTCTTATCCAAAAGCTGAACACTACTCATTACATATATGCCTCCTGCTTAATTAATAATACCACATATATCTGTATACAACAAGAGATTAACTGCGAACAATTAATTTTTTTCTTTTTTAACAGATTCAAAATATCCGCATTGCTCATTTGAACATACTGCTTTGCTTCCTTTTTCTACCATATATTCACCACATCGAGGACACTTCATGTCTAAAGGTTTAGGCCATGACATAAAATCACACTCTGGATTATCCTCACATCCATAATATTTGCGACCCTTTTTCGTTTTCTTAATAACTACTTCTTTGCCACATTTTGGACATGGTATTCCCGTTTTTTCATAATATGGTTTAGTATTTCTACACTCAGGAAAACCCGGGCAGGCAAGAAACTTTCCATGAGGACCATATTTTATAACCATATTTCTCCCACAGTTCTCGCATACCACATCGGTTTCTTCATCTTCTATTTCTATTTTTTCCAGTGCTTTTTCGGCATTTGTTACTGCCTCGTCCAAATCAGGATAAAAATTCCTTACTATACTCTTCCACTGCATATTACCATCTTCCACCATATCTAATAGTGTTTCTATATTTGCCGTGAAGCTTGAATCCACTATTACCGGAAATGCCGTTTCCATTATTTCATTTACTATTTCTCCTAATTCAGTTACATATAGATTCTTCTGTTCCTTAACTATATATCTTCTGGCAATAATCGTAGTAATAATCGGTGCATAAGTACTTGGACGTCCTATTCCCTGTTCCTCCAATGCCTTTACAAGTGCTGCTTCAGTAAAGTGTGCCGGCGGCTGGGTAAAATGCTGCTTACTGTCAAAATCCATAAACTCCAGTACAGCATCCTTTTCAATATTTTTGATTGAAACTTTTGAATCTTTTTCTTCATCTTCACTATCGGAATATACGGACATAAAACCATCAAATGAAAGCTTGGATGCTGATGATGTAAAAATATACTTATCTGCCGAAATCTTCACTGTCATAGTTTCATATCTTGCATTCTGCATTCTGCTTGCAGTAAATCTCTTCCATATAAGCTGATATAGCCTGAACTGATCCCTTGACAGCTTTTCTTTTACCACAGTTGGTGAAAGAGTTATATCTGTAGGTCTTATCGCCTCATGTGCATCCTGTATCTTTCCGGTACTCTTCTTTTTATTAACTTTTTCTTCAGCAATATAATTTTCTCCATAATGTTCATGAATATAATCTCTTGCCATCTTATCTGCCATGTCCGATATTCTGGTAGAATCTGTACGAAGATAAGAAATAAGACCTATAGTTCCTCTTCCTTTTATATCAATACCTTCATACAACTGCTGTGCAACTCTCATGGTTTTCTGTGTAGAAAAATTTAACTGCTTAGAAGCTTCCTGCTGTAATGTACTTGTTGTAAACGGAAGAGGTGCCTTCTTAATCCTCTCGCCCTTTTTAACATCACTGACTTTATATTCCGCTCCCTTAAGGTCATCAAGTATCTTTTCAAGCTGCCCATGGTTTTCTATATTAATTTTCTCATCCTTCATCCCATAGAATTTTGAAACAAGAGGTTTTTTGTATCCGTCAACCTTAAGCTGTGCATCCAATGTCCAATATTCCTCAGGAATAAATGCATTT
The DNA here is from genome assembly GCA_014799465.1 of Lachnospiraceae bacterium. GTDB lineage: Bacteria > Bacillota > Clostridia > Lachnospirales > Lachnospiraceae > UBA2821. The sequence continues at coordinate 92,550 of JAAVHZ010000043.1, read as the reverse complement.
ATTTCCCGCTCTCTGTCACATATCATTCTCAATGCAACTGACTGGACTCTTCCCGCACTAAGCCCTCTTTTGACTTTCTGCCACAACAACGGACTAATCGAATATCCAACAAGTCTGTCAAGCATTCTTCTGGTCTGTTGTGCATTGACCAGATCCATATTTATTTCTCTTGGTTCTTTTAATGATGCTTTAACGGCACTTTTAGTTATTTCATTAAAAGTTATTCTCTGCATTTTCTTGTTGTCAAGTTTTAATGCTGTCGCAAGATGCCAGGATATTGCCTCTCCTTCACGATCCGGGTCGGTAGCAAGATATACTTTATCCGCTTTTTTTACTTCTTTTCTTAATTCTGCAAGCTTTTCTCCCTTACCTCTTATTGTTATATACTTAGGTTCATAATCATTGTCAACATCTATCCCCATGGTACTCTTCGGCAAATCTCTTACATGTCCGTTTGAAGCCACTACATTATAGTTGCTTCCAAGGAATTTCTTTATTGTATTTACTTTAGCCGGTGATTCCACAATCACTAAATATTTCGCCATTTTGAATGTCCCCTTTTTCATATCTTCTTTGCATAATGGTTCTTCATTGGTTCAGTAACCAGATCCATAAACTGCAATTTTATTATAATCTGCATTATATTGGTAATACTATATCCTGTTTCTTCTGCTATTTGATCCAAACTTTTGGGTAACAAATCGAGACAACTATACACCACTTGCAAATCTTTTTCAAGAGTAAATTCATTTTTTATAATAAAATCATTTTCTGATTGTGTATTTATTCCAATATCATTAAGTACTTCTTTTATATCTGTTATAATGCATGCCCCCGCTTTAATAAGCATGTTACACCCAGTACTCATCACATCTCCCAGTCGCCCCGGAACGGCAAATACATCTTTCCCCTGCTCCAATGCTGACTCCACAGTTATAAGTGAACCGCTTTTTTGTTTTGCTTCCACCACTATTATAATATCTGATAATCCGCTTATTATTCTGTTTCTTTGCGGAAATTGCCATGGTGCCGGTCTTGTACCCGGCGGAAATTCTGAAATAATCCCTCCACATTCTATACATTTACAAAAAAGTTCTATATTTTCTCTTGGATAACAAATATCCACACCGCAGCCCATTACCGCATAAGCTGCACCTCCTGATTCCACAGTCCCCATATGTGCAGCACTGTCTATCCCTTTTGCCAGTCCGCTTACAATACCCACCCCATATAGTGATAACTCTTCCGCTATTTTTTTTGCAATCTCTCTTCCATAATTTGTGCACTGCCTTGTTCCAATAATTGCCGCTGTAGGGTGTTCATCCTTTGGTAATTGTCCCCTTACAAAAAGTCCATATGGATAATCGTAAATGTTTTTAAGCCTTTGCGGATAATCTTTATGACCATAATGTACAAATCTTATTCCTTTTTTTGACATTGCATCCAATTCTTTAACTGCTTTTATATTATCTTTTGACTCTTTTAATAAAAAAATGTCTTCTTCCTTAAACCTATGTACATTTTTTAAATCTGTATCAGATGCATTATATATTTCTTCCGGTGTTCCAAATATATCTATAAGTTTTTTTATTTTACCGTGCCGCATACCTTTTATATTAATTAACCAGTACCAATATTCTTCTTCTGTCATGTATGCCCCCATTATTTGTAATACCCTTTGTCCATAGTCTTATATATTATTGCCTCCGATAAATGTCTTTCTTCTATATCTGTGCTTCCTTCAAGATCCGCTATTGTCCTTGCCACCTTTAATATTTTAAAATATCCTCTTGCCGACAGATTCAGTTTATCAAATGCCATTTTCATTACATCCTCACATCTGTTATTAAGATGGCAGAATTTATCTGTATCTTTAGATGACAGCATTGAATTGCATGATATATTCATTCCTTTGTATCTTTCCTTCTGTAATTCAACCGCTGCCGCCACTCTTTTTTTTATATCCTTCGAACTTTCCGGTATGTCCTGTTTGCCAAGTTCATTATAATTAACTCTTGAAACTTCTACACATATATCCATCCGGTCAAGAATTGCACCGCTTATTCTTCCCATATACCGCCGTACCTCTTCATCAGTACATATACATCTGGTTCTGTCAGGATAGAAACCACATTTGCATGGATTCATCGCAGCAACTACCATACAATCCGTATCAAATGTATATGTTCCCGATGTTCTTGTAATGATTAATCTTTTATCTTCCAATGGCTGCCTTAACGTATCAAGTACCGCCGGCGTAAATTCTGTTACCTCATCCAGAAACAGCACGCCCTTATGTGCCAATGACAGTTCACCCGGTACAGGATACTTTCCGCCACCTGTCATTCCCTGTAGGGTAATGGTATGATGCGGTGCCCTGAATGGTCTTGTTTTTATGCATTTTCCATCTTCCAAGAGTCCGCAGATACTATATATGCCGGAAACTTCCAGACTTTCTTCACTGCTAATATCCGGCAGTATACCTGATATTCTGCCCGCTATCATGGATTTTCCCGCCCCCGGCGGACCTATCATCAGCATATTATGATTCCCTGCCGCTGCAATCTCTGCCGCTCTTTTTGCTGCTGCATTCCCATATATTTCGTTAAAATCAGGAGCCTGCTGTATATCAGTCTTCCCACTATACTGTGGAATTATATTCTGTTCCAACCCATTCATTATATATGATACTGCCTGCATCAGATTTTCTGCCGGAATAATCTTCATACCCCCTACTTCAATAGCTTCTTCATAATTGTTTGTCGGAACTATACATGTAGATATTCCTGCCTTCTTAGCAGCAAGAACTATTGGAAGTACACCTTTTACCGGCTTAACCTTACCATCAAGTCCCAGCTCTCCTATTACTAAAGTATTCTTAAGTCTCTTTTCCTTTATCATCCCCATGGCACGCAATACGGCTATAGCTATAGGCAAATCAAATGCTGCTCCTTTCTTCTTTCTGTCTGCCGGTGAAAGATTAACCGTAATACGCTGAGGCGGTATCTTATATCCCGAATTCTTAAGTGCTGAACGTACTCTCTCCTTCGCTTCCTTAACTTCCGATGATAACATACCTACCATGTTAAAATATGGCATACCGTTTGCAACATCTGCCTCCACAGCAACAATATACGGTTCCATCCCCCATACAGCTCCACTGATTACCTTATAAAACATGCATCTCCTCTCCCTCTCCATATCACATTTTGATTTTACATCTTATCAAATTACAAGTCAAGTCCATTAATGAAATAAATATATTTATATAATACTAAAAATATACTTGCATTTTACTTCAATTTAGTTTATTATAAATAATGTCATACAGTCCTCCTTACTTTTGTCCCATAACTTAATATAGAGTTTCTGTATGGCGTGGAAGAGATTTTTTAATCCCTTCCTCTTTTTTTGTAACAATTCAGCCATGCAGAGAATAATATATAATAATTTTGTGGGAGCTTGCTCACTAAGAAATTATTATATATTATTCTCTATAGGGCGGATGCCCGACATAAATGGCATGGCTGAACTGTTACCTTTTTTGCTTTTTTATATATAAATATTACCGCACACAAAAACTCTGCCAGACAGATTTTATATCTGCCTGGCAGAGTTCATTTTGTATATTTGTTATCTTAAATCATGTAATGCTCTAAGTATTACTCTGGCATTTGCATACTGATAGTAATCCTGAACGGTTGAAAGATCAGCGGCTTCATTTTTAGCTTTATCTTCCTGTAACTTGCTAAGTACATTTACACATATTCTATAGTTATTACTATTATCAAACAATGCCTTTACTTTATCAATATTTTTAGTTTTAGGTTCCAGACCAAGACTATCATATATTCCTGCCAAATCATCATAATCCAGATAAAATGTTGTATCCTGTCTGTTCACTATATCTGTTCCATCAAAATTGATAGCTGCTCCATTCTGATCTCTCAGATATGTACCTCCACCCGGCATTTTGGCCGGTGAATTAAGCAGTACATCGCCTGCAGCAGGATCATATATTCCGTTATTATCCTTATCCAGGAATATCTGAGCATCCACGAAAGCATAAGCTCCGGAAGCCAATACATCATAATCAGTAGCCTTAAATGTAACCTTTAATGCACTATCTGTATCATATCCATACAGCACATCTTCACCATTAACTGACACTGCATCAGGATAAGTAACATCCGGTGCCAGACTACCAAGTTTTATGGCTGCTACAACAGTATTTACAAACAGAAGACATTCCTTGGCATCATCTGCAATATATCTATGACCTGCTCCTGTATAAGTAATATTGCCATTAGAATAAATGTAATAATTATTACTTCCGTCACCTTTTGTAGCATCATAATATGGTGAAGTTCCACTATTTGCAAGAGTATACCATACAGTAGTATCCTTATTCTCTATATCGAGTTTGGTATACTGGAAATGTGTCTCTGAATCAACTGTAAGCGAATCACCTATTACAAATGGATATATTGCTATCTGACCCTTATTGGTACATTCTATCCCTTTTGTATTAACCCATTCACCATATTTATTATCACCTATTCTCGTTCCGGAATCATTGAGTGGCCAATTTTGATAACTTGTAGAATACCACAATATCTGACCATCTACATATCCTCTCATATCCGATAATTCATCAAGTGTAGGATTTGCCGGATTATCTGTTATATAAGCTCTGGCATTGTATACCGAAGGTGTATATTTGTAAAGCCATGAAAGATACTCTTTGTCTGTATCTGTATTTGCTGCATTAAATGCCAACGGTGAATATGACGAACCATATGCATCCATACCAAGCATACCTCTCATATATGATGTTGTATACCTGGCAAAGTCAATAATTAATCCATGATTATAATAATTATAATCACCAGCATATATTGAAGTTCCTCCGCCTGCGTTTGTATAATAGTTGAACGATGTTATAGCTGAAGCATTATCATGTGCAAATAACATAGAGTGGTCTGCTTTATTTACAAAATAGTCAATATTATTTAGACAATATATGTTATCTATATCCAGTTTCGCATATGAATCAGAATATCCTATTACAATCATGTCATATTCTCTATCATTGTCCTCTGTTTTTGTACCCCTATCCACTATACCGTTAAGTTTATTAACTTTAAGCCTTGAACGATTTTTATCATATGGATTATCTTTTTCCTCTTGTGATACATTATTCCAATTACTTACAAATTGTTTATAATAAATTGTATCAACTCTTATATCATACTCCGGAATATAGTCCGTACTTCCAGAAAGCTTACCATCATACTTATCCATCATATGTTTGAAGTCTAATGTACTTCCGTTTACTGCACCATTACCGCTGGCTTCTGATTTAACCCAGAGAACCCTTACAGGATCCGGCTCGCTTTTCTTAAATGCCGAATATCCCACATAAGTCCATCTGTTGCCACTATTATTCTTAGATATCGCTTCTATTTTCCAAGGTATGAATCCTTCCAGTCCTGTAGGCCATTTACCATTTCTGGTACTTACTGTAATTTCGTTATTATTTTCATCAAAGTACGTATACATATCAAGCTCTATGGTCTGATTTGCCGGGAAGTTTGCCGTACCTGATTTATCAATCAGAAAACGGAAACTATAATTGTCATTTATCCATTCCATCACATTTTCACGGGCGATGTTAGGTTTTAAAACACACATACATGAATTTAAATCCGTTATATATGTTCCCAAACTACCCATTGGAAGCATATTACCGCTTGAATCCCTGTCATACTCCTGTGGTCCTTTTATGTATTCAAAATCCACCTGAACATTTCTCTTCACAGCATAACTCAGTCCTCCATTAAACTTCTCCGCTGCCGTAAGCTTATCAGGATTCTTACCATATTTCGCATATTTGACACTTACAAGACTTGCATATGGTTTATTGTCATATAATGCCGATGTATCCGTATATTGTCCTGACGCATCTTTCCCCAACGCTTTTGCCTGCTGTATAAATGCATATAACTTGGAATTATTATCCAGATATTTCCACTTAAGAGCATCAGCACTACTTACAACCATAGTATCTGCATTTTTAAAATCCTCATCCGAATTAAGAAGACCATCTGCAAATAAAACCGGATATCCTGCCTTAACATATTCTAACAAATCATCCATTCTTGCTACTGTTAAATCATTACCGGTCATTCTTGTATTGACATAATCCGTTCTCTGAAGATAATAGCTGCCCGAATCAAGATAATTATTACTACCGGATTCAGAAAATTCTGCAAAGAAATATTTGGTCCATATATCATGGTCTGCCTTAACTGAACTACCTACAGAAGAAGTATAATAATCATCTGCAACAGTTCCTCTAAGAGAACCTCCGACCTGCCTCTGCTGACCAATTCCCGTATATACAAGACCATTCATATAATAAGATTCACCCATAACCTTGGAGTTACCATAGTCTGTTCTTACAAATTCTTCTCCATTATAGTTATATGTTTTAGTGCTCATATATTTAGTCTTTGTACCAAAATAAATCAAATCATATGTACCATTCAATTCTTCGTGTCTGGTATTGAATTCTCTTATGCTTATAGACTCAATCTCAAAATAATCCTCCCAATTTAGAGAATTCATATCTGGTACATCAATCCTGAGATAATCCACAAGTCTTACTGCACCATCATAGCTGTTAAATTCATTTACATTAGCATCCGGCTGAATCTCCAATACTTTAAATGGCATACTCTGAAGCTGATTCAAACTGATTCCCATTATTTCACGGAGTATTTCACCTTTTGTTTTGTTTATTTCTTCTGTTGATACAGTTTCTACAACTGTTGTATAATGTACTTTCGTATTGTTCATCGGATCATTCTGACACCAGTGATTAACAGCAGAAACATCAATATATATCTTTTTCTGAGTTGAATCTGTACCTACATCCGGAATACTGCCAATGCTGTCAATGCGGTAAACATTATAATTTGTAGTAGGATTACTATATTGTGTCCATCCGTCCCAGTCCTTATTTCTTGGATACTCTGAAGGTGTATGATTATCTGAAGATAACTTAATTAATGTTCCGCTGGAATATCCGGAAATATCAACAGTTGCACTTCTGTTAAAATCCCACCAACTTGATAAAGCAATGAAACAATACATATTTTTGGTCTCTGCCGGTACTTCCACACAAAGTATATTATTCGAATACCTTTGTGCTGATGCCTCCTTTATTGATGACTCTTCATATTTTGTTTGGGTAACTGAAAAAGAGCCTCCAACTTCATTGTAATCCTCTGTATCTACATAGAATTTCTTACCACCAAAAAACTGATTTCCTGAAAAACTAAATATATTATCCTTTATATATACAGCATCACCTATTACATTTCCTGCCGTATCATAAAGTTTGCCAACAACCGCCGGCTCGCAGAAATTATTCTTATTCGCAGCAGACTCATTATTCCATGCACTGCAGAATGTTCCTGCATACCATTTACCATTAAGACCTGAGCCGGTTCCGTCATCATAATTACCGTCACCATCAATCCTCGGAAGTACGGTATTCCTGAAATATTCAGGTGTCATCTGCCTTAATACCAGTAAAAACTTATACATGCTGTTAGAATTCTTCTCTTCATTTGGATTCGTATAATCTCCAATGGTTTTGCCGGTCAATAACTCCGCATTGTATGTTAATGCCCTTCCATTTACAGTAACATATTCATAAAGCTTCATAGCTGCGTTCCATGGTATGTCACATGAAATTTGAATGGTCTCCAGCGAATCGTTAACTGATTTTAATACAGCATTCATCTTATCTTCAGAATACTTTTCTGACCATGTACCATCCTCATTTTCCTGCATTGACATTAATGCTTTCGCATCTGTTAAGTCTCCTATAGCATCTAAATATCTTTCAATATTAAAACTCTTATATTCTTCAAGTTCAGATAACATAAATAATCTGTCCGCAGCATCAATATTATTTTTTAAATCGTCAGTTTCAGTTCTGTTTGCTGCGAGTTCTGCCAATGTTGTTAATGCAGATTCTTTTTCTTCTACATTTACTACTGATATAATCTTATCCTCCAATTCCTGGATAAATACATCATTTTGTGTTGTATCATAAGCGGCTTCATCTTCTATAAACTTCACTGCATAAGCCTCTGCATTTAATTTATTGTAAGTTTCGCTGTCATAGAATAACTGCGCAATACTTTTGGATACTAAAGCGGTATACTCATCATCTGTTGAATCTGCTTTTATATCCACACCGTTTTTAATATCTTTCAATAAATCTCTGGCATTTTTGCAATTTTTTTCATTTATCTGACTCATTCCGTTATTAATTTTAGTATCAGTAGTTCTTCTTGTTGATACAATAAATTCAACATAATCCTGTGCATTTACTTCATAGAAGTTGGAATATCCTCTCTGTTTAAATGCAATAATTAACTTTTCCTTGTCTTCTTCTGCAATACTGCCCGGATTCACATAACTTTTTATTACATTAAGTGCATTCTCTTTTAACTTTACATTTATTTTGCTTAATGCTGCTGTTATCTTAGAAACTGATTCATCTGTATTGCTGCCATTAAGACTGTCCCTTTGAAGTTCTGCTATTTCATTTATATATTCACTAAGATTGTAATCATAAAATTCCTCAACTTCAGCTTTCTTAAAGTCATCTGCGGTAAGTCTTTCTGCATTTTCCCTTCTTCCTGCTGCTTTACAGATTTTATCAACCGCATACTCTTTTACTGCAATCTGCTCTTCAATAGAGCCTGTATATGTACAGCCTCTATCTCCCTTTGCTATTCCGTTTCTTCCATTATTTACAATCTGATCATAATAATATAACAGATTCTCATCATTATCGACCGGATTATTAATGTATATTAAATCAGCATTTTTTATATCTTCTTCCGTAAGTTCAGAAGCCATAACTACATTAACTATAATCTGGTCATCTTCAGTATACATCATGTCACTGAGAACATTCTCATTAAAGGCATTGTTATGGGAACTGTTTATGGTATAATTTCCCGGTGAGCCGCTAACATCATATCCGGTAGCATTTAAGAACTCGTCATGGTTTATAGAACCTGCATATGTCTCTATCTGCTCCGGCTTAATAGGTTCTGACCCTTCTACGGTATAACCCAATACCTGCTGTCCATCCTGTGCAACAATTTCCAAAATCTCAATGGTATTCTTCTGTACATAAGACATTGTACCATCTTCATTTTTGTGTGACTGGAATACACCTGCAAGTATCTTCGAATTGTATATGCATACAACACAGACAGATAGTGCAAGTAATGATAATATCACTGTCGAAATGACTGCTTTTTTCTTGTTTCTTTTGAAAAAATTATGTACCATTGCACTTACCTCCTTCTTTATTCATTCCTGAATTTGTACTGTTTAGCAGAACTGTCTGTCTTGCCGTTCATTTCCACCTTTAATTCTACTTTTACAAGACCGGTTTTCTCACCACTTGCTGCCGCCTCTATATAACTTCCGTCAGTGGCTAATTCCTGATTTATATAAGTAACCGTAAATGAGGTGACTTTTTTTGATACAAGGTGGGTATCAACTACAGATTCATCTCCTATATCACTATCACCATCATCATATATTGCCAGTATATTCTTCCCCTTAAAATAGTATAATACTTTTTTTCCATCACCGGTCTTAAAAGATATTCCACTTGGTGTATCACTTATATCTGAAGTGCCCCATTTACCATTTTCAACAGCATCCACTATAATATTTTCAATGAACTGTGTCTCCTGTTGAAGTTCTGTAGTCTTTCTTGTCATCTCGTAACTATTGATTCCCGATAAAACAAATGAGTATGCAGCAACCAATACTATACAGGATATTGCCAACCCCACCAGAAGTTCAATTAGAGAAAAACCACTGTTGCAATTAATCTTTTTTCTCATACTAATCTCCTTCCCATTAATCAGTAAAAAACTTTCCTGTATCCAGTGCCAATTTAATAGTTTTCGAATATCGGGAATATTCAACCTTAATTCCCTTTATATCTGTACCATTTATAGATGCTTTTTTAAATGAACCATTGGAGTTATATTCCATCTCTATACTGCCTGAATTCAGTTCAATAAGTGAACCGTCATCCTTTCTTACAGCAGATATCTTTACACCGCTTTTACTGTTTTTGACTTTTCTTTCATGGCTGCCACTTGAATCAGATACTTTCGAAATATATCTATTATCACTATCCAACTTAATCTCAACTGTCCAACTGCCTGCCTTTGATAACTGTTCCGTTCTTGCATATGCCATACTATCGGTTACATTATTGCATGCTTCCTTAAATCTACTGCTTGCAATCCACGAGTATATCCCTATGGCTGACACAGTAACAATGCCCATAATAGCTATTGTTACTATCAATTCAATCATTGAAAACCCTTTGTCATTATTCTTATTATGTAGCATTGTTATCCCTCGCTTTCTAACGGCTAATCTTCGTTCTTTCTCCAATCTTCTATTTTAACGAATGAATCAAAAGCAAATCCCTTTCCTCCTTTTATTATATCAGTTCCTTCTTCCGGTGGTTTTATAACTGTTGATGTTTTTCCACCTATTAATTTTTTAAGAAATGAGGAGTTATCATATAGGAGTTTCATGAGTTTAGGATTGGCTGTAAACGTATGACCAGAGTCTACAGTGAAATCTCCTCCACATATTATCATGCCTTCAAAATCATGCTCCAATATTACGTCACCCGTACATATAATTACTCCATACTGTCCGTATGAGGCACCTATTCTAAGTCCCTCCTTTTCTTTCTTATTATTTGCCAATACTATTGTAACAGTATTGCTGGATATTCCCGTATTGCTCAATTCAGTTGCATCTATCGCATTTACAGTCTCGCCACTTACAGGGCAGTTATCTGCCAGAGTTCCCGATGGAATTGTTGATTTGGAAACCCCTCCGACCGCTACTGCTGATTCCAGTATTGTCTCATTTATAAAATAATCATACGGTGTCTCAGCACTTCCTCCTGTTATATCGCTGCTTGCTGAACCAACACTTTTTAACCTGTCATCACTTAAATTATACATAATGTTACCATACCTGTTTCGTACATCTTTAACAATATCTATAAACTCAGTTTCTGACATACCATTATCCATATGTGGAAGTGCTCCGCCTCTTCCCGTAGTCAGATTCCCATTTACTACCTGCATCGCAGTTCCCACTGTATATGACCTTGTACCGGCACCTAAAGAAAGATTTTGAATTTCCATATTCTCTACTGCCTCATTAATTTTATCCCAATAATCTTTCGTAGTATTTCTTACATTATCTACTACATATTGTGTCTGGGAATCCGGATTTTCTTCTCTGTGATAGAAATATACGGTATCATTCTTTTTCTTTGCAACAACCTGATTATTATCAAGCTTAAGTAAATTGTAAAATTGATCTAAAGTATAGCTGCCCGGCAGTCCCAAATCATTTATTGACATTGGATTACCTTTTATTACAGCAGTAGGAGATTCACCCTGATATAATGCCGGATTATCTAAAAGATAAATCTTCTGATTACCTTTTATAGATATAGATTCGCCCGTCATATAATCGGCACTCCTATTCTGACCGACATTTCCCGAAAGATCTATGTATGCCCTTCCACCAAGGACGAGTTGCTTTGAACCGTCAGTTGTCAGCTTTACATCTGCTCTGTCTCCATTTACAATAACAGCACTTCTCTCCTCATGTTCCATACGATAATAACTGCCTAAAGGTATATTTTCAGCTTCAAGACTAATTGTCTCGTTACTGTCCGCTTCATTCATATCAGTATCAGATATATTTTTATATCCAAATCCATAATACGAACCTGATATATCAACTGCTCCTTCCAAACCATTTACTTCAAGATCATCTTTTATAAAACAATCACCATTAATATCTGCTTTTGCGCCATTTCCTGTCAAAAGAATATCATTAGCCCATAATCTTAATGGTAAATCTGTATCTATTCTTTTTTGGGCAGCCGGTATACTTCCTTCACCATTAAACTCAATTTCAGCACCTGTATCCAGATTAACGGCACCCTTAGAAATTACATTTGCACCATTTATCACAAGTTTTCCATTACCGCTAACACATATTCCTTCTTTATCCAGCCATATTCTTCCGCTGCTCTTATCTGCCCAGTCATGATATTCCCCGGCATATATATTTCCATTTACTGTAGTGGTGCCTAATTTCACCTCAACAGCACCATCCTCATTATCTAAAATATCTGTTTCGTCACTTATACCGCCATTAGCAATTATGGCATATTTAAAAAATTCATTTAAATCCGTATCCGAAGCATCATTAAAAGAGAATGCAATATCCGGTACCTCTATAACAAAATTAGTTTTAACCGATGCCTCATATTTCTTGTTAGCTATACTCTTCACAACCACATCTTTAATTATGATTTTTTCAGGGTCTGTTACACAGAAGTCCACAGAAGAAGTTGGGGTCTTTGCCACTGAAATAGTAACTCCCAGACCAGCATAAAATGCACTTGAAGCATTGATAATATTTTCCATCCTGCTCACAGCATTATCAATGGTATTATAGGTATTTAATCTTGTCTTGTATCCATTTTTAAAATCAGCAGACATACTTGAATTGATTTCATAATTACTGGTTTTCTTTATTACCTGCTGAATTTCATTGTCATAAGATTCCTTAATTGCCCTTGACACATCTTCACCAATGCCGGCATATATCTCATCTATAGCTCTTTCAACATAATAGAAGTTCTGTTTACCTTTAAGATTACTGATTTTCATGTCCATATTAACAGAAGACGCCTTTAAAATAACCGTTCCCAATACACCAACTATCAGCATTCCTATAAGCACAATTGCCAAGGTGTTTCCCTTATTGTCAGATCTTAATTTTTTCAAAATATATTGCATATTTCCGCCTCCTTAGCCAAAGTGCAATTTGGATGATTTAAATTCCGCACATTTTTTTTTGCTGCTACCGGTACCATAATACACTTCTACAGTTAAATCATATAACTTATCTGACTGTACTTCCTTAACTAATGACTTTTCATAGCCTGCAACAGATACATCAGCATTAGTATATATATTTATATATCTGTCCACGTTACTTAAATTAGCTGTTATATAATTCGCAATGGTATCAGCCGATACCCCAAAACCTTCCTGTATCATTATATTACCGGGATTCATAGTCGGTATAGTTGCTCCCTTCTGTATTGACAGATAAAACTCTAATGGTACAAAGTCACCTGCAGCATTTTCCATCTCATCATCTGACAAATCATTGTTAAAATAAAGTTTATCAGTCAAAGACATAGGGGTATACACTGCAAATATTGAAGGTGCTTCATCACGAGTAACCTCTGACACCTGTTTCACCTCCAAAGAAATATTTGAACTGTCAAAATATTCAACCTCTAATGAAACTTTGTATTTGGATGTTATCGGGTCACAACTTATTGTAATTGTACTTTCTCTGCGTGAAGCACTCGGGAAACTGCTGTCATTTGCATAGAATCCCGACATAAAAAGGACTGTATCTGTTCCGCTCATATTAGTAAGCGTCGGCATTTTATCATTAATCGGATTACTGGCAGGCTCAAGCTTAGCCTTAGCACTAAATCCACTCCTAATCCCGGTCGGAAGTGCAGTACTTGGAATATCAAACTCATATATATTCAACGGATTAGATGGATGATTCGGTCCTGATATCCAATTCCAATCAGGAGTTTTTTCAATCATATCCAGACTTTTTCCTTTTATCTCCTCTGCTATATCTTCCGCAAGATTAGCAGCATCCTGCTTCTGAGATGCATTCAGATTATTCCCTGATGCCATTACAAATGTAGCCAGAAAAGGAGCTACAATAATTGCAAGTATTGCCACTGTTATCAATAACTCTACTAATGTAAATCCTCTGTTCTGATTATTTTCTTTCATTAATGTATCTCCTTTCCCTGCACATCATTCTATGGTGCCTGATTTACTGCTGCAAGCGGGTCAAAAAATATGTTTTCTCTTCCTATTGCACCATCAGGAATCTCCACTTTTTTCTCTACCCTGTCTTTTCCTTTTATGGCATATTCGGCTATTGTAACACCACATATTATTTCTTCAGTTGTTGAATCAAACGTAAATACAATATTTGAAGGAACCTTTCTCTTTTTATCACTTGTTATGGTTTTAAGCATTTCCTTAATTCCCTCATAACTTCCTTTTGCAGTTAATGCTATAGTACTTGATACTCCTCTATAACTACTGTCAATAGCAGTTGATTTTACAATAGACTCCGGTTCTACGGTTGTTCCATCAGAATTAACCTGTGGTGTCTGTGCTTTGATAACGAAATCAGATGTAACAGAGCCATCAAAAGCATATATTTCCGATGGGTCTGTTAATGTAACTGCTGTTACCTCAATGCCACACTTTGTCTGCATATCATAAATATCCATAATCTGTCCTTCATTTAACAGTGTTGTATCAAACTTTGAAAGAATTTCTTCATACTTCTCACCAAATTCTTTAGTTTCTTTTATGTATAAACTCTTATTTGCATAATCTGCTTTTAATCTTTCATAGTCGGCCTGAAGTTCATCTACAGTCTGCTGCAATTCAGTATTTTTACTCGAAAGGTTATTGAAGCCCAAAAAATATGATACTAATATAGCTGCTAATCCAATTATAATGTATATACCTTTTCCAAAATCTTTCATATTATTCAGCCTCCTCTGCAGTTGTAGTTTCTTCTTCCTGCTTTTCTACGTTAGAATCCTTTAATATATCACAAGACATAGTAAATGAAACTCCACTATCACTATTTTCATTTATAATTGATACAAGATTCGATATGATATTGTCCTTTTCCTTAATTGCTGCTTCAAATTGTGCTATTTCTGCTTTAGATATGCAATTTCCCATAAATGTAGCACGACCATCAGCAATATTCATGGAAGTAAATGTCATATTTGAAGGTACTTCTTCTTCAATGACTTTTAGAAATTCATTTACCCATTCAGTATTATTCTCTGTCAGTTTATAAAATGAATTCATTGCACCATATTTTTCTTCTGCACTATCTCTGTCAGCCTTAATATCTTCTATTTCTATATATTTCTTAATATCAGTATCCAATTTATCCTTTTCACTGACAAGCATACGATTCTGTACAAATGGTATAGCTGTAATAATAACTGCCACTGCTACCATTCCCACACATGCCCCCAAATATGCATTTGTATTTTCCTTCTTTTCTTTTGTTGTAACAGTTAAGGCTTTTGGTGCAAAATTAACAGGCGCAATAGTGGCACCTATATTTGTCATATACTGCCTTAACATCGTATCCGGCACCTTAATACGATTATATGATTCTACGTTTTTAAGTAATGTCAAACGTTCTGTTGGAAGATTGGTTTCATTTGTAAAAAGAGTATCTATTCCTAATACGTCGGCACCTTCACCGATTATAACAATCTTCTGTAATGGTGTTTCCTTATTTCTTCCAGAATAATACTCTATAACTCTGTTTACATTATTAACAAGCTGCTTTAATGAACCTGTTATTTCATCAGAATCAAGATTATCTTTTATAAGCCTTGCTGATGAAAGAAGTTCCAAAGCTACCTTTGCCTTTACATTTTTACTGCTCATAACTTCATTTAATAATGCCGATTCACCATATGGTATAGTTCTCTGCAGTTGTAATACATTATTATTCATTACTGAAAGTATGGTAGTATCCATTCCAATCTGAACTACAAGGTTAGGCTTTGCATCCGTCTGCAGTCTTACAAGCTGTAACGTACTATTACCCGAGTAATCAACAGCAATTACTTTCTTGCCCAATACTTTAGCAAGATTGTAGTAACTTTCTACCATCATCTCAGGTGCAGCATATACAAGCAGTCTTAACTTTTTCTCCTCTTTTGTATTTTTTTCTTCCAAAACAGTGTATGATAAAACATAATCATTAATATTTACAGGGAAATAGCTTGATGCATTAGCATTAACAAGCCCTTGTACTTTATCTCTTTTCACTGAAGGAATTATAACTTCCTTAGCTGCCACTCTTGAAGATGACAGTACAAATGTAACACTGTCCGATGTTATCATTTCATCACTTAATGCAGTACGTATAGTATCTGCCACTGCATTAATATCTCTTACCATACCATCCTCTACAGCTCCGTCTGGTGTCTGTATGGATATTGCATGATGTACTGATACAACATTTTTCCTTGTAATCTCAGAATCACAAATTTTAATAAATTCGCTTCCGATTTCAATAGTTAATTTTGTCTTTGATGCCATTTTTCAGCCTCCCTCTAGTTTTGTCATTACATAAACATGCGTAAATACCAGTCTATTATTTGTTCACCACATATCATTGATATATATATACCAAGCGATAAATATGGTCCGAATGCAAGGACTCTATCCTTCTTTTGCACATACATTAATGTCAAATGAATGAGAGAACCTAAAACGCACCCTAATCCTAACGAAAGAATAACAAGTTTCCAACCCAGTAAGAGCCCGGCTGCTGCCATAAGTTTCACATCACCTCCGCCCATACCTCTACCTTTCGTTATTAATAAGATTGCCAGTAAAAATCCGCTGACAGACACAAATCCAATAACATAATTCTGCCAATTCGAATAATCCAATGTCAATCTAATAATTCCCAAAATACCGATGAAGATATTAAAGGATGGTGGAATTTCATATGTCCTCCAGTCTATTATTGCTAATGCCAGCAATGCTGATGATGCCAGACAGTATAGAATACTAACTGTATTAAAGCCATTAGCAAATACTACGATTCCATATAATATTCCATTTAAAGCTTCCACCGCCGGATACTGCCATGACAGCTTAGCTTTACAATATCTGCATTTTCCTTTTAAAATAAGAAAACTCACAAGTGGTACTAAATCGTACCACTTGATTTGTTTTCCGCATGACATGCAATGTGAACGTACTACCACAATGCTTTCATTCTTCGGAATTCTGTAAATGCAGACATTTAAGAAACTTCCTATAATGATTCCGTATGTAATTGTGATTAAAAAATATAGTATGTTCAACATATTTGCCATCTGTTATCTGGTTACAGTTGCCTTACCCAGTTTTACCTCTATCTCATATCCTTCTGATTCATCAGAACCTTTCAATTTGATAGTTGCTGTTGCATTACCACCTGTTTCTTTACTCTCTGTAGCACTTGTAATCGCATCATTAAGTAATGTCTGGAATGACTTATTTGTACCAGCAGGAGCTCCACCACCAGTTACAGTTGCAGTTGCACCACTCCAAGAAATAGTACATGCTCCAAGATACGGATTACCATCAGTAGATTCAAAATCTGAAATACAGTTCTGAATCTGTGCTGCTAATTCATCTGCATTTTTCTTATCTGTATTCTTTTTTGAACTTCCAAGATACTTTGTTAAGTTTGGAGCAATAATCGCTACTAATACTGCCATAATAGCAATAACGATAATAAGCTCAATTAATGAGAAACCTTTGTTGTTTTTTGTGATTTTTTTCATAAAACCAACTCTCCTTTTCTTTTTATAATTTTATTTAAAAGTACATTCTGTACTTTTAGGCTGTGGATTTTTCAATACTTCTATTGACTTTCAACTTCTATGTTATATCTGTCACTTGCAGACTGTGTTATCCTCACTTTAAACGGATTCCCGGTTTGCTTAGATTTAGGCACTTTATTACTCAGTTCTTCTGCAACAAATTTAGAAAAAGCCTGCACTCCGCCTATATCAGGTGCATCTGAATCAAAATACGCACTGTCCTCTTTCAGAACAACCCATATGCCATCTTGGGAAGAATCCGGAGGTGATACCATCACACCCGCCATACCGCAAGCCTTCCCCAGTGTCCTTTCGATTGTGTTCATATTAAATTCATCTGCTCTTTTCTTTGACGCGCTTAAATACTTAGTAAGATTAGGTGCAATCACAGCAACCAACACCGCCATTATAGCAACCACTATAATTAATTCTATCAAAGAAAATCCTTTATCATTTTTCATAATATCCATCCCTTTCGGTAAAGCTGTACTATACTTCTCCGCCCCCCGCAAGATCATACATACCAAACATCGGTATAAGAATTGACATTATAATAACTCCAACAATACCTGCCATCACCACAATAAGTAACGGTTCTATTATCGCCGCCACCTGTTCAGTAGCTGCTTCTACCTCTTCTTCAAAATATGTAGCTGCTGTTATAAGCATATCATCCATATTACCGGTTTCTTCGCCTATACCTATCATATGAATAATCATATTCGGGAAAATCCCACCAGCTTTTAACGGTTCAGATAAAGGACGTCCCTGTGCTACTTTTTCCTTAGCTTCAAGTACTGCATCCCTAAATCTTACATTTGGCATCGTCTTAGCTACTATATCAAGTGCATCTATCATAGATATACCTGCTGCAGTAAGAGTTGATAAATTTCTTGCAAACTGTGCAGAAGATGACTTAATTGTAAGTTTTCCAAATATAGGAACTTTTCGTTTTACGTCAGCAAGCACATATGTTCCCATTTTTGATGCTGCAAAAACTTTAAAGCCTATCACCGCAACCACTATCACAGCTATCAGAATATACCATCTGTCTACAACAAAATCGCTAATTGCCACCACCATTCTGGTAAGAGCCGGCAACTGCTGATCCATATCCGCATACATATCAGAGAAAGTAGGCACCACAAACGCCATCATAAGTACAACAACACCAACCACTATAACACTCAGTGCTATAGGATATATCATCGATTTTTTAACAAGTTGCTGTATCTTCGTACTTTTTTCAAACTGTATTGCCATTCTTTCAAATGACGTTTCCAAATTACCCGAAGACTCTCCAGCTTCCACCATATTCACCATTATAGACGGAAATATACCATCTTGTTTACGCATACTCCCTGCCAGTGTCTCACCTTTCTGAACCGAAGCTCCAACGTTAAATATAGCCTCCTGAAGCGCTTTATTCTCCGTCTGGTCGCCCAACATCTCCAGTGCATCCACTATAGCGACACCAGCCGTTGATATACTTACGAACTGTCTGCAGAAAACACTCAAATCCCTGCTACTCGCCTTTTTCTTCCCAAAAGACAGGTTAAGGTCTTTATCCAGTGCACCTTCAGCTTCAACTTTTACAACCATCTGACCCTGTTCTTTGATTCTTTTAGCTGCATCCTCCTGATCCACGGCTTCAATGCTGCCTTTCACTTCCTTGCCGTCTTTGGAGTAAGCCACATACTTAAAATTTGGCATCTTCTCTCTCCTCTCTGCATGTTATTATTATATCATTTTTTACTTGCTTTTTCCACCATTTTTGAACTTTGTTAATAGTTTGTTAACAATTTATTTAAAAAGTTTTTTCCTTACATATATCCTCTTAATCGTTTCTCTACAGCCTGCTGATCCTGTGCAAATATAAGTGCCTGTTCACCGGTTATCCTACCCATTCTGTAAAGATTATAAAGTGCATCATCCATGGTAATCATTCCTAGTTTCCCATTTGTCTGTATCATCGACTGTATCTGATATGTTTTACCCTCACGTATCATATTCTTTACAGCAGCATTGGCAAGCATTACTTCAAAAGCAGCCACTCTTCCTTTTCCATCTGCCGTAGGTATAAGCTGTTGGGATATAACTGCCTCCAATACCATTGACAGCTGTATCCTTATCTGTTGCTGCTGATGTGTAGGAAATACATCAATCACACGGTCAATCGTACTTGCAGCTCCTATTGTATGTAATGTTGAAAACACAAGATGACCCGTCTCTGCTGCCGTAATAGCTATGGATATTGTATCAAGGTCTCTCATTTCTCCTACCAGAATAACATCAGGATCTTCTCTGAGTGCTGCTCTTAGTGCCGCTGCATACGACATAGTATCAAGCCCTATCTCTCTCTGATTCACCATTGATTTCTTATGATTATGTAAATATTCTATCGGATCCTCTAATGTAATTATATGATCCGTACGTTCCGAATTTATTAAATTTATCAATGAGGCAAGTGTTGTGGATTTTCCCGAACCTGTAGGTCCCGTTACAAGTACCAGTCCTCTTCTCTTTGAATACAAGTCTTGAACCGCCTTAGGCACTCCCAGCGAATCTGCTGTCGGAATCTCTGTACCTACCACACGAAGCGATGCCGCCATAGAGCCTCTCTGCTTAAATATATTTACTCTGTATCTTCCAATCTGTGGTACCGATATTGAAAAGTCAACTTCTCCGGTTTCATCAAATATTTCTTTACGGCGTCTGTCCATGATACTCATAATAATAGGCTCTGTATCCTGCGGAAATAATGCCGGATAATCCATATTATGCAACGCTCCGTTAATTCGCATTTTAGGCGGTACGCCAACCGTTATATGTACATCGGAAGCTCCATTCTGTGCTGCTATACCAAGTAACTCTTCTATTGTAATCATATATCCCAAACCCTCCGCTTTTTATTAATCTGATTCATACGCAATCTTAAGTGCTTCCTTAAACGACGTTACACCTTCAAGACAAAGTCTTATTCCGCCATCTTTAAGAGTATGCATTCCATCCGATACTGCCTGTGCCTTCAGTTCATCCGCTCTCGCCCCTGCCGCAATTTTTATTCTCAATTCATTATTTACCGGCATTATCTCATACACACCTATTCGTCCGAAATATCCTACGCCTCCGCATGTCTGACATTCATTTCCCGGCTCATATATAGTAATCGGTTGGTCTTCCCTGACACCAAGCAGCCTCTTTTCTTCTTCCGTAGCCTGAACCGGCCTTTTGCAGTCAGGGCAAAGCCTTCTGACGAGTCGCTGTGCTATGACGCCTACTAACGAATCACCTATCATATACGGCTCTATACCCATATCAGCAAGACGCGTAATTGTACTTGCCGTACCATTTGTATGGAGTGTGCTTACAACCAGATGTCCCGTGATAGCTGCTTTAACCGCAATACCTGCTGTTTCTCCGTCTCGAATTTCTCCAATCATTATAATATCCGGATCCTGACGAAGGATAGAACGAAGGGAAGCCGCAAATGTCAGTCCTGCTTTTTCATTTACATGTACCTGATTTATACCTTCCATATTCGCTTCTACAGGATCTTCTACCGTAATAATATTAACATCCTCTGTATTAAGTTCACTAAGTGCCGTATACAGTGTAGTAGATTTACCAGAACCTGTAGGTCCGGTTACCAGAATAATTCCATGTGGATTTTTAAGTATTCTGTCAAATTTATCCAATTCTTCCTGAGAAAAACCGAGATTCTTTTTATCTCTTGTAAGATTTTCCTTTGAAGTAAGACGCATAACTATTTTTTCGCCATTTACCGTAGGCAATATAGACACACGGACATCATATTCTCTTCTATCAACCGACATAGCAATACGTCCATCCTGCGGTTTTCTCTTTTCCGAAATGTCCATGCCTCCGATAATCTTAATACGTGCCGAGATAGCTGATAAAAAGTCAATATCATATTTCATAACATCTACAAGTGCACCATCTATACGATAACGTACCTTCACTTCATATTCCCACGGATCTATATGTATATCACTGGCTCTCCTTCTCACTCCCTGTTCGAGAATGCTTCGAACTAACTGTACGATAGGTGAATCTTCAACTTCATCCGCCCTGTTATCCTGTTCTTTCTCAGATACGATTTTTTCCTTATCCCTGTCACGTTCTTTCCTGTACTGTTCAGCCGCCGCCATAGCTTTAGTAGCTCCGAACACTTTATCTATCTGATAATTTATCTGTGATTTTGTGCTTAATACCGGATCCACCTGAAGATTGGTAATAATAGAAATATCATCTATAGCAACAATATCCATCGGGTCTGCCATGGCAACCCGCAATACATTCGGCACAAGCTGGTCGTAACCTATAGGTATCAGACAATTCTTTCGTATGAATTCTTCATTTAACATCTTGCCGATTTCTTCATCTATCTTAATCTTTCTCAAATCGACGTATTCTATTCCAAGCTGGTCACAAAGTATATCAATAATATCATTTTCTTCAACATACCCGAGCTCAACTATGGTTTCGCCAAGCTTCATACCTTTAGTTTTCTGTTCCTGCAACGCTGTATTAAGTTGTTCCTCGGTAATCAGCCCTTTCTGAACAAGGCAGTCACCAAGACGAATCTTGTTATATCTTGCCATATCTTTTTTCCTTCATTTCATGCTTATTTAACCTTATACGATTCTACCATATTTGTAAGACAAAATAAAGTATTTTTTAAATATCTGACAAGCTTATAAAGATTTTTATGACATTTTCACTAAAATTACATGATGATTTTGGCTATTTTTTTGTATAAAGTTCCTTCAATTTATTATATTCCCTGTTAATCATCAATACAATATCACTATCGCCCGCAGGATTGTCCGGATGATATATTTTCATCAGTTCTTTATATCGTTTTTTCAGGCTTTCTTCGCTCTTTACACCTGCAAAAAACATCTTTGGTATAGGAAGTACACTGCTTTCACGTTCTGTTCTTTTTTCAAAATTGTGTACTTCCCTGAAAAATTCTTTTTCTTTCTGCAGGCGTTCCTTTTCGGCAGCAAGTTTTAAAAGCTCCCCTTCCAGGAGCTTCCACTGTGCCTCAAATATTCTTTTCTTTTTTTCCAGATTATCACTCAGCCTCTTGGAATTTTTCTTAAATATCTCTTTTTCAACCTGAAATTTTCTTTTATCGTCTTCAAGTTTTTTCCTCATACGGTCCAAATTTATCTTTTCTATTTCCCTTTGCTCCATCATCCCGTATATTCTCCATTCCATCCTTAAGCTTTTTCAATGCTTTTTTTTCTATTCTGCTCACATAGCTTCTTGATATTCCGTACTTTTCTGCAAGCTGTTTCTGGGTAACCTCAGTCCTTCCATAAAGACCATATCTGTTAAATATAATATCCCGTTCTCTTTCATTTAGTACTTTATCAAATATTTCATGTAACTTCAACATATTTTGACGCAATTCACATTTTTCATATACCTCTTTTTCAGTTATTTCTATAACATCTATAAGACTCACATCATTGCCGTCTTTATCAGTACCTATCGGTTCAAACAGGGATACCTCCCTGGATTTCTTTTTTTCACTCCTCAGCAGCATGAGTATTTCATTTTCAATACATTTTGCAGCATAGGTAGCAAGCTTTCCCTTAGAATCATCAAAACTGTTTACTGCCTTTATAAGCCCCACGGTTCCTACAGATAACATATCATCCATATCCCTTCCGGGCTGCTGATATTTCTTCACTATATGTGCCACCAGGCGCAGATTATGTTCAATTAGAATGTCCTTTGCCTGAAGGCTGCCTTCTTTGTACTGCTGAAGGTAATACATCTCTTCCTCATGGTTAAGGGGGTCTGAAAAACTTTTCAAAAAAGCACCTCGAAGCATCTTTCTTACATTTTATGTAAAAAGCTGATGTGAAGTGCCTTTCCAAACAGAAATGGTTAAAATTTGTTACTTGATTATATTATTTGTACAAAATTAAAAGGCAGGTCAAAGTTCAGAAAGAACCTTAAAATATGCCTGCCTTTAATTCATATAGTTTTTCTTCTCAATATATCATAATCCTCCGCTTCAATTCCCAAATCCACATATAGAATCTGTTTAGGGTGCGGAGCACTCTCCACTGCAACACCATTCTCATCATATATCGCTTTAACAGTCACAATTACGTTTTCACCCGAAGGCTTCATGACTTCAATCTCCTCACCACATGTAAATTTATTTTTCTGCTCTACACGATATCCATACCCTTCCTTTTTGCCGTCTATGATTCCGAGGTATATGTAGTTTGTTTCATAAGTATTGCTGTCATATATCTGTGTATTTTCATCAGGTTTACCAAAAAAGAATCCCGTAGTATACTGCCTGTAAGTACATTTTGATATCTCTTCTCTGTAATAATCCAGCCTTCCGGCATAATATTCAGGACTTTTCTTATAATCATCTATTGCCATTCTGTAAGTTCTCGCCACTGTAGCAACATATAATGCCGTTTTCATTCTGCCTTCCACTTTAAAGCTGTCTATTCCTGCCTCTATAAGTTCCGGTATATGCTCTATCATACAAAGGTCTTTGGAATTAAAAATGTATGTACCTCTTTCATTTTCATATACCGGCATATATTCACCCGGTCTGGACTCTTCCATAAGAACATATTTCCAACGGCATGGATGTGTACACTGACCTCTGTTTGCATCCCTGCCCGCCATAAAACTGCTTAACAGGCATCTTCCTGAATATGATATACACATTGCACCATGGATAAATGTTTCTATCTCCATATCTTCCGGAATATTTTCCCTAATCTCTTTTATTTCTTCAAGAGACAGTTCCCTTGCCGTTACTACTCTTGCAGCACCAAGACCATGCCAGAAGTTGAATGTTCCATAATTGGTATTATTTGCCTGCGTACTTATATGAATGTCAATATCAGGAAGTATATCTTTAGCCATTGTAAATATGGCCGGATCAGATATTATCAGTGCATCCGGATTTACCTGCTTTAATTCTTCAAAATATTTTCTTACATCATCAAGATCTCTATTATGTGCCAGAATATTTGATGTTACATATACTTTTACATTATGCGAATGGGCAAACTCTATACCCTGCTTCATTTCTTCAATTGAAAAATTCTTCGCCCCGGCTCTTAAGCTGAACGCCTCACCTCCGATGTATACTGCATCCGCACCATATATTACGGCTATCTTCAGAACCTCCGGACTATTCGCCGGAATAAGTAATTCAATATCTCTCATTATTTAATTCCTTTCTTAACACTCACCGTTATGCCGTCTCCTATAGGTACTATAGATGTCTCCAGTTCCGGCATATTTTTTATTGTATATAAATATTCTCTCATGCGTGAGTGGATTGTCCTGTTACGCCGTTCCACCCCGAATCTGGACTTAACAATATCACCCTCCTGAAGTACATTATCTGATATAATGACACCTCCATTATCTATTTTATCAATAATCAGCTCCAGATAATTCATATACTGCCCTTTTGCTGCATCCATAAATACGAAGTCAAATGTTTCATTAATATCAGGAATAACGGAAAGTGCATCACCCTCTATAAGCGTAATGCGTTCTTCCATACCTGCCTTTTTGATATTATCAAGTGCAATCGGTATTCTCTTATCATAATTTTCGATAGTTGTTATATGGCAGTTATCAGGCATAACCTGTGACATCAGTATTGCAGAATATCCTATAGCCGTTCCAAGCTCCAATATCCGTTTTGGTTTTTTTATACAGATCATAACTTTCAAAAAGCTTTCCATTTCTTTACGGATAATCGGAACATAATTTTTGCGGGCATATTCTTCAATATTGTCGCATAATTCTCCGTTACTTCCTTCCAGCGAGTGTAAGAATGTGATTATTCTCTCATCTACAATCATTTTATTTCTCCTCTGTAGTTTTTTCCGCTGAAAGCATTTCAATAATTTCCTCTCCGCTTGCTGAATTATTTACGGTATAAGTTCCCGGCTTAAAATCGGCCTCATATATCAATGCCTGAACATAAAACACATTAATATCTCCTATAACTCCATTATCATAAAGCATCTGTGCCACTGTTTTTATACTGTCTCCCTGCTCTATGACTACCGATATTTCCATTCCCGGTTTCTTTTCATATCCATCGTCTGAGAACACTTCGCGTCCAAAATTGTAACTCATTGTGCCCAATACGATGAGAAGCAGTGCAAACAAAACATAAATTGTTATTTTTATAAATGATTTTAATACATTTGATGTTTTTGTGTTGAGACTCATATTTACCGGCCTTTCCCAGATTAATCTAAAAAGTTCATATCCATATTTATAACATCTGCTATTATAGCTGTAACTTTTCTGACTTCCCTGCACAGCAATGATTCTGCATCCATATATTCCATGGCTGTCGGGTTATTCACAATATGTCCATAATCAATTACAAGTTGATTAAGTGCATTCTGCATATTTTCATCAGGATTATTCTGTATATAAAATCTTTTTTTACGGTATTCGTTTACACCTAAAAGAAGTTCGCTATTTTCCTCCAGTTTTCTTCTTGCCTCATCATACTTTATATAAACTTCACTGTTTAAGAGAAGTTCTGCCACCTCTCTCGCCTTGCTCTCTAACTCAAACATTTCAAAATCACGCCTTTCTGCTGATGATACTAATCTACTTCCATAATAATAGGAAGTATCATCGGGCTTCGTTTCATCTTTTTCCATAGGTATTCACTAAGACTGTCTTTTACTACCATTTTTATTCTTCCCCAGTCGGATACTCTTTTATTTAAACAATCTTCCAACGCATCATATACCACATGTTTCGCATCTACTATCAGATTTTCTGATTCTCTTACATACACAAAACCTCTTGTAACTATATCCGGTCCTGATAGAAGCTGGTTACTATATTTCTCTAATGTCATTACAACAATGATAATTCCGTTTTCTGCCAGATTCTGTCTGTCTCTTAATACTATATTTCCTACATCTCCAACACCAAGACCATCTACGAGAACTCCGCCGGAAGGAACTTTTTCCACAACTTCTGCCCCTTCATATCCGATACTTAAAACGTCACCTGATGACATTATAACTATATGCTCCTTATCTATTCCCATAGACTCTGCCAACTCCGCATGAGCCTTAAGATGTCTGTATTCTCCATGAACCGGAATGGCAAATGCCGGTTTTACCAGTGAATATATAAGCTTTATCTCTTCCTGACATGCATGACCCGATACATGTGTTTCTTCATAGATGACGTTTGCACCTTTCATGGATAATTCATTGATAACTCTGGATACTGCCTTTTCATTGCCCGGTATAGGGGTCGAACTTAAAATCACTGCATCACCCGGCTTAATAGTGACTTTTTTGTGGATAGAGGCTGCCATTCTGGACAATGCTGCCATTGACTCTCCCTGACTTCCCGTTGTTACCAGAACTATCTGTTTATCTGTGTAATTTTTCATTTCATCTATATCTATAAGGGTATTTTCCGGTATCTTGATATAACCAAGCTCACTGGCAATGGTTATTACATTTACCATGCTTCTTCCTTCAACGATTACTTTTCTTCCGTACTTATATGCGGAATTAATAATCTGCTGTACCCTGTCTACATTTGATGCAAATGTGGCTATTATAATACGCCTTTCAATGTTCTCCGCAAATATATGGTCAAACGTCTTTCCTATAGTTCTTTCTGACATTGTAAATCCCGGTCTTAATACATTTGTACTGTCACACATCAGTGCCAAAACACCTTTTTTACCAAGCTCGCCAAATCTTGTAAGGTCAATGGCATCACCAAATACAGGTGTATAATCTATTTTAAAATCTCCTGTGTGGACTATAATTCCTGCCGGTGTAAATATGGCAAGTGCTGCCGCATCTACTATACTATGATTGGTTCTTATAAATTCTATTCTGAAACATCCAAGATTAATAGACTGCCCATATTTTACAATCTTTCTCTTTACACTGTTTAACAGATTGTGTTCTTTTAATTTACCTTCTATTATACCTATAGTAAGCTTTGTAGCATATACCGGTACATTTATCTCTTTTAATACATACGGAAGTGCACCTATATGATCCTCATGTCCATGTGTTATCACGAAACCCTTAACCTTATCTATATTTTCTTTCAGATATGTCACATCAGGTATAACTAAATCTATTCCAAGCATATCATCATCCGGAAATGAAAGTCCGCAGTCTACTACTATTATATTGTCCTCATATTCTATGGCGGTTATATTCATTCCTATTTGCTCAAGTCCGCCTAATGGTATTATCTTCACTTTTTCATTTAAGTTTATTTCACGTTTCAAAACTACACCTCCATATTATTCTATATTTACATCATCTAATAATTCACTGAATATCTTTGACACATATGATAATTCTGCTTCCTCATCGACCATTGTATATACCGACTCTTCACTTTCTTCCTCTGATATGTCTTTAAGGATATAAGCCTCTGCTTCCTCAGCTTCTTCATCATCTGTATCAGTTACCAGAAGATAACTTTTATTATTTATCTTTGTTTCTTCTATTATATAAAATTCTGTTTCTTCGCCTCTCTCATCTGTAAATCCCACTTTTCCATACATAGCCTTTTCTCTTACCTTTCATTTTATTTATTCATTGCAATAGAATCAAGATAGCCCTGCAGAATAAACGTTGCTGCTATTTGATCCACATATTTTTTTCTGTTTTCACGACGCACTCCGGCTTCCATCATGGTTCTGTCTGCCGATACGGTAGTCAGCCTTTCATCCCACATTATTACTTCCAGTCCGGTTCTTCTCTCTAACATTTCCTTAAATGCCAAAGTCTTTTCGCCACGTTCTCCTATAGTATTATTCATATTTTTAGGAAATCCAAGTACTATTTTTTCTACATGATATTCTTCTATAATCTGTTCAATTCGTGCCAATGTCTTCCTCAGCTTATTTTCTGATTCACGCCGCACAATCTCAAGACCCTGTGCAGTAATAAGCAGTTCATCCGAAACTGCCACTCCTACTGTTTTAGAGCCAAAATCTAATCCTAATATCCTCATTTTTACCCCGTTCAATTTCTATAAAAAATTATCCAAAATTAATACAGCAGAAAAAGACTGCACAGACAGACTTCCATACTGTATTTGGTATTATAATTTTATCTCTTTTCTTTTAACTTTGTATTTATATAATATGTCAACGCTTCTTCTATAAGTTCGTCACGTTCCACTTTCATAATCAGACTTCTTGCATTATTATGACTCGTAATATAAGTAGGATCTCCTGACATAATGTATCCTACAATCTGATTAACCGGATTGTAACCTTTTTCAACTAAAGCCTGATATACTCTTTCTAAAACTTGTCCAACTTCCAGTTTTGTCTCAACCGGTACTTTAAAATATTGTGTATTATTTAAATTCTCCATATATTGCCTCCAAAATTCACGTTCACAATCTTATGATGTATATTCTAATATATATTTTACATTTCGGCAAGTAAAATTTCATGATTATATATTTCTTTAACCTTTATGTCAATAATGCGGTTTGTCAGATTCTCTTCTGATGCTGCTGCTATCTTTACATATTCTTTGGTAAACCCCGTATAATACTGCGTTCCGTCTATAATTTCACTCTGCTCAAACAGCACCTCTTTGTTTTCTCCAAGAAATCTATTTCTATAATCTTTTCTTAATTCATATTCAAGTTCAATAAGTTTCCTGCTTCTTTCAGCTTTTAATAAATCATCTACCTGATTTTCCATTGCCGCTGCCACCGTTCCCTGCCTTTTTGAATATTTAAACACATGTATTTCCGCAAAACCGACTTCCCTTGCAAAGCTTAAAGTAGTATTGAACTCTGTTTCTGTTTCTCCCGGAAATCCAACTATTATATCTGTTGTTATTGCAGCATTTGGAAATATATTCCTTATACATCTGCATCCTTCAAGATATTCAGCTGTTGTGTATTTTCTGTTCATTCTTTTAAGCACTGTATCACAGCCGCTCTGGAGCGATAAATGAAAATGCGGACATATCTCTTTTATGTGTGACAGCCTATCCATAAATTCTTTTGTTATTATCCGCGGCTCAAGAGAACTTAATCTTACTCTTTCAATGCCGTCTACCGATGCAGCCGTTTCTATAACGTCTATAAGTCTTTCCCTGTCTTCTCCAAAATCCACTCCATATGAACTCACATGTATTCCGGTAATCACTACTTCTTTAAATCCCTTATCTGCTATTGCAGTGACTTCTTTTTTTATATCATTAATTTTTCTGCTTCTGACTCTTCCTCTTGCATATGGAATAATACAATAGCTGCAGAACTGATTGCATCCGTCCTGTACTTTTATATACGCTCTGGTATGCTCGTGCATCTGCTCTAATGTCATTTCCTCATACTCCGAGGTATGGTTAATATCTATTCTGGCATCCACTTTTTCTCTAATTGATTTTGCATCATTTTTCCCATAATATTCTTCCAATATACTAAGAATATCTCTCTTTTTATTATTTCCCACTATTATGTCTATTGTATCATCTTTGTTTATCCTGTCTTCACCCGTTTCAGCATAACATCCTGCCGCTACCACTATGGCATCCGGATTCATCTTCTTCGCCTTATGAAGCATTTGTCTTGACTTTCTGTCGGCAATATTTGTAACTGTACATGTATTTATAATATAAATATCAGCCCCCGGTTCAAAATCTACTATTTCATACCCTGCATTCTTAAGTATCTGCTCCATAGCTTCTGTTTCATATGCATTGACCTTACATCCAAGATTATGCAATGCGACTTTTTTCTTTATTCTTTCCATTTATATATCCTCATTTCTTAATATTGCTTATAAGTTTATGCTGTTTTTATATTGACTTTTTCCCCTTAAAACTGTACTATACTATGTAGTGAGAGAATTATTAACTATACAACTCTCATATCTAATACTGCAAAAGTTAATAAAGAGGAGGTAGTTTTTAATGAAAACAGTAAAGATTTGTTTAAACTCAATTGACAAGGTAAAAGCTTTCGTAAATGACATTACAAAGTTCGAGACTGATTTCGACCTTGTATCAGGAAGATATGTTATTGATGCAAAATCAATTATGGGTATCTTCAGCTTAGACCTTTCTAAGAACATTGATTTAAACATCCACGCAGAAGATAATGTAGACAGCATTTTAGAAGCTTTAAAACCTTACATTGTGGAATAATATAATAGCACATTCTAAGTACAGCCAATAAGTTGGTTGTACTTAGTTTTTTATATCATGTAAAAAACTGTTGATATAACAGATATACTATGCTACAATACAACTAAAGAAGAAACAACCGCCCACAGGTGGTTGACCAGTAAGGATAGCAAAGCCACCCTAGCACTCGGTAAAGTATCAGGGTGGTTTTTGCTATGTATAACTATATACTACTTACAAAACGTTGTTTCATCTGTCTATAATATCACACTTTTTTTGCATTGTACAACTATTATGTTACTTCACATATGCAATTTCCACCGTTTCTATTGCCTTTTCCATAAGCTCATCTATTTTCCCTGCCATATGGCTTTCTGATTTTTCTATACATGAAAGTTTTGGTTTTGTCGCCGGATGCTCTGCCACAAATATGGTACAGCAATCCTCATACGGAAGTATGGATGTCTCATATGTGTCTATTTTACATGCTACATCCACTATATCCTGCTTATCAAATGCTACCAAAGGTCTGTATACCGGAAGAGTGCAGACTGCATTTGTGACCAACATACTCTGCATTGTCTGGCTTGCCACCTGTCCTATGCTTTCTCCCGTAACAAGTCCCAGACAATCTGATTCTTTGGCAAAATGTTCTGCTATCTTCATCATATACCGTCTCATTATAATTGTAAGCTCTTCATGCGGACATCTTTCATATATGTACATCTGAATGTCTGTGAAATTTACAATATTTAACTTTATAGGTCCTGTATATACTGACATCTTCTTTGCCAGGTCAATAACTTTCTGCTTTGCCCTTTCACTTGTATAAGGCGGTGCATGAAAATATGTCGCCTCCAGAGTAACTCCTCTTTTTGCTGTCATATAGCCTGCCACCGGACTGTCTATTCCGCCGGATAACAAAAGCATTGCCTTTCCTGCCGTGCCAAGCGGCATTCCGCCAAGTCCCGGTATGATTTCAGAGTATATATTTATCTGCTCCCTAATCTCTATATTAAGCTTTATATCAGGGTTATGGACATCAACACTCATTTCAGGAAATGCATCCAGAATCCTGCTGCCCATCTCCATATTTATCTCTGTTGAATCCATAGGATAATTCTTTCTTGCACGTCTTGTAAAAACCTTAAAAGTTTTTTTCTTGTCAGGATACATTTTATCCATATATTCAATAACTTTTAAAGCCAAATCTTCGAATCCGCTATCATCAAACTGCACCAGCGGACATATACCCACAAGTCCAAACACTTTTTTAAGTGCATCCACTGCCTCATCATAATCAAATTCTTCTAAAGCCTGTGCGTATATCCTGCCTGACACCTTTCTGACTTCAAATCTGCCATCTATTCCGTCTAATGCCCTTTTTATCTGTGATACAAGTGCATCCTCAAATACATATCTGTTCTTTCCTTTTACTCCAATCTCTGCATATTTAAGCAGAAATGACTTAAACATATTCATTGGATTACCAGCCTTTCTTATTTATGAATGTTTATATATTCTAAGCATATCCAGCATGCCTTCTATCTGTTTAATTGTATAATCAAGTTCTTCCTTTGTTGTATACTCAGAAAAACTGAATCTTAATGTTGAATCAAGATACTTTTCAGGAAGCCCTATCCCTTTAAGTGTATTGCTTGTGGCAGCCTTATTGGATGAACATGCAGAACCTGCCGATACATATATTCCTTTATCCTCAAGTGCATGAAGAAGCACTTCGCTCTTTACACCTTCAAAGCTTACGCTTACTATATGCGGTGCACCATCATTTCCTTTTCTGCTGTTTATCCTTATTCCGTCAAGCTTTGATATACTGTCTGTAAAGTAGTCTTTAAGATTTGTTATTTTCTGTATTTTTTCATTTAAGTTCCTGTATGATTCCACACACGCCACCGAAAGACCTGCTATTCCCGGAACATTTTCGGTACCTGAACGCATTCCCTTTTGCTGTCCTCCTCCATATATAACCGGGCTTACTTTAATCTTATCTTTCACATAAAGGAATCCCACTCCTTTAGGTCCGTGTATCTTATGTCCGCTTACCGATAGCAAATCTATATGCTGTCGCTTCGGATATATCTTAAGCTTACCAAATGCCTGTATTGCATCTACATGGAATATTATATCAGGATTTTTCGCTGCTATAATATCTGCCACATCATCTATTGGCTGTATTGAACCTATTTCATTGTTTATATACATTATGGATATCAGTATGGTATCATCACAAATGGCTTCTTTTACCTCATCAGCAGATATTACTCCGTTTTCATCCACACCGATTCTTGTAACTTTAAATCCCTGATTTTCAAGAAATTCTAACGGTGCCAATACGGAAGGATGCTCTATGGCTGTGGTTATTATATGATTTCCTTTTCTTCTGTTTGCCATTGCCGCACCTATTACAGCCATATTATTTGATTCCGTCCCGCCGGATGTAAAAAATATTTCCTTTTCCTGACATTTAAGGATGGATGCAATATCCTCTCTTGCCTGCTTTATATATTTTTCCGCCTCCAATCCACGCATATGAAGTGATGAAGGATTTCCATAATCCTCCGTCATAACCTTTATCATAATATCTTTTACACTGTCATACACCTTTGTGGTGGCTGAATTGTCCAAATATGCCTCCATAACTCTCTGCCTTTCTATCGTTCAAGACGGAACATCAATACAGACAATATGCTCATGCCTGCTGTCTCTGTCCGCAGTATTCTTCTTCCCAGTGATATAGGATGAACAGAAAGAGCCATTGCTTTTTCTATTTCATCCTCTGCAAATCCGCCTTCCGGTCCTATAAATATTCCTATATCTTTCATTTCTTCAATATTTTCAAGTGTCTTTACGGTCTGTTCCATATCCTTATAATTTTCATACGGAATAATATTCATGTCAAATCTATCCGCATATAAAAGTGCATCCGCAAAATTCATCGGTTTCAAAACTTCCGGTATTATACTTCTTCGTGACTGCTTTGCGGCACTTTCTGATATAGCATTCCATCGTTTTAATTTGGTCTGTGCCTTTTTCTCATCCAATTTTACTACACACCTTGAAGTTTTTACCGGTACAATGGCATATGCACCAAGTTCAACAGCCTTTTGTATTATAAATTCCATTTTATCGTTTTTAGGAAGTGCCTGAAACAGCCATATTCTTGTTTTTAACTCTGTACCGGAATAGTTTTTATCTGTTATTGATGCTATAACTTTTTCTTCATCCATACTGCTTATCACGCACAGATAGTCCTGACCCTGTCCGTCACTTATAAGAATTTCTTCTCCGGTCTTCATTCTTAATACATTCTTAATATGATTTACATCCGGTCCGTTTATTATTATATCCTGCTCATTCACCTTATCAGGTGATACAAAAAAATGGTGCATGACATTACCTCCATGCTATATCTTAACAGCAGTAACCGATACCCAGTCTCCCTGTCTTGTAATTTCCTTTACCTGAAGCCTGTCTGCCTGTTCTATGGCATTTACTACATCTTTTTCTTTATTATCTATTATACCGGAAGTAATAAACAGTCCGCCTGTCTTCATATGTGGTGCTATTACTGCCGATAATGGTATTATAATATCTGCCAGAATATTTGCAACTACTATATCATAACACTCATATCCCGTTTTGTCTTGTATTTCTTTATCACTTATAATATCACCGGCATAAAAATCCGCTTCAATATGATTTACCAATGCATTTTCAATTGATGCATTTACGGCATTTTCATCAATATCTATTCCGGTTACTTTAGCTGCACCCAGCTTCTTTCCTATTATAGAAAGTATTCCGCTTCCACATCCTACATCGAGTAATGTGCTGCTTTCCTTTACATATTTTCTTAACTGCCTTATACATAACTGCGTGGTCTCATGCCTTCCCGTTCCAAATGATGTACCCGGGTCAATATCTATGACCATTGAATATTTTCCGTCATCCGCCTGCTCCCATGTAGGTTTTATAAGTATATCATCTATATCAAACGGCTTAAAATACTGTTTCCAATTATTTATCCAGTCTTTATCTTCCGTAACCGACTCTTCTAAAATCATTGAACCTACGTTTACAAATTCTTTTAATTCCTCAAGTCCTTGTTTTAATTCTTCAATAACTTTGTCCTTATCCATATTATCATCCATATAGAATGTAATATATGCATGACCGTCATCTTCGGGAAGATTCGGAAGTATATCTATATACATTTTCTTTTTATCTTCCTCCGATAACTGAATATTATCTTCTATTTCTATTCCGTCAATTCCCTGTTCAGCAAGTAAGCCGCTGACAAAGTCAACGGCTTCTGTTGTGGTTGTAAGTCTGAATTTATTCCATTTCATATATCTGAACCTTCTGCCGGGTCTAATTCAATGTATCTTTTAATTTGTCCATAAACCCTTTTTTCTTAGGTTTTTCTTCTTTGGACTTTCCGGCTTCCTTTCCTGCATTTAATGTATCTCCCGATAATTCATCAAACTTTATAAGCAAATCCTTCTGCTCATTTGTCAGACGCTCCGGCACCTGTACCACCAGTGTAACAAAATGGTCTCCACGGACATTTTTATTTCTTAATGTCGGTACACCTTTTCCTTTAAGTCTTATTTTAGTATCTGTTTGTGTGCCGGCCTTAATATTAAACAGTACTTCACCATCTATGGTCTTTATCTTTATATCTCCACCGATGGCTGCCTGTGCAAACGATATCGGAGATGTTGAATACAAATCGAATCCCTGTCTCTGGAATATCGGATGTCTGGAAACCACAACCTCTACAAGTAAGTCTCCTCTTTCTCCTCCGTTTATTCCAGGTTCTCCCTTACCACGTATTCTTACACTCTGTCCGTTATCTATACCTGCCGGTATTGTAACCTGTATCTTTTTCCTGCTGCTCTTATAGCCTGTTCCATAACATGATGCACATTTTTCTTTTACTACTTTTCCTTTTCCGTTACAGTCAGGACAGGTCTGTACATTTCTTACCATACCAAACAGTGACTGCTGAGTATAGATAATCTGACCTTTTCCACCACATTTAGAACATGTTACCGGAGAAGTTCCCGGTTTTGCACCTGTTCCATGACATGTCTCGCACTCATCTTTAAGTGTAAGGTCTATCTCTTTCTCACAGCCAAATACTGCATCCTCAAATGTAACTCTCACACTGGTTCTTATATTGCTGCCACGCTGCGGACCATTATTTGGACGACGGCTTCTGCCACCTCCGAACAAATCTCCGAACATGTCACCGAATATGTCACCCATATCACCAAAATCAAAGTTAAAGCCTCCTGCAGTGGCACCTCCGCCTCC
Organism: Lachnospiraceae bacterium; assembly: GCA_014799465.1. Lineage (GTDB taxonomy): Bacteria > Bacillota > Clostridia > Lachnospirales > Lachnospiraceae > UBA2821. The sequence continues at coordinate 56,364 of JAAVHZ010000043.1, read as the reverse complement.
ATCAAATGCTGCATGACCGAACTGGTCATACTGCCTTCTCTTCTCAGGATCACTTAATACTGCATATGCCTCTGAAGCTTCTTTAAATTTGGCCTCCGCTTCTTTATCTCCGGGATTAATGTCCGGATGGTATTTTTTTGCCAATACTCTATAGGCTTTTTTTAATGCTGCGTCATCTGCATCTCTGTCAACGCCAAGCACTTCATAGTAATCTCTTTTATCTGCCATTGGTCATCCCCTGATTTCCTTTTATTTTAATAGTGCGATACCCTGAGTAATCATAGCATATTTTTTACCAAATTTAAATGATAAATTGCATGCTTACAGATTCCCCAGGGTCCGCTTATGCCTACACCGATATTACACTTCTTTATAATCTCCGTCTACCACATCATCATCAGGCTGTGATGCTGATTCTGCACCACCCATATTACTCATATCAGGACCTGCTCCTGCTGCTCCCTGAGACTGCTCATACATCTTTGCAAAAAGTGACTGTGCACTCTGCATGAGTTTTTCCTGTGCTGCCTTTATATCGGCTACCTGTGAATCTGTCATATCTTCAGGATTCGAATTCTCTATAAGACTCTTTAATGCATTTAAGTCAGCCTCTACTGATGACTTATCATTTGCATCAATCTTATCTCCGGCTTCATCCAGAGCTTTCTGTGTCTGGAATACCAATGAATCAGCATCATTTCTTGCATCTATTGCCTCTTTACGTTTCTTATCCTGTGCTTCATATTCAGCCGCTTCTTTTACAGCCTTATCTATATCTTCATCAGACATATTTGAACCTGCCGTAATTGTAATATGCTGTTCTTTTCCTGTTCCAAGGTCTTTTGCAGACACATTAACGATACCGTTTGCATCTATATCAAATGTAACTTCTATCTGAGGTACACCTCTTCTTGCCGGTGGAATTCCGTCAAGTCTGAACTGTCCGAGACTCTTATTATCCTTTGCAAACTGTCTTTCACCCTGTAATACATTTATATCAACGGCACTCTGGTTATCTGCTGCTGTAGAGAATATCTGGCTCTTCTTTGTAGGAATAGTTGTATTTCTCTCAATAAGTTTTGTAGCTATACCGCCCATTGTTTCAATAGAAAGTGAAAGTGGTGTAACATCAAGAAGAAGGATTTCGCCTGCACCTGCATCTCCTGCAAGCTTACCACCCTGTATAGAAGCTCCAAGTGCCACACACTCGTCAGGATTAAGACTCTTATTTGGCTCTTTTCCTGTAAGCTGCTTTACCTTATCCTGTACTGCCGGTATTCTTGTAGAACCTCCTACTAAGAGTACCTTTGCTATATCATTAATTGTAAGACCTGCATCTTTTAATGCGTTCTGTACAGGTACTACTGTTCTTTCTACAAGGTCACTTGTAAGTTCATCAAATTTAGCCCTTGTAAGGTTCATATCAAAATGTTTTGGTCCTTCTGCCGTAGCAGTTATAAACGGAAGGTTAATATTTGTAGTTGTAGCTGATGACAACTCTTTCTTAGCCTTTTCTGCAGCTTCCTTAAATCTCTGAAGTGCCATCTTATCGTTTGAAAGGTCTACACCTTCTGTATTCTTAAATTCTTTAAGCATATAATCTGTAAGCTTCTGGTCAAAATCATCACCACCAAGTCTTGTATCACCATTTGTAGCAAGAACTTCGATAACTCCGTCACCTATTTCAATAATAGATACATCGAATGTACCTCCGCCAAGGTCATATACCATAATTTTCTGCTCTGTTTCATTGTCAAGACCATAAGCAAGTGCTGCTGCTGTCGGCTCGTTTATAATTCTCTTTACATCAAGTCCTGCAATCTTTCCTGCATCCTTTGTTGCCTGTCTCTGTGCATCATTGAAGTATGCCGGAACTGTAATAACTGCCTCTGTAATTTTTTCACCCAAATAGCCTTCTGCATCAGCCTTTAATTTCTGGAGAATCATTGCCGATACTTCCTGTGGTGAATACTTTTTATCATCAATTGCTACTTTGTAATCTGTACCCATATGTCTCTTAATTGAAGAAATAGTCTTTTCAGCGTTTGTAACTGCCTGACGTTTTGCAGGTTCACCTACAAGCCTTTCTCCTGACTTTGTAAATGCCACCACTGAAGGAGTAGTTCTTACACCTTCTGTATTTGCTATAACTGTCGGTTTACCACCTTCCATAACAGCTACACATGAATTTGTCGTACCTAAATCAATACCAATAATTTTACTCATAATAAATTGCCTCCTAATAAATATTTAACTTAATTTGCAACTTTCACCATACTGTGTCTGACAACTGTATCTCTATACATATAACCTTTCTGAAGTTCTTCCGCAATTATATTTTCTCCAAATGCTTCATCTTCCACATGTATTACTGCATTATGATATTCCGGATCAAATTCCTTGCCAACTGCTTCAATAGGTTTTACTCCTGCTTCTTCCAATGCCTTCATAAGCTGCTTATAAATCTTATCCATTCCATCTACAAAAGGAAGTTTCTTATCCTCATCCGGCACTGTTGCCAATCCTCTTTCAAAGTTATCAACTATAGGCAGGATTCTTTCAACCATATCCTTTGCACCTATTTCATACATTGCTGATTTTTCTTTTTCAGAACGTTTCCTAAAATTATCAAATTCAGCAAATGTCCTTTTATATTTGTCTGTAAGCTCTTCTATAATAAGGTCTTTTTTATCTTTCTTTTCTTTTTTGAAGAATGACTTTTTCTCCTTACCTCCCTCATCCCCTTTTTCATCTTCTTCGTTTTTTTCTGTTTCGTTGTCTTCCTTCTGAACAGCCTCTTCTTCCAAAGTCTCTTCCAATTTTTCTTCTTCAGCAGTCTCAGGATTTACTTTTTTGTTATCTGCCAACTGTACATACCACCTTTCCCCGGCACCTTATTAATTTTTTTTAAATGCCTCATCTAATTGTTCTTTAACGGTCTTTAGATTTTCAACTACTTTTTCATAATCCATTCTCTTAGGACCGATAATACCTATTGTCCCCTGAACTCCATCCTCAATTTCATAAGTCATTGTTACAACACTGCAGTCTTTCATTGTCTTTACCGGTGTTTCATTTCCTATATAAACCTGGATTCCTGTATTTTCCTCTCCTGATTCACCTACGGATATAAGACTTGTAAGCTGATTCTTTTCTTCTAATACATTTATCAGCTCACTTGCATGGCTGCTATCGCTTAGCTCAGGATATTTTAATATATTTGTAGTACCGCTTGTATATATCTTCATATCATCACCGGAACCTACCACTTCTGCTATTATCTCAAGTATCTGCCGAACCAGTTCCATCTGCTCTCCTGCCTGACCGGTTATCTTGGATATTATTCCCAGATTAATTTCTTCCACTGTAAGTCCGTTAAGGGTACTGTTTAACAATATATTCAGTTTTAATATGGTTTCTTCATCTATATCTTTAGATAATGTTACTATTTTATTTTTAATCACATTACCTTCCAATACAACCACACACAAAAGCTTTTCTCTGTCTAACAGTGAAAGCTGAATGAATTTAAGCCTTTTAGCAAATCTTGGTGATGAAACCATAGTTGCATAGTTGGTATTATTTGCCAGCAGCTTTGCGGTCTTCTGAAGAAGTTCTTCAACCTTTTCAACTTTTTCCGTAAGAAATTCTTTCATTTCAGTTATTTCCTGCTGCTGCTTTGAAAGTTCGTCTGATTTTTCCTGCATCATATTATCTACATATAATCTATACCCTTTATCAGAAGGAATCCTTCCTGCTGATGTATGGGGCTGTATTATGTAGCCCATATCTTCAAGATCAGACATTTCATTACGGATAGTTGCTGAACTAAGATTCAAATCTGTATACTTTGAAATTGTTCTGGAACCAACCGGTTCCCCTGTCTCAAGATAATTCCGGACTATTGCCTTAAGTATCTTAAGTTTTCTTTCATCCAGTTCCATATAATCACCTTTGAATCTATGTTTTTTTATTTTGTTAGCACTCACTTTAATAGAGTGCTAATCTTTTCATAAAGATAAGATAGCACTTTAATTGTTGAATGTCAACATTTTTTCAATATAAATTAAAAATAATTTTAATATTACTACATTATTGCATATTTTTCATATATTATTCCTAAACTGCATCTGAATACTCCGCATAAACAACCCGACCATTAATAAACCTATATGCCCGTACCTTATAATAATATTTTTTATCCGCCTTTGCCGTTCTATCTTTAAATGACTTTGTATTTCCTGATGTAACATTCTTAATAATGGTATATTTTCCGTTTTTAGATGTACTACGGTATATACAATACCCTGATGCCCCATCTGATTTCTGCCATGTTACTTCCATGCCATTTGAAATCCTCTTTTTAGTTTTTACTACAACACTTGGCAGTTTGAGTTTTATATAAGCACCATATGACTCCCTGCTATAATAACAAGTATCATCAATATATTTATATCCTTTTACCGTATAAAAATACTCTCCTCCAAAAGATGCTGTTTCATCTGTAAATAAAGCCGTATTATTTTCCGTTCTGCCTATAATTTGATAGCTGTCATCCGCAGATTCTTTTCTATATATGCAGTATCCATCAAACCTATTGTCCTTACCCCATGTTACATTTACACACTTGGTTTCTTCACTACTCACCTGTATGTTCCAAACAGTTCCAAGCTCCACCTTATCAGTAAATGCCTTAATTCGTACATTCCCATTGCTGCTACGGTCATTCCATTTGATTCCGTTATGACTGATAAAACTCTGTCCTTCTTTTGAATATGCTGTAACCTCATATCCTGCCGTCTCTGTAGTCTCTAATGGTATAACGGCATTTTCATAATTATTCCTAAGTTTTATAACTATAGAAAACTTCTCTCCTTTTTTTAGAGGCACTGAATTCTTAAGTTTTACAGTATAATATCCCATTGCTGCCCTGCTTCCATGCTGCATTTCCTCAAAACACTGACTACCACTTATAGGGTTACTACTGTCTGTAAGTCCGGTGTATACCTGTATATCATACTCCATACCTGCCCCTAAGAGATAAAAAGATACTGCCCTTAGTGCTTCATCTGAATTTGCCTCGAATATATTCGCCATCCACGCCTCATTTGTGCCATATCCTGCATAGTGCGAAAGGTCTGCCGTTCCGTCATACTGATAGTTATAATCATAATTATCTGCTTCTTCATAATCATATACAAATGCCGTTGAATCCTGTATTGAAACATCTTCATATGACATCCAGAAATATCCTTTATCTCCCCATTTATCACCCCAGCTGTTTTTCACCAGCCATGCCCCGGAAGATTTAGGAGACTTTTTAAAATTAGAAACAGAATAACTATCATCCCATCCCACTATCGTAACAGCATGGCTCTGCCCTGTGCCTGCAGAATCATATTTAAAATATGAAGCGGTGGAATAATTGTAAAATGATATATTCCATCTGAAACTAACCTGCACACTGCCATATTGTTTTATCATATTTTTTACTATGTCTCTGTCCTGCATTGATATCCAGTATGAGTTCTGTAAATGTGCTTTCACATTTTTATATGCAAGGCTCTCATCCACATTCAGATTCGGAACTTCCACGTTAGCATATGTAAGTATGCTTTCATCAACAGGACCCATCCATGAAGCAAGTGCCGATATTGAAAGATATGCATTTCCTCCAATCTGTCTGTAATCCATACTTCCCGAACTATTATAATCTCCCTCTGTTCCTCCAAGCGGATCCACTGGTCTGTGGTATGCAAAATACACAAGATGCATTTCCGACAAATCAAGTTCACTTAATGACTTGTTTTTCATAATATTGGATTCACTCATTCCCATCGTACCGAATGCCCAGCATGTACCATATGTCTTATTTTTATAATCCTGATTTTTGACCAATGATATACCTGTGGTCTCTCTGGTATCATATCTTTCTTCTAAGGCATTTGAGCGGCTTAATATATTCTTATCATACCTTGCAGGCTGTGCTGTCATTTTCTCTTCTATATACGTGGAATTGGAAGGTTCAAACTGTTGTTGATACATAATCTCTTCTTCTGTCATTTCCCTGCCCAATATGTAGTTTGTATCATCCGCCTTTACTGTTGTTACACACACTAACAATAATATAATAACAGACAGTATAAACCTTAATCTCTCCGTCATAAAACCATTCCTTTTACAAAATAATAGAGACACGATTCAAATATATTTCAAATCGTGTCTCATAATTATATACTATTTTGCGAATCTTTTCAAATATGATATTACATCATTCCGCCCATGCCGCCGCCTGCAGGCATAGCAGGAGCATCTTCTTTAATACTTGCCACAACTGACTCTGTAGTAAGTAATGTTGAAGCAACGCTTGTTGCATTCTGTAATGCACTTCTTGTAACTTTGGCAGGGTCAAGGATTCCTTTTTCTACCATATTTACATATTCATCATGTAATGCATCAAATCCTGTTCCCGGCTCTGACTCTCTTACTTTATTCACAATAACAGAGCCCTCAAGACCTGCATTGTATGCGATTGTAAATAATGGTGCCTCAAGTGCTTTTAATATAATATTTGCACCGGTCTTCTCGTCACCTTCAAGTGTAGACACCAGATTAGAAACATCCTTTGATGCGTGGATATATGCAGAACCGCCTCCTGCGATAATTCCCTCTTCTACTGCTGCTCTTGTAGCATTCAGTGCATCTTCCATGCGGAGCTTTCCTTCTTTCATCTCTGTCTCTGTAGCTGCACCTACGCGGATAACTGCAACACCGCCTGAAAGTTTTGCAAGTCTCTCCTGTAATTTTTCTTTATCGAAATCAGATGTTGTCTCTTCAATCTGTGCACGTATCTGGCTGATTCTACCTTCAATATCATCTTTGCTGCCTTCGCCGTCAACAATAACTGTATTTTCTTTCTGAACCTTAACTGATTTTGCACGTCCGAGCTGTTCCATTGTTGTATCTTTAAGGTCAAGACCAAGCTCTTCTGAAATAACCTCGCCGCCTGTTAATATAGCGATATCTTTTAACATTTCTTTTCTTCTGTCACCATATCCAGGTGCCTTTACTGCTACCACGTTAAATGTTCCTCTTAACTTATTAACGATTAATGTAGTAAGTGCCTCACCTTCTACATCTTCTGCAATAATTAAAAGTTTTGAGCCTGACTGTACAATCTGCTCTAACAATGGAAGAATTTCCTGAATATTGCTTATCTTCTTATCTGTAATCAGGATATATGGATTATCAAGAACTGCTTCCATCTTATCCATATCTGTAGCCATATATGCTGAAATATATCCTCTGTCAAACTGCATACCTTCAACAAGGTCAAGCTCTGTAAGCATTGTCTTTGACTCTTCGATAGTAATTACTCCGTCATTTGATACTTTTTCCATGGCATCTGCAACCATGTTTCCTACTTCTTCGTCACCTGCTGAAATAGCTGCAACTTTTGCAATCTGCTCTTTGCCTGTAACTTTACTGCTCATCTTTTCAATGGCATCTACTGCTACCTGTGTTGCCTTCTTCATTCCTTTTCTTAAGATAATAGGATTAGCACCTGCTGCAAGGTTCTTCATTCCCTCGTTAATCATTGCCTGTGCCAGAACAGTAGCTGTAGTTGTACCATCACCTGCCACATCATTTGTCTTTGTGGCAACTTCTTTAACAAGCTGTGCACCCATATTTTCAAATGCATCTTCAAATTCTATTTCTTTTGCAATGGTAACACCATCGTTTGTAATAAGAGGTGCACCATATGTTTTATCAAGTACTACATTTCTTCCTTTTGGTCCTAATGTTACCTTTACTGTATCTGCTAACTGGTTTACACCTGATTCTAATGCTTTTCTGGCATCTGCACCATATTTAATTTCTTTTGCCATTACTATTTTACCTCCTGAAATTTGTTATATATGATTTTATTCTACAACTGCAAGAATATCATTCTGTTTTACAATTATATAGTCAACATCTTCAATCTTAACTTCTGTTCCTGAATATTTTGAATATATAACTTTATCTCCTGTTTTAACTTCCATTTTAATTTCTTTACCGTCAACCACTCCGCCCGGTCCTACGGCTATAACCTCAGCCTGCTGTGGTTTTTCTTTTGCCTGACCCGGCAATACTATACCTGACTTTGTTGTCTCTTCCGCAACTAACTGTTTTAATACTACTCTGTCTCCCAATGGTACTAACTTCATGATAACATCCTCCAATCATACTGTTCTTCTTTTTATTAGCACTCGTTTGTATCGAGTGCTAATTCATATTGCCTATAATAATGTCTTTATAGCTTTTATGCAAGTTCGATTTTTATGGATTTTTCTTCCATTTACTTACTTTTTTAATGTTTTACTTTAATTTTCTTTGTTTTTCTTGTTTTTTGACTTATTTCCCCTGACATATGCAAATAAATACTGCTGTGCGTATCCGCCCCACTCACCAAAAGATTTTCCTGCATATTCCTGAATAACCTCTTTTTTAACTTCTTTTCCGAAATACAATTCCTCCATTATCCTTTTTACCCATACATCTATAGGAAACGCTGCCTTAAATCCAAGACCGAAAAGTAATGTACAGTCTGCCACTTTCTTACCAACCCCTCTTATACTTGTAAGTTTCTGCTCTGCCTCTTCCCTGCTAAAACCTCTCAGTTCTTCTCCGTTAATGCTTCCATCTGCCAATAATTGTGCCGCACCATACAGATAAGAAGCCCTGAATCCGGTTTTACACTCTCTGTATTCTTCCTCACTGATTAATGCCAGTTTCTTTTTATCAGGAAATGTATAGTATGTTTTATCATTATAAGTTCCTGCTTCATCTCCATATCTTTCGCATATTTCAGATATTATTTTTCTTATTCTTGGAATCTGCTGGTTCTGTGATATTATAAATGACATAAGAACCTCATCAAAATCCTGATTCAGTATTCTTATCCCACCTTGAGTTTCTATGGCATCTTTTATCTTATCATCTTTTTCAAGCAGTATTTTCTTTATTACACCATAATCTGTTTTTAAATCAAAGTAATCTTCCCAAATATTTCTATATTCTTCTTCTGTAGTTTCATATAATATAAGAGTCTTGCCCTCCTGCTTAATATGAAGCATTTTATTCATTGCAACAATTATATAATCATTATCACCGATTTTATCATATCTGAAACATTGTCCGCACTCTAAAGTCTGGCTTAATTCAAAATCCTCCACATTCTCAACTATTATATTTCCATTTTTGTAAATTATTCTCATTATGTACTCCTTGTCTGAACTGTTACTCTAAATTAATCCGAATCTTTCCAGACTCTTGTATATTCCATCCTCATCCATACTTTCTGTTTTGTATTTAACATGTTTAAACAAATCCGGATTACTATTTCCCATTGCAACCCCATATTTAACATACGTCAGCATTTCCAAATCATTAAAACTGTCTCCAAAAGCATACGTATTACTAATTGGTATTTTCAAATATTCTATCATCTTTTCTATACCTACTGCCTTTGAGAATGGTTTGGGAATAAGCTCCAGCAGATTTCCGCCGTGATTTACAAAAGTATATTCGCTATCAAGTTCTTTCTTTATTCCTTCAATATCAGAATTGCTTTTTATCACTCCGCTTATCTTAGATATTTTTAAATCTTCAAAATCTATTTGTTTAATCCTGTTACTGATTTCTTTTTTGTATATTTCAAAAATGGGTCTGTATATATCCTCAATATTATTTTTATCAACATACATATATCTGTGACCTTCCGGAATTGGCATAAATCCATATTTATGCATTGCCTGAACTGCCCTTATTGCCTTTTCTTTGTCCATTTCATACAGATATAGTTCCTTCCCCTTATATTCCGCATATGTACCTCCGCCTGATATTAAACTATCAAAACCCATATTGAATATATCATCAAATATCATTGATTTTGTCCGCCCTGTACATATGACGGGAATATGTCCGTTATCTTTAAGTTTTTTTATTGCCAAGACAGTTGACACGGCTATATCCTTACCATATTGGTATAATGTTCCGTCTATATCAAAAAATACTATTTTTCTTTCCATGTTCCACCTTCTTTCCTATTATAAAAGACTATCATTATTCCTATTTTTTATCAATATTTTATTTTGTAACAGTTCAACCATGCAGATAATAATATATAATAATTTCGTGGGAGCTCTCTCACTAAGAAATTATTATCTATAGGGCGGATGCCCAACAATGGCATTGCTGAACTGTCATTTTATTTTTGTTAATTTTTTATTTTTTCCTTTATTTTTAGTTAAAATAGTATTACAATAATATTGAGGTTTGACACGAAAGGAGTAGAATTTTATGGCTAAGAAAAAGATTGGAAAAGTATTATTATGCAGTGCATTAATCGGTTCTGCAGTTGCAGGGGGCATGGCTTTATATCGCAAATACAAAGCATCCAGCGATGACTTTGATGATGATTTTTTAGATTTTGATGATGATGATTTTGATGATGATGACTTCGACGATTTTAACAGCAACTATGAGGATTTTGACGACGATGAGGATGATGAAGTCGAAAATGATGAAGCTGCTGCAAACGAAACTGAAGATGCATCCTCTGATGATGAATCCAAATCTAAAAGCTATGTTTCAATTCCTTTAGACGATAATTTTATTGATGGTATTGATAATATCCCTGAAGATTCTGAAGAATAGAATAATTATAATAAAGACTAATTCGCATATGAATTAGTCTTTTTATTATAATTATATTACTGCATATCCTCTTCATAAATGCTGTTTATCTTAGTAAGTGACCTTGGAAGTGCATCCTTTGAATTTTTCCACGGCTCATCTTTATGCCTGTAGTCAAATTTATCAATAAACCAGTCTAAGTCCTTTTCCACCCTCTCCATATTCTCAATATAAATCTGATTGGTATCTTCTATGAATTTATCAAGGTTAGCACCTGAGAGATTTGCTGTTGCTTCTTTAATAAGAACACCATAATGCTTCGTACAGAAACCTTTTGAAGTTTTATACTTACTTCTGAATACCTCATCCTTCTCCCAGAGATAATGTATTGTCCTTATATACCTTTTAAATGTATCTTCTATCCTGCTGCATACAAAACATGAATCATTAAGTTTATTTATGTAGTCTATAAGCTGCGAATTATCCTGCTTTTTAAAGAATCCTGACTTCTTATTACCGGCGGTAAGGTTTCTTATATCTTTATTGGTCTTTACCATATGTGTGTGGAGGATAAGTGCCTGACCCAGTTTATTCTCTATCTTATATACCTGCCGCATATGTTTCTCACAAAAACCCAGTTCATCTGTCATTGCCCTTATATCATCTTCCATATAGCTTGGTCCCATTGTAAACTGTACTGCATTAGTTTCAAGTTCATTATACATTGCACATATGGGACACTCACACTCTTTATTAAATGCATCATTTACCGGTATGGTATATAACTGTTCCTTCATTATTCATCCTTCCTTTCCGCATCAAACCATGCTTTTTTAAGCAGATTTATGCCCTCTGTTATCAGGTTCTTGTTAATCTGTGCAAATCCCAGTATAATTGCCTGCCTGTCTGCATTTGCACCTTCTATAAAGTTGTCTGAAAGACCATACACTTTTACACCCTGTTCTTTTGCACTTTTTATAAGTTTTTCCTCACTCATTTTGTTATTAACATTTAGCAAAAGATGTAATCCTGCATTTTCGCCTGATATCTGTATCATGTCACCCATATCTTTCAAACATGCGATAATTAAGTCATGCTTTTCTCTGTACACCGAACGCATTTTATTAAGATGCCTTTCGAAATATCCCCTGCTTATAAATTCATTAACAACAGTCTGGTCTATCCTTGATACAGTCTGCGAATAAAAATGCATATTCTTTTTATATCTTTCAAGAAGTTTTTCAGGCAATACCATATAGCTCATTCTGATTGCCGGTGCTATGGATTTTGAAAATGTTCCTATATATATTATATTAGCATTACATTGTATGCCCTTTAAAGCGGGTATAGTCTTCCCATGATATCTGAACTCGCTGTCATAATCATCTTCAATTATGTAGCGTTCTTCATTCTCATTCGCCCATTTTATAAGTTCTGTCCGTTTTCCTATGGACATAACCGTTCCCAACGGATAATGATGTGACGGCATGACATATACTACATCAGCGTTTTTACTAATCACATCTTTAACATCTATTCCGTCTTTTTCTACATTTACAGTTACAACCGGGCAGTTATTTGTTTTAAATATATGGTACGCTTTCTGATATGTAGGACTTTCCATTGCAATGGTTTTTTCACTGTTAAATAACCGGCATAAAATCGTAAGCAGATAATGATTTCCCGCCCCTATAAGTATCTGTTCAGGACGGCAGTGTACATTTCTTGCCTCAAACAGATAGTTACATATAGTACGCCTGAACACTATATCTCCCATAGGATTTCCAATGTCAAACATATCCTTATTTTCTTCGTTCAACACATTTTTAGTAATCTTGCGCCATATGTTAAAAGGAAAATACTCCAAATCTACACCATAAGGAGTAAAGTCTATAAGGTTATCTGTGCCATCTTCCTCCTCTGCACCATCTGTTTCATATTGTGCAATTGATATATCATGCAGCAATGATATTTCGCACACGTAATATCCTTTACACGGTACAGACTCAATATATCCTTCCGATAACAGTTGAGTGTAAGCCATATCAACTGTACTTCTGCTAATCTGCAGATGCTCTGCAAGTGACCTTGTAGATGGCAGCCTTGACTTACACTCAATCTTCCCATTCTTTATCTCATTTTTTATGTATGTATAAATCTGCTCATACAGAGGCGTACCACTTTTATTGTCTAAACAAAGTGTAAGCTCATACATACTATTTTTTGTTTACCTCTTCTTTTATCATTTCTTTTAAATCTCTTGCCCTGTCTTTAATCTTTGGTGCTGCATTCTTAGACGTTATAATATCACTTATAAGCTTTAATGATACTGCATAATCTTTACTCTTTCTTGCCAGTTCCGCAGTAAGATATAAAAATGTATATTCATCCATTCCGCATATTGGGAATGACTCTTTTTGCATTGCCATTTTAAATCCCTGATATGCATTTTCTATAAACTGCTGTTCCTGCTTTTTAAGTTCTTCTCTTACACTTTCAATATTTTCTGTATCTTCCGGCAGATTCTCTGATTTACCACGAAGCAGCCATGCTAACTTAAGACAGATATATGCCCTTTCACTTTCATGTGCCTTCTTTACAATGGCATTGGCAAGTGCAAGCTGATATCTTATAAATGCTTCATCGTATGTGTATATTGATGCATTTTCATCAATACCTTTAAATTTAGATGATATATTTTCTTTTATAAGACTAAGCTGCCTTGATGTATCTTTGCCGAAATATCTTGTAAGTGCCGCATAGCCACAGCTTCCACATACCACACAGTCATACTTTACAATATCTACAATATTGTATTTTGACCTTAAATCTGTATCAGTACTTATTAATTTATTCTTTCCTGTTCTGATTACTTTTGTCTTAAAGTTTTTTCCACAGAGCGGACATGTATATGTCTTATCATATAACAATTCTTCCTCTGATGTTTCCGGAGACTTAACTTCCTTCTCCTTCTCCTGTTCCTTTTTCTTCTCTTCTTCAAATACTTCAAGACCTGACATATCACCAAGTCCTAATTGTTCTAATCCTGAAAATAAATTATCACTCATAATTCTTTACTGCTGTAAAAATGCAGCTCTCCTTTCTTAACTTAAAATTAACTATTTGCTCTGCGGAAGCTTAAACGAACTTTTCAAAGAAACTATTCTGTTAAATACAAGATGCTCCTTTGACGAATCTTTCATATCCACACAGAAATATCCCTGTCTTACAAACTGAAAGCTCTCTTCCGGTGAAGCTCCTGCCAGATTTTCTTCCACAACACAATTATCCAATATTTTTAAAGAATTAGGATTCAGATTCAGATTACCATCCTCATCAAGTTTACCCTTCTCTTCATCTACAATATTTTCATATAATCTTACCTCTGCAGATACCGCATGTCTTGCAGATACCCAGTGGATAGTACCTTTTACTTTTCTTCCCGTAAATCCTGTTCCGCATTTTGTTTCCGGGTCATAAGTGCAATGAATCTCTGTAACCTTACCGGTTTCATCTTTTACAAAACTTTCACATTTTACAAAATATCCATGCATAAGCCTGACTTCATTTCCCGGAAAAAGCCTGAAATATTTCTTTGGAGGTTCTTCCATAAAATCTTCTCTTTCGATATAAAGCTCTTTACAAAACGGAACTTTTCTTTTACCCATCTCAGGATTCTCCTGATTATTATCCACATCCAGATATTCAACCATATCATCAGGATAATTATCTATTATCAATTTAACCGGATCTAAAACTGCCATCATACGTGGTCTTTTTAATTTCAAATCCTCTCTTATACAATATTCAAGCATTGCATAATCTACTGAACTCTGGCTTTTAGATACACCTACAAGTTCTACAAACATTTTTATAGATTCCGGTGTAAAACCTCTCCTTCTAAGTGCCGCTATGGATACAAGTCTCGGATCATCCCATCCGTCTACTATGCCATCCTCTACAAGCTTTTTAATATACCTTTTTCCGGTAACTACATTTGTAAGATAAAGCTTGGAAAATTCTATCTGTTTTGGAGGCATATCATATTCAAGTTCTCGTACCACCCAGTCATATAAAGGTCTGTGATCCTCGAACTCCAGTGTACATATGGAATGAGTTACACCTTCTATGGCATCTTCTATAGGGTGTGCAAAATCATACATAGGATATATGCACCACTTATTACCGGTTCTGTGGTGCTCCATATGTGCTACCCTGTATATAATCGGGTCTCTCATATTTATATTAGGAGAAGTCATATCTATTTTCGCCCTAAGCACCTTTTCCCCGTCACTATACTGCCCATTCTTCATATTTTCAAATAACTCCAGATTTTCATCAACTGAACGCTCTCTGTAAGGGCTGTTCCTGCCGGGTTCTGTAAGTGTTCCCCTGTACTCCTTAATCTCATCAGCAGAAAGGTCACATACATAAGCCTTTCCTTTCTTTATAAGTTTAACAGCCGCCTCATACATCTGTTCAAAATAATCTGATGCAAAGAAAAGTCTGTCTTCCCAGTCTGCACCAAGCCATTTAATATCAGCTTTTATTGACTCCACGAACTCCTCTTTTTCCTTAGTAGGATTTGTATCATCAAATCTCATATTGAACTTTCCGCCATACTTTTCTGCCAATCCATAACTTAGTAAAACTGCCTTTGCATGACCAATATGAAGATAGCCGTTAGGCTCAGGCGGAAATCTGGTCTGTACATGATCATATATGCCTTCATCTAAATCCTTTTCTATAATCTGCTCTATAAAGTTTTTTGATTCTACAACTTCATTTTCCATATTTTCAGGTTATCCTTTCATCTGTTTTTAATGTATACTTTCTATAATACATTAGGTAAAATAGCATGTCAAAAGCTTTTTTAAACTTTCTTGATCATTAACACCCATAAGTTCCCTTGCTGAATGCATGGCAAGGAGAGGTATTCCTATATCTATGGTTCTCATAGGAAGGACTGAAGACAGTATTGCTCCAAGAGTACTGCCTCCGGCCATATCTGACCTGTTTACAAATGTCTGGCATTTCGTTTCGCTTTTTTCCGCAAGACACCTTATAAGTGCTGAAGACTGTGCATCATTGGCATAAGTCTGACCTGCAGCCAGCTTAATAACCGTTCCACCATTTAATACCGGTTTATTTGTTATATCATTTTTCTCCGGTGAATCAGGATGCAACGCATGTGCCACATCCACTGACACTATGCTTCCATTTATTACTGCGTTTATATAATCCTCCCTTGATTTACCAAGAGAAAGATAAAGCTTTTCAAGCATCATTGGAAATATATTAGACGCTGCACCCTGCTTTGTCCTGCTTCCAACCTCTTCATTATCAAAAAATACAACAGCATTTATACCTTCTTTTCTTACATCTGCATCAGTAATTCCATCAATACATGCTTTTACGGATGTAAGATTATCTAATCTGGGAGCTGAAAAAAGTGTATTATCAAACCCTGTAACTTCTCCCTGCTCATACTGATATATATATAGTTCGTAATCAAGTATACTCTTTTTAGGAATATGAAGCAATTCTGAAATTCTTTCTTCCAAATCCGCTTTTTCCATATTTTCTTTAATTATACTATCGGCTAAAGGCAGCATATCCTTTTGACTGTTAAGTTCTATTCCTTTATTCACACTTTTATTCATATGGATTGCTACATTAGGAATTACCAGAACAGGTTTTGCAAAATCTACCATTACACTTTCCGATGAAAAGCAATCCTTTCCTCTTACTGCCGCCCTTCCTGCAATTGACAAAGGTCTGTCAAGCCATGTATTTAGGATTGCTCCTCCATAAACCTCTGTATTAAGTTTATGGTAGCCGTTTTCCATAATACTTGCAGAAGGCTTTATTTTAAAGCAGGGAAAATCCGTATGTGCTGCTGCTATTCTCAATTTACCCGTCTCAATCCCGTTTTCTCCTATAGTAAATGCGGCAATGGAGGATTCATATATTTTTACAAAATATTTTCCTCCACATTTTACATTCCATTTTTCTCCTGATATAAGCTCTTCAAATCCACTCTGCCTGAATTCATCAGCCGCTGCACAGGCAGTATGAAACGGAGATATTGACTTTTTTATAAACTCATTTAATTCTTTTATTGTACTCATATATTAACCTCATAATCATGCTTTGTAGTCCGTTTCACCTTATACAGTGCTTCATCTGCCTTTTTCAGTATTTTAAGAATATCATCCAAATCTCTGCATTCTCCTGTGGCTATACCTATAGAACATGACAGCCTGTTGCTCTTATCTATATTTACTTTCTTATTAAGAGACGTCTCTATCTCCTGTTTAAATCCTTTATTTGTTTCTAATCTGTCAAATATGCTTTCTGCAATCTCTATTCCCTGCTCTACCTCAAACTCCGGAAGCACTATAACAAATTCATCGCCTCCATATCTTATAATTCTTCCTGAGTTCTTCACAATTCCTTTAAGCATTTTTGAAAAAGATACCAGTATAACATCACCTACATCATGACCAAAATTATCATTACAGTATTTAAAATTATCAAGATCCATGTAAAGGACAGTAAAAATCGTACTTTTATTTATATCCTGACTAAACTGGTTTTCTAAAAACTGCTTCATTCCCTGTCTGTTAAGTATTCCGGTAAGTGTATCCGTAATGGAACTCTTCTCCAATTTTATCCTGAACCGTTCTCTGCTATCCGCATCAATAAGCTGCCTGAAAGTAGTCCTGAATATATTAGCATCTTCTTCTGTTAATGCATTAGAATTTGATATGAAATTCATATGCTTTACACGCATTACAATAAGAATATTAGTAACCTGTTCCTTTACCATTATTGGAATACCTGCAAATGAACTTATATTATTACTTCCAAATATTCCTATCAGTTCTTTATTTGCATCAAAACTTTTATCATTTCTTGTAACAACTATCTTTTTTCTTCTACTGCCAAAATATTCTATAATGCTTTTTGCCTGATTCAATGTTATGGAACTGTGTTTATCACAGTATTTTATTACAGGCTGCTCTTTTCTTGCATCAATCCACAATATGCTGTCAAGATTATAAGTATTCTGCATCATTGTCATGGCATTTTCCATCATAACATCAAGTCGTACATTCTCTCTATTTATCAAATCTACCCATGCCTCAAAGAACATAAGTGCTTTGACTTTTTCCTCTAAATCCATTTCCATGCCTTTTTTTAATGTCAGTTCATTAATATCATACATTATTCTTTCCGGCAGACTCATATCAACAGCATCTCTTTTTTCCCATTTTACAATTATACCACTCTTTAGATTTTCAAGCCTTGACTTCTGATAAGAATATTTGTTCTTATCACAAAACCGGATACCTATATCTAAAAGTTCATTTCTCTTTTTATCATCACTAATATTATCATACAGTTCAACTGCTTCTATAATAAACTGTGTAAATATATATTCCTGCTTGGCATCAAATTCTGTCCATAAATATATATCTTTTTGAAATGCTTCTCTTGCCACATCATAATTCCCCTCTTCCCTGTTTAACATTCCTTCTATCATATAATACAGAAATATATCATCTTCCCAATACTTGTAATCCGGTTCTATATTCTCATCTAATAAGTGGCGGAGTACCCTTTTTATTCTGTCTATATATAATTTTGCATCATATATACGTCCGGTTTTTATATATGATACTGACAGAAGTCCATACAACTTAGATATATTACATATTCTCATTCTTTCCATGCGAAGTGCCTTAAGCATCTTAAGTACTATTTTTATATATGATATGACAACTTCATAATTTTCAACTGCCAGTGCATTTATTGACATATTATACAATGTTTCCATTATCATTTCAGGTTTTTTAATTTTTAACAGTATATTGATTGATTTTTTAAAGTACTTATCTGCCAAATCAAATTTCTCATTTATTATATAGCTGTATCCAAGTCCATTATATATATTTGCTTCTCCATACTTATTGTCCTGCTCTCTTGATATTTTCAGGCACTTATTGTAGTAATATTCTATTTCCTCAACCTTTCCGTTACTTGATGCATATACTATCTGCTTCTGCCATGCTTTAAGTATACATTCGGTATTACCTACTTTTTTGGCGAAGTCCATTCCTTTTCTAAAATATACTGAATTTTCACATCCTATATAATTAGTTTTTTTATCATTACTATCAATTACTCCTATAAATCCGAAAAAATAGATATAGGCAAGATGGTTATACTGCTTTTTATGCTCAGCTTCTTTCAAAAACTCCGTATCAACATCCAGCCTTTTATCCCATACAAATACATCACGCCATCCTCCATGCCACACTACACACCTTAACAGCTCAGCGTCAAACATCCTGCCCTTATCGTTCAATTCCACAGCTATTTCTTTGCATTTATCTATATAAGGATATGATTGTTCTCTCTGTCTGTCATTTCCTTTTATTAGTGCAGCAAGGTAATTGTACATATACCTTATGTTTAAATCATTTTCAAAACATTCCATGTCACTTAACTTTTTGCACATCAAAAATGCTGATTTCATATTTCCCCAACATGCTGCTGTATATGAATAAAGAACTAATATATCTTTGATATTATTTTCCTCTATGTCAAACTCTTCTACCAAAAAGCGATGGTAAATACTGCTGATATAATATAATGCCTCATCAAATGCCAGCATAGTATTCAAATTTGATATTTTTTGAATATATTCTTTCAGTTCGTCAATATCCGGTATAAATGTCTCTGAAGATTCACCATACTGTATACCATCATCTAACCCGGATTCAACAACAATATTTTCTGACTCAATATACCTTGCAAACTCATCCCATACGGGCTGCATATACCCATTAACACTATATGTTTCGTTATAACCTGCAAGTATTGATATATTACCATTCCTAATTTTTACAAATTCCATCAAAAAGTCAATTGTAGATTTCTGTGCAAAATGTATTTTATGAAGTACCATTATAATCGGTCTGCTTTTTGCTATATAATTTACAATATTTACCACTGACCTCAAAAATCTTTCTTTTTCATATGAAATTTCACTAATTATCAATGATTCTTCTCTTTTAGATATTCCATTAGAAATATATGTTCTGATTATCGGCTTATGAAGTGAATATACCTGTGCAGCATCCATCATATCCTCAATTTCTCTTTCCGTTTTGCCACTGTAAATATTTCTAATCCAATCAAGTATTGGTTCATATGGAGATTGGATTTTATTCGGCTTAAATACATGATAAAGAAAATAACACTCAATTCCCGAATTCTCTATAAGCTGCACCAACTCATCTTTGTTCACACCAAAAGAACTATAATGCCTCATAAACAGAATTCGACCATCCATTTTACAATCATTAGAATAATTATTTAACATTTCTTTTAAATATTCAGCATAGTGAGTTTTCATATTTACCTCCATACTGCAAATTCGTCAGTTATTATTACTCCCTCTTCATATATGACCCTTTGTGGCACAAACAATATATAAAATTATATCACACCTGCTTAGATAACTCAAATAATGATATACTATTTTCTTTTTCCGGGATAACTAATTTCATCATTCCAGCTGATTGCCTCTCTTCTAAATTCATTTACCCTTAGAAGACCGCTTGACCAAAGATACATTCTGTCCCTCTCACTTATCTCATCAAGTCTTTTCCATTCAACACCTGATATTACCTGAACTTCTAATTCAGGATCCATGCCCTTTGAAGGCTGCTGTCCTTTATCCGCCTTTACCAGAAATGTATGTACTTCACCCATGTTATCAGGTTTATACTGTACTGATAATTTTCTGACTATCTCCCCGGTTATATTGCATTCTTCCTTAAGTTCTCTCAATGCTGCCTCTTCCGGTGTCTCTCCTTTTTCTATACCTCCTCCCGGAAGACAAAAGAAAGTTCTTCCGTCAACATTCTCCTTAACTAAAAGGATTTTTCCTTCTTTTACAACTACTGCCTGACTTCTGTCTCTTCTCAAAATGTTACTCCTCTCCATATATCTTATCATATATTTGTCTTAGAAGATTCTTTTTTACCCCATTCCTTGAAACTTATATTCATATCCACACTTCCCTCTATACCATTTACCTTTCCCTGATCAGTATACTGCCACATGGAGATTTCATACGGAAAATAATATGGTGTGGTATAAGATGCAAACCATTTTTCATAATCAGCAAGTCTTTCAATATCAAGATTTGCTATAAACCACTTAAGATTTGCATATATCATAGGTGTATATCCCTCTTCTTCAACAGTATCAAGAAACTTAATTGATATATCCGTAAGCTTATCAGAAGATATTTCTTTCATTCTTCCTTCTTCTCCTGAAACCTCTTCTGTATCAAACACTACCGGACACGTTATTTTATATGGTTTTATATGCTCAATTACAAAATTTGCCTCTTCCTCTGCTTCTTTTTCTGAAATCGCCTGTGAAAAAAAGTATACTCCTACATCAATACCTGCTTTTAAAGCTCCTTCCATATTTGTCTCGAACGACTCATCAAGCTGTATGGCTCCTGTTCCATATCCTCTGTAGCCAAGACGAATAATGGCAAATTCTACTCCGTCTTCGGCAACGGCTTCCCAGTCTATATTCCCCTGATATTTTGATACATCTATACCTTTATGTGATACTGCTTTGCCATTTTTTAAATACTCCAGTTCACCGGCATCATTAAACTTAAAATCTCCGGGATTTAACTTACTTTTAGGTATATTATCAATTATTGGTACAAAATAGTATTTTCCGTTATAATTATAAACTACATCATCTGAATAAATATTTCTCAGCATATTAAGCGGAGTTTCTCCCTGTTCAAGTGATTCCTTTATTCTGTCTTTTATTCCATCCGAATCTTCAATCTCTCTCTGCAGTGCTTCTACGGTTTTTTCGTTATTCTGCTCCTGTGCATTCATTTCTTTTGTAATATTATTATTTTTTATAACCAATGCCACACTGCATGCTGCCGCCAGTATCGTAGTTATAACAAAAAACACCGTCATCTTAGCTATTGGTTTCTTTTCCATATTTTTCTCCATTTCCATACATTTATTCCCGCGAGCAAAGACTGCCGCAAGGTCTTTGACTCTATACCGTATATGCCCACATACTCTTTGTCTGTGAAATAATCACTTCCACATCCCAATGTTTTTCACTGTTTTTCTTACTGTTAGGATCATTTACAATGATTTTTCCATTTGTATCAATTCCGGTAAGTACAATAAAATGTCCTACAGTTGTAAAATCTCCAGGCTGCATACTTGCTATAACCGGATGTCCCTGATTCAATTCGTTTATTATGCTATCAGATGTTATATTTACTGAATATCCGGTAACTCCCATTTCTGTTGCCCCTTCTGTCATCAGTGTCCATGAAGTCCCTGTCTCTGTATAGCACCCTAGCCTTTCACTTAACTCTGCTACATATTGCGGATGGTAGTTGGTATTACCCGTAAGTCCTACTGCCACCATTGATACACATGTCGGTCCGCATCCGTTTATAGCCATTATATTATCTCCATAGTCAGCATAACCCCATCTTTCATCCCATTGGATAAATAGTGGTATTTTACCCGGCTCATAATCTTCTAATACATTAACTACAACCTTTATATTATGTTTTAACGGATAATTTTTTACAAAATCCACTGTTTCAGGATTCCTTATTACAAGTTCCAGCATATCCTCCGGATACTCTGAAAACTTTTCATATAATCCCTTTACTTCAGGATAATCTTTTGACATATTACTTATCTTATTGTAATATTCAACATATTCCGGTGTTAACATTGATGTGTCCACCGCTGCCTCCTTAACATCCTCCGGTTGTGAAACTTCTTTTTTCTTTGAACCTTCATCAGTCTGTCCTCCAATCAGAAATGATGCCAATTTTCCTATACCGTACACAATAAGTATGCATACCAGCAACATTCCCAAAAGTACTGCATCCCTTATTATTCTCTTTTTCCGTCTTCTCCGCTTTCTTTCTTCCATTCTGCGGCGTTTTATCTGTCTCTTCCTTGCCTCAGAATATTCTCTATCTTCACTCATTTGCAGTTTTTTGCTCCTCTGTTATATATTTTGAATGTATAGTTTTAATTTTACCATATATATTTTTATTAAACTACTGTTTTTAAAAATTTATTACATAAATAATAGGTCTGTTATTTCTTTTACTGAGAGAGACATGACAGATTTATATATTCAAAAACATCTGCCATACCCTGCTGTGTATGACAGATGTTTTATTCCCGCGAGCAACGAGCCAAGTGGCTGCTTGCAGGCATTTGGCGACTGCCGCGATGGTCAAATACCCCGCAGCTTGCTGCGTTACAAATTTGATGCCCCGTCAGCTTGCTGTGGGGTATTTGACTCTAAGCCCTAAGCTCAATTCCAAGTTCACCCAACGCTTTAAGTATTCTGTTTACTGCATCACTTACCTCTTTATCTTCCAGAGTATGATCTTTTGAACGGAATGTTATTGAATAAGCAACCGATTTATATCCTTTCTTAATCTGCTCTCCTTCATATATATCAAATAACTTATATGATTCCAGATTGTTTCCGCCCTTTTTGCGTATTACATCTTCAATACTTCCTACAAGTACACTGCTCTTCATAACCATACTGATATCCCTTGTAACTGCCGGATATTTTGCTATACCTTCAAACTTCCTGTCAAATGTGGCATATTCTAACACCGACGGAATATCTATAATGGCAACATATGCCTTTTCACCAATTCCGTAATTGTCAAGTACCTGCGGATGAATCTCTCCAAGACTTGCTATTACTTTTCCTTCATATATGACATTTGCCTGCCTTCCCGGATGGAAATATGATTTTTCTGAATTCGGGTCATATGCCGGCTGTTTTCTCATTCCTATTTTTTCAAGAAATTCTTCCACTACACCCTTCATTGTAAAGAAATCACCATTTCCATACATTCCAAGAGTAAACTGCATTCTCTCATCAGGAAGCTCTGTAATCGGAACACTCTCCGGAAGATATATATTGGCAAGCTCATATAAGCGTACATCTTTATTTCTTCTATTATAATTGGTTGCAAGTGAAGTAAGCATACCATTTAAAGATGTGGTTCTCATTATACTGAAGTCTTCTCCTAACGGATTGCTTATAACTATAGCTTTCCTCAGTTCCGAATCCGTTGGCACCAATAACTTATCATATACTTTCGGACTTTCAAATGAGTATGTCATACTCTGACTGAATCCACAGAACTCTGCAATATTTCTTGCAATGGCTTCTATCTTCTGTTTAAATGAATACTTTCCTGTAGTTGCTTCGCCGCTTGGCAGCGTTACAGGAATATTATCATATCCATAAAATCTTGCCACTTCTTCGGCGATGTCTGCTTCAGACTCCAAATCCTGACGGAATGTAGGAATAATTAGTTCACTGCTGCTCTCATCATATTCAAGCTCCAGCATTTTAAAATATCCCAGCATATCTTCTTTATCAATATTTGTTCCCAACAGCTTATTGATTTTTTCAGGATTAAAAGGTACTCTTTTAGGCTGTCTTACCTCGTCATATACATCTATCATACCGCCGACAACTTCGCCTGCTCCCATCTCTTCTATAAGCTGACATGCCCTGTTTATGGCTTCCATTGCATTATTAGGGTCAAGACCTTTTTCAAATTTTCCTGATGCATCGGTACGAAGTCCGAGACGTTTAGCCGTAAGTCTTATATTTGTGCCGTCAAAACATGCCGCCTCAAATACCATGTCTTTTACATCATCTGTAATCTTTGAATTTTCTCCGCCCATTATTCCTGCTACTCCAATAGGCTTTTCATCATCCCATATCATAAGCATATTATTATCCAGCGTTCTTTCCTGTCCGTCAAGTGTCTGGAATGTATCACCGTTATCAGCACGTTTTACAACTATCTTTCTGCCTGCTATGGTTGACATATCGTAAGCATGCATCGGCTGTCCGTATTCTTCCATTACATAATTTGTAATATCTACAAGATTATTAATAGGTCTGATTCCGCAGGCTGCAAGTCTTCTCTGCATCCATTCCGGTGATGGTGCAATTTTTACATTTTTTACTACTCTTGCACAATACCTCGGACACAGTTCTTTATCCTGTATATCTACCGAAATATAATCTTCTGCCTTTTCACTATTTCCTTTTACCTCCACTACAGGCGGCTTAAATTCTTTTCTGAATGTTGCAGCAGCTTCTCTTGCTATGCCCAGTATTCCATAACAGTCAACTCTGTTTGATGTTATCTCATATTCAAATACTGTATCATGAAGTCCCAGAACTTCTACTGCATCTGCTCCCACTTTTACATCATCATTAAAAATGTAAATGCCATCTTCAGGTGCTTCAGGGTACATATCTGTTGTAGAACCCATCTCTTCTATGGAACACATCATTCCATTTGATTCCACACCTCTTAGTTTTCCCTTCTTTATCTTTATACCTCCGGCAGTTTTTGAACCATCGTGACCTCCTGCCACTCTTCCACCATCAAGTACTACAGGTACCTTCTGACCCTCTTTTACATTTTTTGCACCTGTTACTATCTGAATGGTGTCTGTTCCTATATTAACCTGACAAATAACTAATTTGTCTGCATCAGGATGCCTTTCTATTTTTTCAATCTGTCCTACTACTATTTTATCTAAATCTCTGTCTAATGCTTCGAATCCTTCCACTTTTGTTCCTGAAAGTGTCATTGCATCAGTGTATTCCTGGTCTGTTACTTCTAAATCAGGCACATAAGCCTTAATCCACGATAATGGTGTATTCATTTTAATCTCCTTTCTACATTTGGCTCACTTGATTCACTAGAACTGCCTCAAGAAGCGGGTATCATTTTCGTATAAGAGACGCATATCATCTATTTCATATTTGAGCAGTGTGATTCTTTCAAGACCTATTCCAAATGCAAATCCTGTATATTCTTCCGGGTCAATACCGCTCATTTTAAGGACTTTCGGATGTACCATTCCACAGCCTAAGATTTCTATCCAGCCTGAACCTTTACACATACGGCAGCCTTTGCCACCACACTTAAAGCATGTCATATCCATTTCCGCACTAGGCTCTGTAAATGGGAAATGATGTGGTCTGAATTTAACCTTTGTATTTTCACCAAACATCTCTTTAGCGAACTCTGCAAGTGTACCTTTTAAGTCTGCGAATGTAATATTTTTGTCAATTACAAGACCCTCTATCTGGTGGAATGACGGTGAATGAGTAGCATCCACTTCATCAGACCTGAACACTCTTCCCGGTGCAATCACTCTGATAGGAAGTTTTCCCTTTTCCATAACTCTTACCTGTACAGGAGATGTCTGTGTCCTAAGTACTATCTTATCATTTATATAAAACGTATCCTGCTCATCCTTTGCCGGATGGTTTGCAGGTATATTTAATGCCTCGAAATTGTAGTAATCATATTCTATTTCAGGACCTTCCACCACTTCATATCCCATACCCACAAATATATTTTCAACATCTTCAAGGGCTATTGTGTTCGGATGACGGTGGCCAACGTTATTCTTCTTTGCCGGAAGCGTTACATCTATAACCTCTTCTTTCATCTTTGCTTCCCTGGCTGCCGCTGCAAGCTCATTTTTAATTTCTTCAAGCTTTTCTTCCAAAGCTTTTCTTGTGTCATTAACAAGCTGTCCTACTTTGGGACGCTCCTCTGCCGCAACATCCTTCATGCCTTTCATGACCTCAGTTAATTTTCCTTTTTTTCCAAGATATGCAACACGTATTTCGTTTAATTTATCCAGTGCATCAGATTCTTCCATTTTTTTAATGGCTTCTTCACGTATTGCCTGCAACTTTTCTTTCATAATAGTCCTCCATTCTCTAAATTTTCCTGTAAAACAAAAAAACCTCCATCCCAAAGGGACGAAAGCTCCGCGGTACCACCCTGTTTCTTATGTTTCCATAAGCACTTATTTTTGCGTAACGTGCACTAACTACGTCATTCCCTAATAACATTCTGCTTTCAGAAATGAAGCTCCGGTGGGAAATTCAGTCCTTATCTGAACTTAAGGAAACTCACAGCCGATGATTTCCTCTCTCTTTAAGAAAATAAAAACCTACTGACACCTTCTCTGCCTTTAACTGGATTTCATTCTAACATACTGCTTTTTATGTGTCAATAAATTTTTATCTTGCTGGTTATTCTAATAGATGATATAATTGCATATGTTTTTTTATAAATACATCAAAAGGATATAAGTTTAATGATTATTCAAACATACAATATTACAAGAGATTTTCTAAAAAAACTAAATAAACATAATGTTGGGGCATTTGCATCACAAGCTGCATTTTTTATAATGCTCTCAGTGTTTCCGTTTATATCTTTACTGCTTAATCTTGTTAAATATACGCCTATTACAAAGGACTTTATATTTACAAATATTAATAAATTTATTCCGGAAATAATGCATCCGCTTACAAATACAATAATAGACGAGATGTATGCAAATACCAGCAGTACCGCAATATCATTAACGGTAATCTTAGGTCTATGGTCTGCCGGAAAGGGAGTTCTTGCTATAATATATGGTCTTGATTCAGTATACGAAGTTGAAGAAAAAAGAAATTATTTTGTTATCAGAATAATTTCTGCATTATACACATTACTATTTATAGTTGCAATAATAATCTGTCTTGGTCTTATGGTTTTTGGAAATACCATTTACAGACTGAGCAAAGAACACTCTCCTATTATTTATGACTTACTTGGTATTTTTATTAACAGAAAAGAAATACTTACATTTTTGGTGCTGATATTGTTTTTCCTTATAGTGTATAAAGTTATTCCCCAGAAAAATTATTCAATGCTCACCCTACTGCCGGGTGCATGTTTTTCATCTATAGGATGGGTAAGTTTTTCATTCTTTTTCTCACTGTATATAAAATACTCCGATAACTATTCATACACATACGGAAGTCTTGCAACCATTATTATTTCTATGATGTGGATATATATATGTATGTATATACTATTTATCGGAGCTGAAATAAATATTTACTTTAGGGATACATTCTCTTCATTTTTTGCAAAGATATTTAAGAGACATCATTGATATATCCCTGTTATTTCTATATCTGCATAGAAATATTCAAGAATTTCCCTAAAACTCATGGTCTCTGACATTATCTTTGCAGCATTCTGACTCATTCCGGCACCATGACCATATCCTCCTCCCACAAATTGATATCCTGTTATATTATCTCCATCTTTTATCTCATCTGCCACAAAATAAGCACTAGGAAGCATAGACATTACATCATTTTCACTTCCGTCCTTTTTTCTGACCGGATTACCATATGGCTTTAATATCTTTCTTATATTAAGTTCTCTGACTATCTTTACCGTAGCCTCACTTCCCTGTAGTATGATTTCGTTTAAAACACCTCCCGGAAGTCTGGAACCAACACTTAATTTTGTCAATGTTCCTATAGTTTCCACCGGCTTGCTTTTATACTCACCATTTTCATTTAACGTCAGCACACACTCAGGTGATGCCGTATATAAGCCTGCTATAGCTGAATTAATACTGTTAGTCAGCGATTCCATTGACATAAAGACATTCCACCTGTACCACGGAAATGAACTGTCATAACTTTCAAAATCACTTCTTATAAATTCATCAAATGCCTGCTCATTAGTCAGGTCTGATATTTCTCCTGCCTGATTTACCGCCCTGCTCTTTACATATGGAAGGCTTCCACCTCCCCATATCTCTGAAGTTGTGGTACTGCCGCATGATGTAGAAAAGAAATATGCTGAAATCACCTCTCCCTGATTCATCATAACCTCTCCATAAGTATTATCTACCGCCTGTATAGATTCAGGACTCTCCTGTGTATTATTGTATACCTGAAAACTTGTACTGTCATCTACATGTGCACCATCCCCGCTGCAGGAATTAGAAAGCAGATGCCTGTATGCATAACTCCTTGCACATACCGCCTGTGCCTTTAATGCTTCTATTCCGTAACTTATAGGCATTTCACTTGGTACTACTGAATAGAGATAATGCTCAAGAGACAATTCATTTACCACCAATAACCCCTCTGCTGATGAAGCAACTTCCATGCTTCCTCTGTATACAGGATTACCATATGCCCTGTTCACAGACAATAACTGAACCCTTCCGTCACCCGAAGGCTGAATCTTTACTCTTCCTGATGCAAGGTATGGGCTGTCCGCTGTAACATTAAGCACTTCTCCTGCCGGCTTATCTTCTGATATATCACCATAAGTTATCTTATAATCCGTATTACATGTCAGTGACACATTTCCATGATACTTACTCTTAAAGCCACTGTCCGTTATCAGAACTCTTATATTATCTGCCGTTATTGTAGAATTGATAATAGCCGCACATACTTTCCCATGTGCCACCACAAATGACTGCACATCATATCCTACCAAAATGCTGTTTCTGTCAGTTTCTTCTACAGTATCAAAATGCTTATATACCCTGAATCCATCTTCTATTTCCAGCTTTCCAAAACTCTCTATTTCTACCGTATTCCCATTTATCTCCAAAACCTTTCCGTTTATCCTGTCCTGTTTGATGGAAACAGCCGTTACCCTGTGATTCTCTACCGTTATATCCGCTACTGCTTCTGATACTTTATCTTTTAATCCTGATACAATAAAGTCCCTGTCTTTTCCGTTAAAATGTGTATGCATTGTTTCACCGTCAGTACCATTAATCCATACATTCTGATATACAACAGTGTTCTCCGTCTGACTACCGAACATTATAATCTGATTATCCTTTATAAATGCTTCTGCTCTGGTATCAACATATGATGATATGTCCTGTCCTTCATACTGCATCATGCCTTTGTCTGTAATAATATCATCATCTGCCCATGCCACAGTCAATTCACATTTTTCAGGAGAATTTTCAGAAAGATTTTTTTCCAAAATAAAAGCATATATCTTAAACCATTCATCAGATTTTACATTTTCACTATCTTTACCATTTAATAATGGCTTTATCTCATCTTTATTCAATCCAATATTTAACAATATTTTTTCTGCTTCCTTATATGTAAGTGAAGAATTCATTTTTTTATGATTAGCCGTAAAAAGCTTCATTTCCGGTTTGTTTTCCAGCAATATGTTCACATACTTCTCATACCACTTTTTATCCTCACCGCTGCCAAAATAGTCCTGCTTTCCATCTTCACACTGCTGTCTGGTGAAAAACAGCAATGCCAGTGACTTAGCTGCCTCTGCTTCTGTAAATTCATATGTTTTATCATTTCTTTTATTTCTACTATCCATATAATATTTCCCAAGAATCATCACCAACACCAATACTATACAAAATATTATAAGTTTAATTCTTATTTTCATATTTATTTCCTCTATGCATACATTTTGAGTCATGCCGGCACCGCCATCAGTGCCAACAGCGTTGGCACAAACAATACCTGAAATTTTTACCTGAAGAATCGCCCCTGCGATTCTTCAGTGTGAAGCTTGAAAACACTTAGCGAGTTTTTTTCGAGCTTAGTGTTTTCCTTCACACTTATCATGTCCTTTTCTATGATATTATCTTTTGAATCCAAATATTCATATATCATCTAAAAAAGCAGCACTTTTGTGCTGCTTTTTTAATACTGCATTTACCCAAAATGCCGGTTTCTGTTATTTTGAGTCCTAGCAGCGCTAGGTGGGTAACCGCAACTGACTTTTCTGCCTTCCACTCTCAGGAGGCCTGACATCCCAGCAGTGATATAAGAATCCCAATTCAAAAATGTAGGTTCAAAATTACAGAAGTTGTCGCACATTCCAGGTCACACAGATACTAAGTTTTGATAACTTAAGTATACTCTATTGTATGTGATTTTTCAAGATTTAATTCGCTTATCCTTGTAGGAATTTTTTGTCCAGCCTGTTATAAATTATACTTATTACAAAACACAATATTCCACATATAAAAAAGCTTAATGCACGTTCTATTGTATTATCATACACAATGTCAATAAGTGTTAATTTTATAATACTTAACATTGCCAGAACAAGTCCGTATATCCTAAGCGATTTATATCTGAATATAAATCCGGGAACAATACTGACAATAGCTGTAATAAAAAATACTATACTTAATGCATAATCAGATGCATCAAATGAATATGCTATTACCGTAATAAGTATTGTACATTTTATTCCTATATAAACTCCCGGAACTATATTATCATACTTCTGAAGCAGATTTTTAGAATTTACCAGAAACAATCCCAGTGCAACTAATATACATATAATATGGTAAACTTCATTTTCCATCATATCTATGCAAAAAAGTGAAATAAACATACATATCCCATTAATTATATTGATAATACACTCCGAATTCCTTTCCTTTTCTTTTGTAAACCAATTTTTTGAATAATCTGTTTTCATGGCTGCAATATTCAGCAGACTATGTACGATAAACGGAATAAAACATAATGTTTCGCCTGACTCCAGATAATTTAATAAACCTTTTAAAATATATAAATGCATCAATACATAAGACATATTTTTTATACCAGAATCATACTGCTCTCTTTTCCATATCATCAATCCCGCAATTCCCCCAACAACAAACAGACCAAGCATCATATGCCATAAAGGATTCATATCCCCGTTGAACCAAAACAATACTGTATAAATCAGGGCAAACACTTTATAGCTGAAATCTTCTTTTATAAATCCGAGAACAAGCAATGGAATAATGAAAATCACTAAAGATATGGTTGTCTCAATCTGAGTTGTCATAATACACATAAAAAACACAATTATAAGTAAAACCAAATTATAAATAAGTTTTCCTGCATCTTTCTTATTTTTTAACCTTATATCATTAGCAATAAACAAAAGCACTGCAAAAATGATATTTGCCACCTTACAGTATAGTCCTTCATTTAATATCCAAGGTATCAGACATACAGCTGCAAATGTATACAAACCATTTACTATGCACAGGCAGATATTATGTTGCTTATTAAATTCAAATACAATATAGCTTATAATCAGATTAGCAGCCACATATACAAACAACAAAACAGCCGCTGCCAGATACATTCCTGTTATATCACCATATGGCATCAGGTCACATACACCATAAAACAGAATAATTGAAGATATAACATTAAAAATATTATTTATTATATTTTTGTCATATTGCTTTTTAAAATGTGTAATTATAAATATAGTGGAAGTAGCAATAAAGAACAAAATCAGAAAAATAAATTTCCCAATATCTTCAGTATGTACACACAATTCCACACCAAAAAGCACTGCAATACAGATTCCAATCTGACCTATAGTCTGGAATATTACTGAATCTAATCCTGATAATATACATATAAATATGGCCCAAAGTGCTATTAATATATATAATGCAATATCTCCTATAGCACCAAAGTACAGGCTGCTGATTAATAAAGAAATATACACTGCTCCCAGACCACAGCCTGTTACCGACTGATACAGTTTATTTTCTCTGTCTTTTTTGATTTTCAGCAAACCGATAATAAGAAATAAGAAGCTTACACCAAACATTACAATCATTTTAACCGTATCATTCAAATACGGATAAATAAGGGCAGCAAACAGAACCAGACTGATAAATATAAGAACAGAGGCAAACACTCCCATCAGATTTTTCCCCACAACAGATTCTAAGTCTTTTCTGACAGAATGCGGTCTTTCTTCATTCCGGATTTCATACTGTGGCTTTTCCTTATGTATAACTTCCGGTACTACTCTGTTATTGACTGATATATCCTTATGAAAATTCTTCTGTATAAATGCCAGTTCCTGATTAATAGTCGCTATTTCATTTTTAAGATATCTGATTTTGTAATTAATATATTCATCTATAGGATGTTCATCTTGGTATAATTCACGAATCAAATTATCCAGTTCTTTTTTATCTTCTGCTATCCGTTTTTCACACTCTGTTATCTTATCAAGCATTTGATACCTCCTATTCCATTTTTATATAAAACCAATACAATTCATACAAGTCCTTACTTTAATATTTTGAAATTTCAACCATAAACTGTTCTACCAATTTATATACACTGGTGAATGGGTTCATATCTTTAATATTTGTAAATATACTCTTCCCTTCATCAACATAATACTTTTCCAAAGTCCTTGCATTATCAATGGCTTTTTCTATATTACCATTTTGAACTATCTCACGGGTTTTACCTTTATGTCCTTTAGAATATGCACTATTCAGATGTGCTGATAAACGTCTGTAAATTTCTCTCTTCGATATTTTTCCTTCCACATCCTCAAAATGCATAAGCAGCCAAGTTTCAAACAAATAGTTAGAAATCAACAATTCATATCCCGCAGCTGCCATAACTACGGATTGAATATTTGGTGGGTCATCACAATCAAATGCCAAATATTTACCATATGTATTGAATTTCATATTATGTTCCTCATCAGCCATAAATTCATTTGCAAAATTCAGAACAGTCTGTGCATTTCCATTAGCAGTTTCCAAAACAACTTCTACATCTGTATACTTACTTTTCTTTATAATCTCTGCAAAATAATCAAAATAATATTTCTCAGTTTTTCCTTCGCAAAATATGACAATATGACCTATATTAGTTCTCTTTGTTTCTGAGAGACGCTGTGGTGACAATTGTGTTCTACCCATTCAATTCACCACCCATAATTTCGTCATAATTAAAGATAGGAATTGCCCCATACTTCCCTTGAAGATAATCTTTATTAAACGTTGCATCCTCACATACCTTTAAATCAGAGAGAGCATACAATCCGGATTCTCCGCGTTCGTTTTTATCTATAAATACCACCTCATCACGCCTGAATTGATTATTATTTAGCAATGAAATATCATGAGTAGTAAAAATCAACTGAGCTTTTTTATTTTGACTTGAGCTAAAAATATCTACAATCAACTTAGTTAATAGTGGGTGCAACCTTGCAGACATTTCATCCACAATAAACACACCACCATTCGAAATCATTTCAATGATGTTTTGAATATATCCCAGAAAACGAAGTGTACCGGCAGACTCCTGACGTAAATCAAATAATTTTTCTCCAACTATATTTCCAGATTCATCATAAATGTCATGTACTGCACGGACAACTTTTTCTTTCTTTTTTTTACCTGTTCTTTCATTAAAAATCGTTTCTGTTTGCACATCAAGGCGTTTAATACCTACATCAATCAATCGAAGATAATGCTCTACCTTTTTTCTATATACCTTATTACTGACTAGTTTTTTTGAGAGTCCAACTGTTCCCAGTAAACCTTTTACTGTAGATTCGAAAAGAATTTCAGTAAATACATTATATTTCTTATTAAAAAAAGAAATAAAATCACCAAGAACAATTTTTTTTGCTTCTTCATCAAGAAAATACTCAAGTACAGCAATATAAAGTCTCTCAGCAGGTAACTTTTTATAAGTTCCCAACATCTTTTGATATTTGTTTCCAAATGAAAGTTCAGTACCTGTTCGTTCAAATACCTTTTTATCATCAATAAATAACCATTCATTTAGAACTTCTTTAGTAGTACACTCAAAACCATATTGTATCTGTTTTTCATTATGTAAAAATATAATATCAAACTCTGAAGCATTATTTATATTATCTGATAAATTAAATGGCTCCAACTCTATTTTCATACCAATTTCGTTTGATTCAAAATTTTCGTTTCCCTTTTTGGTGATAAATTGAGAAAATATATACTGCTCAAAAAAGAACATTGCCGAAATTAAGTTTGATTTACCTGATGCATTCGCACCATACAAAGCTGTTATTTTTAACAGACTCTGTTTGTCATTTATTCGTACAACATGAGTAGGATGCTGCACATACGCAGTTGCCCTCATATCAAGAATGGCTTCATTTTTAAATGAGGTGTAGTTTTTCACCTTAAACATTAATAACATTCATCCTTACCTCCAAAATAAAATATCTCTGATTTATAGTATATCCACTAAAGTCGGAAAGTCAACATTGTTATAGAAAATTTCGTTTTGTAAAAAGTCTTTATTATGTGAAGTTTACCCTAAACCCATTCTTCTGTTTTAATTATAAAAAAATAAAACTTCCATGTGATTTATACACGGAAGCTTCATTCTAAAATGGTTAAATATCCATATCTCCTACTTCATCATCTGTTACATAATAAACCTTACGTTCCTGTGGTTTTATATACAGATGCAGATTTCCGCCCTTTGCAATTTTCTTAATCTCTGTTGCTATTTCTTTAACATTTATTTCCATATCTCCATACTGTACAAAATACTCATCTCCAACATCTGCTCTCTTTGTTGTTCCCTTAGTTGTTCCTATCCTTTTTGTTTCTTCTTTTGAAGTACCTATTTGCTTTCTCTTTGCTGTCATATTTCTGCTCCTTTCATTAGCTGTGGGCAAATTTACGATTTTACTGACTTTCTACTTCTTTGATATATTATTATTGTAGTACAAAACTGGTATTATTTCAAATACTATTTTGTCTATGCCTTAAGTATCTCCTCTGCCATCTTTACAGCTCTCTTATTCTCCTTTACGTCATGCACTCTTACAAAGCTGCATCCCTTCATAACTCCAATTATACTTGTTGCCAATGTTCCTTCCACTCTTTCATCTGCCGGAAGGTCAAGTGTCAGTCCAATCATTGATTTTCTTGATGTTCCCAGAAGAACCGGATATCCGAGTACATCCAAAATTTCCAGATTGTTCATAACTTTCAAATTCATCTGCAAATCCTTTCCAAATCCTATACCCGGGTCTAATATAATCTTTTCATCCTTTATTCCCGCCTTATGAGCAATATTTATACATTCCTGCAGGTCATTTAATACATCAGCCAACAGATTATTGTATGGATTCTTAGCCATATCCCTATTATGCATCAGGCAGCATGCCACATCATTATCTGCTATAACTTTTGCAATATCTCCATCATACTTAAGTCCCCATATATCATTTATAAGGTCTGCTCCTGCCAATACTGCTGCCAGTGCCACATGACTTTTATAAGTGTCAACTGATATAGGAATATCAAATTCTTTTTTTAATCTCTCTATTACCGGAACTACCCTTTCAGTCTCTTCTTCATCTGATAACAAAGTATATCCCGGTCTTGTGGATTCACCACCCACATCTATAATATCAGCACCATCTTTTATCATCTCGTCGGCATGTTTTAATGCACCATCAAGTTTATTCCATTTTCCCCCATCTGAAAATGAATCCGGTGTTACATTTAATATTCCCATAATATAAGTATGTTCATTTACATTAAATTCCCTGTTTCCAATTTTCAACTTTTCCTTCATCCTTTCAGTCATGCCGGCGGCACCAGCACAAACAATACATAAAATTAAATCGGAAGAATCGCCCCAAGCGATTCTTCAGTGTGAGACTTAGAAAATCTTAGGCAGTGTCCTTTACTGCCTTAGATTTTCTTCTCACACTTTTATCATAACTATCCTTAAGTTCACCAAGATACGACAAAGAACCAAATGCCAATATTACACTTTCCTTGTCTTCCGCTCTTTCAGATAATTCTATTGCCTGAACCACTGCTTCATCAATACTTTCCTGTACAATAACTTTTTTTGATATTTTTCGTACTGCCGCAGCAAGCTTCTCTGCCGGCAATGCCCTCGGATTATTTGGTGTGATTGCAAATATATAGTCTGCAAGCGGTACAGTATCCAGAATCACTTCGTCAAAATCTTTGTCCGCCAGTACCCCCATAATAAGTATCACAAAATAATTCTTAAAATATGTCTCTATATTTGATTTCAGACATTTGGATGCACCCGGATTATGTGCTCCATCTATATAAAATAACGGCTTATCTCCTATTTTTTCAAACCTTCCATGCCATAATGCAGTCTTTAATCCATTATAAATGTTTTCCCTGCTTATGAAAAATCCTTTGTCTCTTAATATTTCTGCCACTTCTACGGCAACTGCCGCATTCTCAGGCTGAAAAGTTCCCGCCATCTGTATATTCAGACTCTTATATAAATCTTTGCTGCTTTTATAATCAAATTCAGTTATGTCTTTATAATATTTTACTTCAGCAACTTTTTCCGTAATCTTCAATAAACTTGCTTTTTCTTCCGCAAATCTTCTTATTACATTTATTACACTCTCATCCTGTCTGTATAATACCACCGGACATCCTGTCTTTATAACACCTGCTTTACTTGAAGCAATCTCTTCTATAGTATCTCCTAAAAAAGCTGTGTGGTCTTTACTGACAGACATTATCGCCGAAACCAAAGGACTGTTACACACATTTGTGGCATCATCTCTTCCGCCCATACCGGTTTCTATTACGGCAATATCACATCTATTCTTATAAAAATAGTGAAATGCCGCAGCAGTTTCCATTTCAAAAGCTGTAGGTGCACTAATCATGTCTCTTTCCATTTCATCCACATGATTTTTTACAACAGATATTTCTTCCGCATATTCCTTTTCTGAAATATTGCATCCGTTTATCTGTATTCTTTCTCTATATTCAAATACCGAAGGAGAAATGTATATTCCTGTCTTATATTTCGCCTGCCTTAATATTGAATATATAAACGATACAGCAGACCCTTTTCCATTCGTCCCCGCTATATGTACAACAGGCACTTTATCCTGAGGATTATCCATTCTTCTAAGTAATTCTTTTACCGAATCAAGCCCCAACACGCTCCCTCTTCCAGCCATAACATCATCAATGTATCTTCTCGCATCAAAATAATCCATACTTCCAGCCACTCTTCCATACCTAATCTCTATTGCATATTCTTACAATACTATATAATAATTTTCAACAATACCCTTTTATTTCACTGATATTTCGTTTTGCAATTTATCAAAATCACTCTGATATTCCTTATCCTGAATAGAATTCACACGATAACCAACAGATATAATTGCATCTAAATTATAAAATTTTGTTCTCACACTTTCATACATGCCAACATAGTTGTCAGTGCCAACCAAAGTTGGCGCAACAATAACTGAAATAATATCAAAAGAATCGCCCCAAGGCGATTCTTCAGCGTGAGACTTAGAAAATCTTAGGCAGTGTCTTTTACTGCCTTAGATTTTCTTCTCACGCTTTCCTTTAGTGCCGCGTTTATTTGTCTTTAAATTTCTTAACGATACACTTTTTCCATTACACTCTGCCACAATATTATCTCCGGCATCCATTACATATACTTTACTCACATAATCATCTGCTCCGAGTTTGATTCCTATTACCCCTATAGCTCCCTTTTTCTTTTCAGGTATTTCACTTAATTTAAACTTTAAGAATATGCCGTCATTTGTCTGTAGCACTACTATTTCATCCGATACGGCTTCTGCAGGCATTTCACCCATAATTTCATCTGACATCATCATATCTTCAAAATCAAACGCAAGCTGTTCTCCTTCTTCATCAGAGCCACCGGACAACATTACTGACCCATTCATATCTTCCGAATCAATAATATTATTGCTATCTGATACACCTGTTACCAACACACTTACCAGACTGTCACCTTCACCAAGTTTAGTAGCCATAACGGTTCTCTTTGATACATCGAACTCATTTCCCGATACCAGTTTCATCATTCCCTGTGATGTAGTGAATAAAAGCTTTCTGTCCCTTACCATATCTGAACTGCATATAAATACAATATTTTCACCCTTGCTGTCATAATTGCCAAGATTATCTACAGGAGTTCCTTTATCCTTTACTTTGACAAACGGAACATCTATTATCTTTATGGTATGCATACTTCCGGTATCCGTAAATATATATACCTTATCGGTATTCATACAGCGGAATATGTATTTATTCTCACTGTCTACAGTTTCCTGATTCTTTTCATATAATGAAGTATCAATGGTTTTAGCATAACCAAACCTGTCCATGACAAATACAACTTCCTGCTCTACTATAGGATTTTCCTCATATACGGCTTCTTTTCCGTCAATTATAAGAGTTTTTCTCGGAACTGCGTAATCTTTCTTTATTTTTAACAGTTCTTTCTTAATAACCTTTGCCATTGCCTTTTTGTTGGATAATATTTCCTCATATTCTGCTATCCTCTCAAGTATGGCTTCATATTCCTTCTGAAGTGCGAGAATTTCCAATCCAATTAATTTGTACAGCCTTAAGTCTAATATTGCCTGTGCCTGTTTCTCAGTAAAATTAAGATTACTGGCATATAATTCTGATTCTTTATGCTTAAATTTTATATTATCCGTTACTCCGTTTATAAGACAATTCTTTGCATCTTTAAGGCTTGTACTTCCCCTTAGTATTTCTATAATAAGGTCAATCATGTCACATGCCCTGATTAATCCCTCTTTTATCTCCTTCTGCTCCAATTCCTTTCCAAGCAGAGTTGTATATTTTCTTGTCTGTATCTCAAACTGGAAGTCCACATTATGCTTTATTATACCTTTAAGTCCCAGTATTTCCGGCTTTTTCTCAACTATGGTCAGCATATTTACGCCAAATGTATCTTCAAGCCTTGTCTTCTTATACAACATATTTTCAAGCTTTTGTACATCTGCATTTTTCTTAAGCTCTAATACAATCCTTATACCTTCCTTTGAAGACTGGTTGGAAATATCTGCTATATCCTGTGTTTTTTTACTTTCAATAAGTTCTACCACATCTGATATAAACTTTCCTATATTAGCACCCACCATTGTATAAGGAATCTCAGTTATAACCAGCTTATCCCTGTCAGAACGCCCCGTTCCTTTTTCAAATTCAACCTTTCCCCTTAGTTTTATCTTTCCTGTTCCGTTTTCATAAATATTAAGCAATTCACTTTTATTTACTACAAGACCACCTGTAGGAAAATCAGGTCCTTTTACATACTCCATAAGCCCTTCTGTTGTAATCTCCTGATTATCCATATATGCTATAACAGCATCTATAACCTCACTAAGATTATGTGTAGGTATACTTGTAGTCATACCAACAGCAATACCTTCAGCACCGTTTACCAGAACGTTTGGAATTCTTACCGGAAGCACCTCCGGCTCTTTTTCTGTCTCATCAAAGTTCGGCACAAAATCTACCACATCCTTATCAAGGTCGGCAAGATATACCTGCTGTGTGAACTTTTTAAGCTTTGCTTCGGTGTATCGCATTGCGGCGGCACCGTCACCCTCTATGGAACCAAAATTACCATGACCATCTATAAGTGCCATACCCTTTTTAAAATCCTGCTCCAATACCACAAGTGCTTCATATATGGAACTGTCACCATGCGGGTGATATTTACCCATTGTATCACCAACTATACGTGCCGATTTACGGTGGGGCTTGTCATAATTCAAGCCCAACTGATCCATAGCGTATAACACTCTTCTCTGAACCGGCTTAAGTCCGTCTCTTACATCTGGAACAGCTCTCTGGCATATTACGCTCATTGAATAGTCTATATAAGATTTCTGCATCAAATCAGAATATTCTGATGTTACTATCTGTTCAGCCATTTATCTCTATACCTTTCTCTATAAATCCAAGTCTGCATCACTTGCATGGTCATGAATGAACTTACGCCTTGGCGGTACATCCGTGCCCATAAGCATGCTTGTTACATCTGATGCCATCATGGCATCCTCTATCTCCACTCTCTTTAAAAGCCTTGTATCAGGATTCAGTGTAGTCTCCCATAACTGCTCGGCATCCATTTCTCCAAGACCTTTATATCTCTGAAGTGTAAATCCGCTATGCTTTTTCCTGTATTTTTCAAGTGCTTTATCATCATACAGATATTCTTCTTTTCCCTTCTTAGGTATTGCCTTATATAATGGAGGCATGGCAAGATATACATGACCCTGATGTATAAGTTCCGGCATAAACCTATAGAAAAACGTAAGAAGAAGTGTGGCAATATGGGCACCATCCACATCTGCATCTGTCATAATCACAATTTTATTATATCTTAACTTTGATATATCAAAGTCATTTCCATATCCTTCCGAAAACCCGCAGCCAAATGCACTTATCATTGTCTTTATCTCTGCATTTGCCAGAACCTTATCAATAGATGCTTTTTCAACATTAAGTATCTTACCCCTGATAGGAAGTATCGCCTGAGTGTGTCTGTTTCTTGCAGTCTTTGCAGAGCCTCCCGCAGAATCTCCCTCTACTATAAATACCTCGCATTCTTCAGGGTTACGGCTTACGCAGTTAGCAAGTTTGCCATTACTGTCTATGGAAAACTTTGGTTTATCCAGAAGATTTGTCTTTGCCTTTTCTTCTGCTTTTCTTATTTTTGCTGACTTCTCGGCACAGCTAATAACAGCTTTTAAATCATCCAGATTTTTATCAAAATACAACTGTATCTCTTCTCCGGTTACTTCCGATGCAACCTTTCCCGCATCAGGATTATCGAGCTTCGTCTTTGTCTGGCCTTCAAATCTCGGTTCGGGATGCTTTACGGCTATTACTGCAGTCATTCCGTTTCTCACATCCATACCGGTAAAATTCGTGTCCTTTTCCTTTAATATGCCAAGCTCTCTTGCATACTGATTTATAACTGTTGTGAATTTTGTCTTAAATCCCGTTATATGTGTTCCGCCTTCCTGCGTATAAATATTATTACAGAATCCCAATATATTTTCCTGAAATTCATTGACAAACTGAAAAGCCGTCTCTACCTCTATACCTTCTACGGCTCTTTTGAAATATATTACATCATGTACAGTTTCCTTATCCTTATTCAAATTGCGGACATATGCCTTTATTCCGTCCGGTTCGCTAAATACAATCTCCTCTTCTTCCGAAAATCTCTTATTTACAAAATGTATTGTAAGCTCCGGATTTAAGTATGCA
Organism: Lachnospiraceae bacterium; assembly: GCA_014799465.1. Taxonomy (GTDB): domain Bacteria; phylum Bacillota; class Clostridia; order Lachnospirales; family Lachnospiraceae; genus UBA2821. The sequence continues at coordinate 14,764 of JAAVHZ010000043.1, read as the reverse complement.
GTTTCGTGAAGCCTGCTTTTAATTGATTCAGCCTTAAAATATGTTTTTTCAAATATTTCCGCATCAGGAAGAAACCTTACTGTAGTTCCCGTATCATTTTTCCTGCATGTTCCTATTTCTTTAAGAGGGTGCATTACCTTTCCCCTCTCATATCTCTGCATATGTATTTTCCCATCTAATTTAATGGTAACCTCAAGCCATTCGGATAAAGCATTAACTACGGATGCACCTACACCATGCAGTCCTCCTGAAATTTTATATCCTCCGTCTCCGAACTTTCCACCTGCATGAAGTATTGTAAATACCACCTCTACAGCAGGTATTCCCGCTTTTTCATTGATTCCCACCGGAATACCTCTTCCGTTATCACTAATAACTGCAGTACCATCTTTTTCCAATGTGACAAAAATCTCATTACAGTGTCCTGCCAGATGCTCGTCCACTGAATTGTCTACGATTTCATATATTAAATGATTCAATCCTTTTGTAGATACACTGCCAATATACATTCCCGGCCTTTTTCTGACGGCTTCAAGACCTTCAAGTATGGAAATACTGTTGGCATCATAATTTTTTGTTACTTCTCCTGACATTACAGCTCCTCTTTCTATAGAACATTTGTTTGTTTACTATTTTAACACTTTTTACCAATTACGTCAAATTAAGATTTGAAATTTTTTCTTAACAACTCCGGATGATTCTCTAAATGAGAATAATCATTTATCCTTTCTACATAAAACCTTTTTTTATTTATATGATAATCTATCTGGGTAATTCCTGTATTCTCCATTGTCTTTGCAAATAAAAGCCTGTGCTCCTGCGGCATATCCAGTATTCCGGCAAGAAGGCTTCGTATGGTTCCTCCGTGTGATACTACTGCTGCTGATTCTATATTTTCTTTCATACACCTTTCCAGTATGATATCTATAGCCTCTTTTGCCCTTTTATATACTTTTGCACCATTTTCACCATTTGGTGAACCTTCATCAGACGGAAACGGTATATCGGATTCGTACTTATCCCTTTCTTCCAAAAATGTTGCATACCTCTTTTTTATTTCCAAATCAGTAAGCCCTGTAAGACATCCAAAATCAATTTCCCTAAGTCCGCTAAGGCATATATGCTCCACTGACAGATATTTGTTCATAATCTCTGCTGTTTCTACTGCCCGGATTAAGTCACTGGAATACACTATCCCTATTCCATATTGCATAAGCCTTTTTCCCGCAAGTTCTGCCTGACATTTTCCAGACTCATCCAACGGCACATTTACATTACATAATCTACTGTTCTGCCTGCCATGCCTTAATAAATATATACTTATTTTTTCCATTCTGTTTCCAACACCTTTCAAAGCTACAGATATTGTATCATTCCGGGACCAAGTTCCTCTGTGGGTCTTGCAATAAAATCAAACTTTTTATAAAACTCTTCTCTTCCTTTGGCACACATAAGGCAGAGCATTATTTCCGTACCATCAATTTTAGTATCCTTTACAAATGATATAAGACGTTCAAGAATCTTTCCGCCTACTCCTCCAAGCTGAAAATCCGGTCTGACTACCAAATCCTGTACATAATCTATAATTACTCCATCACCGACTATTCTTCCCATTCCTACGGGTTTCCCATCTTCATAGGCACATACTGTAAACAGACTGGCTGACAATGCCTTTTCTGCCTGCAATTTTGTAATTTTTTTCCAATTAACTGATTTTCTCAATTCCAGATATGTGTCCACATCCAACTGATTTTCTTTTAACTCTATCATCAGTTCTTTCTCTCCAATCCTGTATATTAAGTTGTTACAGTATAGCACATTTTATGAATAAATAAAACACTCTGGTAAAATACTATTGTCATGATTGTAACAGGTAAGGAGGCAGCTAAATTGTATATCAGAAATCCATACTATGCTTTTACCTTTCGTATTACCGCCCTTACCTTATGTATATCAGGAATATTCCGCCATTTGAGCTTTACTGATATTTCACATAACCATCATATGTTTTCGTTTTTCACAATACAGAGCAATCTGTTATGTACCATACTTTTTTTCTTTTTTGTTTCAGATACCTTTATGGAAATGCATACCGGCTCCACTTATCCATATAGATATAACCACTCATATTTAAGGGGTGTATGCCTTTCATCTATTTTTGTTACATTCCTTATATTTCAATTTGTCCTCAAAAGAACTGCTTTTTCCATGTATTCAGGAGTCAATGGAAAAATCAGCACAAATGATATATTTGTTCACTATATTGTACCATTTTTAACACTGTCGGACTGGATTTTCTTTCAGCCCAAAGGTCAATGGAACTGGCACCAGCCCGTACAATGGCTGATTATGCCTTTCTGCTATTTTAACCTGACCATGATACGCGGTCTCTTTATAACTAATTCATATCCTTATTTCTTTCTTGACATAAATACTGCGGGAATAGGTAAATTTCTATTTTATTCATTTATACTACTGTTAATATATACAATACTCAGTTTTATATTTACTGCCACAGACCGTTTTTTATATCTGATAACAGTAAAAAGCCCATACCATAAATAAGTATGGGCCAATCTGTAACAATACTATTCTATATTTTTGCTATATCCACCACCGAAAGATTGTCCTTGACATTACTTTCAAGGCTGGTAAGCAATGCATTTACGGTATCTAATGATGTAAAACAGTTGACTCCTGTTTCTATGGAAATACGTCTGATAAGAAATCCGTCTCTTGATTTATCTCTTCCCTGAGTCGGCGTATCCACAACTATGTCAATTTTATGCTCTAAAAGTAAATCTATTACTGTAGGTGATTCCTGTGAAAGTTTATTTACCTTAATGGCATTTACACCATTCTCATTAAGCACCTTTGCCGTACTTCTTGTGGCATATACCTCATATCCCAGTGCCTCAAAACGTTTTCCTATGGATATTGCCTCATGCTTATCTGCATCATTAACAGTAATAATAACCTTCTTATGCTTCGGAAGGTCTACTCCTGAACCTAAAAATGCTTTATACAATGATTCATCAAATGTTTTTGCAATACCAAGACACTCACCGGTAGACTTCATCTCCGGTCCTAAGCATGTATCTGCACCACGTATTTTCTCAAATGAGAATACAGGCATTTTAATTGCAATATAATCTGCATTCGGCTGAAGTCCCGGTTTGTAACTGAGTTCTTCGATTTTGTGACCAATTATAACCTTTGTAGCAAGTTTTACAATCGGTATACCTGTTACCTTACTTATATAAGGAACTGTACGGCTTGAACGTGGATTAACTTCTATAACATATACCTGACCCTGACACACTATAAACTGTATGTTTATCATTCCTTTTACATGGAGGGAACGTGCAAGACGTTTTGTGTATTCCTCAATAGTAGCAATAATATCCTCATCAAGTGACTGTGCAGGATATACGGAAATACTGTCTCCCGAATGGACTCCTGCTCTTTCTATATGCTCCATAATACCAGGTATAAGTATATTTTCGCCGTCACATACTGCATCAACTTCAATTTCTTTTCCCACCAGATATTTGTCTACAAGTATAGGATGATCCTGTGCAATTCTGTTAATAATATTCATAAACTCTTCAATCTCTGAATCATCTGTTGCTATCTGCATTCCCTGTCCACCAAGTACATAAGACGGTCTTACAAGTACCGGATATCCAAGTTCATTTGCTGCTTTTTTAGCCTCTTCAACAGTAAACACCGTATCTCCGGAAGGTCTTGGAATCTCACATTCTTCAAGTATACGGTCGAATAATTCCCTGTCTTCTGCGGCATCCACGTCTTCTGCCTTTGTTCCGAGAATTGGCACTCCCATTTTCATAAGACTTTCGGTAAGCTTAATAGCTGTCTGTCCTCCAAACTGTACAACTGCACCATCCGGCTTTTCCACATCAACTATATTCTGTACATCCTCCGGTGTCAGCGGCTCAAAATAAAGTTTATCTGCAATATCAAAATCCGTACTTACAGTCTCAGGATTGTTATTTACTATAATAGTCTCATAACCCTCTTCTTTAAATGCCCATGTACTATGTACTGAACAAAAATCAAATTCTATACCCTGACCGATTCTTATAGGACCTGAGCCAAGTACCAATACTTTTTTCTCAGGCTTTGTCTCTTCTACTTCATTTTCACTGCCAAAACACGAATAGTAATATGGTGTAGCTGCCTCAAATTCTGCCGCACAGGTATCAACCATCTTAAATCCTGCCACAATTCCGTATTCCATTCTCAGGTCATGTATTTCCTTCTCGGTCTTTCCTGTAAGCTTAGCTATTACGGTATCAGGGAACTCAATTCGTTTCGCCTCAGCAAGAAGTTCCTTTGTAAGCGGCTGTGATTTTAATGATTGTTCCATTTCAACAAGTATGGCAATCTTATCTATAAACCACACATCTATTAATGTCTTTTCATGTATTACATCATAGCTTATTCCTCTTCTTACCGCCTCTGCTATGCACCATATTCTCCTGTCATCTACCACATCTAACTGTTCAATAAGTTCATCATCTGATAATCCGGTAAAATCATAATCCATAAGGCTTTCAACATGCTGCTCAAGTGAACGTATGGCTTTCATAAGTGCACCTTCAAAGTTATTGCATATACTCATAACTTCTCCTGTTGCCTTCATCTGGGTAGTAAGTGTCCTCTTAGCCATAATAAATTTATCAAACGGAAGTCTCGGTATCTTTACCACACAGTAATCGAGAGTCGGTTCAAAGCTTGCATAAGTTTTGCCTGTTATGGCATTTTTAATTTCGTCAAGTGTATATCCCAATGCAATCTTTGCCGCCACCTTCGCTATAGGATATCCCGTAGCCTTTGATGCCAGTGCAGAAGAACGGCTTACACGAGGATTAACCTCTATTACACAATATTCAAATGATTCAGGATGAAGTGCATACTGTACGTTACATCCTCCGGTAATTCCAAGTTCATCTATAATCTTTAATGCAGATGTACGAAGCATCTGATATTCTTTATCACCCAATGTCTGTGATGGTGCCACTACAATACTGTCTCCGGTATGTACTCCTACTGGGTCAATATTTTCCATATTACATACTGTTATACAGTTACCCGCACTGTCACGCATTACCTCATATTCTATCTCTTTCCAGCCTGCGATACATCTTTCAACCAAAACCTGTCCCACTCTGCTGAGACGCAGTCCGTTGGTAAGTATATCAATTAACTCCATACGGTTATGGGCTATTCCACCGCCGCTTCCTCCAAGGGTATATGCCGGACGAAGTACTACAGGATAGCCTATACTCTGTGTAAATTCTATGCCTTCTTCAACATTTTCTACTACTTTTGATGCTGCACAAGGCTCACCTATTCTTTCCATAAGGTCTTTAAATTCCTGACGACCTTCGGCATTACGGATAGTCTCTGCCGTAGTTCCTAAAAGTTTTACGTTATGGCTTGCAAGAAATCCTGATTCCTCAAGTTCCATTCCAAGATTTAAGCCCGCCTGTCCTCCCAGAGTTGGAAGTACACTGTCTGGTTTTTCCTCTTTAATTATTTTCTCAAGTACTTTAACCGTAAGAGGTTCTATATATACTTTATCTGCTATATCTTTATCAGTCATAATGGTTGCAGGATTGGAATTTACTAATACAACCTCTATGCCTTCCTCCTTTAATGAGCGGCATGCCTGTGTTCCTGCATAGTCAAACTCTGCAGCCTGTCCGATTACAATAGGTCCCGAACCAATTACAAGTACTTTTTTTATATTAGGATTCTTAGGCATTGTTTTTACTCCTTTCCATCATGCTGATAAACTCGTCAAATAACAGGCTTGAATCCTGTGGTCCCGGACAAGCTTCAGGATGAAACTGTACGGTAAAAATATTTTTATTCTTATATCTCAGACCTTCTACAGTCTTGTCATTTACATTAATAAAGCCAACTTCTGCAATATCCGGATTTATTGTGGAACTGTCCACCACATATCCATGATTCTGTGATGAAATGTATACACGTCCGCTATTTAAATCCTTTACGGGATGATTAGCTCCTCTGTGTCCGTATTTCATCTTATGGGTATCAGCACCGGTAGCAAGTGCCATTAACTGATGTCCAAGACATATTGCAAAAATCGGTATTTCCGTGTTATATAACTTCTTAAGTTCATTTATAATAGAAACACATTCCTTAGGATCTCCCGGTCCGTTAGAAAGCATTATTCCGTCAGGTTCATCTGCAATAATTTCCTCTGCCGGAGTAAATGCCGGATATATAGTAACATTACAGCCTCTCTCATTTAAGGATTTTGCTATATTTCTTTTTGCACCAAAATCCATTAATGCAACTTTGTAACCATTTCCCTCAAGCACTGTGCTTCCTGTACATGTTACCTTTTTTACGACTCCTGAAGGTTTATATTCTTTAAGCTTTTCTTTAACTTCTTCCACATCAAAAGATTCATTTGTAGTAATCATTCCGTTCATCGTGCCCTTTTCCCTTAAAATCTTTGTAAGGGCTCTTGTATCTATTCCTGATATTCCGGGAATATCATTTGTTTCAAGAAAATTCTGAATACTGTCATTACTCCTGAAATTGCTTGGAACTCTTGACAATTCTCTTACTATGTATCCGTCAGGCCATGGTCTTAATGATTCCATATCCTCATGGCAGATTCCATAGTTACCAATAAGCGGATAAGTCATAACAACCGCCTGCCCTGCATATGAAGGGTCAGTCAGTACTTCCAGATATCCGGTCATGGATGTGTTAAATACTATTTCGCTTATTATTTCCTTTTTTGAACCGATGGATGTACCTGTAAAAACAGTACCATCTTCAAGTATTAGAAAAGCTTTCATTATCTTATTTGTCCTTTCTCGTTTATTGTGTTTCTTTCAAATTCAATAAATATGGTCACCTTATTTAAACTCAAATTGTATAGATTATACCCTATAACTATTCTCTTTTCAACCTCTTTTTAAATCCTATAAATACATATATAACAGTTCTTCTAATAAAATACATGGTCTCCAATAACAGTTCCTGTTCTTGAGCCATCATTAACTCTGAAATACAGCCATGTTCCTACTATATTTCCGTCAAGAACCTCCTGTGCTGCCTGATAGCATTCTGAATTAGCCCCTTTTGCCAATATTATTGCAAACCTGTTATTTACAGTTACCGGTGTAAATTGATATGGCTGATATAATACCCCCATCATACTATTTGGAAAATATGAACTGTTTATTCTGTTAATAACAACTGCTCCAACTGCAAGCTTACCATAATAAGGCTGGTCTTCAGCCTCCGCCTGAATTAATGCCGCCAAAAGGTCTAAATCATTTGCCGAATAATCATATGGCGCCCCCTGTGATTCTTCCCTCAGCTTTCTAAGTCTTTCCTCTTCGGCACGCCTCGCTTCCTCTTCTAATTCATGTATCTGCTCTTGTGCCTGCTGTGCATTTTTTTCATATTCTGCTGCTTTAGCTTCTGCTTCTGCTATCTGGTCTGCGAATTGCTGTATCTGCTGTGAAGATGAAGCTATCTTTTGGGATATCTGCTGTTGTTTTGCCTCATTCTGCTGTTTAAGTCCGTCAAGTTCTCCCTTTTCCCGCCTTAGCTGTTGATTCTTCTCATTTATATCCTCAAGTGTTGCCTGATATTTATCCAGCATTTCCCTGTCATATTGATATAATTGTGAAAAATATTCAGCCTTATTAAGGCTCTCTGCCAAAGATTTACTATTCAGAAATATTTCAAGATAATTAGTATCGTCTGATTCAAACAAAAATTGTATTCTGTCCTTCATCGCCTTATACTGTTCTTCCTTGGTTTTTTCTGCTTCTTCTATTTCCCGTCTGCTGTTTTCAATTTCTTCCTGTTTGTTCGATATTTGGGTTTCCAGATTGTTTAAATCTGTTCCCAAAGATTCTAACTCAGCATTAAATTGCCTGACAAGTCCTTCCAAATCATCTTTTGATGATTCAAGTTCCTGAGCCTGCTGCTCAGCTACCGCCTTATTAGACTCATTCTCATATTTTTTACTTTCCAATTCGCCTATACTTTCAGCACTTACCGTATTTGAATATACAACCATAAGGATAGCGAATGCCGAAAGCATAAATGGTTCTAAAATTCTTTTCTTCTTCATACCACTCTTCCCTTTTCCTTTATAATATAATAATGAGTAAAACTGCATGGCAGCTTTACTCATCATTATAACATCTATTTTTTAATTCCGCAATCCATCATACACTATGTTTATACAACTTTTATTTTGCATTTTGCTGTTTTGTTATTATTAGTCTTTACTTTAATATATGTAACCCCTGCTTTTACTGCTTTAATCTTCCCTGACGAGGATACTGTCACCACCTTTTTATTTCCTGATGTCCATATTATCTTACTTGCATATGAATTTAGGGGAATGTCATATTTTAATTTTAATGTCTTACCTTTTTTCAATGTAATGCTTTTTTTACTTAATGTTATGCAGCTTGGGTTATTTCTTACATATAATCTGCATGTACTCTTTTTCCCTGCTGCCGTCTTTACGGTAATCACAGTACTTCCTACCTTTTTTGCAGTAACTTTACCCGTTGATGATACAGATGCCACTTTCTTATCACTTGAACTCCATGTAACTTTATTTGTAAAAGTATTTGCCGGAAGTTTATATTCCAGTTTTAAAGTTTTTCCTTTTATTATGTATGCCTTTGAATAGTTAAGTGAAATCTCTGATGCTTCCTTTTTTACTGTCAGATTTACCTTTTTTGAAACTCCACTTTCAGTAACTGCTGAAATCACACATTTACCGACATTCACCGCTTTTACCTTTCCGCCTGAAGATACAACGGCAACATCTGTATTACTCGATACCCACGAAATTTCGTCCGTAGAATTCTCCGGCAAAATACTATAACTTATATATCCCGACTTTCCTTTCGACATAGTCATGCTTTTTACCGTGATTTTTAAATCTTTTGCCGGAACTATAACTCTGATAGTACATTTAACCGATTCTTCATTTACCTTTGCTGTTATATCTGATGTTCCCGGCTTTAATACAGTTACTCTTCCTTCCCCATCAACAGTCATTACATTTTCATCACTGCTTCGCCATATTATAGTCTTATTTTCCATTGCCGCATCACAGTTAGATTTAACCATCAATTCCTGATTCTGACCCGGTAATACTTCTTTTGGCACATCTTCTCCATTCTTCAAAACTATCTGTGGTATAAACCTTCCCGCTTCAAATTCAGCTTCACCACGTATTCCTTTATATGAAATAATTACATTATTAACTCCCTCTTCTGCAAATCCTTTTCCTTCATATTTTATTATCTCTTCATATGTTTTTTCATTATTATATAGTATTTCTGCTTTGAATTCTAACGTCCTTAGTGGTTCACCGGCTATTATGTCATCTCTCACTGCCTCTGCACTTACCATCTCTACAGGTTTTTTGCCAATCCCATTAACTTCCAGAATACATGTATATTTTTGTGCAGTATCATTATCTATATAACTTAACTCTATTTCATTTTTGCCTTCATTTATACTGTAATCATTCTGTAAATGTACACTGGAATGGTCATACAGCTCTATTATATCCTGATTTTCCAATACAAGAAATACTCTCAGCTTTTCTTTATCAATTTCTGTGTCTTCCAGTATGTCCTCTTCATATTCTGCTTTTATTCCCACAACATCCGGCATAGGTACTTCTATATAATAAACTGCCTGTATACCGTTAACCGTAGCAGTAATTTGTGCAGTTCCATAATTAACCGCCGTAACCATACCTGTATCAGAAACTTTTACAATACTTTCATCACTGCTTGTCCAGCCTATCTCCTTATTTTCCATTGCAGAATCAGAATTAGCTTTTACCATAACCATTACTGAACTATCCTTTTCAAGAAGTTCAGGTGGTTTAGTTCCAATAGTTGTAACTATTTCCGGTATAAATGCACCTGCCTGAAATACAACTTCTCCTTCAAGTCCTTTATAATAAACCGGTATTCGATTTTCACCCTCCTGCGCACAACCTTTTAAATCCCATGACGTTATACTGTCATAAATCTTTTCATTGTCATATAAAACCGATACGTTAAACTCTATATTCTTAAGCCATTCACCTGCTATTATATTTGACCTCACCGGAATAATTCCCACAATCTCTACCGGTGTCTTTTCCGCACCTCTTATGTATGCATTACATTTATACTTCTTTCCTGTAGAGTTATCAACATATACAATGTCTATGTAATTATCTCCCTTTATAATGCTGTAGCCATCCTGAAACGATACCGAACTCTTATCTGATAAAATCTCTGTATCTCCATTATTATAAGTTATTGATACATCAAGCTTATCCATATCCAATTCGCCATCCTCTATTGCAGTACCATTATACACCGCCGATATGCCCGTATATGATTTAGGTATTCCCATTACTTCAAAAGATGTTTGCTTATTATTACACCATAATGTAATTTTATTTACAGAATTTCTAATCTTATACGCATCAATGGAATATTCATAATCATCCGATACCATAAACTCATCTTCATGCTGAACAGTATCATCTAATATAATATAATCTGTATCTATATTCATTCCATATTTATTATAATCTCCACTAAATAAAATCCTTTCCTTTGTTCCATTATTAAAATTGGCGTATGCAAAGATATTTTCTGTATTTATTCCGGTTCCTTCAACTATACTTCCACCTGCATAAACTGCAGATATTCCCGTTATGCTTTTCTTTACGGCAGGAACATTTATTCTGGCAATTTTACTTACTAATGAGGAATCTGTAATCCTTGCCCTTATTATAATCTCGTTTAAATCTCCATCAGACGATATAACCAAATTGTATGAATCAACCGTATAATATCCTGAACCGCTTATAGTTCCTTCTTCATCCGTTATTCCGCCATATTTTAAATATTGTTTTGTTCCATTATCATATTCTGCAAGTACAGAAATGGCATTAGTATCTATTTTTCCTCCTTCTACTGCACTAAAATCATATTCCATATCATACATAGCCTCAAGATGTATAATCGTTCTTTCTGTTCCTGTAACTTCAAATGTACATGAAAAGTCTCCATAATGTGCCGTAAGTATATTTTCTCCGGCCTCTATACTATAATCATCTATAATAATCTCTTCAAAAGGAACTGCCAATGTTGTTCCATCACTGTATTCCAAATTAATAGATTCAAAATTATCTCTGTTCAGCCTGCATCCTTCAATAACATTTCCCTTATATACTATAGACAAAGAATTTGGATACCTGCACATTATCCCGTTTTCTTCTGCATACTTTTGTACTGTTTGATTTTCTGAAGAACATTCCAGATAAAAATTCTCATTCATATTTCTGAAAGCTCCATCACCAATATTTTTTATGGCATCAGGGATATAAACCGATGTAAGGCTGCTGCATCCCTCAAATGCCTCATCACCTATTTGAGTTATATTTTCAGGCAATAATATATTCTGTAATTCAACACACCCCTTAAAAGCAGATTTCCCAATACTATTTAAATCAGATGGCATAATAGCAGTTTTAAGTGATGTATAATTTTTAAATGCATTACTTCCTATACCAGTTATTCCATACCCTATATTTAAGGTTTTTACATTAGCAGAATTAGTAAATCTACTCATTATTTTAGCAGAATTAAACTCACCATTACCCATTACATACAAAGTATTATTGCTTCCTATATATGCATATGAACACCCTGAATCAGCATCATAATTATAATTCAACCCATTATTCGTTTCTATTACACCACAATAATTTACTTTTCCATATTCTGTATTAATAAATTGTTTCACCGCATCTATACCCATATCTGCTGCAAATACATTTATACATCCTCCATCTTCCGCAGCATCTGTAAACATATCGGCACAAGTCTCTTTTCTTAACTGTATGCAGCCATTAAATATTACCATAGCGTTTATACTGCTGCATCCGTAAAACATTCCCCGTACAGTAGTAACTGGATAAGACAATGAAATATATGCATATTCCAGTGACTTACATCCTTTAAATGTATATGACATGTTGGAAACTCCTAAAAACTCAAATTCCGGAATTTTCTTAAGAGATGTACATCCATCAAAAGTACTCATCATTTGTTCAACAAACATAGGAATTAAAGGAACTTCTTCAAGGGAAGTACAACCTGCAAATGTAGAACGCAAACTTGTAGTATTATCCGGAAAACGGTTTATATATGTCAGATTTATGCAGTCTTTAAACCAATATGACATATTTTTAATACCACTTGTATCTGTATTTATCTGGACTTTCCTTATACAATCTCTTAATGTATCCCACGGCACTTCTGCTGCTGATGCATAATCATTTGGTTCTCCCGAACCACTAATAGTAAGTATTCCTTCTGATGATAATGACCACTTGACAGTTCCGGCTTTATTAAGCGTCCCTGAACCTAGTGTAGATGCTTTTACTTCTGTTACATTAATGCTTGCGATTACAATAGTTAATATAAGCATTATGGACAATATTTTTCTTATTTTATTCATTTAATCCTCCCAATTTTCTTCTTTCAGCATCATTATAATATAAATATCACAACAAATTAAACACCCACATAGGCACCACCTCCTTTAATCAAAATATTTGAGAAACTTTTGAGAATACAAATTGAATTTAGAAATATCGAATTGTTATAGATGCATCTTATTGTATTTGTATTGTATCACAATGTTGTTTTTATTTCAAGCACTAAATTATTTTCTGAGAAATTATGCATAAAAAACAGAGCATATTTAAAAAGATATGCTCTGTCAAAATATCAGTCATTCTTCCAATTTCTTAATTTAATTCTGCTATTCTTGTAATTCCCACATATATCTGTGATATTTTATACCATGTTCTAAAATCTACTATTCCGGTCTGTGGCAGTCCGAATATTTTCTGAAACTGCATTACAGCCTCTCTTGTAGCTTCACCATATATTCCATCTGTAATTATAGACGGAATTGCAGTATATACCTCAGCAATACGGTCAAGCTGTTCCTGAAGCTGACGCACTTTATCACCACTGCTTCCAATATCAAGATTATATCCCGGCCATGAAGCAGGTACTCCTGATATCTGTTCTGCTGTATTTATATACATTGAACTTCCATAATAATTTCTCAAAATTTCTATGGCTGAATATCCATTATCACCTAGCGTTTTTGAGCCCCATTGAGTCATCCAATTCGGACACTGCACTCTCTTTCCATCACAATACTGCGTAAGTATAGGCTGCTTTACATTAGGTCTTGATAAATACTGATTAAAAATATTATCAACCACATTCGATATTGAATCAAATATATTCCTGTCATATATCCATTTATGGTCAAATGCCGTAGATGAAGTAATTGTAAAATCATATCCTTTGTTTCTGTACCACTCCGTATATACCCTGTTCAATGTAAATGACATTATCGCCAATACATTTGCTATTATAGTCTGCTCAGGCCATGTTGCATATATTTCACTGGAAGCAACATTTTTAATATAATCCCTGTATGTTACATAATAATTTTGTGCCGTACTGTCTGTAGGTGCACCGTCATGTACAATCACAAACTCCGGAACTACTACACGGCTAAGTACTATTTCCCCCGATTCATCTACAGGTTTTACTTCACTTTCAGGAATTTTAGGAGGGTACTCTTCATAAAGAGTGTGTCCCGGAATTACCACATTACTGCCTTCCTCTCCGGGTTCTATAGGATTAAGGTTTACGTTTTGTATAGAAGTAGTATCTGCCAGAACTTCTATACCGGAAATATTTGCAGGTTCATACCCATCTGCACTTACATTTATAGTATATTCTGCATATGGCTGACGTATATTCTCGACATTCAGACTCCATTCTATAGGCGGAGTTTTTAATCCTCTTTCTAACAACTGTCCTGACATATCAGTAGTTCCTTCTTCTATGGTGCTGTCCGGTTCTCCTGTATAAGAAATCGATACAGTGGCATTTCTTATCGGTCGGTTATTTGAACCGGTAACATTTATCTGAAGATTACCATTGTCAATTAAATTTTCATCCATAAATCATTGTCCTCTCTAAAGGCAATTTATTATACTATATGCCTAAAGACAGAAATAATTACTAACTTCAAGAAAAAAGTACAATGATGAGGTTCCCACCAAATAAATTAAAAGTTTTAACGTGTCATGTCTTTATTACTTCCTCTATCTCTCCCTGTTTTATCAATTCTTCCCGCATATTTTCAATCGTTTCCTTTGGCATATTAGTCACATCCATAATAACTGAAATGCTTATTTTATTAATCAACATTTTCTTTATGAGCTCATTCTCTTTTAAACTCATACCTTCATGCAGTATCTTTTTCGCTTCATAATCAAGTACCTGTCCACCCATAATATCTTTCACTCCTTTCCTGACATTAGGATATTTTTTTGCTATATTTTCCAATACCTTATTTGACATATCAATAATTGTACACTTCGTAAATTCATCAAGTTTTCTATCTTTGCACAATTCTTCTAACCTGCTTTTTATATATCCATATTCATCTTTTAATATTTCAAATCTTGATGCATTAGTATCATATTCAGTCAAATACCCCGCAGCAAGCTGACGGGGCATCAAATTTGTAACGCAGCAAGCTGCGGGGTATTTGACCCTCGCGGCAGTCGCCAAATGTCTGCAAGCAGCCACTTGGCTCGTTG
>JAAVHZ010000042.1 GCA_014799465.1 Lachnospiraceae bacterium | reverse complement strand
TGTCGGTCCCTGTATAATCGAATACAGCGAACCAATCATCATACCGATTATAAAATACACTGTCTGTGACCTGAAATGTTCAAGTACATACTTAATAAGTTTAACCACCAGTAATGCACCTGCTATTACACCTATTCCAAATATAAATAATGCCGGTACATACTCCAGTTTTAAATGAAGTACATCCTTAATAGCAGTTATCACCGGTACATACAATCCGAATATCATTAAAATTGTTGAACCTGATATTCCCGGAAGAACCATAGCTGATATTGCAACCATTCCTGATACGAATAACAGCACTCCGACTCCTACAGAGAATTTTCCTACTGACAGATTCACTCCATCTGAAAGCAGTGCAGTGCTTGAAAAATACGTGATGGCAAATACAAGTGCTGCCCCAAGTACAGACCAGATAATATTAATATATTTTCCTGCCACGCTTTCCTTTTCCTCAATAACAATAATAGGTATGGCAAATATTATAAAACCTATGAACAACGAACTGATTTGATATATATGGCTTTCAAATACTGATGTAATAAAAAGTGCCGCCATACAGAATCCTACTGCCCAGCCTACTCCAATCTTTATTAAAAATATTATTGCCTCCTTACGTTCTTCTTTAGTTCCTCCTATTAATGCATTAAGCGAACCTATAAATTTATCATAAAATCCAAGCAGAAAGGCTATTGTTCCTCCTGACACTCCCGGAACACTGTCCGCCAGTGCCATACAAAATCCTCTTATAAAATTCATTACCATTTTTTCTAAAATCTCCTCTTTCTATTATTATTTTACAGACATTATAGCTGCATGAGTAAGCATATCATACTTTTATATAAAATGCACATTATTTTTTTGTTAAAGTAACTTTTACATTTATTCATCATATGCCAAAGCACACCTTAATGCCCTTTTCCATCCGCAAATCAATTCCTCCCGTCTGCTGCTATCCATATGCGGATTAAATTCTGCTGCCGTCCTGCAATTAATCATAATATCTTCCCTGCTGCTCCAGTACCCCACTGCCAGCCCTGAAAGATAAGCAGCTCCAAGTGCCGTAGTTTCTATACACTCTGGTCTTGATACTACTGCATCTGTTATATCCGACTGAAACTGCATTAAAAAATCATTAGAACAAGCTCCTCCGTCCACTTTTATGCATTTTAATTTTAATCCTGCATCTTCCTCCATAGCATTAATAACATCATTTGCCTGATAAGCTATAGCTTCAAGTACTGCCCTTACAAAATGTTTCTTTTCACATCCTCTTGTAATACCAGTAACTATTCCCCTTACATACGGATTCCAATAAGGTGCTCCCATTCCTGTAAATGCCGGAACCACATATACCCCTGCAGTATCATTTACGCTGCACGCATATTCTTCCGACTGAGGTGCATTCTCAATCATTTTTAGCCCGTCCCTTAACCATTGAATTGCCGCCCCTGCCACAAATACACTGCCCTCAAGGGCATATTCCGGTTTATCTTTAACTGATTGTGCTGTAACAGTAGTAATCAGCCCATGTTTTGAAGTAATCGCACGCTCCCCGGTATTCATAAGTAAAAAGCAGCCTGTTCCATATGTATTTTTTACATCTCCATTATTAAAACAACACTGTCCAAACAGTGCTGCCTGTTGGTCTCCTGCTGCTCCCGATATAGGAATCCCGCCTCCAAAAACTGATGAATCAGTATTTCCATATATCCCACTTGACGGACATACTTCAGGAAGCATACATTTTGGAATATCAAAATACTCTAAAAGCTCATTGTCCCACTCAAGACTATGTATATTAAACAGCATTGTACGTGATGCATTTGTATAATCCGTTTTATGAACCTTTCCCTTTGTAAGATTCCATATAAGCCATGTATCAACAGTGCCGAACATTAACTCGCCGTTTTCGGCACGCTTTTTTGCACCTTCCACATTATTAAGAATCCACGCAATCTTAGTTGCAGAAAAATATGCATCCGGTACAAGGCCTGTCTTTTGTCTTATCATATCTGACATGCCGTCTGCTTTAATCTTCTCTATCATATCAGCCGTACGTCTGCACTGCCACACTATAGCATTATAAACAGGTTTTCCTGTCTTCCTGTCCCATACAATGGTAGTTTCCCTCTGATTTGTTATTCCTATTCCTGCAATATTATCTGCCTCCGCACCTATAAGCGACATAGCTTCGGCTGCTACGGCACGTTGGGATGACCATATTTCTACCGGATTATGCTCTACCCAGCCGGGAGCCGGATAGATTTGAGGAAATTCCTTTTGTGCCATACTGCATATGCTGCCGTTTTTATCGAATAATATACACCTTGAGCTTGTTGTACCCTGGTCAAGTGCCATTATATATTTTTTCAAATAACCACTCTCCTATCTTATTCTAAAAGAAATATCATTTTCCAATGCCTTATTCTTCACCTTCATATCAGTAATATCTATATATTTTCCCTGTTGCAGTAAAACTATAAGCTTATCAATATCCTCTTCCCTTCCCTGAACTTCCATTTCCACTGAACCATTATACAGATTACGCACCCATCCTGAAAGACCCAGCATATCTGCACCATATTTTGCATGATATCTAAAACCCACTCCCTGTACATGCCCATAGAATAATATATGTTTTCTTAAAATTTCACTCATTTACCGATAACTCCTTTGCTTTTACAAATATCGGATTACGTCCAAGTTTCCACAGTATTGGAATAACCATTAATACCCAGCTTACAGGCTCAGCAAGAATTATTGCCATATAACCCATATATGGTGCAAGCAGTATTGCTACAGCAACCTTAGTTATAAGTTCAATGGCACTTGAAATTATAGGTGTAATACTGTCCCCAATACCTTGCATAACATTTCTCAATATACATATAAGAGTACATACAAAATACGGCACCGTATCAACCTTTAAATATAATTCCGCCGTATTAAGTACCTCCTTATCCGAATTGCCCGTAACCATATATACAAGATAAGGTGCAATCGTATATGAAGCTATTATTACCAATATACACCAGCCCCAGGTAATAAATAATACAATCTTAACTCCCTGCCTTATTCTTCCATATTCTCCTGCACCCAGATTCTGTCCGCAGTATGTTGCCATTGTAGTACCGAACACTGTAAACGGAAGCATAAATACATCCGTAATCTTTCTTGCCGCAGTATGTGCTATAATTATATTTTCCCCAAAACTGTTAATGCATGTCTGAAGTGCCACTGACCCTATGTTTATAAGTGAAAGCATAAATCCCATAGAAAATCCCGTAGCAGACATTTCTTTTACAAGCTTGCCTGATATAATAAAATCCTTTCTGCCTATCCTTAATATAGGATATTTTATCCACATATATACCATGCAGAGTACAAATGACAATATCTGAGAAATTACAGTGGCATATGCAGCCCCTTTTACTCCAAGCCTAAATACATTTATAAACAGAAGGTCTAACCCTACATTGCATACAGTGGAACCCACCAGAAAGCAAAGCGGTGTAACAGAATCACCTATGGCACGCAATATGCCTGAGCACACATTGTATAACATAGATGCGGTCATTCCTATAAGTATAATGGTAAAATAATCTGATGCCATTCCTACTATATTATCAGGTGTATTCAGTAGCACCAGTATATTTTCCAAAAATACCACACTGATTATGGTAAATAAAAATGACACTATTATTCCCAGTTCAAATGTGGCTGCCACTGCCTTTTTCATATCCTCATATTTCTTCGCCCCAAAATACCTTGATACAATTATGGCAAAGCCATTAGTCATACCAAGCAAAAATCCTATAATCATGGAATTTAGCGAATTTGTAGAGCCTACTGCCGCCAACGCATTTTTACCTATATAGCTTCCTACAATTCTTGTATCTGCCAGATTATAAAACAACTGAAAAATATTTCCCATACATACCGGAAAGGCAAACTGCAGTATTAATTTTAACGGACTTCCCTTAGTTAAATCTTTCATATCTAATCAATATATTCCTCTAATGCTTCAAATAATTTATCCATCTGTTCGTCTGTCCCAATAGTTATTCTCAAATAATTATCTACTCTTTCAGTGCCAAAATATCTTACAAATATATTTTTACTTTTAAGATATTCAAAAATATCCTTTGCCCTATATTTTTTGTGTGAGACAAATATAAAGTTTGCTTTTGAATCGGTAAATGTAAATCCCAGTTCCTTAAATCTACTCTTTGCATTTTCCCTTGTGTTTACAATCTTAGCCAGAGTATCTTCAAAATACTGCCTGTCAGATACCGCACTTGCACCAATAATAATTGATGGCAGGTTCATTGTATATGAATTAATAGAGAACTTAACATCATTCATGGCACTTATAAGCCGCTTTGAACCCATGGCATATCCTATACGCATTCCTGCCATAGAGCGTGCTTTTGAAAATGTCTGCACTACAAGCAGGTTCTCATATTTTTCTAACAGGCTGACCGCCGATTCCCCGCCAAAATCTATATAAGCCTCATCCACTATAACTATAACATCCTGATTGTGCCTGATAATATCCTCTACACCATCAAGCGGCATAAGTACTGCTGTAGGTGCGTTAGGATTAGGGAAAATAACTCCACCGTTTTCCTTATAATAATCTTCCTTTACTATATTATAATCATCATCTAACTTTTTACATTCATATGGTATTCTGTACATATCAGCCCATACTTTATAAAATGAATATGTAATATCAGGAAAATATATAGGCATGTCCGAATT
This sequence comes from Lachnospiraceae bacterium, assembly GCA_014799465.1. GTDB lineage: Bacteria > Bacillota > Clostridia > Lachnospirales > Lachnospiraceae > UBA2821. The sequence continues at coordinate 5,865 of JAAVHZ010000042.1, read as the reverse complement.
AAAAAATGTCTGGAATGCCACTGATAATACATCATCAGAACCTACTCCCACAAAGAAATTCTCCTGTTCCAACCCATAAAACTCTGCCAGTTTTTCAGTAAGCAAAGATGCCTCCGTATCCGGATATAATCTTAACATATCCGTATCAAATTCCCGAACAGCCGTTATGACTCCCGGTGCCGGCGGATAAGGATTCTCATTTGTATTAAGTTTTATTATGTTTTTATCCTTAGGCTGCTCACCCGGTACATAAGGTGCTATAACCCTTATATTCTTTTCCCATTCTTTCATGTTGTCAACGCTCCTTTTCCTGCCTGCATTATTTTATAAATTCCTCTGCCAGTGCTTTAAATCCAGGCAGTGAATTTTTAATAGTTTCATATGATATACAATAAGCAAGTCTTACAAATCCCGGACACTCAAATGAACTTCCCGGCACTAAAAGTATGTGATGTTTTTTTGCTGCCTCTACAAATACCTTTTCATCCTGTACAGGAGACTTTACAAACAGATAAAACGCCCCCTGCGGCTTAACACATTCAAATCCATACTCCAAAAGAGCATTATACAAAAGTTCCCTGTTCCTGTTATATGGGCTGGTATCCACTTCTGCATCCACACATCTTGCCACCACTCTCTGCATAAGGGAAGGTGCATTTACAAATCCCAGTATTCTTGTTGCTACATTTGCCGCAGAATACACATTTTCAAAATCACTTATATCCGACGGAATCACAAGATATCCTATTCTCTCACCCGGAAGTGATAAAGACTTGCTATATGAATATCCTACTATGGTATTCCTGTAGTATTTTACAGGATATGGCACTGTAATGCCGTCATACACAAGCTCCCTATATGGTTCATCAGATATAAGATATATATCCGTTTTGTATTCATTTTGCTTCTTTTCCATTATTTGGCTTAATCTTTTTAATGTTTCTTCTGAATACACCACTCCTGTAGGATTGTTTGGATTATTAATTATAACAGCTCTTGTCCTTTCGGATATCTTTTTTTCAAATTCATCAAACTTTGGCTGAAAACTATCCGTATCAGGGGATATTACCACAAGTTTTCCATCGTAATTACCCACATATGATCGGTACTCTCCAAAATATGGTGCAAATGTAATAACTTCATCACCCGGATTAAGCAGTGTTTTAAGTACTACATTAAGTCCTCCGGCAGCACCCACAGTCATTATTATATTGTCTTTTGAAAATGACATATCGAATCTTTTATTTAGCGATTCTGCAATACTGCTTCTTACATCCTCATATCCTGAATTATTCATATAACCATGAAGAAATACAGAATCCTCATCATCTACTATATCTTTTATCGCCTGATTTACTGCTGCCGGTGCAGGAACATTAGGATTACCAAGACTAAAGTCATATACATTTTCCACACCATAAATCTGTGCCATTCTGTTTCCCTCTTCAAACATAGCCCTTATTGCCGAACTGCCCTTTACAAATTCTTTCATCTTATCTGATATCATAGTTACCTCCGCTTTTATGCCTTATTTTATATATAATTATTATTAAACATGAAGCTGATGCCGCACCCGAAGTATCCAAAATAACATCCTTTACCGACGGACTTCTTCCTGATACAAATCCCTGATGAATCTCGTCGCTTGCTGCAAATGCGGCACATATTACAACTGCACATATTATAGCACTAAAACCTTTCTTATCAAAGGTAATAATTAAAAATGTAACTAATACTGCCAATATGAAATATTCCATAAAATGTGCGGCTTTTCTTATAAAAAAATTAACTTTCTGAAAAAGTATAATCTGCTGATTCTCTGACAATGCACTATAGGCAGGATAACAAACAGAAATTACTGTTTTTGTTACCCTGCCACTGCTTTTGGATGACTGTGTTCCATTTTTTGAAGAAAACCCAAATATGACTCCCATCCACATCAATATCAATACTATTAGTAAAACTCTTATATATTTTAATTTTTTCATTTTTATCGCCGCTTCCACTAAGATAAAAACATTTTATCATAACTAAAAGCTTTTGGAAATATTATCTTCTCATAAGTATTCTATAATATTTTGCCGAAGTCAGCTTAAATACAATAAAATATATTACTGCAAATACAAGTATTGTACATGACATACAACATATAAACAGAGATGTATTGGTCAAATTAAATACCATCAGTATCCTTTTTACTATCGGAAATGATGCGGCAACATGAATTCCTGCCATTATAAGTGGCAGAAAAAATACAATTCTGACCTGTGTCTGTATTGAAGATTTAACCTCTGAATTGCTCATACCTACCTTTTCCATAATCTCAAATCGCCCCTTATCGTCATAACCCTCCGAAATCTGCTTATAAAATATAACCAATACCGTTATCATAAGAAACATACTACCTAACAATAACCCTATAAAAAACAATCCTCCATACAGGGCATAAAAATCTTTTTTATGTTCCTCCCTTGACTCCATATATATCTCTTTATATAAAGCACTCCTCTCCGGATTTCCATCAGTATTTGTTATAACCGGTCCAAGCTTTCTTTCACACTCAAGCTTTTCTTTGTCTGTTCCGTCAATATCTATATAAATGTCATAACAAAAATCCGCTGTTTCTGATATTGAATGTAGTTCACTTAGCATTGAAATATCATTTACAATGACCAGGCCTACCATTTCTACAAAACCAGACAAATAATTAGAATCACTTGTATCATTATAATACCCCTGAATATTAAGTTCTCTTCCATTTATAACAATACTATCACCTTTTATCTTTTTATCTGCTGCAAGTGCAATTGTTCCTTCCGGCAGTTCCGGCACTTCTATACCGGTTTCTTTCTTATATGTTTCCCTTGTTACAAACTGAAACATCGTCACACCATTTATACTTTTTATTTCTTCCTGAGCCTGAAACTTATTTCCATCCATGACTCCCAGAACCGTAAAATTGTAATTACTACTGACATCCGTTATCTTCCTTCCACTATCGCTAATAATTGATTTGGCTTCCTCCAACAGCCCTGTAGAATCTTCTCCGGCCTGATTAAGTTTTGTATTAATGGTAATCTCGGTCGGATATCTGGTATTTAATTCATCTTCTTTTCCAAAATACATACATATCGTTGTAGACAATGTCACCAATACCATAGTAGACAATATACATATATTTGAAAGTCCGACTGCATTTTGTTTCATTCTGAATATCAGTCCCGATACCGCCGTAAAATTCTTCGTCTTATAATAAAAATTTTTGTTCTTCCTTAATAATTTCAAAAGTGCAATACTTCCCGCAGTAAAAAGACAGTAAGTTCCCAAAATAACAAGTAAAACAGCTAAAAAGAACTTATTTAATGCATCCAGCGGGTTTTCGGTAGCAATGGATATGTAATATCCTGTCCCAATACAGATTATCCCTATCATTGTCATTAAAATCTTTGTCTTAGGCTCCTTTTCACCCACATTACTGCCATGCAGCAATTCTATAGGATTGGCTAATTTTATCCTGAACATATCATAAATAAAATTAAGTATATAAATTACCGTAAAAAGTAAAACAGTCTTTTCTATTGCATTCACTGATACAACAAATTCTATTGTATGTCTAAGCCCTGTTAACTTATATAGCAGCATAATCATAAGCTTATTAAATAATATTCCGGTAATAAGTCCTATACAAACTGATAATATCAGTGAAAACATATTTTCAATAAACAGTACTTTTGCAATATGTTTTTTCTCCATTCCCAGAATGTTATATACCCCTATTTCCTTTTTTCTCCGCTTTATTATAAAACTATTGGTATAAAACAGAAATATTACTGCAAATATTCCAACTACATACATTCCCAGCCCTAATATGGTTAAAAGTGATGCATTATTCGGAATTTTCTCCAGCCCATCATTGTCCACAAGTGCCGCCATTGTATAAAACATTGCAATAGTAAATATTCCCGATAAAAAGTATGGAAAATAAAATTCTCTGCTATTTTTTACATTTGTCCATGCAAGTCTGGCATACAATTTATTCATCTTTTTTCTTACCTCCCGCCATAAGTAATGTTAATGTATCTGATATTTTCATATACAGTTCCTCATTAGTAAGATTACCACGCCATAGTTCATGAAATACCTGACCATCCTTAATAAAAAGTATTCTTCCTGCATGGCTTGCAGCCTCAATGCTATGGGTAACCATCAATATGGTCTGACCTTCTTTATTAATATCATTAAATAATTTCAAAAGACTGTTTGCAGATTTTGAATCTAACGCCCCTGTAGGCTCATCTGCCAGAATAAGCTGTGGTTCCATAATAACAGCTCTTGCTGCCGCCGCCCTCTGTTTCTGACCTCCTGAAACCTCATAAGGATATTTTCCTATAATTTCCTCTATTCCAAGTTTAGGTGCAATCTCTTCTATACGTGCATCCATATCTGCCACACTCTTTCCTGCCAATACTAATGGAAGCAGTATATTATCTCTTAAAGAAAAATTATCCAGCAGATTAAAATCCTGAAATACAAAACCCAAATGCTCTCTTCGGAATGATGATATTTCTTTCTCTTTTATATTTACAATATTTCTTCCTCCAAGTATAACATCTCCGGCAGTGGGTTTATCCAAAGCTGCAAGTATATTTAGAAGTGTTGTTTTCCCTGAACCGGACTCACCCATAATTGCAACATACTCACCTTCTTCTACAGAGAAATTAATATCTTTTAATGCCTCTACTTGATTTCCTCCAAATCGTGTTGTATATACTTTTTTTAAGTTTCTTACTTTTAGCATTTCCATTCTATTTACATCTCCTTTAAATATTATATCCTTTGCTTTTCACATCCATAGTATAACAAAATAGAAAAATGCAAGCTATTGATTTAGCTTACATTTTCCTGTTTAATCTTACGGTTTTGTAAGAATGGGTGAGATTTAGGTAGGGTGGTATAAGTCTTTACATGAGCACAATATATCTAGCAACCCTAATTCAAAACCAAGATATGCTTATGATGAAATTACAGATATGTATTAAACAAATCCTACTAGAGTCTGTAGAATCACCAAAGACAATAATATTGACCGAAGAGCAAAAATAACGCTTAAATTAGTACAAAAAAGGTAATGAATTACCCCGCAGCAGAGCTGCGGGGTATCTGAAGGGTGGCTCCACTACATATAATCCCATAGACTCAACTGTTTTGGCTCCAATACAGTTTGATAGAGTTTCTTATACTCTTTTTCCTGCCCCTGCTCTCTTACGTATTTTGATATCACTGCCTCATTTCCATGCTCTCCTACTGTGGCAACATAATATCCGTCTGTCCAAAATTCTCCTCCCCATAATTTCTTCTTAACTTGCGGACACTTTGCAAATACTTCTTTGGCTATTATGCTTTTCACTCTTTGTATTATCTTTTGCCGGCTGTATGTTGGCACGGATTGTATCAGGAAATGCACATGTTCTTTATCTGTGCCAACCTCTATAAATCTTATTTCATAACGCTTTTCTATCTCTTCACATGTTTCCCTGATAACCTGGTCTACTTCATCATCTATTACTACTCGCCGATATTTGGCTGGACACACAAAATGATACATAAGCACTGATACATTGTGCGATTTGTGTATATACTCACTCATCCCACAATTCTCCTTTTTTCCTTTAGTATATCACATCTTCTACTATTTGAAAAAGTTTGTTACGCAGCAGAGCTACGGGGAATTAGACCCTGAGAGATTAAAAGAAAATAGAATTTTTCAGAGTATGTCTCGCAAAGGCAATTGCTATGATAATTCGGTTATGGAAAATTTCTTCGGACTGTTAAAACAGGAAATGTACTACGGAATAACATACTACG
>JAAVHZ010000041.1 GCA_014799465.1 Lachnospiraceae bacterium | reverse complement strand
CGGGGCATCAAATTTGTAACGCAGCAAGCTAAACACGCTAAAGCGTGTGGGTATTTGACCCTCGCGGCAGTCGCCAAATGTCTGCAAGCAGCCACTTGGCTCGTTGCTCGCGGGAATAAACATCCTATAATAGATTTTTTTGAATCATCTTAGGATGTTTATGTTTTTAATATATATTCATCTTATTATGACATCATAAACAACGATTACTTGACACAAACTTTTTAATTCTTAATAATGAATCTTGACAATAAAAGTTATATAATATATTTTAAAATTGGAGAATAAACAAGAATAATGCAGAAATCACTTCAAGTTCTCTCTATAATATTACACATAACTGACTGCTTTCAATACAGTAAATCATACCTTACTGCCGCTCCTTGATTACCGCCATTAAAATCGGTATAAAGAAACCAGCCGCACCATGAGTTCAAAAAACAGAATATCACTATAGCAATATATTTAGAAAGTATGGAGGAAAAAGATGACTAAATACTTACAGATACGGCATTGGAATTATTGGTGGGGTGTATATGGATATGCAAATGACCCTGCAACCATAGAGTTCAGCATAACAGAAGACAGTGCAGGGGAACAGTTTTATTTTCACCTTGATATTGATACACTGCCTGCACTGAAAGAATTACTAAAGTCAGGTGAATTTATAGACAAGCATGACCCGTCTTTCCAATATTTTCAAAGAAAAGCAGCAGAACTTCATCAAGGCAGCATCGATTATTTTGTTGGCTCATTATATTATAAAGATTATATGCCGGATATGGCAGAATGCAACCGCTACCAACAGACAGAAAATGGCATTTTCAGTATAAAATCACCAGAAATGGCTCCATATTATGCAGCTATTTTTATCCGTGAAGAAAAGCCGCTTCTCCCAGCTCTGCTGACAGAATGGATGGAAAGACTGTCACCATCATTATTCTGTGAACATTTTACTTATAAAATTGCAAATATACCTTCCCGTGAGGATGTAGCAAAATCATATGCTGAGGTTATGCAGGCATGAATGTATTCCTCACTGAATATGGTATAATGCAAAACATGTTGGCACTCACTAAATGTCAATTTATTTTTTCTCACACAATAAAATATGAAAGTGTTCATTGTTTTGCTCCAACAAACACTCTCCTTTTCAACACATTATATTTTGCAGTCTAAAGTAAACTCCTTAAACAGCTCAACCAATTTTTCATCTCTATCCGAAGTTTAAATATTCCATAGTCAGATTCCTTAATTTGAAAAAATCTGCTGATGACTCAGCATCTTCTTTTTGAAGATAGCAATAACACTGATATATTTCTGCCGTATGACAGTCCTCGCAATCATTAAAATGCTTATCTTTAGGATGCTTTACTGTCAGCACAGAACCATCAAATAATTCCAGTTTCTTTGTAGGGTAAGGGTTATAATTAGGATTCTCTTGATAATATTCCTCTACAGCTTTAAATACATCTATTATGGTTTATAACCGGAATGATTAATATACGCCCTCCACCTTTATACAATGATAATAACAACGGATAGCTTTGAACACTCATCTAAACTTTTCTTTTCATAATCATTTGGCCATATATAATACAATGGCTGTACATCCTTATCGTATTATAGAATCATGACAAACGAGCTTTGCAAGTTTCGCAATTACCCATGTTTTAAGTTTATTTACTAATTTCATACTATAAATTTTGAAATGGTTTTTGCATCAAATTTGTTTCCGTAGCCATCATTTTCATCAATATTCTGACTAAATATAAGGAGATTTTATCTGTTCAACATACAATCCTAATCCCATAATCTCTTTCAATTTATAATTAATACTTTTAGCATTTGATATTTTACACCAGATAATTTGATTATTCCTCAAATTTTTATAGTATTTTTCGATACCGGCAGCAAAATCCGGGTAAGGATTAAAATCATATTTTTCCAATTCTTTTATTGTAAAATTCTCAATAATATTTATATCCATAATTGTAAACTCTGCTTCCGCTCCACAATAACTATGCTCCTTATAATCCATTGTGATATTTCGTTCATCAATCACAGATTGCAATCTACTCAAAAAATTTTGATTGTACTAATATTGTTTAGATAAACCGGGAGTTATTATAATACCTGCTAATTTTGAAAAACACTTTAGTCAAAGTATTTGAATTCCTCGCCGTCATTAAGCCCAATTTGAAATTGCTTCACATCTTTTGCCTCAGTGCCGTAGCGAATTACGTTCGCATGGAGTTTCCCTAATTTCATGTAGAACGTATGCCTGTTTCCTCCTATTTCTTCAACAACTTCCTGCCACGGTCTGCTGTTGATAAGCAGTGTCCCCGAAAAATTATATTTCGCCATTTCCATAGGGTATTTTTTTGCATCGCCTAACTTTATCCAAAAACAGTACACCGTTTTTTGCTCATGTGTAGAAGCCATAAGTCCCAAATTGTCCCAATAATAATCCATTTCCGAAAACTTCTCGTGTAAAAGGTTATAATTCTTGCAAACCATTTCCTTATAACTTTTAATACCCTTATTTCTATCGGCAACACAACGTGGTTCGCCCAGAATATCAATAAGTTCCGATACCCTCGCAGGTATTGTGAATTGCTTTCCATTCAGAACAAAGCAATCATCACACAAGTCAATTGTTACAGGAATAATATCCTTAGGTTGCTTTTTACCAAATAATGACATAATTATTTCCTCCAATATATTTTCTGTGGTTTTCTTTACATCTTTACCCTAACTGTTGTTTCTCTAACTTTCCATTAAATTTCTTCCTTCCTCCGTTTTGATTACTATCACGCTTGATAACATCATAAAATACTATATATAGATTTGCTATAAATGCCATAGAATCTGTCAATTCCGATTTTCGGAAAGTGACGAATAAGTGAGCATTTCCAAGTGAAAATGCTATCAGAAAAGCGTTATATTTACGTATTACATAACTGTACAAAAATGGAACGGAAAACCGGTTTCAAACTTGGCACTGGTTAGAAACCAACTCCCTATGGATGATAAGGTAAAAGCCCGGATTCTCAAATACGAAAACTTAAAATTCTCACTCCAGTAATACAAAAAACTTTTCATCAACCGTAACCACCACTACGTAGTCCTTATCTATTTTTAAATCTCTTCCTTTGTACCTTACTGTTTCTCTCTCATATTCTCCACAATAATTTGTAAAACCTAACTCATATTGCACCTCTTTCCCCTCCTTGTTCATCATAATGGTCAATTCATAATATGCTCTATGTATGCTTCTCCCACCACCTCCCCTTCCATCGTCATACCTTATCTTCAGTACTTTTGCAGTACCAATATACCCTTTTCCCCTAAAAACATAAATCGTAGTCTTCATCATGTGAATTAACACATTAATACCAACCAAAAATAGCCAGATAACAGATATCATAATCCAAAAAAAGCCACCTGTATGATGCACTACTAAATTATAGATTGCTTCCAATCCCCTATGTCCAGGGTCTGTTTTTGTCACACACCATATTGTTCCAATTATCAAAACTAAACTAAATGTCATCAAAGACAAATTCTCTCGGCTCATACTGCAAAACCAGATTTTTCTTATAACCTTGCCTCTCAATTTACTATCCAATGGCATCCACTCTGTATTTTTTTCGTCTTCCTGATTATTCTTCCATCCCATCTATCAACATCCCTTTTTATATTCTTCTACATAATCAGATAAACCAGTACATAAATTCCATGCATCCTTACTATTTTCCTGCAAGTACACACTTATCAATTCCACTGCACACCCTATTGGAATATAAGAATTGTGCGTGTATAGTGTCAGCCATGATTTGGGTTTTAATATTGTTCCCTCTGTGAAAATCATTATGGTTAAACGTTGATTTCCCTCTTTCCTATTATCCAAAGTGATTTTTTTCACTTGTAAACACCCTCTAAAACTATTTTTTCCTGTAATCTCTTTTAATAATACATTTGTTCTGTGTGCTGCCATATTATCACATCTGGTTTTCACTTCATTACAATAAACCAAAAATCTTTCTTTATTCTCATGATATAATACATACATAATATTATAGGCAGTCCAATACTGTTGCTCAGTTACATCATAAATCGGAAATGATTTTTTGTTATATAAACTATCTACACTCCCTGAAATACAATTCTTAAAAAATGTATTATCCATAAATTATCTAAGAGTATATGAATACTGATATGCCTGCTCTCCATGTGTATTCTCTGAAAGATATCTTATATATTCATCCGCAGTTATCTCAATTTCGTTTTTGTACAATGTGAGCTTTCTCTTATGTTATTTTCTCTCCCCTGCTGTTATTAATCCTAATAAGGGTAAATTTAAGGAAAAGGAAAACCTACAACACATTATAACACAAAACAATTACGGCGTGGGAACTGATTTGATATGCTTGTAAACAACAGCGTGGACAGACCATGTGCTAAATGCAATGGCAATAGACAATCCACTTGAATACGCAAGGCTTTATCTAAATAACGAAATGCAAATATTTATAGGCGCTGAGGATAGTCTGGATGTATAATACACAAAAAGGCTTAAAATCTTATGAAAACACGGATTTTAAGCCATTTTGTTTGTTGTTTTTCTTTTTAGAATATAAGGAAATCTAAACCAAATCTACTTTAGTATGTTCCTCAATATGTATCAGGTGACTTCCAATCTGATGTAAGCCCATTTGGTAAAAATCTTAGTGGTATTGTAGCATAAGCAAGACCAGTACAGTTACCGTCTGATGAGTCATACTCCATATTGACCATATCATTTTCTATGCTGACCTTGTCAGCGGAATGTGGCTTCTTCTCATTATCACTTGAAAAAATCTGGAGAGAAGTGTTTCCTCGTTATAGTCCACATTAAGACGAAAAGTAAATACTGGTTCATTTGACTTATTTGTTACAGATTTTGCCATATCGACTAATGCCTGCATTTCTTCATCATTCCGAACGATATATCCTGCATCACCGTATATTTAATATAGTTCAGTTGTATCAGATAGGTTGTAATCCACATTATAGCTGGAATCAATGTCCTGATACATATCATTTTTATCGGGATAAGTCCAATGGTCATAGTGTTCGTTCATAAGCGTACCTTTTGGAACGGCAGCCATGTAACAAAAGCCGCCCATAACATCAGGCTGTACCGATTCAGGATTAGGTGTCTTACTGTCTGCTGTCCTTACAAAGTGTAAGATGTCATCATCAACAAGTAAAGCACCTACACGCAGATCGTATCCACCACTGCCGACTTCATCATACTCAATCACATAGCTGTAATCGCTGATAGGATATTTTTCTGCCATTTCAGTAAAAGGCTTTGAAATACCTATATTATAAGACCATAACTTGTCCTCAGAGAATCCCTCCGGCGGCAAAGCAAGACCATATCTTTCACCTGCATAATCAAGTTGATCTTGGTTTTCAACAATCATCATAACAGGGTGATTCCCTGAAATATATCCACAATTATAGCTTAATAAGTAAATATCATCAGCAGTAAGCAATTTCGCTTTATCGCTATAATTGCTCATATCTATATTAAGCTCGACACCATTTGCGGCATAATGTTTTTTGGTATCGCCCTTTGTAGTGTCTATAGTCGAAGATGATGTTGTTTCTATGTTATTTGCCGTATCACTTGTTGTAGTACCACACGATGTCAGGATAATACTCATAGCTCCGAGCAAAATCAAAATTCGTTTCATAAAGACCATCCTTTCAATTAGTTTTCTAATCTATATGTGTCATAAAAAGTCTGAATTGTTGCTTATGAAATACATTTTCGGCACATCAAACAAATTACCACTTGTATTATAGTGCAAAACGACAAGTGTCTTTACCATATATACGATTTTGAATACCAAGATTTATGGTGAAATAATAGACAAATTATTATATAAACTTGGTACTTATCACCATATCAAGTAACCTCTTATCTATGCAGACGAAAATTGAGTGAACAAAATTACACATTCTGAAAAATCTTACCCTCATGAAAAGATAAAGCCTTATCTCCGTACCACAGGGATAAGACCATTTCAAAATATTCTCTATTCAAATTTCTATGCCATAACCTCAATCATAATCTTCGATCAGTTCTTCTTCAAACCTTATGCAGAGTGTTTCCCATTCCTCTGATACCTTAATGGCTGTCTGGTTGTCCTGATGATAGTTGTAAATCGCATCAATCATTAGTATTCATCCTTTCGGTTTTGTATTGTAAAACCAACCATCCAAACTCTACCATTTTATCGCTGTTAAGGTGTTGCGTAAGGCACACCTGTAAGTAATACCATGTGCGAGCTTTATATAATGCAGTTGTATCTGCAGAAAGAAGCCTTAAAGCAGATGGGTATTTATCATTTTGATTCATGGGCAGCAAATTTCAGAGAGGTAACGACTGCATTAGAGCTTACGGTGGAAGGCAGTGGTTTCAGGTTCAAGAGTAGATTTAATAAGTTTACGAATCTGTAGGAGTTTATTGAATATCTTCCGTGAAATTGCAGATGGTTGTAAAATTGGGTTTCTGTGGATAAAACTGTAGAAACTAAAGGAATAATCTGTGTCATACCTAAATAGTTGAAAAATAATCGAATTGATTGTGAAACTTCAAGATTTGATTGTATTTTATAGATATTTCTCCGCCACAGGGGATAAGCACCATTACCCTGTCTAGTTCCTTAATATCGGCATACTGCCTTATCAGTGACAGCCACTTTGAATTGTCCTCCTGTTCTTTTGCCACTCCGTCAAGACGCTCACGCATCATGTCCGCCTTTTTCTATAAGGCTTCCTGTTCGCCCTGTGCCTTTTCCATCATACGGGTAAAGTTTGTTTCGTTAATTCTACCCGCTACCCAGTCCTCATAGAGTTTTGAAATAAGCGCATCCAGTTCGGAAAGCCTGCTTTCACTCTCGCAAGTTCTGCTTTCATGCGACTTGGTTTTACTTTTCCTGCAAAAATATTCTGCATCGTCCGGCAGAAATACAAATCAGAAAAGAGAGTATTCAGAATATCTTTTACTGTATCACCATTCAGAATGGCAAGTTCTGCTTTTGTTTCCTTTAATTCCGCATCAATCGCATCTCTACTTTTTAATTTATTTTCACTCATTTTCTCACTCCTCTCTGCCCTTAACGCTGTTAATAATGATATGGATAACGGGCATAGGAAAAGGGACACTCATATACCGAATGTCCCCCGTCTGCGTTTCATCACGCCCGATTATTTTTCACTGTAATGCATATCAAACTGCCATGTAATAAACATGAGCCTTTGCACAAGTCTGTCAAAGAGTTCATTGTTAAATCTGCCGTCCTCAATACTCAGTCTTGTCATGTATGGCTTAAACAGTCTTATCTTCCCTATCTGTCATTATCCTGTCCTCCATTTCTAAAATCGACTGCATCTGAAACGAAGTCAGGACTGGTGGGGAACGACAGTGTATTGTTATTTTAAAATACAGAAAAGCGTTCATTGTTTTTTCTCCAACAAGTGCTTCCCAACATAAAAATTATTTTGTTATGCTATCCTCCATCCTTCCGCTTTCTCTCTAATTTCTATAAACTCTTTATAAATTCCTTCCTGCTCAAATAATTGTTGATGTGTTCCTTTTTGTACAATAGCGCCATTATCGACTACCAAAATTTGGTCTGCGCTTTCGATTGTTGCCAAGCGATGAGCAATCGTAATAATTGTTTTATCTTTTGTCAAAGCAGATATTGCTTCCTGAATCAAGTATTCATTTTCAGGATCTATGCTTGCAGTCGCTTCATCCAGAATAATAACAGGAGCATTTTTCAAAATAGCTCGTGCAATTGAAATACGCTGTTTTTCGCCACCGGATAATGACGATCCACCCTCCCCGACAATTGTTTCATACCCTTCCGGTAACGCCATAATAAAATCATGACATCGGGCAGCTTTCGCCGCCTCTATAATTTGCTCATCTGAAGCGTTTGCCATACCGAATTGGATATTATTTTTTATGGTATCTCTAAACAGATAAACATTCTGAAAAACCATGCTTATATTTTTAAGTAGGCTGTCACATTTATATTCACGTACATCATGATTTCCGAAATAAATATCTCCTTTATTCACATCATAGAAACGGGCAATTAAGTTACATATAGTAGACTTTCCACTTCCAGATGCCCCTACAATCGCAGTAGTAGTATATTGTGGAATGGAAAAACTAATGTCATGCAATACTGTTCGCTGATTATATCCAAAGGATACATCTCTAAACTCTATATCATAGTTTTCAGGTGATATATCCTTGCCATTCTCATCAATATAATCTGCCTGTTCTAATTCGTTCAGGTGCTCTATTGCTGCATCCACTATCCCAAGAACATGAGCGGCATCATTTATATTCTCAACACTTCTGAAAATAACAAAGGAAAATAATACAAACATTAAAAACACAGTAGTATCCATCCGACTATTATAATTCTGCCATGTACAAAACAAAACCACTCCTATGGACGCTAACCTTAACGCAAACAAATGAACACAATTATAAGGGACAAAGCCTTTTTCAATTTTTATGTGAATATCTTTTAATTTTCTACAAGCATTCCGAAAGTTGTCTATGGAAACCCCTTCTTGACCAAAAGATTTTACAATAGGCAGTCCTCTGATATATTCTATCGCTGCACTGGACATTTCTTCTGTTGCTTGATTTGTTTTCGATGCTGTCCTCTCACTATGAATACTGATTCCTTTCAAAGCTGCTGTCGAAATGAGTATGCCCACAGCAACAATGATAATGATAGCCGGACTGAAAAAAGCAAGACAAACAATAACTGCCAGAAGCTGAATATATCCATTCAGAACCGCATCCACCATTTTCATGCTTTGCAACTCCAATGCCGATAATTCTGATGTAATTCCCGCCAAAATATCACCCACACTATTCTTTGCAAAATATCCAAGCGGCACACGTTTTAATATATCTCCTAACCTGAACCGCTGCCTTGCAGCAACTTCATACCCTATACTTTCCTGCAAAACCGCTTTTCCATAAGAAAACAAAAACCGCAGAAAGATAAAGACAATAATCGCACCTGTTGAAAGTAAAACTATATTTTCTGGCAGCGAACTTCTTCCCCAATAGGATTCCAAGACTTTCCCTAATGCCCATGCAGTAACCATGATAGGGGCTACTGTCATTATACTTTCAAAAAAAGATAAAACCACTCCTAAATATAACCGATACTTATAATCCACCGACCATTTTATAATGCGCTTTATAGTATGAAACATTTTACTGCACCTCCCTCTTTGAACCTACACTCCAATTTTGCGTTCTGGTATGTGCTTTCCACATATCCGCATAAAGAGGACAGCGTTGTAATAACTCCTTTTGTTTTCCGCAGTCTACAATATCCCCATTTTTTAACACTACAATTTGATCCGCATTTTGGATAGTAGAAAGCCGATGTGCAATAACCAAAAGCGTTTTCCCCTTCGACAACTCCATAATGGACTTTTGAATCTGAGCTTCATTTTGCGGATCAGTAAACGCTGTTGCTTCATCTAAAATGACAATCGGAGCATTTTTCAAAATCGCTCGTGCAATCGCTATCCGCTGTTTTTCACCGCCTGACAATTGCTTTCCTGCCTCTCCAGCTGGTGTATCATATCCATGCTCCAGCTTTTGAATAAAACTGTCACAACAGGCAGCTTTTGCAGCCTCGTAGACTTCTTCATCACTGGCAGTCGGATTACCAAGCCGGATATTTTCCTTTAGGGAACAGTTAAAAAGAAAGTTATCCTGTGTTACAAAACTAATCAGCTCCGAAAGCTGCTTTACACTGATATTTTTTATGTTGATACCTCCAATTTCTATTTCTCCGCTGGAAACATCCCAAAATCGTGCAATAAGCCTTGCAATCGTTGACTTACCACCGCCAGAGGGCCCGACCAGAGCGGTAAAACTTCCCTGCGGCATGGTAAAACTAACTCCATTTAGTACATTCTTTTCCTCTGCCGCTTCATATGAAAATTTAACATTTTTCACATTTATTCCAACCGTATTTAAAGAAATATCTTTTCCCGAATCTGGCAAATTGGCGATATTCATCAATTCATAAGCACTATTTACGGAAAATTCCATAGCTTTCAATTCATTAAAAAACGTGGTTACTCTCATCAGTGGCGAAACAATGCTTAATGATAGAATCAAGCACATGGTTAAATTATCCGGAGAAATCGAACCTTTACTATAAAGCAGTAATCCTATTGGCAGAACGCCTAATAAGGTTGTAGGAAGAATCGAAAAAGTCAAATTCATTGTTTTCCACGAACTTTTAAACCATTCTAATGTAAAATCCTTAAACGATTTTACTGCATTAGAAAACTTTTCATATGAGCTACTGCTCTGATTAAATGCCTTTACAACTTCAATTCCTTCCACATATTCAATAATGACATTATTCACATGATTATTTGCTTCCATATATTCCGCATATTGGCTGCTATAATTTTTCATAAGGAAAAACATTGGTATCATGGCAATAGCCGGAGCAATCAGTATAGACAGCCCCATACGCCAATCAATCAATGCCATCCAGACAAAGATCACAACAGGCAGCAACAAGTTTGATGACAGCTCAGGTATCATATGAGCCAATGGAGATTCAACTTCCTCCACTTTGTCTACAATTATATTTTTTAAGTACCCAATCCGCCGATTCATCACTTCACCAAGCGGAGCCTTCATCAATTGTCCGGCAATTTTCAGCCGAATTTCCTCCAAAATAACATAAGCAGAAATATGTGACAGAACCGCTGAAATTCCATAAAACAAAATCTGCATGAAATACCCGATTGCACCGACCATTCCCCATAAAACCACTTTCTCCCATTCCATTTCCTGTGCAATCAAAAATCGTAAGATCTGATAAACAGAATAATATGGCACAAACCCTCCAACTACGCTCAATACCGCACAGAATACGGATACTGCCATTTTTCCCTTACAGGAATTGGCATAAAGTAGTAACGTATAAAACCAATTTTTTTCGGACTTTTTCATTGTTCTCACCTCTCTGAAAAAAAATAAATAAAAAGACAGTTAGCCGTAACCAACTGCCCACATAATAACATCTACATTTATTTTCTTCCACTCCACACAGTCTTTTCTATTCCAATCAGATAAAAAATTTTCTATATTCAAGTGGTGTTTTTCCCATTTCCTGCTTAAACGCTGATGCAAACTTACTTGGACTGTCATATCCAACAATGCCCGCAATATCTGCTATCTTGAGTGTTTTATCTGTTCGCAGTAACGATGCTGCATAATTCATTCGATACGTCCTCATATATGCAAAAATAGGACTACCATAAACATTTTTAAAGCAATTTTTTAATGGTGTCAGGGCAATATCAAACTGTTTGGATAATTCTTCAATCGTATAGTTTTTTGTTAAATCAGCAGTCATCAATGCCTGAATCGCTTTTATTTTTTCAACCTGACTTTTATAGAAATAAGGACGTTCCTCTTTATGCTCTGAAAGTTCCAATGCATCAAGAAATAAAAGCAGCTCCAACACCTTAATGCGAAAATAATCCTTTTTGATTTTTGCCGGAACATTATATAATTCTGAAAAGATATGCTCAACTGCCGGCTCCCTATGGATTACAAACATACTTGAATTATTACAATATTTCTCTGTTATCCGTAACAAATTTACAGAAAAGCCTTTTACCACATTAGGCAATTCCTTTTCGGCAACTTTCAATTCAAATCCAATGGAAATGCCATGATAGTGGCACAACGGAAATACAAACTGCCCTGAATGATTCAACCGTCTGTCAACCCGCAAATCCCCCGCTTCTAAGTAACTATACGCATCTTTTCCTACTTCCTGCTCTATTCTGCCCTCCCTGCAATGATCAATGCAAAGTAAATTCGTATCTGCTTGAAATCCTGATACACATTTACTCATATGAAAATCGTTATACATTAATGTGACGCCAGAAAACACATGATACATAGTCATCATGCCTTCCCCCGTTTCATCATGGATTTTCATAATCTTGCAGTCATCATTTTCAATGACCGTTTCAACATTAGCTCCATAATTTATTTTATCTGTAATCTCAAGCATAATATCAGTCCCTTCCTAAACTATCCTCCCATATTGAATATGGTGTCACAAGTACAGCTCAAAAACTCAAAATCATGGAAAACAATCAGAATTATTTTTCCACGCCTTTTTAATTCCTTAATCATATCACTGACTTCTATCATGTGCCTATAATCAAGACTGCTGATTGGTTCATCAAAGATCAAGAGCTGTTTGACTGAAAGGACAGCCGTTGCTACTGCAAGCCTTTGTTTCTGCCCACCTGATCAAGACATTGGTGTCTTTCAGCTGATTTGTTATTCATAGTTTTTCGCCTTATATTAGTTAGTTTTAGTTAACCATAAGTATATCTCTTTTCACTACTTTTTTCTACTCCAAAAAGTCATTTTTGTACTATTTGGTTTACTTTTTTCGATTTCTACATTTATCTTCCAATATTTGAAACTATTACACCTTATCCTGCAACTCCCACAAATGTCTAAGCTGTGCTTCACTCAATGTTCTTTATTTTCCAATCCTAACAAGATTTTTCGGCAAAACATAGGTCTTGCTCACTTCCGTCCATGACTTTATCCGGATCACTACCGGAAACTCCTTACACAGCTTATCCATTTTCCGCATCCACTACGGATTTGCTGTGTAAACTGTTGCTTCGCTTTCATCTGCATTAAAGTTGATAACAACCTCTTGTTCATATCTTGATAATTTCATTCCATACTCCTTTCTCCGGTACCGAACTGGCACCAATCCAATTTAACGGTACCTTTCCGATACCGGATAAATATGTCCAATCTTGGGCACTTTTTTATTGCTGCTGTTCTCCCCTCACTGTTTCCCTGACAGGCAACCCTTGTCGGTGCTGTGTCATCCAATATTGGCACTATCTAACAAAACGCCCTGCTTTTCCCGTATATCCACCATGTCAGAAATTTTCCAAAAATCAGTCTTTTTCTATCATGCTGGAAATTTTCGATAGGAATCCGCCTGTTTGTGTGGTATTCTGTTTTCGTAAAGGAGAGATTTATCTATGAAAACGCAAATAAAGCAACAGGAACGCCTAAAAGACCTGCGTGTAGAAAAGAGAATGACTTTGTAACAACTATCACAGCAGACAGAAATTCCGGCTTCCACTCTTGGCTCTTATGAATCTGATGATTATAAAGAAATACCCCATAGGAACATCATCAAATTAGCAAAATTTTATGAAGCATCAACGGATTATCTGCTTGGCATGACTGAAAACAGACAGCTTGAATTCTACGGCGGTGTTGTGGATATCATTGTTGTATGTAACCGCTGTATAGACAAAACGGCAAATATAGCAAAAAAACATGGTACAAAGGTAATTTTCAACGAGGACGGATGTATTGCAAAGGTAAGAAATGCAAGTATATTTGCAGCAAGCGGAGATGTAATCGTTACAATCGACTGCGATAACCGGATGACAAAAGCACTCTTAAAGAAATTTCCTATCTTATCCATACGGGAAGATATATCGGCGGAGGTGCACCTATCCGCTTTGAGAGATACTCCTTTCCACTGTATTGCAATGATATTCTATGTCGGCTGTCTTTCGGCATCACAGGACTTTACTGCGGTATATTCCGGGCAGAAAGCACGACATTTCGAACAATAGGCGGTTTTGTTGAGAAGAAGGCTATGGAGAATGTTGCAACCGCTAAGGCTCTAAAAGCCTACGGCAAAAGCAAAGGAAAGAAATATATCGTTCTTCGCAAAAATATACTTATCAATTCAACAAGAAAATATGATGACATGGGCGACCGGCTCTATTTTAAACTAATGTTTAAGAATGCAGGTGTACTTATAAAAGCGGCTTTGGGAGACAAAAAGGAACTTGATATACTATTGGATAAGTTGTTTTATGATTACAATGATTAATTTAACTTAGTTCATATATGAAGGTATGTCAGAGTATGAAAAAAGTTTTTCGGAATGCTATTAAAAATTGAATATTTATACTAATCCTAAATTAATATAGCACTAAATTACAATTCAAAATATTATATGCTGTTCTAATGTTTTATTATATGTCATTATATAAAAATACTATATTTATTTGAGATTACTATTAAGGTACGGAGCGTGACAGCGTTCCGCATTTTTATTTCAGTCAAATACCCCGCAGCAAGCTGACGGGGCATCAAATTTGTAACGCAGCAAGCTGCGGGGTATTTGACCCTCGCGGCAGTCGCCAAATGTCTGCAAGCAGCCACTTGGCTCGTTG
>JAAVHZ010000040.1 GCA_014799465.1 Lachnospiraceae bacterium | reverse complement strand
GCTTTCATATAATGGTTTGCATCCGCCCGCATTTTATCCTGCAAAACTTCTGACAGGACTTGGGGAGTGAATACGGAGCGTTTTGACACTTTTGTTGACAGCCCCCGCTTAAATCCCCTCCCTATCGGAACTCCCACAACGTGCATGTGCGGGCTTGCCTCGTCAAAGTGGATCACCGCATTAGCTATCTTAAAATCCGGCAGGTACTCCTGCAGTTTTAAAAGGAGCTGCTTATAGACCTGCTTCATAAATATCCTGTCATCCGTGTTCTGTTCCCAAAAGCCCTTATCCCCGCATTGTATGATGATTTCCACTGCCATATCCTGTTCCGTTTCGGATACATGTTCAAAATAATCTTCAATCCGTCTTTCCGGTCTTGTCTGTTTCGTATTGTATTCACGCAGGGCAGCGTCAAACTCTTTTCGGTAAACATCTTTCACGTCCTGCATGAGATTGGTTGTCCCATAAAGAAGCGTGATGTTATCCCTGCTGTAATCCTGCGAATGATACTTCCTCAGATTGTGTTTTGCAACCCCTGCAAGTTTTGACTTGCTGTTGATGGCGCTTTTCTTGTTGCTGATGTGGTTGCTGAAAGAGATTTCTCCCATGTCCTTCCTCCTTGATTCCATATCGGGGCAGTGCGGTTATCATCTTGGCTCTGCCATAGATGATAACCCCCTAGCAGTATTGGCAAGCCAATACTGCGGGGGCTCTCCGAGGGTATTCAGTGAAATGCATCTCCTGCATACTGGAAACAATTTTCCGGCTGTTTTATGCCTGTTTTATCAGCGGTCTTATTATTTCTGCCCGTCTTTGTTTTCCTTATCTGTCCCAGATGTACTGGTTATGCTGGATTTCATTTCTGCTGTTTCCGGCGGTCAACTGACTTTATTCAGAGTGATTGCACTTTTTAAGTTCATTTTTGGCGGAACATATATCACACAGTTTTTCAGTGAACTTACTTTTTGAGTTCATCTTTCAAAAGTGAATGTATTTTTTAAGTTCTCTTTTCAAAAATGATTGCATTTTTTAAGTTCACTGCCACCATGCGCCTGCCTTTTATACAGCCGTTTTTCTTGTGACTGCTTTGACATTGCCCTTGTCCCTCAGATCCCTTCCCTCATTGACAGTCATAAACATTTCCAGAATGTCCTTTTTGATAAGTACCTTTCTCCCCACCTTCAATACAGGGAGCTTATTCCACTCTACCAGTTTCCTTAGTGTGTTCCGACCAACGCCCGTGTAGTCTGCTGCCTCCTCAATCGAAAGGGCAATTTTCATTTCTGTCATTCATTCTCCTCCTCTTAAATTGCAATATGCAATTTTTATAGTATGCTTACTATACACCATTTATATTTTATTGTCAAGCGTTATGTTGTTTCAAAAATTATTTTTAACTTGCATATTGCAATATTGCTTTTTATATGATATACTCCTACCATACCGATAAAGGAGGAAACCCGACATGAAAGACAAAGAGCTGCGCAGGATAATCGGCGGCAGGGCAAAACAGCGGAGATTGGAATTAGGCGTCAACCAGCCTTATGTTGCTGAAAAAATGGGTGTCACCGCATCCACCATCCAGAGGTATGAGGCGGGAACGATTGACAACACCAAGAAACTCGTCCTAGACGGTCTTGCCGATGCCCTCCATGTTTCCGTAGAGTGGTTAAAAGGCGAAACGGAGGAATACGAATCTGACATTACGGATAAAAGGGAAATGTTGATCCGTGATGCCATGTCCTCCATTCTTTCAAAGCTGCCCTATGACATGGAAACTTCCGAATCAGACTTTTCAAAAGACCTGCTGCTATTGATGTTGCAGGAATACGAATTGTTTGTGGACTCTTTCCAACTTGCGTGCAGGAAGTTTAAAGGAAGCAGGGAAAACGCCAGGCTTGCAAAGACAATGGGATTTGAATCGGGAAGGGAATATGATGAAATCATGTTCCTCCGTGAGATTACCCACACAGTAAATGCCCTTAATGACATGGGCGACATAGTGAGGCTCTACTCCAAAAATCCTGATGCCGCCGCTGCAAGACTTTCCAATCTTTTATCAGAGGAAGATCCCGATTAGGTATGGAAGGACAGCAGATTTTATGCTATCCTTATCAGCAGAAAGCATTTCATCAGTTCCGACTGCCATATCTGTTCAATGAATTACATACGCAGAAATGCGTTCATTGAAAGGAGAAACGATTATGGCAAAAGGATCAGTACGGAAGAAAGGAAAAAAATGGTACTACCGCTTCTATGTGGAGGACGCTAGTGGAAATCTGGTACAGAAAGAATGTGCAGGAACAGAAAGCAAGAGTGAAACGGAAAAGCTGTTAAGGCAGGCAATGGAGGACTACGAAAGCAAGAAATTCATTGCAAAGGCGGACAATATCACGCTTAGGCAGCTGCTTGACACATGGGCAGAGGAAGAATTAAAGACAGGCACATTAAGCAATGGCACTGTCGGTACTTATCTTCAGGCGATCAACCGTATTAAACAGCACCCTGTAAGCAGACGAAAACTCAAAACGGTTACTTCGGGGCACTTACAGCAGTTCATGGATATCATGTCTTTTGGAGGCACGATTGAAGATTTTGTTTCCAAAGGGTATTCCAAAGACTATGTAAAAGCATTTTCCGCAGTATTACAGCAGTCATTCCGCTTTGCGGTGTTCCCGAAACAGTACATTACATTCAATCCCATGCAGTATGTAGTCATGAGGCATAAAAAGGACGATATGGACTTGTTTGCGGAAGAAACGGACACCGACAATGGCAAGGTCAAGCCGTTGTCATTTGAGCAGTACCAAAAGCTGATTGCACAGCTTGGCAGGCGGAGCAAAGACGCAATCCTGCCTGTACAGATAGCCTATTTCACAGGTCTCAGGCTTGGGGAAGTGGCAGGACTGACTTGGCAGGACATCAACTTTGAGGAACAATGCCTGACAGTCCGCAGGAGTGTCCGCTACAACGGCGCTACCCATAAGCACGAAATCGGCTCTACAAAAAGGAAGAAAGTGCGGATTGTTGATTTTGGCAATGCCCTCGCTGACATCTTGAAGAAAGCAAGGAAACAGCAGCTTAAAAACCGTATGCAGTATGGCGAACTCTACCACAGGAATTTCTACAGGGAAGTTACAGAGAAAAATCGGGTACATTATGAGTATTACAACTTGGGAATGACAGAGAATGTGCCGGAGGATTATACGGAAATCTCCTTTGTATGCTTGAGGGAAGATGGCTGTCTTGAACTTCCTGCCACCGTAGAAACAGCCTGCCGGACAGCGGCAAGGAAAGTACCAGAATTAGAAGGCTTCCACTTCCACACATTAAGACACACCTACACAACGAACCTGTTATCAAACGGGGCACAGCCAAAAGATGTGCAGGAACTTTTAGGACACTCGGACGTAAGCACCACCATGAATGTCTATGCACACGCTACAAGGGAGGCAAAGCGGGAATCTGCAAAGCTCTTGGATAAGGTTGTGGGAATGAATTAAAACTGAATAAGAAAAACTTTCCCTTGTAACTTGCCCATGAGGGCAAAAACAAGGGAAAAGGATACATATTTTGGGGCTGGCATAGCGCAAAGCCTTGAAAATAGGGAAAACTTATGGAAAAAGCTTACAAACCAGAATTTGTCTATTTTTTATTTATTGGCAATAACATTTTCAAGTGATATGAACCACCGGTTGGATTTTCTGGTGTATATATCTCAAGCAATGCATATCCTTCAATACAACCAAATGTTTCTGGCTCAATTAAAGAAATATAATTTGAGTTAGGCAACCATTGTCCCCAAATTTCATTACATAAAGCATCATATTTTGTAAATCTTTCTTCAACATCACAACAATCGTTTTCAAAACATGCATAATTCAACGCTTCTAACTTTAGTTCTTCAAATTCTGAATTTAAAGCATTTAATTTGTTTTCACAAGCAATATGATAAGAAAAGGTTTGTTTCTCCATATCACATTTATAACAAAAAACACCTATTACCTGCTCACTTCCACATATTTCTTTCAATTTATTAATTTTTCCCGATACAAATCCATCTTTCCAAAGATTAAATTGCATTTCCAAATTGTTTTCCCAGGGCATCATTAGCCCAAAGCCTAAACATTTTGTTTCTGTTATTGATATTATATCCCTAAACATACTACCTCTACAAATTCAAAGTTGTTGCTCACTTTATTCAATAAACAGCTTTATATATCCTTCCACTTCTTTATTGTAAACATGTTTTCCAACTATGTCCAACAACGATTTTATATCTTCAATATCAGCACCTTGAAACTCCAAGTAACATAGAGAATCACTTTCTAAATTTTCCCTTTCATAGAAATCACTTACAGCTACATAAAACTTATCCATAATATCCTCCAACGGATACTGAGAAATGTCACTTGGACTTACTCCTTCATCAAATTCCGGTTCTTGAACAAAACTCAATGATGTTACATAACAATCTTCTTTCATAAAATCATCATAAGTCTTGTAAATATTTTCGAATACTTGAATATAGCCAGACTCTTGATACTTTTTGGGTGAATAGACACTTATGTCCTTCATTTTACTACCTCCGCCAAATTGCGATTTATTAGTGTAATTATAATCCATTTTCAGAAAAGTGTTTTCAATGCTCATTTTAGCAACTCCAAGAAATACTTAATATACTTCTTAATTTTTGAGACAATTTAAGTTACTATCCGACAAACTTAAATTTAGCTAACTGATTGAATATAATAATCTAAAAGTTCATATATCCAATCTTGAAGTACCGAAAACCTAAATCCTAATGCTTTCGCCTTTTCAGTATTTATGCTATATTCTGGTTCTCCATTATATGGAGCGTTTTCCCCTGCTTTGTCAATAATTGCCTTTGTTCCTGTTTTCTTTTCGACATACTCAATTATTTCTTTTATGGAAATAGTTCCTTCAGAGCTTCCATTAATTGCTCCTCTGACATCTTTATCAACTAAAAAAGCCATAAACTTTCCAGCTTCATTAGAATGTATGTATCCCATCTGATAATCTAAATTATCTATATTCATTGGAATAGATTTCATAGTATGTTCAACATAATACAACAATCTTTTTGTATAATCATCTTTTCCTAGTGCAAACGGATATCTTACAGAAATCCAATTTCTATCGGAATACTCTTGCCATAAAGCACACTCAGCCTGTCGCTTTATTTCTTCATACGGAAAAGCTAGTCTGTCACACCATACCAATTCTTTTGAAACTCCATCAAAATCAGACTCAATAGTATTTATGTGCTTAGGCTCATAAACAGATGTGCTTGACATATGAATATATTTATCACAATCGACTGCTTCCATTACATACTTTATATCATTTGAGCAATAAGCAATTTTATCAATTACAACATCATAATGTCTGCCACTAAAAGCATTTTTCATGCTATCTTCATTTGTTCTTTCAATAATTATCCGCCTCACCCTGTCACCAAATTCATCAGAAACTTTTCCTCTTGTAGCAATAGTAACATCATGACCTTCTGCTAAAAGTTCATTTACCATATGTATGCCAAAAAACCTAGTACCACCTATTACCAAAATTTTCATTCTTTTCACCTCGATAAATTGCGATTTTCCAGCTAAACAAGCTGGAGGTTGTATGCATATGTTTTCATTATTGATATTAATACAAAAGCAAGCTCCATCATACTTTTTATTCGTCTATACCCAATCTGAATATTCCTCTATACTATCTTTCCCATTAAGTTCTCCAAATATCTGAATGGTTTCTTCCTCATTAAAGTATTCTCTAACATAGACATTAAGATAAAGCTTTTTAAACTCCTTGTAGGTATCTGTTTCTTTGAATTTTTTCATCACATTCTTACAAACATCAATGATTTTTGTAGCATGTTCTGTTTGCAATTCATCAAACTCATCATCATCGTATTTTTCTTCCATTTTGTTGTATTCATCCTGTAAGACACTGGAAATTTCTTCTAAAGACTCATATAAATCCCATTCTTCTTCACAGTACTTATAATATGTGTAATCCTCATCCTCCTCTTCTACCTGCTCTTCCAGATAAGAATATGTATTCGCTCTAATTGCAATAAAAGTTGTAAAGTCCGGGAAATACTCAATTGACATAATGTACATATCATCTTTATTATACAATTGCGATTTTGCATATTCATCAACAGCTAATAATAAATCCTTTTCAAATTTTTCATAATCAAAACTCATTTCATGTCCTCCTTTAAACGCTCCAAACAGTTTAGGAAAAGATTTCATAATATATTTAGTTTGACAACTTCCGATTTATTAATGTAATTATAATCCACTTTCAGCAAGTACACAATTCTGAAAAGGGATAATTATTATTAATCATAAAATAACTCACAAATTCAAAAAAACAATATAAAGAAAACTAATTAGTCTAAATTATTACTCCATTTTCAGAAAAGTGTTTTCACTGCTCATTTTAGAAACTCCAAGAAATACTCAATATACTTCTTAATTTTTAAGACAATTTAAGTGACTATCCGACAAACTTGAATTTGCTGTTAATCTACTTCTTGATAATATTCCATTTCATATTTTCAATGACATATTGAAATTCGCTTAAATTCTCATCAAGCATCACATCAATCAAATCATAAAAATCATTAACCAAGTTAACTTTATCAAGTTCTTCTGTCTTAATCCACTGCATTTTTTCTTCGTCAGAAGAACAAAGTTCTCCTTCATACTGAGTTGCCTCAAAAAGAAAAACAATATATCGTCCTTCATCAATCGGAAACTGTTTTACACCACACAATTTTGGATTTGTAATCGTCAACCCTGTTTCTTCTTTCATTTCTCGGACAATGGCATCAACTATAGACTCACCTGGTTCCACATGTCCACCAGGTAGTGTAAATCCTTTCCAGTCTTTCTTTACTCTGTCTTGTAACAAATATTGTCCATTTTGATGCAATAAACATAACGCTGTAAGTTCCACCTTTTCCAAGCGTTCCATTACATACACCTCCGCAAAATTCCGATTTATTAGTGTAATTATAATTCACTTTCATCAAGTACACAATTCTGAAAAGGGATATTATTATTAACCATAAAATAACTCACAAATTCAAAAAAACAATATAAAGATAATTAGTTTTCTGTAGGGAACGTTGAAATTCGCCAGTACTTAGCGAGGTCTTTCACGAGCGTGTACTGACTCATTTATTATTGGCTATGCTAAAGTTTAAAATGGCAGTACACTGTATCTGCTGCGTATTTCACTAAGCGAGAGCGGTTCCCGTAAGAAAACTAATTATCTGCACTTCTAAACCGGATATGCCCCGTTCTCCGTATCTGCCTGTGCCGGGTCTACCTTAGTCTGCTGTGCTTCTCTATATTTAAAAAACTCTGTAGCCACCTGTGGGAATAATGCATATGACAGTACATCCTCATCCTGCTGTATGTACTGTGCAGCTTCTTTTCTGTATTCCTCAAGCTGCGGCTTTATTAAATCTGCCGGACGGCATGTAATAGGCTTTTTATCTCCAATAGCCTTCTTCTGTACTTCTTTATTAAACGGCTTAACAGTCTTACCGAACTCACCGCTTAATATCTTCTTTGATTCCTTTGTTACCATCTTATATCTCTCACCCTGAAGTACATTTAATACTGCCTGAGTACCGACAATCTGTGATGAAGGTGTAACCAGAGGCGGCTCACCGAAATCTTTACGCACACGAGGAATCTCTTCAAGCACATCCTGATATTTATCCTCTGCATGTGCCTCACTTAACTGTGATACCAGATTTGACAACATACCTCCCGGTACCTGATACAATAATGTCTTAATATTTACTCCAAGTACCTTTGTATTCATAAGACCAGACTTTAACGCTTCTTCTCTCATAGGTCTGAAATATTCTGCTATCTCTGCAAGAAGATTCTGGTCAAGTCCTGTGTCATACTCTGTTTCCTTAAATGTCTCAACCATAACTTCTGTAGCCGGCTGGCTTGTTCCCATAGAAAATGGTGACATTGCTGTATCTATAACATCCGCACCTGCTTCAACAGCTTTAAGATATGTCATTGATGCCACACCTGATGTATAGTGGGTATGCATCTGGATAGGAAGACTCGTACCCGCTTTTAATGCCTGTACAAGCTCTGTTGCCTTATAAGGAAGCAATAATCCTGCCATATCCTTAATGCATATTGAATCGGCACCCATATCCTCTATCTTTTTAGCAGTTTCTTTCCAATAGTCAAGGGTGTATGCATCTCCAAGTGTATATGAAAGTGCTATCTGTGCATGTCCCTTTTCCTTCTTTGCTGCTTTAACAGCAGTCTTCAAATTATCTAAATCATTAAAACAGTCAAATATTCTTATAATATCTATACCATTTGCTATTGATTTCTGTACAAAGTATTCAACCACATCATCTGCATAATGGTTATAACCAAGAATGTTCTGACCTCTGAATAACATCTGAAGCTTTGTATTCTTAAATCCATCCTTTAATTTTCTAAGTCTTTCCCATGGGTCTTCCTTTAAAAATCTTAAAGATGCATCAAATGTAGCACCACCCCAGCATTCAACTGAATGGTATCCGACTTTATCCATCTTATCAACAATAGGAAGCATCTGCTCAGTAGACATTCTTGTTGCTATCAATGACTGATGTGCATCACGTAAAATTGTTTCTGTAATTTTAACGGGTTTCTTAACCTGTTTTGCCATTTTATCACTCCATTCTGCCGTATTCCGGCTTCATACTATATTCCAAATATTGCCATAAATGTTCCTGCTGCTACAGCAGTACCGATTACACCTGCCACATTAGGTCCCATGGCATGCATAAGAAGAAAGTTTGATGGGTCTGCTTCCGAACCTACCTTCTGTGATACTCTGGCTGCCATAGGCACCGCTGACACTCCTGCCGAACCAATAAGAGGATTTATCTTTCCATGGGTAACTGCACACATAAGCTTTCCTATAAGAACACCTGCTGCAGTTCCAAATGCAAATGCCACAAGTCCAAGTATAACTATTTTTATTGTATTCAGATTCAAAAACGCTTCTGCACTTGTAGTTGCTCCTACACTCGTTCCAAGAAGAATAACTACAATATACATAAGTGCATTTGATGCTGTCTCTGTAAGCTGTTTAACAACACCACATTCCCTGAAAAGGTTACCAAGCATAAGCATACCTACAAGTGGAGCCGTTGTCGGAAGTATAAGTACAACAACCACTGTAATAACTATAGGGAATAATATTTTCTCCAGTTTTGAAACAGGTCTTAACTGTTCCATCTTAATTTTACGCTCTTTTTCTGTTGTAAGCAGCTTCATTATAGGCGGCTGTATAATCGGCACAAGTGACATATAAGAATATGCCGCAACTGCAATAGGTCCCATCAAAGCTGTCTGACCTAATTTTCCTGCAAGAAATATTGATGTAGGTCCATCTGCACCACCAATAATTGATATGGCTGCTGCTGCCTTATCATTAAATCCCATAAATATAGCCATAAAATAAGCAATATATATACCAAACTGTGCTGCTGCTCCTAATATAAAACATTTAGGATTGGCAATAAGCGGTCCAAAGTCCGTCATTGCACCAACACCAAGGAAAATAAGTGATGGAAGTATACTCCATTCATCTAATTTATAAAAATACTGAAGCAATCCGCCGACCCCGTTTGATGACTCTTCAATCTTTAACATTATATCAGGATACATATTTACCAGTAACATACCAAATGCTATCGGAACCAGAAGCAACGGCTCGTATTCTTTCTTTATTGCAAGATATAGAAATACTAATGCTACTAATACCATTATGTAATTTCCGACTGTCAGATTGAAGAACGCAGTCTGATGAATCAGATTTCCTAATGTATTAACAACGTAATCCATTTTTAATCCTCCTGTCAAATTCTAATATCTGCACCAATTAATTCATTGTTGCTAATACGTTTCCTGTCTCTACACTTGCACCCTCATTTACATCTATGCTTGCTATCGTTCCGTCTTCAGGTGCCAAAATTTCATTTTCCATCTTCATAGCTTCAAGAATCATAATAACTTGATTCTTCTTAACGGCAGTTCCTACAGATACTTTTACAGATAATATCTTTCCCGGCATTGGAGCTGGTACCTTAATACCACCCTGTGCTCCTGATGATGCCTTCTTTGCCGGTGCTTTCTTAACCGGGGCTGCCTTAGCTGCCGGTGCTGATGCTGCCTGTCCTCCTGTAGTTTCTTCTACTACTACATCATATTCTGTTCCGTTTACGGTTATCTTATAATTTTTCATTTTTATTTCCTCCTAAATTTATGCATTTTTCCATTTGTTTTGCGGTCTTCTCTTTATTGAACGTACTACAAAACCATCAGTCTGTCCATTTTCTGTGGCCGCTATTGCTGCCGTAATAACTGCAACCAGTTCCAAATCATCAACAAGTTCGTCTTCCTCAACCTCTTTTACTATTTTCTCCGTTATCTTTTCTTCTTTCTTCTTTCCTGCCTTCTTACTTTGAATTGCAGGAACAATTGCAAATAATGATATAATCAGCGAAAGAAAAATTAATACTATAACTACTGTTCCCATTCCCATTAAAGTATTTAATCCTGCCGTTGACATTTTACTTCCAATACTTACATCTTTATCATTTGAAATAATAGAAAATTCAATATCTACAGGTATAACCTCATCGGAAATATACTGAAACTTTGCAGTCATTTTTACATCTTCATCTTTAAAATGAATAACCGAATCAGCAATTAAATAGTCATCATACTCTTTTATCTTGCATTCTTCTGCTGATATATATGTTCCAATACCTTTATCCTTAACTTCCTTAAATGATTCAAAAGCCTTCTTACTCATTCCAACATAATTATTAATGTAATATTCCAGCTCTGCATCTGACATTCCTGAAATATTCTTTACCGTATTTTCCATACCGCTATTAATATCATCCTTATCATATTCAAATGATATTGACTTTTTTGAATCTGTGGTATCAGCAAAACATACAAACGCAAATGTAGATATTGAGAAAATCATTACTGCCAGAAGCAGAAAAGATTTACAAACTTTTTTCATATCTGCACCTCTTTCTACACTGTTCCATGCTTTTTAGCCGGATTATCTTCTCTCTTTGTAAATAGCATTTCAAATGCACCAATAACATACTTTCTTGTTTCTTCCGGCTTTATCATTGTATCAACATAACCACGACCGGCTGCTGAAGCTGCATTCAACTGAAGTTCTCTATATTCATCAGCTGTCTTATTAATATCATCCTTTTTGTCTGAACATATTATCTTAGCTGCAAGTTCTGCATCCATCATTCCGATTTCTGAGCCCTCCCATGCGTATACAATATCAGCTCCGATTCCTTTGCTGTTCATTATTGAATACGCTGAACCATATGCCTTTTCTGTCACAACATTTACCTTTGGAACTGTTGCTTCGGCAAATGCATATGTAAGCCTTGCTGCCGCTTTAGCCATCTTCTTTTCCTGACACATACATGATTTAAATCCTACTGCATTTGTAAGTGTCAATACAGGAATGGAGAACGCATCACAGAACTTTACAAAATCTGCTGCTTTCTCACAACCTTTTGCAGTAAGAACTGCTTCAAGTTTTTCAGCAACATTCATTTCGTCATCCAGTACTTCGCTTCTGTTAGCTACTGCACCAACTGTAATTCCATTAAGCTTTATGAATCCTGTAACCATATCTTTCGCATAGTCAGGCTTCATTTCGAAAAAGAAATTATCATCTGAAATCTCTCTTAGTGCATATGCTGAATCACCTGTACAGCCTGTTATATTTTCACTGATTCTGTTTAAATCATCTGTACAATCTGCATATGACATATTATCTTCATTATTGGCAGGCAGTAATGTAACAAGTTCTCTAATCTTTTCAATAAGTTCACTTTCATCTGCTATCACATCTGCATTTCCGCTTTCTTCACTCTGGAATTTAGCTGATGATGTATCACACTTGTCTGAATTATTTCCAGCAATTGCATTTGGAGAGTTAATAAAAAGCTTACCATTATTAGCATCCATAAAAGTAAAATCTGTAAGTTCCGTAAGTATTCCAAGTCCACCACCACATTTACCAAATACTGCTGAAATCTGTGGAATTACACCTGAAGCTTTTGACTGTTTGTAATAAAGCTCACCAAATGCATTTAATGCATCTGTTGCCTCATGAAGCCTTATCCCTGCACAATCAATTAATCCAATTACTGGTGCCCCCATCTTCATTGCCATATCATACAATCCGGATATTTTTTTAGAATGCATTTCACCCATTGTACCATTCATGACCGAAGCATCCTGACTATATACATATACAAGATTTTCCTCAATCAGACCATATCCGGTAATGACTCCGTCAGACGGTGTGTTTTTACCTGATAAATTAAAATCCGTACTTCTTGCCGTAACAAGTGCACCGATTTCAACAAAACTGTTATCATCAAGCAAAGCTTCTATTCTTTGCCTTGCTGACCCATTTGCTGCTGTACTCATTTTTAAACCTCCGTTTTCTATATTAAAATAAATCCAAATCTATGCCGATTACCATTTTATAACTAACCTTACAAAAAATCAAGTAAAAAACGATTATAAATAGCATTAAATTCCCACCTGAAATCTCTTAATTCTATATGTTCTTTACTCTTAATACAATACTCCCTGTATTTACTGCCATTTATGTTTATTATGACACTTCCAACCACCTGATTTTTTTTCACCGGTGCATCAATTTTGCTGTCAACATTATATACAACATCAATATTATCTTTATCAGATACAAGAATATTCTCATATCCTTCAGCATAGACCTGACAACTGTCTTTTACACCATTTTCAACATTTGCAAATGACACATACTCTCTTCCATCAAAAATCACTTTATACTCGTAATTATCCAAACCATATTGCATCAATTTCTTTGTATCCTGCCACTTATACGTTTTGTGTGGCGGCCATCCTGATGCCAGCACCGCAGTAATATACTTTTTATTATCTTTAAATACTGCCCCTACAAAACAATATCCTGCCTTACCTGTAAATCCTGTCTTTACTCCCACTGCTCCATCCATCATATCAAGAAATGCATCCTTATTATTTACTGTAAAATTTCTTTTACCCTCAATTTCAGAAAACGAATAATTTCTTGTATTCACAATCTCCATAAATTTTTTATTTTTAAGAGCATACCTTGCTATCTGAGTTAAGTCATATGCTGTTGTATAATGCTCTGGTGCATCCAGCCCATTTGGTGTTACAAAGTTAGTATCAAATGCCCCTATAGATTTTGCCTTACTATTCATCAATTCTGCAAATCCTTCAACACTACCTCCTACACTTTCGGCTATCGCAACTGCTGTATCATTATGTGATTCCAACATTAATGAATAAAGCATATCTTTAATATAGTATTTCTCACCACTTCGTATATTAAGCTGCACATCCGGCATGGATGCAGCATAATCAGATACTTCCACAATATCATCCGGATTACTGTTTTCCAAAGCAACTATGCAAGTCATTATCTTTGTTGTACTTGCCATAGGCATCTTCTCTCTTTCATTCTTCCCATATAGTACTCTTCCATTCATACCATCTATAAGTACTGCTGCTTTACCATTTAATTGTATGTCATCTTCACAAAATACATCTCCACACATCAATATAGAAATGATAATTGTACAAAATAGAAATCTCTTTTTCTTAAACATATTTCCCCCACTTATCACACAAAATATTTAATTAATTAATTACATTTTATGTATGGTAAAACATAAAAATGCACTACGGCTTAAACCGTAGTGCAAAATTGTAAGTTCTTTATCAAGTTATTCTTTAACTGCTGCAGCACCAAGTCCTTCTGTCTGTGCCTTCTGTGTAATAACAAAGAAGAATACAAATGGAATTGCAACAAGTAATGCTCCTGCAGCAAAAGTTGTAAACTGATCCTTTCTGTCTGTAACGAAACTGAAAAGACCGATAGCTAATGTCTGTTTCTCATCATCACCTAATACAAGTTTTGGGAATATCCAGTCCATCCATGGTCCTGTAAATGTAGTGATTCCAAGGAATATAATAATTGGCTTTGCAATTGGCATAACAACTCTCCAAAAGATTGTAAGATGGTTGGCACCATCAATTCTTGCTGCCTCATCAAGACTCTTAGGAATAGTATCAAGATAACTCTTTACAAGCCATGTATTATATGGAACGTTACCTGCAACATATACAAGCACCAGTCCCCAAAGCTGGTTGTAAGCTCCCATTCTGTTAATAATAACATATATTGCTATCATTCCCACGAATGAAGGGAATATCTGTAATATCAGCAATGACATAAGCATTGATTTCTTAAGTGCAAATCTGAATCTTGAGAAAACATATGCTGCCAATGAACATATAACTACAGATAAAATACATGTACAAATAGCTATAATAAGTGTATTTTCAAACCACAGCATAAAATTAGTTTCAGAAAACAAATAAGTAAAATGCTCAAAAGTAAATCCGGCACCAAATGGAACTATTGATAATCCTGTTGCCGTATTACCCGGTGCAAATGCTGCACTGATAACAAACACGATTGGATATAACACAACAAATGTTACAAGGAGTAAAAATATAATTACTATAACTGATAAAACTTTGTTCTTTGTACTAGCATTCATTATAATTCTCCCTCCTTAAATGATTTTGTATTCATAAAGTTTATAATCGCAAACGGTGCAAGGACAACAAATACGAACATGGCAAGAACTGATGCATTCTTATAGTTCATCTGATCCATTGTCAGCTTATAAATCCAACTCACCACAATATCGGTGCCTCCTGCTCCGGTTGTTGTTGTTGAAGCTACGTTTGGTGCTCCACCTGTAAGGAAGAATACTGCACCAAAGTTGTTTACATTATGTGTAAATGACATAATAATCAAAGGTA
This sequence comes from Lachnospiraceae bacterium, assembly GCA_014799465.1. Classification (GTDB taxonomy): domain Bacteria; phylum Bacillota; class Clostridia; order Lachnospirales; family Lachnospiraceae; genus UBA2821. Next base: position 113,982 of record JAAVHZ010000040.1, on the reverse strand, counting down.
CGGTCTGATATAATACCATTGGTAATGTAATATTTTTAAATACCTGGAACTTATTAGCTCCGTCTATAGAAGCTGCTTCGAATATATCAGCTGATATAGCTGTCATCTGACCTGCAATAAGCATCATAAAGTATGGAAAACCTGCCCATAGATTTATAAGTATACACGTTATTCTTGCCATGGTAACATCTGACAGCCACGGTATTGCACTATCTATAATTCCTAACGCCTGAAGTGTTCTGTTTACAGTTCCTGAAGAGCCGTTAAGAAGGTTTTTCCAAACCATCATACTTAAGATATTTGGCACTGCATACGGCAGAATAAATATAGCCCTGAACACCGGTGCAATCTTAAGCTTTGTCTCATTAAATATAACAGCCACAATCAAACCGCCGAAGTAACATGTGAAAGTTGCACATAATCCCCAGATAATTGTCCATCCGGCAACACGCAGGAATGCCGAAGCCCAGTCTGATTCTCCTCCTAACATATCTATGTAGTTCTCAAGTCCGACCCAGTTAATTGAATTTCCCGGAGGAATATGATCAGGATTTGACCAGTTGGTAAATCCTGCCGTAATTGAAAAGATTAACGGGACAATAACAAAAAATACTACGAGTATTAATGCCGGAGCAAGACCGATAATAGGGAAAGCTTTTCCAAGAATACCTTTTGTTGCATCCCTGTTATCTGCAAATTTTCCTGCTATACAATACTCTCTGTAATCATCCATGGCACTCTTTACAGATAAATAGTAAATAATAGCAAATATAATTATAAACGCTATTACCACAATACCATCAATCATCATAAAGTGCGAAAGTTGCCTTTCCTGTACCGGAATACTTGACTGATCTTTACCGATATTTATCAAATCACCCAGCTTTGTAAAAATATAAGGCAGAAAACACAAAAATATAACTTCAATTACTGCAAAGAAAGCTCCTTTTACCCATTGTTTGAGATGGATTATATGTCCAAGTCCCATAAAAAGGAGAGCAGCCTTCTTTACTTTTTTCTTATCAGAACCATCTGTTGCTAAAGATGCTCCCATATCCTCACCTGACTTTCCTGAAATAGTTATTATTTTATACCGACCGATATAATATACCGGTCAGTAATTAATTATTTAGTGCTCTTTTTTGTAGCTGTCTGATTAGCTGCATCTAATTCTGCCAATATTGAAGCATCATCACTCTTAGTTACACCATTCCAGATGTTAGAATATGCTGAACCGAATGCACTCCAGAACAGGCTTGCCTGTGACATATTAGGCATCGGATAAGAATACTCAATCTGTGCATTCATTCCTGCCATATAACCTTTTTCATCATCAACCTGAATATCTGCTGCCGGCATAGTACCTGTTTTATCATATCTGAGTTTCTGCATCTCAGGTGTTTCCAAAAATTCGCCAAATGCTGCTGCTTCTGCCTGATGCTCTGAATAAGCAGATACATACATACATCTTACACCTTCAAATGTAATAGGCGGATGATCATATCCCGGAAGACTAGGTATTGTTGTAACGCCGAAGTTAATTCCCGCATCTTCAAATGTCTTAATATTCCATGCACCGGTAACAGTCATAGCTGCTTTTCCTTCAAGGAACATAGCATCACAATATTTTGTAGATATATCCTCTGTTGGCATTTTAACAGCTTCTGATAATTTAACAAATGTCTGAAGATTCTTAACAGCATCACTGGTATTCATGCATGTCTGTGTAATATCACTTCCATCAGGTCCATAGAGATGATTCTCATCAGTATTTGTAAACATTACACTGTAATAAGCATTTCCCGCATCAAATACAAACGGATTCACGTCTTTCTTATCAAATCCTTCAATATAAGTAATCATATCATCCATCGTCTTAGGAACATCTTTTTCCTCTATAATATCTTTATTATAGAATAATGCATATGTCTCAACAGAAACAGGATAACCATACATTTTACTTTCTCCTGTCGCTGCATCTTTCAGTGTAGCACCTTGCGAAGCACTTTCAATAACATATTTTTTAACATTTTCATCAACTCCGGCCGGAACTTCTGAAACATATGCACCTGCTACAAGTGCACCCATTATATTGTGTGCTGCTGCAAATAAATCAGGTCCGTTTCCACCAGGTCCATCCAGTGCAATTTTTGTCTGTGCATCTGCTGATTCAACATTAACGTACTTAATAGTAATATTTGGATAAAGCTTTGTAAATGATTCTCCGGCTGCCTTAATAAATTCATCCGGTCCTCCTGTTGACTCCCAAACAGTTAATTCAATCTTGCTTGATGTGTCAATCTCAATACCAGGTTCAAAGTTGTTAACCTCAACTGCTTCCGATTTAGTTTTACTCTTAGCACATCCGGAGAACACTGATGATGCCATAGTAACAACTAAAGCAACTGCCATAATTCTTTTTTTCATAATCTTCCCATACCTTTCCGAGCCACTGACTAATTACCGGCCCTTACTTTTTTCACTAATTTGCAACAAAAGTCCGTTCTCTTTTATCAGAAAATTACTTAGTAAATATAACCAATCTTTTTTAAGATAAAATTATATCAACTTAGTAATTATTCCCATAAAAGCACAATAATACAACTTTTATTTCAAAAAATAGTATATCATCATAAAGCAATATTGTCAATATGATTCATCACGAAAATGGGGTGTTTTTTGTGCATTTTGCATAATCATTTGCCTTTTCTTAACTTTTTCACACAAACATATCTTTAAATTTCTTAACTATTTTGCATAAATATGTACTCTTATTTGTACAGATTTTCTATAAGCCTTGTTTCTACACATCAAGCTTAAGCTGTGCCTCTTCTTCAGCTTCTATCTTAAATTCTTCCTCCTTTTCCTTATTTATTATAGGAAGATCATCAAGGGAACGTATTCCAAACTGCCTAAGGAATTCTTCGGAAGTGCCGAACAATATAGGTCTTCCGGGTGCATCAAGTCTGCCCACCTCCGTTACAAGATTATAATCAACAAGTTTATTTACGGCATGGTCACATTTTACACCTCGTATTTTTTCAATTTCAATCTTTGTAACCGGCTGCTTGTAGGCTATTATTGATAATGTCTCAAGAAGAACATCTGTAAGTATATGCTTTTTGGGCTGTGATGCTACTTTAATAAGCTGTTCGTAATACTCTTGATTTGTACACATCTGAAACGCACCCTCAAGCTCTACTATTTTTATCCCTCTGTGATTTTGCGAATATCTGTCCATCATATTATGAATTATCTTCTTCGTTGTCTCTTCATCATGTTCAATAGCCCCTGCAATCTTAGACAATTCTACCGAATTGCCCATAGTAAATAATATAGCCTCTATAGCTGCTTCTGTTCTTTCTATCTCACTATTTCTGTTCATTTTCCAAACAAATCCTCCATAACGGCTAATTTATGCTGCATCAATAATAATATCATCAAATATTTTTTCCTGTCTTATTACAACCTTTCCCACCTTCATCAATTCCAAAACTGCGAGAAAGCTGACAATTATATGCATTTTTGATTTCTGTGAATCCAGAAGTTCAAAAAAGTTTAATGTGCCTTTATCTCTTAAAAGGTCTTCTATGTACTCCATCTTGTCCGACAGGCTGACTTCTTCCCTCTCTATTCTGCCAAATTTACTTCTTATTGGGTCAATTTTGTCATTTTGACGTTTCATAACTTCCATAAACACTTTGTTAAGCCTGCTTAAAGTAAGTCCTTCCAGAAGTTCTTCTATATTAAGTGGCGGCTCATATTGCTTTATTTCAAGCGGAAGGCTTTCTTTTCTGTAAAAACTCTTTTCCGCATAAGAATATCTGTCTCTAAGCTCATATGAAGCATATTTGTACATTTTATACTCAAGAAGCTGTTCAACCAGCTCTTTCCTAGGATCTTCCTCCTCTCCATCCTCATTAATCTCTCTCGGAAGAAGCATCTTAGCTTTAATATCCAATAATGTAGCCGCCATAACCATAAACTCACTTACAACTTCCAAATCATGTTTTTCCATCCTGCTTACATAATCCATATACTGTGCTGTAATTTCTACTATATTTATGTCATATATATTTATTTTATTTTTGTCAATCAAGTGCAGCAGTAAATCTAATGGTCCCTCATACACCTGTAGTTTTACTTCAAGATTCATAAGTAATCCTCCATACATGTTTTCCTTTTGACCGCTTTTTCCATTTTACATAATACTTGCTAATATTTCAATGTTTTTTTATTTTAGCTTTATAATAAATTTTTTAATTATTTTTATATATGCATCGGAAAATTTCATTTTTTTCACATTTTCCTCTGCTAAAATTTCTGCATATCCTATTTCTTTTCCATCAAGATAATATACCAGCCTTCCCATTACATCACCTTTTTTGACAGGTGCCTTTACATCTTTGCTTTTCTCAGCTTTTTTTTCAATCGAAGCAATATTTTCACCTTTTACACTTAAATATGTAAAATCATTTTTGTATCCACATTTTACCTTTTCTTTTACTCCGTTGTTTATTTTTACATTTTCTTTTTTATCTGCAATCTTATCAGTATATAACTGACACATTCCATATCCATATTCAAACAATTTTATTGCTTCCTGAAACCTCAATTTATAATCAGGTGCTGCCATTACTACAGCTATCAATTCAATATCATTTTTATTAGCCGTAGCACTTACACAGTACTTTGCAAGTGATGTACTTCCTGTTTTAAGTCCCGTAGTCCACTGATACTGTTTGAGAAGCTTATTGGTATTGGCAAGACCAAATTCTTTTGTTCCTTTATCTGTCACATGGGTTATATTTTCCATCCATATTGTAGAATATTTATGTATCTGCGGATACTTTGATATCAGTTCTCTTGACATTACTGCCACATCTCTTGCACTGGTATAATGGTTTGCGGAATCCGTAAGACCACAACAATCTTCAAAATGAGTATTTTTCATTCCCAATCCTGCTGCTCTCTCATTCATCATCTTTACAAATTCCGGCTCTGAACCCGCCACATATTCTGCCATTGCTACACTTGCATCGTTTCCCGAAGCAACTATAATACATTTTATCAGTGTATCAACTGTCTGCTGCTCACCTGTCTCCAAAAATACCTGAGATCCTCCCATAGATTTCGCATATTCACTTGTAGTTACCACATCTTCCAATGTGATTTTACCACTTTCAAGTGCATCGAATATTAAAATAAGAGTCATTATTTTGGTTATGCTGGCAGGACTTAAAGATTCATCTGCATTTTTTTCATACAATACTTTACCTGTAGTCTTTTCCATCAATATAACAGCTTTTGACTGTATACCCAGTTCAACAGTTTCTGAATTTTCTTTGTTTTCCGGTACTTCAGTAGTCTCTTCCCCATATACCGGATATATCATGCAAAGTACAAATACAGCAATCAAGATAAATATTTTTTTCAACATAAAAATCCTTATAGAAATTTTCTTATTATATTTCTATAAGGATTTTTCTATTTTATTCCATTTTTATTCGTAATATAAACATTCTTTAGTGGAACTCAGCTTAGAATCACCCGATTTTTGTTTAACAACGAAAGCATCTAATGTTTTCAGCCCGTTATACTTAATTCTAAGTGTATTTTCATCTACATACTCTGTACTGAATTCATCACCATTTACATACACAACACTGTAATCTGTAAAATTTTGCCCCTTTATAATTACATTGCCTTCTTCATTTTCCTTTTCAACTTTTGTTATGGAAATCTCTTTTATACCCATTTTCAAATCTGTAGCATCATAAGGATTAATTCCTCCATATACTGATTTTCTTCCATACAGTATATCGTATTCCAGATTTTGAAGACCGCTCAGATACTCTTCATCATCTTTATATTTTTGATGGTATTTATTTATAACACCTGTTGAAATATTTAGCTGTGACATTACTTTTGAAGCAAGCTGAAAAGCTTCTATTGTTTCATCTTCCTTTGGAAGTCCTATATTGTCCCATATAACATATGGTGTCTGGTATTGAGAACCATTCTTAAGTTCTTCATCTGAAAATCCTAATCCCGGAAGATGGTCTCCAAACATTACAAGTACGATATCTTCTCCAAATTCATTAAGTGCATTTACCAGTTCTTCCACAAACTTATCCATTTCATTTATCTCGTTTGCATAGTATTCAATTGCATTTCTCTGTCCTTCATTTTCAACACCCGAAACCTTTATTAACGGATTCTCCAATATAGGTTCTGTTGGGTAACTGCCATGTCCCTGAACAGATATTGTATATATATAATCCTGATTTTCCGTAGACTTTAATGTATCTATTATCTCTTTTGTGAGAAATTTATCCTTTGCCCATGACATTGGTGTAAATTCTGTTACATGCATATATTCAATAGATGTAAATGTGTCATAACCCAGATTTTTAAATACACTGTTTCTGCCATAAAATGTTCCCGTATTATTATGGATGGCATGTGTGGCATATCCGTTTTCTTTCAAATCATATGCTATATTTTCACATGTAGTCTCTTTTAATATAGTTTTATAAGGAATTTCTCCCGGTCCGAAATCATTCAGATTCATTCCTGTCATAACTTCAAACTCTGTATTGCTTGTACCATATCCAACATTAAATACATTAAGATATCCTGATGTATATTCCTGACATAATTTTGTGTAAAATGGTATTGGATTTTCTGATAACACCAAATCGTTTACATCATTTATATTAAAAAATGACTCCAATTGAAGGAAAACAACATTAGGTGTTTTTATATCTTTATTTTCTTCATCATTATTGTTCTCAAACTTATTAATTATCTCATCTATTGTATCCGGTGAGTAATCCTCCGGTTTTTTTACACCTGTATTCACAAGACCATTTATAAAACAGTATACAAATCCATATTCATTGTAAGCAGTTGTAAGATTAGTGAATTTCGTCGACATAAAGCCTGTATCAATGGATATATTTAAGAACGCAAACATTCCTACTATCACAATTCCTACTATAACTGCATTACTGACATAGTTTATATTGTATTTCACCTTCGGAACTTTAAAAAATATAAAAACTGCAAGCATTACAACTGCTATAAAGGCCAATACAACAAATACAACCATAACTGAACTGAAATATTTATTCATTATTGTAATTGCCGAATCAATTAGTTTTAAATCCGATGCATTAAATGGCGTTACCCTCACATTCAGCAACACCATATTTGCTATACCGCAGGTTATCCACAATACTGACAATACGGCAAGTCCGAATATCCTTCTTTTTACCAGTAATGTAAATATCAATACGGATAAAATAATCATTGAATTACACAAAAACGGAACCGGATGTGTAAACATATACTTAAAACCTTTAATAACCGAACTCCTGCTTAATATTTCCACCACAAGATTTAATAGAATTGGAAGAAATATATAAATCAACAGCGTTTTTATATTATCTTTATTTTTAAAAAAAGCTTTTATCCTGTTCATACCTCTATACCTTTCTACCAGTGCAATATCTGATGATTCCACTTATAACCATCAATAGAATATAGCACACTTTTTTGCAGAATACAATAATTCTATTTTATTTTTAACCGCCATTCACCAATTATTCACAATTTATAAAAGTCAAATACCCCGCAGCAAGCTGACGGGGCATCAAATTTGTAACGCAGCAAGCTGCGGGGTATTTGACCCTTGCGGCAGTCGCCAAATGTCTGCAAGCAGCCACTTGGCTCGTTGCTCGCGGGAATAAACAGGCAGATTTTAAGGCTGCCTGTTATATATTCTACTTTTCACATTTAAACCCACTTATTATGTATTTTTTCATTTCTGAATCAAATACAACATTCTTAATACCTCTTTACCCCATTTTTACCCACTATCCATTTTATAAGCGGTTGTGCCTTGGCAGGTGTTACCGTTATGCAAAAAGCATTTAGTAATCTGTCTTTAGCTAATGACAGCTTATTCAAATCATTTGCATATAATGTTGCTATATTTTCTCCCTGCTCTACCTTATCTCCTACCTTCTTACGAAGAACAACTCCTACAGACAAATCTATTTCACTTTCTTTTGTCTCTCTTCCTCCTCCAAGTATAAGGGATACCGCACCTATATCGGATGTATCTATCTTCTCTACAAAACCGGTCTCTACAGACGGCACTTCCATAATAATTGACGGCTTAGAAAATTTTTCTGTTTCATACACGAAACTCTTATCTCCGCCCTGTGCTTCCACTAATTCTGCCAGCTTATTAAGTGCAGACTTATCCTCCACAACTTTTTCAAGCATCACTCTTGCCATATCTGCATCTTCTGTTTTTCCTGCTGCAACCAGCATATAACTCCCCAGCACATAACACAATTCTATAAGGTCATCCGGTCCGTTTCCGTCAAGAGTATCTATGGCTTCTTTTACTTCAAGTGCATTTCCCACAGCGTATCCCAATGGCTGATCCATATCCGTAATAATGGCTATTGTATCTTTTCCGGCTCCATTTCCTATACTTACCATCTCCTGTGCCAGAGTTATAGCATCCTTTTCCTCCTTCATAAATGCTCCACTTCCGGTCTTTACATCAAGAACTATTGCATCCGCACCGGAAGCAAGCTTTTTACTCATTATGCTGCTGGCAATTAAAGAGATATTATCAACCGTTGCTGTAACATCCCTTAATGCATATATTTTTTTATCTGCCGGTGCAAGATTTGCAGTCTGACTTGCTATGGCAATCTTAATATTATTTACATTTGATATAAATTTTTCTTCTGACAATGTAGTTGAATATCCTTCAAAACTTTCAAGTTTATCTATAGTACCACCGGTATGTCCAAGCCCGCGTCCTGACATTTTGGCAACCGGAACACCACAAGCGGCAACCATAGGTCCGAGTACCAATGATACTTTGTCACCTACACCTCCGGTACTGTGTTTATCAACCTTTATCCCTTCAATTCCTGATAAGTCCAAAATATCTCCGCTGTCTCTCATTGCCATGGTAAGATCCAAAGTCTCTCTTTTATTCATCCCCTTGAAATATACTGCCATCAAAAATGCAGACATTTGATAATCCGGTATATTTCCATTAGTGTATTCAGAAATTATATACCGGATTTCATCTGTATCAAGTTCAAATCCGTCACGTTTTTTCTCTATCAAATCATACATTCGCATATAAATAGCCACGCCCTTTCCGCAAAATAAGATACAATTTTATCATATTAGTAACAGTTCAGCCATGCCAATGTCGGGCGTCCGCCCTATAGAGAATAATCTATAATAATTTCTTAGTGAGCAAGCTCCCACGAAATTATTATAGATTATTCTCTGCATGGCTGAACTGTTACTCATATTAATATTTTATTTAGCATACTGCTGCCTATATCAAGTTTTTCAATACCGAATATATCTGCAATAGTTTGACCTATATCAGCAAAACTGCTGCCTGTCCCAATATCAACACCACTTTTTATACTTTTACCATACAATAAAACAGGGATATACTCTCTTGTGTGGTCTGTACCTTTAAATGTAGGGTCACATCCATGGTCAGCATTTATTATCAGTAAATCGTCTTTTTTCATGGATGATATTATCTCCTCAAGTCTCATGTCAAAATCTTCAAGACCCTTTCCATATCCTTTATAATCCCTTCTGTGTCCCCATGTAGAATCAAATTCTACAAGATTTGTAAATATAAGTCCGCCTTCTTTTTTCTTCATATATTCCAGAGTTTTATCCACACCATCCATATTGTCTTTTGTATGTACAGCCTCAGTTATGCCGCTGCCCGCAAATATATCCTCTATCTTTCCAACAGCTGTAACCTCCATGCCCTTTTCTTTCATTTTAACTAAAAGATTATTATCACCCGGTTTAAGTGAAAAATCCCTTCTGTTAGATGTACGGTAAAAACTTCCGTCTTCTCCTGCAAACGGTCTCGCAATAACCCTTGCAACTGCATGTTCTCCACACAATATTTCTCTTGCAATCCGACATATTTCATAAAGTTTTTCAGGCGGATATACTTCTTCATGACATGCTATCTGAAATACACTGTCAGCCGATGTATATATTATTGGTTTGGCAGTCGTAATGTGTTGTACTCCCAGTTCTTTTATAATCTCTGTTCCGGATGCCGTACAATTTCCCAATATTCCGGGCACTCCCGCTTTTTTAATAAAATCATCTATTATATTTTCCGGAAATCCCTGTGGATAAGTTGGGAATTTATTTGGCGAATATATTCCTGTCATTTCCCAATGTCCAATTGTAGTATCTTTACCATTAGACATTTCACTGAGTCTTCCATAACACGCTAACGGATTCTTTTCTTTGGGTATTTCTGTTACACCACTAATGTTCCCTATTCCCATTTTTACCAGATTTGGAATATTTAAACCTCCATTTTTCTCCCATACATGCACAAGAGTATTAGCACCCTCATCACCGAATCTGTCAGCATCAGGCATCTCACCTGCACCAACACTGTCTAATATAATCCATATAACTCTTCTTATTTCACCCATAGCTGCCTCCATTCTGCCTTTCGACCTTATATTAATATACTAATTATACCATATATCATGCCACATATAAATTCATCTTGCAAAATATAATTGAATTTTAACCTCTTTTATATTATAATCTGTTATTGTTGTAATTACACGATTTGGATTCAAGGAGGATATTTATAATGAGTTTTCAATTTATAAAACATTTACCTACTCCTGCTGAGATTAAAGAACAGTTTCCTCTGCCGATGAAACTTGCAGAACTCAAGGAGAAAAGGGACATTGAGATTAAAAAAGTATTTAGTGGTGAATCCGGTAAATTTCTGCTTATAATAGGTCCATGTTCAGCTGACAATGAGGATGCTGTTTGTGACTATGTAAGCAGACTTGCCAAAGTAAGTGAAAAGGTTTCAGATAAAATTATAATTATTCCAAGAATATATACAAACAAACCTCGTACAACAGGTATGGGATATAAAGGAATGCTTCATCAGCCTGACCCTGAAGGTAAACCCGATCTTCTCGCCGGACTTCTTGCAATCAGAAAAATGCATATCCGCTCAATGGAGGAAACAGGGCTCACTGCTGCTGATGAGATGCTTTATCCTGAAAATTACAGATATTTTTCAGATATTTTATCATATGTTGCCATAGGTGCACGTTCTGTAGAAGACCAGCAGCACAGACTTACAGTAAGCGGAATGGAAATTCCTGCCGGAATGAAAAATCCTACCAGTGGTGATTTTTCCGTTATGTTAAATTCGGTTATAGCCGCTCAAAGCGGTCATACTTTTATTTACAGAGGATGGGAAGTAAAGACAGACGGCAATCCATATACACATACTATTCTTCGTGGTGCAGTAAATAAACATGGTCAATGTATACCTAACTATCATTACGAAGACCTTATAAGGCTTTATAATATGTATCAGGAACTTGAACTTGTTAATCCTGCGGTCATTATTGATGCAAATCATTCTAATTCTGCAAAACAGTATATTGAACAGATTAGAATATCAAAAGAGGTGCTTCACAGCATGAGACATTCTAATGACATTGCAAGCTTTGTAAAAGGACTTATGATTGAAAGTTATATTGAACCAGGCTGCCAGAAAGTTGAAGAACATATATATGGTAAATCAATTACTGACCCTTGTATAGGATGGGAGCAGACTGAACAATTGATATATGATATAGCAGAATTACTTTAGTAAAAAAACAGATGTTCCATCATTAACGGAACACCTGTTTTTTTATGTTCATAAAGTCACTTTCTTGGATGACTATTCGCATACACACTTCTTATCTTTTGTTTAGACATATCAGCATATATCCTTGCAGATGATATGTCAGACAACCCCATCATTTCCTGTACCGACCTTAAATCGGCACCATTTTCTACCAAATGTGCAGCAAATGAATGTCTTATGGTATGTGGTGTTATATCATCTTTTATGCCTGCTTTTATTCCATATCCTTTTATTATTTTCCAAAATCCCTGACGGCTCATAGAGTTTCCCTGACAATTAAGGAACAGCAAATCGCTTTCTTTACCTTTTAGCATTTCGTCCCTATATCCGCCAAGCCATTTACTTAATGCTTTTTTTGCCTCACTTCCAAAAGGAACTATTCTATCCTTTCTGGTATCACTATGACATATTATGTAATCCATTTCAAGATTAATATCTTCCACTTTCAGAAGAATCATTTCGCTCACTCTTATTCCGGTAGCATAAAGAAGTTCTATCATAGCTTTATCACGAACTTCTTTAGGCGAATTTCCTGATGGCTGCCCCATAATTCTGTTTACTTCCTCAACAGACAAAATCGTAGGAGCCTTTTTCTTAATCGGTGGTGCCTTCAAAAACTCAACCGGCTCATAATCTATTTTCTTATTTACCATAAGATAATGAAAATACGTTCTCATGGCTGCAATATTACGTGATATTGTTGCCGCTGATAATCCGTCTTTTTCGAGTTTCAAAACATATGCATTTATGTTTGTAACTGTTATCCTTCCGACTTCATTTATTCCATTTGCTTCCATAAACCTCTTCATTTTAGACAAATCACGTCTATATGACTGTCTTGTATTTAATGACGCTTTTTTTACATCCCCCAGATAAGATATAAAGTCCTCAATACTCTGCTGCATAATTTCCACCCTTTCAACTGCATTAAACGAAAAAAATGCCTGTCTTTTTCATCAAAACACCTTCTCAATTAGTACCTTCCAAAATACAAATACGAATACTAGTATACCAAAATATACAATAAAATCAAACAAAAATATGAATATTTATATAAGATTCCAAAAAACTTTCAAACCATGCTAAAAATACTATAAATAAAACATTTACAACTATGCTTTTAACCTCATTTATACCGATACTGTTCCCTGAAAACCTTTTTCTGTCATTAAAGAATACTTTATTTATAACTTCACATTTACTAAGAGTATATAAAAGTACTATTACATAAACAATATAATGTGGAAAAACAGATGCTGTATATAAACCAATTCCCCTATATCCATATTTTAATGTCAGAACTGATTCCATAAGTGCTTCCGAATATCCAAGATATCCAAGATAACAGCAATTAAAAAATCTTCCTGCTATTGTAAGATTAAATATAAATATCACCAGCAATTCTTTTATTCTGTATCCAAATATATATTTTTGAAAATCTGATTTATTTATATCAGAATTACTAATTCTGTCACTCCAATATGTAATATAAGAATTTATCTCTTCCGTACAGTTAAACCACTTTATATTTGCATATATCATTCCTGCCGATAATCCAATCCAAAAACTGATTATCCATACCTTTCTATTTCTTAAAACATTAAAAACCGCATATCTCATTCAGATACCTCCACTTAAAGGACAACTCTAAATGAATATATGCGGCATTTAAATCAAATATGCTTTATTTGTGTAAGTACTTTGCATAATAAGCCAGAACAGCAGCAACTGTTTTGGAATCTTCTATCTTTCCTGCATATATCATATCAACCAATTCTTCTACATCATATGGAACAACATCTATGTACTCATCTTCATCAAGATGTTGTTTTGTCTTTTTAAGATTTGTTGCCAGAAATACCTCTATTTTTTCATTACAAAATGCCACTGTTGTTCTAAGCGATAATAAAAACTCAAGATTATCAGACTTATATCCGGTCTCTTCCTCCAGTTCCCTTGCAGCACACTTAATCATAGGTTCATCTTTATTTTCAAGACCTCCTGCCGGTATTTCCACCGTATATCTGTCAAGTGCATTTCTATACTGCCTTACCATAAGTATTTTTCCGTCATTTGTAACAGGAATAACTGCTGCTGCACCCTTATGTCCTATAAAATCCCATTCTGCCACATTGCCATTAGGAATCTCTACTGTATCTTTATACATATCTATAATATGACCTTTATATACAAGTTCCCGGTTTATCCGCCTGATTTCTTCCATATCAAAAAGCTCCTATTTCATATTTTCTGCTCTATCATAACATGCATCTGTTGCTTTTATAATTGCATTTCTAAATCCATATTCTTCCAATGCTGCCACACCTGCTATGGTTGTGCCTGCCGGTGAACATACATTATCTTTTAACCTGCCCGGATGCTCTTTAGTTTCAAGTACCATTTTAGCTGAACCCATAACAGTCTGAGCCACCATTTCATATGCAGCATCTCTTGGAATACCATATTTTACAACACTGTCTGCCATAGCCTCAATAAACATATATACATAGGCAGGTGAACTTCCGCTTGCACACGTTACTGCACTCATAAGCTTTTCATCAACAACTCTTACTTTACCAAAGGAAGAGAAGAACTTTTCTATAACTTCTTTCTCGGTTACTGTAAACAATGAAGGATTGTAGCTTATTCCGGTCATTCCTGCACCTAAAAGTGCCGGAGTATTAGGCATTGCTCTTACTATCCTGCTGTCAAATCCCAATTCATCTACAAGATATTTAATTGTAATTCCGGGTGCTATTGATATAATAACATGTTCAGACGTAACAACATTTACTATATTTTTAATAACCTTATCATAAAATTGTGGTTTTACTGCTAATACCAGATACTTCACACTATTGGCACACTCAGCATTTGATTCTGCATGTCGGACACCTGTTTCTTCAGTTACCTGATTCATTCGTGTCTCATTTGCATCACAAAATATGATTTCATCTTTATCAAATACATTTAAAGCACCTTTCAACATGGCATATCCCATATTCCCCATTCCTATAAAACCTATCTTTGCCATATACCGATATCATTCCTTTCCTAATTACTAATCTATAAGGTCATTTACAAACTTTTCTATTCTGATAAGTATCTCTGCCATCTTTGCAGATGTTCCACAGTTTCACCTTTATATTTCTTTCCCAGAACTTCACTTACATCAATAAAAATATAAAATGCACCCTGCGGCTCAATTGCTGAAATATATTTTATTCCTGCAACTCTTTCACACATATATCTTCTTCTCTCAAAATTCCAACTTATTATAGTATATTATTTTTTATTTTGCAACTATATTCTATACATGTGGTTTAGTGGTCCTCTTCCTTTTCCTATATTAAGTCCGTTTTTTATAGCTCCCGTTAAATAATTTTTTGCATCCAAAACACTTTTCTCTATGGTATACCCTTCTGCCAATCCACAAGCTATAGCTGAGGACAATGTACATCCTGTACCATGTGTATTTTCATTATCCACATGTTCTTCATTAAACCATTCTATTTTTCCGTCTGAATACAGCATATCATCAGCACAATCTTTTAAATGTCCTCCTTTAATCAATATTGCTGCATCTGTTATATTTGATATAATTTTTGCTGCCCTGACCATATCCTCTCTTTCATTAACAGTTATCCGTGAGAGAACTTCTGCCTCTGCAATATTCGGAGTGATAATATCTGCAATAGGAATAAGAGTTTTTATAAGAACTTCTTTTGCATTCTCATTTATAAGCGAATGTCCGCTTGTAGACACCATTACTGTATCCAATACAATATTCACTGCGTTAAAGCTTTCCAATTCTTCTTTTATAACCTGTATATTACCTGCATCAGATACCATTCCTATTTTTATCGCATCAGGAAATATATCTTCAAATACACTCCTTATCTGTAGTCTTGTAAACTCTTTATCTGTAGTTCGTACTCCATTTACCCCTAATGTATTCTGTGCCGTAAGTGCAGTTATTACACTCATCCCATATATTCCGAAGGCTGATATTGTTTTCAAATCAGCCTGTATCCCTGCACCTCCGCTGCAATCCGAACCTGCAATGGTTAATACTTTTTTCATTATTCTTTACTACCTTTCTATAGATTTAAAAAAGGTTGTAAAACAAACCAATAAACCGATTCATTTACAACCTTTTATATTTAACATTACCTTAATTATTTAGCGTAATCGATCACACGACTCTCTCTAATAACGCTTACTTTAATCTGTCCAGGATACTCTAACTGTTTTTCAATCTCCTTAGACACATTCCTTGCCAGCAATACCATATCAGCATCACTAACCTGCTCCGGAATAACCATAACTCGTATCTCTCTACCTGCCTGAATGGCAAAAGATTTATCTACACCATCAAACTCATTAGTGATATCTTCTAATTGTTTCAATCTGTTTGTATATGTTTCCAAAGTCTCTCTTCTTGCTCCCGGTCTTGCTGCAGAAATCGTATCTGCCGCCTGAAGAAGACATGCTATAAGCGACTGTGGCTCCACATCTCCATGATGTGCTTCTACTGCATTAATTATCAATGCAGACTCTTTATACTTTTTACATAAATCCACACCTATCTGAATATGAGAACCCTCTATTTCATGATCTACTGATTTACCTATATCATGTAATAATCCTGCCCTCTTAGCCATACGTACATCAACACCTACTTCTGCTGCCAGAAGTCCTGTCAGATGTGCAACTTCGATGGAATGCTTCAAAGCATTCTGACCATAACTTGTTCTAAATTTCATCTTACCAAGTAATCTTACTAATTCAGGATGAATACCGTGAACACCTACTTCAAGTGTTGCTGCCTCACCTTCCTCACGCATCATGGTTTCAACTTCTTTTTGTGCTTTTTCCACCATTTCCTCAATTCTTGCCGGATGAATACGACCATCAACGATAAGCTTTTCCAGTGCAATTCTGGCAACTTCCCTACGAATCGGATCAAATCCTGAAAGAATAACTGCCTCAGGTGTGTCATCTATAATAAGATCTACACCTGTCATTGTTTCTAACGTTCTGATATTTCTACCTTCACGTCCGATAATCCTTCCCTTCATTTCATCATTTGGAAGCTGTACAACCGAAATAGTTGACTCTGAAACATGATCTGCCGCACACTTCTGTATAGCAGTAACCACATATTCTTTAGCCTTCTTTGAAGCTTCTTCTTTAGCCCTTGCTTCAAGTTCCTTAACCATTTTGGCCGTATCAAGTTTAACTTCTTCTTCAACAGATTTTAATAAATATTCTTTTGCCTGTTCGGAGGTTAGTCCGGAGATTCTCTCCAGTTCCTGTAAACGCTGTTCATTAAGATGTGCAACTTCTTCTTTCTGCCTGTTCAGTTCTTCCTCTTTGGAATTAAGCATATGCTCTTTCTTCTCAATCTGCTCAGATTTCTTATCTAATGCCTCTTCCTTTGAAAGAACTCGTTTCTCATAACGCTGAATTTCCGCCCGTCTTTCTTTACTCTCTTTTTCCAACTCATTTTTCGTCTTCAAAGATTCTTCCTTGGCTTCCAGCAACGCTTCCCTCTTCTTTGTTTCAGCAGTTTTTAATGCCTCATCTATGATTTCTCTCGATTTTTCTTCAGCACTTCCTATCTTTGTTTCAATAGAATTAGTAGTGATTTTTGAAGAAACAAACCAAGTAATAGGAGCAACTACAACTAATGTAATCACAACAGCAATTATAATTCCAATCACAGGAGCACCTCCTTATTTAGTTTTCATTGTGCAATACAACATTATAATTTTATACTCTTTTAACAATTATGTCAAGTAAAGTTAGTATATTTTTATACAAATTGGTAACAGTTCAGCTGTGCAGATAATAATATATAATAATTTCGTGGGAGCTTGCTCACTAAGAAATTATTATATATTATTATCTATAGGGCGGACGCCCGACATGAATAATTTGCCGGCAGATATTTAAATTTTCTGCCAAAATGTAAAGTACGGCAAATTATGAATGGCGGATGAACTGTCACACAAATTGATAACTACTTTGCCATACAAAGAAATAATATATAATAACTTTCCGGGAGCTTGCTCACTAAGAAATTATTATATATTATTCCCTATAGGGAGGTTGCCCAATATTAATACTCCTTAATTACAGCAATAATTTCTTCATATAAAAATCCCTTACCCATTAAGTATCGTATCTGCTTGTTGCACTCCTCTTTTGAATGTGATTTGATATTGAATTTTCTTCCTTTTAATATCTTTTCAATTACTTCTCTGCTGTTGATTTTCTGGTTTTGCATTTCATCTGATATTATATCCCTTGAAATGCCTTTTGCCAACATATCATATTCCATCTGACGTATGCTTTTGGAATTTTTCTTTGTTTGAATATAATTTGATGCATATCTGCAATCGTCTATGTAATCATACTTCTTTAGAAACTCTATAGTTGCATCCACTATATCTTCGGGATAAAATGAACTTTTTAACTTTACCCTCAGTTCGTGTTCTGTTTTATCATTTCTTTCAAGAATGTAAAGTGCCCTTTCTTTGCATCTCTTATTAAGTACCTGAATTATTTCGGAAAAATCAATCTGATTAACCTCATCGCCTTCCACTATATTAAATTTTCTCACTTCGCCTTTATATAATGGAAATCTGTGTCCGCTATCTGTAATAATAAGTACTTTTTTCTTATCCAGAGACTTTATATTTTCTACTATCATTCTTTCTCATCTTTTTCCTTATCTTTTGCCTTATCTGATGCATCACTGCCTTTTTCCGTTAAATCCGCAGGTATTCCAAAATGCTCCCTAACTGCATTTTCTACTTCTTTCATCATTTCAGGATTATTTATTAATGTAGTTTTGGCATTTTCCCTGCCCTGTCCAATCTTATCTCCTTTATATGCGTACCATGCACCGCTTTTATTTATAACATCTATTGATGCCGCTAAATCAAGTATATCTCCCTCTCTTGAAATTCCTTTTCCAAACATTATATCAAATTCTGCCTCTTTAAACGGCGGTGCAACTTTATTCTTTACAACCTTTACTCTTGCCCTGTTTCCTATCATTTCACCACCCTGCTTCAATGTCTCTATCCTTCTGACATCAAGTCTTACAGATGAATAGAATTTAAGTGCACGTCCGCCTGTGGTAGTCTCAGGATTTCCGAACATAACTCCCACTTTTTCTCTTAACTGATTGATAAATATAACAACCGTATTAGTCTTATTTATAACTGCTGTTAATTTTCTTAATGCCTGTGACATAAGCCTTGCCTGAAGTCCCACATGGGAATCACCCATTTCACCATCAATCTCTGCCTTTGGAACGAGTGCTGCAACAGAATCCACAACAACTATATCTATGGCTCCCGACCTTACAAAAGTCTCTGTAATCTCTAATGCCTGTTCTCCAAAATCCGGCTGTGAAATATAAAGATTATCTATATCTACCCCTATAGCTTTTGCATATACAGGGTCAAGTGCATGTTCGGCATCTACAAATCCTGCTATTCCTCCCCTTTTCTGAACCTCTGCTATCATATGAAGTGCTACGGTTGTCTTTCCACTAGACTCAGGACCATATATCTCTACAACACGACCTTTAGGGATTCCACCAAGTCCAAGTGCAATATCAAGACTTAATGCTCCTGTAGGTATAGTCTCTATATTCATTGCAGATGAAGGGTCTCCAAGTTTCATAACAGCTCCTTTACCATGCTGCTTTTCAATCTGTGATATGGCCGCATCCAAAGCTTTTAATTTATCATTTTTTTCCATTTTATTTCCTCCTGTTTTATCACGAACGTTTGTTCGTTGTTATGAGTATAATATATTATATTATTACTTTTTTGTCAAGACTATTTGTTATAATATTTTTAATTATTTGTAACAGTTCAGCCATGCAGAGAATAATATATAATAATTTCGTGGGAGCTTGCTCACTAAGAAATTATTATATATTATTCTCTATAGGACGGACGCCCTACATGAATAATTTGCCGGCAGATATTTAAATTTTAAGCCATAGCCCATAATCCGGCAAATTATTCATGGCATGGCTGAACTATTACAATTATTTAATTTTGCTGTTACATTTTATTCCGGCATGGATTAAAAGATGAAAATATAAAAGAATAAAAGATTTTTAAAGATATTAACTATTATATTGCTTATTTCATAAACTTTTTCTTCAGTCGCTTATGATACAACGCCATTAAAAGTATTCCACCTAAAAGCACTACACAAATAATTAGTGTAGAATAGACAGAATCTCCCAAGTAAAAAGTTGAAAGAAATGAGAATATTATTGCAATTCCATAAATAATGCACATTGCATCATGTTTTACGTTCCATTTTTTACATCTGTAAGATGGTCGGCTTCCAGTAGTTATTACCTGTATAAAATCCGACAGGGTTTTTGCTTTTTATTTGATAAATTCCTGTTCCAATCAAATAAAATGCAGAATAACCAACAAATAGAAATGTAATTATATATGAGCCTGTCATAAGATTCCTCCTATGAAATTGTAATTTTAGAAATACTCAAAGTAAATAAGCTTTAAACAAGAAATGAAAAGAATTTTCCAGATAAATACATTTTTATTTTATCTCACATTCCTTATATTGTCAATATGTGATTTTTCTTTTTTTGAAATGTTGTTTATTCTTTATCTTTCCTATATTTCTTTTCAATAACAAGTGTATAAATAATCATATAAATAATAATTTCCAGAACTACTCCACCCACTGATATTAAAACTAATGCTGAATTCTGTCCATCCAGCAGCGGAAGCCCCAATAATATCATAATAATTCCAAATGATACCCAAAGCCTGCACATCGCCCTATTATATTTTTTTACATCTTTTATTTCCACTACTTTAGAATTTGTCCAAAAACCTATAGGCTTTTTTGCAAATAAAGAGCTTATCCCTATGACTAAAAATAAACAGGACGTTAAGCACCAAATCAAATATCCTACCATATAATATCTCCTTACTTCATATATAAACCTGCAATTTTCATATTCTTATCAAATGATATTGTATAAGTCACATTTACATTCTCATATGCAACATTAACCTGACAAGTCGCATAATGTACACCCATTTGTACAATTTCCTGTGTATATATAGTTCCTACCATTTGTCTTTCTCCCCAACTGTCACATAATTTTTTCTTAACACTTTCAATTGTATCTTTTTTTAACGCTATTGCCATCTTTGATGTTGCTTTATTCCTCAATTCTTCATAATCCTCATTATCCAATAAATCAATTGTATCCATTAAAGTATCTTTAACCTCACTCTCTGTAAATATGTTACTGGAACTAATCGCACTTGCTTTTGGTAAAATCCAATATAACAATGTCAGAATCAGAAAAAGGACTATAAACATCGGAATTACCACTTTGATTAATTTTTTATTTCTATATCTTTTTTTCTCAATGTCAGAGATATTATCATTAAAGCTCTCAGCAATTTCTGTAATCGAACCCATTTGAGCTATTACGCTTTCCAGTTCTTCTCCACCGGAAACCCGTTCTTCAATCTCAGCCAATAATTGTCTTTGAATATCTTTTTTCTTCTGCTTATTACACATAACCTTTTTTACAATCTTCTTTACATATTCTTCTGCTGTCATACCTTTTCCTCCAGTATTTTTGATATTCCTTCCGATATCCGAAACCATAAAGACTCTATCTCTGATAAAGCAGTTTTGCCCCTGTCTGTAATCCGGTAATATTTCCTTGGTACCTGTTTTCCATCTGCTTCACTCCATTCGCTGACTACAAGCCCGTCATCCTCCAGCCGATAAAGAATAGGATACAACGTTCCATCTTTAAGAAGGAACGTATCCTCACTTTTTTCTTTCATTTCCTGTATTATTTGATATCCATATTTAGGCTCCGGCTCTATCAATTTCAAAACAAGCATTTCAAGAACACCTTTTTTCATTTGCTTTTCGTATTTATCATTCATTTACATACCTCGTATACTTTGTATTACTAAGTATATTATAAAGCAAAAGTATTGTCAATAAAAAAGCCTTAAACCGTACTATTAAAATTCGGTTCAAAGCCTATTTTTTCTTATTAATATTCTTTTTTACAGAATGTGCGTTTACAAAGTGAAATCATTTTCCTTTTGCCATTTGCATATATTCATTAAACAAATCCATATTTTTGACCGCTCTTAATGGTATGGCCAGATATATACTTTTAGAAAAAAATAAATAAACATATTTCCTGCCACTCCATACCTTACAAATAGCATCCCATGAAGTTTCCATATTCTTTTTTTTCTTAACGGCAATGGCATTTATGCCATTATTGTTAAAATGTACTTCCCATTCCTTTATATCTCCTCCATACATACCATAAGCAATATTCCTTATCTTAAATGCCACATATGCAATATATGGAAACGGAAATACCACAAGCACCCATACTCCACTTATTCCCATGCCTGAAATCAATTTAGTTATAAGCAGAATAATGCCTATTAAAAATAATGCCAGACATGACTTTACAATATTACTTCTTCTCATCATAAAGTATGTCTGTATCTCCATATACTCTTCTCTTGATAATTTATAATCCAATATAAGCTCTTTCACTTTCTAATCCGTTCCTTAACATATTAATCGCCATAAGTGCTGCACTGTTTCTTACTTCCTGCCTGTCCCCCTCGAATTTGAACCTTTTAACTTCACATCCACACGGAACTTTGCAGGCAATATATACAGTTCCTACCGGATTCATTTCGTCTCCTCCATCCGGTCCTGCTACACCTGTTGTAGAAATGGCACATTCAGTTCCTGCTTTAATAGTCCCTTTTAAAGCCATATCTTGTGCAACCTCACGGCTTACAACACCAAACCTTCTAATCACATCTGCGGAAACTCCCACCATATTGCATTTTGCACTGTCTGAATATGTAATGTATCCCTGACTGAATACATCTGATGCTCCGGGTACATTCACAATTTTTGATGCAACGAGTCCTCCTGTGCAGGATTCAACAGTTGTAACTGACATGCCAAGTTTCTTTAATAAATCTACTACTATACTCTCATCTGAATACACTATTTGCTCATACCTCCATCTGAAATAACACTTTTATTTTTCACCAGATAATCTACCAGTGAAATTACCGTAAGTAAAAGTGACAAATATATAAATATATATTCCAACACTTCAAACCAGATAAAATTCAAATTTATAATAAGCAGTATAATCATAATCATCTGACTCGTAGTTTTATATTTCCCCCACATACTTGCAGCTATTACTACTCCATTATCTGCGGCTATAGTTCTGAATCCACTTATAATAAGTTCTCTTCCAATAATTATAATTACAATCCATGCATGAAGCTTACTGCCTATAAGACATATTAATGCAGAGCATACAAGCAGTTTGTCTGCCATAGGATCCATAAACTTACCAAAATTAGTTACCAGATTGTATTTTCGTGCTATTTTTCCATCCAGCATATCTGTAATACTGGCAATGGCAAATATACAAACGGCAACGTATTTATCCGCTGCACCAAATATATCTACCAGCATAAACACTACAAAAAACGGAATCATCAAAACTCTTGCCAATGTTAATTTATTTGGCAGATTCATAAACAGCACTTCCTTCCTCTATACAATTTCACCTATAAGATCATAACCCGCTGCACCGGTAACTACTACTTTCACAAAATCACCGGTAACAAGTTCTTCCTCAGTAGTGATAAATATATTCCCGTCGACTCCCGGTGTATCCATATAAGTTCTTCCTATATACGCATCTTCATCAACAATCTTTCCTTCTATCATAACTGTCATTTCCTGACCTATTCTGTCTTCTGACAGCTCAAATGCTATTTCCTGCTGAATCTCCATAAGTTCATTCCTGCGTTCTTCTTTTATTTCTTCCGGAACCTGATTATCCATTTCAGCAGCCGGTGTTCCTTCCTCCGGTGAATATACAAATACACCAAGTCTGTCAAATCTCATTTGTTTTACAAATTTAATAAGCTCTGAATGTTCTTTTTCTGTTTCACCCGGAAAACCTGAAATAAGTGTTGTTCTTAATATTATATCAGGTATTTCCTCTCTGAGCCTGCATATTATATCTCTTAATTGTGCATTTGTTGTACGTCTTTTCATTGCCTTAAGGATACTATCTGAAGCATGCTGAATAGGTATATCAAGATATTTACAAATCTTATCCTGCTTTTTTATAACCTGTATAAGTTCTTCTGTTATCTCTTCAGGATAACAGTATAATATTCTTATCTGGTAAATTCCTCTAATATCACACAATTTATTAAGCAAATCCGGAAGCATTTTTTTATTATAAATATCTACTCCATACATTGTAGTCTCCTGAGCAACTAAAATCAATTCTTTTACCCCGGACTCTGCCAGTTCCCCGGCTTTTTTTACAAGCTGCTCTATCGGCACACTCCTGTATTTTCCTCTTATTGAAGGTATAACGCAATAGCTGCAGCATTTATTACATCCTTCTGCAATCTTTAAAAATGCATAATGTCCACCTGTAGTTATTACCCGTTTTTTATCTGCCGTAGCAGGTTTATCCAGAGAATCATACAACTCAATTTTTTCATTATCCTTATTAAGCTTTTCAACTATATCCAGTATGGCTTCAGTAGATGCCGTACCAATAACGGCATCTACTTCCGGTATCTCTTTTATTATTTCGGTTTTGTATCTCTGTGCAAGACAGCCTACAACAATGAGAGAACGGCATTTCCCTTCTGTTCTGTAATGTGCCATATCTATTATGGTGTTAATGCTTTCTTCCTTTGCATCATTTACAAAACAGCATGTATTTATAATAATAACATCTGCTTCTTCTTCATCATCGGTAAAGGAAATATCTCTGTTCTCTTGAAGTATTCCCAACATTTCCTCTGTATCTACCAGGTTCTTGTCACACCCTAAAGATATGAACAATATTTTCATTACTCTTCTTCCTCTTCATCTCCGACAATTCGTACTTTAGAATTATATAGTTCATTTACTGCTACAGATAACGGTTTACCCAGCGAATCTTCTACAAGTGGCTCTTCACCTGCTATTATCTGTCTTGCTCTTTTTGATGTTGCCATAACGATAGAATATCTGCTCTGTACTACAGGCTGCTCTCCCGGTTCTACCTCTTTATTAACTACTGCCATTAAATCAGTATAAGATGGATGTAACATACTATTCTCCTTCCGAAAAGCGTTTTACGCCTTCTCTAATATTATTTATTAATTCTATATTTCTAAAAGTGCTGCAGTGACTGCTCTGAATCAGCTTATGCAATGCAGCCGCACTTTCATCCAGATTATCATTTACAAGAACATAGTCATATTTCTCTATGCCTTCAGCTTCTTCATTGGCACGTTTTAATCTTGCATCTATAACATCAGGTGTTTCCGTACCTCTTCCTGTAAGACGCCTTTTTAATTCCTCTGCTGAAGGTGGTAATATAAATATAAGCACTGCATCATCTGTCATCTGCTTTACTTTTAGTGCCCCCTGAATTTCTATTTCCAGAAGAACATCCTTTCCTTCCTCCAACTGCTTTTCAACATAATCTTTTGGAGTACCATAATTGTTTTCCACATAGCATGCATACTCCAAAAACTCATTATTGTCTATCATACTTTGAAATTCTTCTTTTGTCTTAAAAAAATATTCCCTTCCATCAACCTCACCGGGTCTTGGGCTGCGTGTAGTTGCCGAAACTGACAAAGCATAATTATCATATTTAGAAAGCAGTTCATTCATTAAGGTTCCTTTCCCGGCTCCCGAAAATCCTGATACTACTACCAGAACTCCTCTATTCCTCATAATATTCTCCTTTCTCCAAATCTTCTCTGAATCTGGCAGATATGGCATCTGTAGACAAAGCTGACAGTACAACCATTCCACCATCTGTTATTATAACTGATTTCGTCTTTCTTCCCTGTGTTCCGTCTATTGCCCTGCCCTGATCTTTAGATGACTGTATCATCCTTCTCGCTGGAGCTGAATCTGAACTGATTACTGCTACTATCTTGTCAGTATTCACCACATTTCCATACCCTACATTCAGAAGCTTGTTCATATCTATAATCATGCCCCTTTCTGAATATCTAAATTCCTATTCTATATTCTGAACCTGTTCCCTTATTTTTTCTATTTCTGTCTTTAAATCTATTGCACGGTTTGAAATCTCAATATCTACTGTTTTTGAAAGAATCGTATTTGCCTCTCTGTTCATTTCCTGAGCAATAAAATCAAGCTTTCTGCCAACAGCCCCTCCTGACATTAAAGCTTCAGACATTGATGATATATGACTCCTAAGCCTTACAATTTCCTCATCTATACATATTTTATCTGCAAATATAACCGTCTCAGCAGCAATTCTGCTGTCATCTATCTGTGAATCTGACAACATTTCCTTTACTTTATCCTCAAGCTTTTTTCTGTAATCTGCAATAATCTGAGGTGATTTATCTTCTATGTATTCAACAAGAGACATCATTACATTAAGCTTTTCAAGCAAATCCGTTTTAAGGTTCTCACCTTCTGCAATCCTTGTCTCCACAAATTTTTCTGATGCACCTTCTACTGCACGAGAAATTATTTCCCACAATTCTTCTTCATCCATCTTCTTTTCTTCCATTGTAAATACATCAGGACACCTTAAAAGTGTGGTTACTCTCACATCATTTGGAATAGAGAATCTTTCCTCTATCTCTTTGAATTTCTCAATATACTGTGCTGCTATATCTGCGTTATAACTAACTTCTTCTATATGTTCACTAAGATCTTCATACGTTATGAACATATCCATCTTACCACGTTCTGCATACTTTTTTATCTCTGTTCGTATCTTAGATTCAAAAATATTAAATTTTCTGGGCATTTTTATATTCATTTCCAGATATCTGTGATTAACTGCTTTCATCTCTACAGTAATTTTTCTCTGATTATCACTATATTCATATCTGCCAAAGCCTGTCATGCTCTTTATCATACTAATTTGACACTCCATTCAAAAATCATAAGCTATATTATAAATCATTCATTTTTAACAGTCAATCTTTTCCTTGCAATTTCATATTGATTCGTTTACTATAGAGGGGCAATTATGTTCTTCCATGGACCGTTTGCACTTAGTGGAACACGCAGCGGACACTAAGCTCGTGAAAAACCTCGCTAAGTGCCGGCGTGTTCCAATGTCCATTACAGAACATAATTGCCCCTATCCACGTTGTTGTGGTGGGGAGGTTTTGTATGATTCTGTTAGTTAACCATATATTTATGGATTAGAAAGGGTGGTTTTATGGCGTTTGATGGGATTACGGTGGCGGCTGTGGTTAAGGAGATGAATGAAAAGATTGTTAATGGGCGATTGTTTAAGATAGCACAGCCGGAGGCGGATGAGCTTTTATTGACTATAAAGAATAACAGGGAGCAGTATAGATTGCTTATATCGGCTAGTGCTTCTCTTCCGCTGGCATATTTTACGGGGGTGTCTAAGACTAGTCCGCTTACTGCACCTTCATTTTGTATGCTTTTAAGAAAGCATATTAGTAATGGCAGAATTGTATCTGTTACGCAGCCGGGGCTTGAGCGTGTCATTAACATTAATATTGAGCACCTTGATGAAATGGGGGATTTGTGCAGGAAAACTCTGGTTGTGGAACTGATGGGTAAACACAGTAATATTATATTTTGTGATGATGAGGATGTTATTATTGACAGTATTAAACATATTCCGGCACATATAAGCTCTGTACGTGTAGTTCTTCCGGGAAGAAAGTATTTTATACCTGATGCAGCACACAAAGTAAATCCGTTTGAATTGAACGAAGAGTATTTTAATTCTGAAATATGTAGTAAAGGCTTGGGGTGTGCAAAATCACTATACACGTCAATAACAGGATTTAGTCCGGTCATATCTGAAGAAATATGTAATCTGTCTTCAATTGATTCTTCTATAAATATTTCTTCGCTAAATGATGCTGAAAAAATGCATTTATATAATAATATAAAAATGCTGTCTGATGATATTGCAAATGGTGATTTTAAACATCATATATATTATAAAAACGGCGAACCTGTTGATTTTTCTGCAATTCCGCTTACTATTTATGATGATGCCGAATCTGCAGAATTTGATTCTATAAGTCAGGTTTTAGAAAAATATTATGCGGAAAAAAATTTTATATCCCGTATGCGTCAGCGTTCGGCAGATTTAAGGCAGATTGTTCAAAGCAATTTGTCAAAATGTTATAAAAAATATGATTTACAGCTTAAACAGCTTAAAGATACAGAAAAAAGAGATAAGTATAAGGTATATGGAGAGCTTATTACTGCATATGGCTACCAGACTGAACCGGGTGCAAAAACCTTGACTTGTGAAAATTATTATACAGGTAAAGAAATAGACATTCCTTTGATTCCTGAACTTTCTCCTCTCGACAATGCAAAAAAATATTTTGAAAGATATAATAAACTCAAAAGAACATTTGAGGCACTGTCGGATATTACCAAGGATACTTCAAGAGAAATTGAGCATCTTGAATCCATTCAGACTTCTCTTGATATGGCAGCATGTGAAGATGATTTAAAAGAAATAAAGGAAGAACTGATTCAGTTTAATTATATAAGAAGAAAATCATCTGACAAAAAGACGCATTTTAAAAGCAGACCTTTACATTATATTTCCAGTGGCGGACACCACATATATGTAGGAAAAAATAATCATCAAAATGAAGACATTACGTTCCGCATTGCTTCCGGCAATGATTTATGGTTTCATGCTAAAGATATGCCCGGCTCACATGTTATCTTAAAAACAAATGGTGATAAGATATCAGATAAAGAATATGAAGAAGCAGCAAGGCTTGCCGCACATTATTCAAAGGGCAGTGCACAGGACAAAGTTGAGGTAGATTATATAGAGAGAAAACATATTAAGAAAGTTAATGGCGGTGCACCGGGATTTGTAATCTACCATACTAATTATTCCATGCTTATAAATACAGATATTTCAGATATAAAAATATATGAAGAATCTGCGGCTAAATAGTAATTGAAGAAATTCTACAACTAATTACCCGCAGATATAAACTCTACAAATCTTCTAAAAAAAGAAACCGTTTCAACCATTGTACAATACTTATCCGCATATACCATTACAAATCCAACCTTTGTCTTAGGAGGTATAATTGTAAGCGGCCACATATGCCTGAGTATTGTATTTTTTTCAGTATCATTTAATTCAAAGTACTTTTCTGCGTTCTTCAATGCACAATTAGGATGTGTCAAGCCATGGAATCTCTTCCCTGTCTCCATGTAATGTGTATGCCAGTCATATAAAAACATATCATGCAGAAGACCTGCTCTTGCAGCAGAGCGGTAATCCAGATTATACATTTTGCATATCTTGTAACTCACATATGATACTGCCACACAATGTTTTTGTGTGGTAGTATCACCATGCTGTATATATTTGTCCATCTGGGCAAATACGTCACTTTCCAATATATCATTGACACATTCCATATATTCCTTGTCTTTTGCTAAACATTGTCCAAGCCAATAAAAAGACTTATCTTTGTTTGAATATGCCATTTATCTTACCATCCTAACAGCCAGTTGTATAGATTCTCATATTTTCTTGCTGATGTATCCCATGAAAAATCTGTTGCCATAGCTCTGTCTACAAGCTTATTCCATTCTCTTTTTCTGTCATAATATATCTGCTCTGCATACCTTACAGCATCTAACATTTCATGTGCATTATAGTTTGCAAAAGAAAATCCTGTTCCTGTACTTTCAAACTGATTATACGGCTGTACCGTATCTCTAAGACCACCTGTTTCCCTTACAATCGGAATTGTTCCATATCTAAGGCTCATAAGCTGGCTTAATCCGCAAGGCTCAAATAATGACGGCATAATAAATGCATCACATGCGGCATATATTTTATGAGACATATCATCTGAATAGTAAATATTTGCTGATACCTTGTTACCATATTTCCAGTCATAATATCTGAACATATTCTCATATTTTTCTTCACCTGTTCCGAGAATAACAAATTGTATATCATCTGAACATAGCTGATCCATTACATATGCTATAAGGTCAAGACCCTTCTGGTCGGTAAGTCTTGATACAAGCCCTATCATAAACTTCTTTTCATTTACCTCAAGACCAAGCTGCTGCTGAAGTGCACATTTATTCTTATATTTTTCTTTTCTGAAATTTACTGCATTGTAATTATTGTATATCTTGTTATCAGTTTCTGGATTATATTCATCATAATCTATACCATTTACTATTCCGCACAGACTATTACTTCTCGCCCTCATAAGTCCGTCAAGACCTTCACCGAAGAACTCAGTCTTAATTTCTTCCGCATATGTTTCACTAACGGTAGTTACATAGTCTGCATATGCAATTCCTCCTTTTAAGAGATTTGCATCCTGATATACTTTCAACTTATCAGATGTAAAATAATAATCGGATAATCCTGTAAGAGCCTTTATCGTCTTGATATCCCATACTCCCTGAAACTTAAGGTTGTGTATAGTCAAAATTGACTTCATATCACGGTAGAACTCTCCGCCTCTGAAGCTGTCTTTCATATATATAGGAACAAGTGCCGTCTGCCAGTCATGGCAGTGTACAATATCAGGCTTGAAACCTACAACCGGAAGAACTGACAAGGCTGCCCTTGAAAAATATGAGAATTTTTCAAGATCCCACTTAATATCACCATATGGCTTTGAGCCCCCAAAATAGCCTTCATTGTCTATAAAATAGAATATAATTCCATTATGCTCGAGTTTAAACACTCCAACATATGTATTTCTATATCCTATATCCATATAAAAATAAGAAATAAACTCAAGTCTCTCTGTAAATTCCCACGGCATACTGAGATACTTAGGCACTATAACCCTCACATCATATTCATCTTTGTTAAAACATTTTGGAAGTGAACCCACAACATCTGCAAGTCCTCCCGTCTTCATAAAAGGTACTGACTCTGATGCAACAAACAGTATATTTTTCATGCTTTCCTCCATTCTACCCAATAATAAATCATAAATGTGAACTTCGTTCAAAAAATGAGTTATAATATATTATGCTATATTATAACTCATTTCTAAATTGTTTTAAAGTCAAATATTAATTTTCTTAAATACTTTTATATTCTAGTCTTATTTTATCCGCAATCAGTGCTATAAATTCAGAATTTGTAGGCTTTCCTTTTCCAGTATTTATGGTATATCCAAATAATTCATCTATTGTATCTATTCTTCCTCTGCTCCATGCTACTTCTATGGCATGTCTTATAGCTCTTTCTACCCTGCTTGAAGTAGTCTGATGCTTCTTTGCTATTGTAGGATACAATATTTTTGTTATCGAATTAAGCATATCCATATCATTTACTGACATAATTATTGCATCTCTTAAAAATTGATATCCTTTTATATGTGCAGGAATTCCGATTTCATGAATTATATTTGTTACATCACCTTCAAGATTTCTTTCAATATATTCATTTTTACTCTCATAGGCATTTATTTTTCTTGTATCATGAAGCTTTCTGCCCATCGTTCTTTTTATATGCTTTATCCTGTTTAGAACCATTTCATTGTCAAATGGTTTCATAATATAGTAGCTTGCTCCAAGATTAAATGCATCGTCTGTAATGGTTTCCTGTCCTATGGCAGACATTACTATAAAAGCAGGATGCTTTTTTATGCTTGCATCCTTATTTACTTTTTCCATAACTGTAAGTCCGTCAATTTTAGGCATAATTATATCAAGAAGCATAACATCAGGCTGCTCATTCTTTATAATATCAAATGCTTCCTCACCATTTTTCGCTTTACCTACCACGTTTATCTCTTCATCGTTTCCTAAAATGTCTCCTAAAAGTTGTAAAATTCTCTCATTATCGTCTGCAATCGCTACATTTAATCTCTCCATTATAACCCTATTTATCCTCCTTATTTAAATTTCTTTATAATTCTTACACAAAAACAAACAAAGTGCAACATTTTTTTGTCGCAATTTTCGACATATAATTGCTTTAGTGTTATTTCATCATATCCTCAGCAAATATCCCATATCCCTTTGTAGGGTCATTTACAAGTACATGTGTTACGGCTCCTGCAAGTTTACCATCTTGTATAATAGGACTTCCGCTCATACCCTGAACAATTCCGTTCGTAATTGAAAGAAGCTCCGGGTCAGTTACCTGTATCACCATGCCTTTATTTTTTGCATCTCCTGTCCTGTCCACACTTACTATCTCAATTTCATAATCCTTTATTTCTCCGTCAAGCATACATCGTATATATGCTGCTCCCTTATGCACATCCTGCTTAAAACTCATATCAATCGGCTGAAAATCGCATATTTCCATAAGTTCATCTTCTGCCTGACCAAAAATACCCCTGTCCGTATTTGCGTTTATTTTTCCTAATATACAGTTATTTTCATAAATTACAACTCCACATAAACCTCCGGGTGTACCATTTTCTCCCTTCTTTATTCCCCATATATCCGCCTCATATAAAATACCTGTATTAGAATCCAATAACTTTCCTGTATCTATATCACTTATGCCGTGTCCTAATGCACCGAATTTTCCATCCTCGGTTATAAATGTAAGTGTTCCTATACCCTGTGTATCATCCCTGACCCAAATGCCCATTTTATACTCTGATACTGCCGTTTCCACCGGATTTATTAAAACCTTAATAATTTGTCCGTTTCTTCTTATTCCTAAGACGATATCATCTGAACCATACTTATTTACAAGAAATATTAACTGGGATTTTGAGCTGACAGGTATATCATTAAGTGACACTATATAGTCGCCGGAATTCACTTTACTTTCAGCCGGATTATATACATTTCCGTCCATTCCTTTTACTGTACCTGTGCCTATAACCATAATACCATCCGTTTCAAGATATATTCCAACAGGAAAACCACACGGAATAACCTTTTGTTTTTCAATAACATTAACTTCTATTGATTTGAAATTAAATATACCAAAAAGTTTTACATCCACATTGTATTTTCCTAAAGATTCATCATTTGATAATGCATTATCATTGGTAGATATTTTGATTTCCCTGTTCAAAATACCTGAATAACCCTCTATAGACACTTCTTTGTCTTCACTTGATACCGTAGCCGCAACAGGAATCTTTAAATCATATGAGTTTTCACTGTCTGCATGCAGATTGATACTATCCGGAATATTATTATTTATATATCGGTATCCATATTCTATTGTATAAATAACTGAAGCAATCAGCAGCATAATAAGTATTCTTCTATAATATGATTTTCTTGTCACATGCAGTCCTCCTTACGGCTTTTTCACAAAATAAAAACAGCAGTAACCATGCTACTGCTGTACAGTTACAATGATACTGCTGTTATTGTATGTATAATTAAATCTTTAAATCTGGTATTATTTTGTTTTTAATGCAAGTTTTTTCATTTCCTTTGCATTTTCCATTACTGCATCTGTAATTTGTGCACCACCAAGCATTCTGGCAAGTTCTTCCACTGATTTTTCTTCACCAAGTGCAAATATATCAGTTGAAGTTTCTCCATCATTTGAATTTTTTTCAATTTTTAAGTGGTTATCCGCCATAGCTGCAATCTGTGGAAGGTGCGTTATACATATTACCTGATGCTCTTTACTAAGTATCTTCATATGTTCGGCAACTTTTTGTGCTGTTCTTCCGCTTATTCCGGTATCTATCTCATCAAATATCAGCGTATCTATATCATCTTCTCCTGCCATTATAGTTTTTATTCCAAGCATAATTCTTGACAACTCACCACCTGATGCAATTTTCACAAGCGGCATAAGTGGTTCTCCCGGATTTGCAGATATCATAAACTCCGCTTTATCATTTCCGTTAGATGTGTATACTTCTGATTTCTTAAAATCAATTTCAAACTTTACCTGAAGAAAATTCAATTCACCCAGCGTTTCAATTACCTTTTTTTCAAAAGATTCTGCTGCCTTTTTTCTTGCCAAAGTAAGATTATTACATTCCTTATCCAAAATTTTTCTACATTCTTCTGCCTTTTTTTCTGC
This sequence comes from Lachnospiraceae bacterium, assembly GCA_014799465.1. Taxonomy (GTDB): domain Bacteria; phylum Bacillota; class Clostridia; order Lachnospirales; family Lachnospiraceae; genus UBA2821. Next base: position 80,065 of record JAAVHZ010000040.1, on the reverse strand, counting down.
CTCACTGCGGCTTATCTCATAATTTTCAAGCACACTTAGCTTCTGCTGTTTTTCTTCTGCATATTCCAATACCTTTTCAATAGTATTTCCATATTTTAGTTTAAGATGATTAATAAGATTCAGCCTTTCTTCCAATTCTGCAGCTTCCTGTGAATCAAATTCACTGCTTTGTGCGTATTCAGATATTTCTCTTGATACATCATTACAAAGCTCTTCAATATTTGCAAGCTGTTTGTAAATATTATTAAGGGTGCTGTCATATTCAGAAACAGTACTTATTTCACGCACTGACTCTCCAATCATATCTGTAACATTTTCCATTCCGTCACCGCAAAAAATATTATGGGCTGCTGATAATGCCTCAAGGATTTTTTTCATATTTGACATTTTCTTATATTTTTCCTCTAATTCTTCATCCTCCCCGACTTTCAAATCAGCAGACATTATCTCATTTATTTCAAAATTGTAAAATTCACATTCCCTGACACGCTGTTCTTCATTCATATTAAAGCTGTCAAGCTTTTTTTTGGCATCACAGTATTCTCTAAAGGCTTCTTCCACCTTTAACTTTATATCCTCTAACCGGCTGCCTGCAAATTCATCAAGGATATCAAGATGTTTTTCTGTTTTCAAAAGCGATTGGTGGTCATGCTGCCCATGAATATCTATTAGAAGTGATGTTACGGATTTTAATGCATTTACTGAAAAAGTCTCTCCATTTACTTTTGTAATACTTCTTCCATTTACAATTTTTCTTGTAATTACTACCTCGTCATCTTCAAGTATGACACCTGCTTTTAACAGCTTTTCTTTTGTAGTTTTCCTGTCAACCTTAAATACCAGTTCTGCCATTGCATAATCTGCACCTGTTCTTATCATCTCCTTATTTACCTTGCCTCCAAGGGCAATATTTATGGAGCCTATAACAACAGACTTTCCTGCACCTGTTTCACCTGTAAGAATGTTCATGCCATCCTTGAAATATACATCTGCTTCCTTTATCAGTGCAAGATTTTTAACACTTACATTAAGTAACATATATTAATCATTCCTCTCCTTGCCTGCTGTCCATCAGTTTTTTTAATTTTTCCATCACAATCAATGTCTCATCAACACTACGGACTGCACACATGATAGTATCATCACCTGCAATGCTGCCGACTATTTCCTGCCACTCCATTGCATCAAGTGCGGCTGCCACCGCCATAGCCATTCCTGATACCGTCTTTATTACTAATATATTCATTGCCATATCCATAGACATGAATCCGTCTTTTAATATTCTGATATATTTCTGGTTCATATCTGTACTTTTATTATGGACAACTATATATTTCTGCCGTCCTTCATCTGTAGATACTTTTGTAAGCTTAAGCTCTCTTATATCTCTCGAAACAGTAGCCTGAGTCACATTGTAACCTGCTGATTTAAGAAATTCGGCAAGTTCTTCCTGTGTTTCTACATCATGTTCATTTATAATTTCTATTATTTTACTGTGTCTGGCTATCTTCACAATTTTTACATCCTTCCATTAATGCCTCCGTCTACTTGATACTCATTTTTTTCTGCAGTATTTCAACAAAGCTCTTATTACTTAACTTTACAATCTTTGTATCAAGCTCAGATTTTGATATCTTTATTCGGTCACCCGGAATCAGTTTTATATTTGAGTTTCCATCAAAGGATACTATTTTTTCATCATCGCAGCAGTCTGCTGTATTATGCCTGTCTTCACATATTTCAATCTCTATCCCTGATTCTGCTGACAATACAACGCTCCTTGTATTCAATGTATGGGCACATACCGGAGTAAGAACAACAATATTTGCCGATGGTTCTACAATAGGTCCTCCCGCCGACAGATTATATGCCGTAGACCCCGTTGGTGTGGCAATTATAATACCATCTGCCGTATACTGGTTGAGAAATATGCCATCCACATATATATTAAAATCTATTACTCTTAAAGAACCGCTCCTGCCTACTACAATATCGTTTAATGCCACATTGCTTTTTAATTCTTCACCATCCCTGTACACTGTACCTGACAGCATTATTCTGGACTCAATATTATATTTTCCCTCTATAAGCTTATATATTGTTTCCTCTATATCCTGTTTTTCAACTTCAGCAAGATATCCAAGATTTCCAAAATTCACACCTATAAACGGAATATCAAGCCTGACTAAATCTCTTGCCGCAAGTATAAGTGTGCCGTCTCCTCCAAGTACTATAATACAATCAATATTTTCCGGTATTTCATCAGGATTTGTATAGCTGTATTTTGAAGATGCGTTTTCAGGAACATCAGACTTTCTTATATAACATTCACCCCCCATATTTTCAATCAGTGCTTTTATTTTTCCGGTCATAATAAAATCTTTATCTTTATCTTTATTTGCTATAAGAAAAAATCTATTCATTTAAAACCTCCCTGTGAAGTTTAAACATCTATCCCAAATCTTCATGGGCTTTATCCACTATTGCACTGCAGTCTGAACTATATTCACTGATACCACCTTCACCGGACTTTTCAAGATAAAGCAGGTATTCTATATTACCTTCCGGTCCTTTTATGGGAGAATATTCAAGATTCTTAACTTCAAATCCAATTGAAACTGCATATTTTATAACCATGTCTATGACTTCTATATGTACACTTTTTTCCCGTACAACACCTTTTTTTCCTACTTTTTCCCTTCCTGCTTCAAACTGCGGTTTAATAAGACAGACTACCCTGCCGTCTTCGGTTAAAAGATTTCTGACCGGCAGCAGAACTTTTGTAAGTGATATAAATGATACATCTATTGAAGCAAAGGCTATCTTATCAGGAATATCAGCAGGCTCTACATACCGGATGTTTGTCTTTTCCATACATATTACTCTTTCATCCTGCCTTAAGCTCCATGCAAGCTGTCCGTGTCCCACATCAACAGAATACACTTTTACCGCTCCGTTTTGCAGCATACAATCTGTAAATCCGCCTGTAGATGCCCCTACGTCCATACATATCTTATCTTTAATATCCACACCAAAGCATTCCACTGCCTTTTCAAGTTTAAGTCCTCCTCTGCTGACATAAGGAAGGGTATTACCCCTTACTTCTATTTTCACGCTATCATTAAAATTTGTTCCGGCCTTGTCCTCTTTCTGACCATCAACATATACCTGCCCGCTCATAATAACTGCCTTTGCCTTTTCTCTTGAGGGTGCAAGTCCTCTGTTTACCAGCAATACATCCAATCGTTCTTTCATTCTAATCCTTTATACCCTTTCCATAATCTGCCACATTTGAAAAATTCAAAATTTTTTCTACTATTGATTCTGTATCAACCCCTGACTCTTTTTTCAATATATCTATATTGCCATGTTCAACGTAAAGATTCGGAATAGCAATATTTATAACTTTAACATTATTCTCTATGGAACTCACATATCTCAGTACTGTTTCTCCAAATCCTCCGTTCAACACATTTTCTTCCATTGTCACATAAAGATAATGTGTGTATGACAGATTCTCCAGACATTCTTCATCTATAGGCTTTACAAATCTGGCATTTACAAGTGTAACTGAATATCCTTCTTTTTTCAGTCTGTTTCTCACTTCAACTGCCGTACCAACCATGGAGCCTGCTGCAATAAGTGCAATATCTTTTTCCTTATAGATAATCTCACTTTTCCCATACTCTATAGGTTCTCTGTATTCTTTTAAGCCGTCATATGCTTCTCCTCTTGGATATCTTATGGCAAGAGGATGGGAAAAATCTGCTGAAAACTTAACTACATCCGCAAGTTCATATTTATTCTTTGGTGCAAATATATTCATATTCGGGATATTACTCAGATACGACAAATCAAATATTCCCTGATGGGTTTCTCCGTCTCCTCCGACAAGACCTGCCCTGTCTATCATAAATGTTACGGGAAGATCTTGTATACACACATCATGAAGTATCTGATCATATGCCCTCTGCAGGAATGAAGAATATATTGCCACATAAGGCTTAAGACCTGTAGAAGCAAGACCTGCTGCAAATGTGGCTGCATGCTCTTCTGCTATGCCAACATCAAAAAAACGTTCAGGATATTTATCTGCAAAATACCTTAATCCGGTTCCGTCAGGCATTGCTGCACTTATAGCCACCACATCATTATCTTTATCTGCAAGTTTTACAAATGCTTTTGAAAACACCTCAGTATAAGTAGGTTTCTCCGGTTTCTCCAATATCTTTCCTGTTTCTTTATCAAAAGGTGCTACTCCATGGAATTTGTCCGGGTATTTTTCTGCCGGTCTATAACCTTTTCCTTTTCTTGTAAGCACATGTACTATAACTGCATGGTCAATATGTTTTGCCTCATTAAAAATCTTAACCATGCCTTCCACATCATGTCCGTCCACCGGTCCAAGATACGTTATTCCCATATCCTCAAACAACATACCCGGAATAACAAGCTGCTTTATACTGCTTTTGGTACGCCGAATCTTAGTTACCAGTTTATCACCGATTTTCGGTATACTGCTTAACTTTTCCACTACTTCATTTTTCAAATCAATATATGCTGAACCAGCTCTGACTGTAGTCAGATATTTTGACATTCCTCCGACATTTTTTGAAATGGACATATTATTATCATTCAGTACTATAATAAAATTCTTTTCAAGACCTGCTGCATTATTAAGTGCTTCGTAAGCCATGCCTCCCGTAAGGGCACCATCACCTATAATTGATATTACATGTGATTCATCTCCCCTTAGGATATTTCCGTTTTTTATTCCAAGTCCTGCCGATATGGATGTAGAACTATGCCCTGTATCAAAACAGTCACAGTCACTTTCACGCCGTTTTGGAAAACCGCTCATTCCTCCATATTTTCTAAGCTTATTAAATTCATCTTTTCGTCCGGTAAGAATTTTGTGTGTATATGACTGGTGACCTACATCCCATACTATCTTGTCCTGCGGAAGTTCAAACGCAATATGAAGTGCCATTGTTAATTCTACAACTCCGAGATTAGATGCAAGATGACCGCCATTCACACTAATTTTATCAATAAGGAACTCTCTTATCTCTTCTGCCAGTATGTCATATTCTTCCTTATCAACTTCCTTAATATCATTTGGTTCATTTATTCTTTCAAGTACCATAACTACACGCCCTTTTTATTTTGTACGGTTTATAAGCCATTCTATAAGTTTGAATAAAAACTGATTTTCTCTTTTAAGGGATTTCAGTTCAAGAACAGCTTCATCCGACAGTCTTTTCACTTCATCTTTTGCTTTTTCCACATCCATAAGATTAACATATGTAGATTTACAGTTCTTTTCATCACTGTGTACAGGTTTGCCAAGTTCTTTTGTTGTGCTTATCACATCCAGCACATCATCCTGTATCTGGAATGCCTGTCCGATTTTTGATGCTGCCCGTTCAATAGTAAATATCTCTTCCTCGTCTGCACCTGCAAGTATTGCACCTGCCATCATGGATGCTTCTATAAGTGCACCTGTCTTAAGCTCATTTATATAATCAAGAGTATCTTTATCAAGCTGTTTTCCTTCTGATATAATATCTACAGTTTGCCCTCCTATCATCCCATATATACCGGATTTTGAAGCTATTACTGCTAATGCGGCAACTGCCCTTTTAGGATATTCAAATGTAAGTATTGCATTAATTCCTGTCTCAAAAGCATAATTTAAAAGAGCATCACCTGCAAGTATGCCGATTGCTTCACCAAACTGTTTGTGTGTAGTCTTTCTTCCACGCCTGTACTCATCATTATCCATAGCCGGAAGGTCATCATGTACAAGTGAATATGTGTGTATATATTCCATAACTGCCATAAATGGCTTCACATTTTCTTTATCCATTCCAAACATCTCAGACATTTCGCTAAGCAGCAAAGGCCTTAATCTCTTTCCGCCTGCCCTGACACTGTAATTCATGGCCTCCATTACTATTTTCTGCTTTGTATCCTCATTGGGAAGAAATTCTTCTATCACACTTTCAACCCATTTTATGCGTTTTTCTAACTCTTCACTAAAATTCTTCATTTTCTTCTTTTCCTTCAATGATATTTACTTTTTTTTCGACTTTATCAATCTTATCATTACACTGTTTTACTAATTTCATTCCTTTTTCATACAATTTAAAAGATTCCTCTAATGATATTTCCTGACTGTCCATCATTTCCATAATTTTCTCTAATTCTTCAAAAGATTTCTCAATAGACCTGCTTTCTGCCGCCATATATCTGCACCTTCCCTATAATTTGTTAATATTCTTTATATCAGCCAATGCACTTCCGTTTTTCAAATGCAGTTTAATCCTGTCTCCTGCCTTAATCTGTTCTATATCCACTAATGGCATTCCCTTACTATCCTGTACATACGCAAAACCTTTTGACAATTTGTTAAGCGGAGACAATCCGTTCAGCCTTTCACTTATAACAGAAAGACGGTTTCGTTTAGAATTTATTCTTTCATGTACCATATCCGACATTCTGCTTTGTATATCATTAATATACTGGCGGTTCTGCATAAGTTTGTTCTGTGGACTTTTATTAATGAGTCTGAGCCTGTATTGTTCAACCATATTTCTACTGTTCAACACTTGTCTTTTTAATGACCTTGCAAGTATATACTGCTTGTCATTCAAATCCTGTACAAACCTTTCATAGTCAAATACTGCCAGCTCTGCGGCTGCCGAAGGAGTCGGTGCCCTTCTGTCTGCTACAAAATCTACAATCGTAGTATCCGTCTCATGACCGACTGCTGATATTATAGGTGTTTCACACTCAAATACCGCCCTTGCCACAATTTCTTCATTAAATGCCCAAAGGTCTTCTATGGAGCCTCCGCCTCTGCCTACGATTATCACATCCATATCCATGCTGTCAAGACATCTTATTCCGTTAACTATATCAGGTGCTGCCATTGCTCCCTGCACAAGTGTCGGATATAAATGTAACTGTACATATGGATTTCTTCTTTTTGTAATATTTATTATATCCTGAATAGCAGCACCTGTACCTGATGTGACTATACCTATATTTAGTGCATATTCAGGTATGTTTTTTTTGTATTCCGGTGCAAACATACCCATTTCTTCAAGTTCTTGTTTTAATTCCTCAAACTTTTTATATAAATCTCCGGCACCGTCTAATGTTATCTTCTCTGCATATAACTGATACCTGCCGTCACGCTCATACACTCCAACCGTACCTGTGGCAACTACCATCTGCCCTTCCTGCATTTTAAATTCAAGCCCTTTTCTGTTTCCCTTAAACATTACACAGGCTATAACACTGTCTTTATCTTTTAAAGAAAAATAAATATGCCCTGAAGAATGATATTTACAGTTAGACACCTCACCCTTTATGGAAATGTGCCTGAGTGCAAAGTCTTCCATGAACATATTCTTTATATAAGAGTTTACCTGGCCTACTGTATATACACTTAACTTCATCACATATCCTCCGGACTGCCTCATTAATTATAAAAGCTTTGCAAGTATTCCATTTACAAATGAACCTGACTCATCACTTCCATAATGTTTGGCAAGTTCTATGGCTTCATTAATGGCTACTGCAGTAGGTATTGACTCATCATACCTCATTTCGTAACATGCAAGTCTTATAAGAGTAAGCTCGACCTTACCCATTCTGTCTGTTTTCCAATTAACTGCCACATTTTCAATGGCACTGTCTATTTCCTCCTTTTTTTCCAAAACGGAGTTTACCTTTTCGTGTATATATTTCGCATCATCTTCACTTATGTTTACTTCCGGGTTATTAAAATAAAGTTCTTCCTGTTCTTGAATATCTTCTTTTTTATGAAACTCGCTGCAGAATAATAATATAAATATATTTTTTCTTAATTCTCTTCTGGTCATAGCTTCCTCCGTAAATTATATAATTAAATTTTTATAATCGAACAAGGGTGTCCGAAGGACACCCTTAAATATAATTAGTCAATATTCTGCTCTAACGATACACTGGCAATTCTGATATTCACTTCCACCACATTAAGTCCTGTCATATTCTCTATTGCACTTTTTACTTTTTCCTGCACACTTTCGGATACATCAGGTATGTTGTAGCCAAACTTAAGTACCAATGCCAAATCAACAAATACTCCATCTTCCGTAACCTGAACTTTAACACCCTTTGACAAGTTTTTCATTCCAAGTCTTGATACCAGCTCATTTGTAATATTCCCCGCCATAGCTTCTACGCCTTCAGCCTCTGTTGCCGCCAGACCTGCTATAACAGCTACCACATCATCTGCTATCTGTACCTGCCCTATACTTCCGTCATCATGTATCATATGTGTAACTCTGTTTTCTTCCACAGTAATGTACCTCCTGATTATTATCTTAAATCATTATTACAAATAAACCTGATACTTTATTATAACAAATATGGAAGGAATTGCAACAATTTAATTTGCTCAATGGACTTACGAAGTAACAGTTCAGCCATGCAGAGAATAATATATAATAATTTCGTGGGAGCTCGCTCACTAAGAAATTATTATATATTATTCTCTATAGGGCGGACGCCCGACATTGGCATGACTGAACTGTTACCTTACGAAAATACCTAATTTAAAGCACTATATACGTAAGTCAACATTCTGTCCCAATTCAGGATTAACTGAAGATTCCATTATTTTAATCATTCCTTCACCCATATCATCTATCAGTTCCAAAGAATTACTAAGTACTGCTATTCCAATATCAGTACTTACATCTGCCAGACTATAATCAGCAGATAATGCTGCAATATCCATCATATGAATACCTCCAACTCTTTTTATTTTCTGTCTTGTTATTCATTATTATACATTTGGGTAACAAGATTTGCAAGTTATGGATTAGTTTTTATTATTACTTTTCAAATCAAGTCTTATCTGCCGGATTTACCTGTTTTTTCACTATTGGATGCCTTATTACGGTTTTCCATTTTTCAGGTGCAACCTTCCTTGCATCAGACAGGTAGATTTCATGGTGTAGTCTTGTAGCACTAAAATCATTCTCATATCCGTTTTCGGCAAGATATGCATCCATCAAAGCAACTGTTGCCGGCTCATCATCAAATGCACCTAAGTGCATTATTTGAACACATAATCCTTCGTCAACCGTAAAAAATTCTGCCGATGAACAATCCAGCTTTTTCTTCTTTGTCGCTGTTTCCACTGCCCATGAAAAATCCTTTTCTTTCACAAAGTCAGGCAGACGGATAACCGAAATCCAGTGAAATGATGATTTATCAGAATAATCAACTCCTTCTATACCTTCCTGCCACCAGAAGCCTTCCAATGGTGGGACGACATACTGAAAGAAGCCATCAATCCTATAGTCTGTTTTATAACTCATTTTCAGAGTATACGCCACTGCATAAAGCACACTGATTGCCTGCTGATAAGCTCCGCCCTCTTCGTTTGGATTACCCTGACCTCTTACTGCGATATAGTTTGCTTTTGGAACATTTAAGATTTCAGGTATGTTTTTTGGCATATAAAATTCTTTGTATTCCTTCTTGAAATCAAAAGCCATGTTTATTCTCCTATCTTCTCAAACTTTATCTTCTTGTAATAAAAAATCTTCTCTAATTGTAATATATCCTTCATGTGTAGTTGTAAACAAAAGCGGAACTTCATTATCATCAAAAAAAGCAATATCATTTATTCCAAAATTTGTATCTTCTGATATATCTCCTTTATCTGAAAAAGTATATTTACAAAAAGTTTCAAATTTGTTTAGGTATTTAAATATCTCTTTAGAAGATTTTATTTTATATATTTTTCTTTTTCCACCGTATATTGTTCCCCACCATCTATTATTTAGTTTTACTGATATGATACGACTTTTAAATTCTTCTATAAAGTCTGTTTCATATTCATCTACTAAAACATACTCAATATATTTACATTTATTTTCTAATTGTTTTATTACTTGCAAATATTCATTATGACCATTTAATTTTCCTGTATAATCTACTAATTTCATCTCTTAACACCTTGCAAATCGTGATTTAGCTTAATTCAAAATAGTCCCCAAATTATTATATATTACTTTTAAAATATTACAATAACCATTACAAAAAATATTTTCATTTCGGTTCACTCTGCCTTTAGACACAAAAAGAACTACCCACTAATAACCTTAGTGCAGTAGTCCTTTTTATCTTATTTAAATTCAATAATTTATAATCAGCTTAAAAGATATTTCCAGGTTTTTGCATTTACAACACCATCTGCCTTAATTTTTTTAGATTTCTGAAATTTAATTACAGCATTCTTGGTACTTTCATTAAATTTACCATTTACTGTCAATTTTGCTGAAATCTTATTATTTAAAAGAACCTGAATAGCTCTTGTAAGATTTGGTTTATTGCTTGACTTACTTTGATTTACACTAGTAAGCTTTGTCCATGTTTTTTCACCTACAATTCCATCCTGTGACAAACTCTTAGATTTTTGGAACTTAATAACAGCTTTTTTAGTAGCTGGACCAAATATACCGTCAACCGATAAACCTGCTTTTACATGATAGTTAAGCATATACTGTAAAGCTTTTACCCTGTATCCCTTTGAACCATTTTTAAGCATAGGAAAACTTGCAGCAGGTGTTGGTGTTGGTACAGGTGTTCCATCATAGTTTGGTGAGCATATATAAACGATTTTTGTATCACCTATTGAATATGATTTTTCAGACACCTTATCACTTGAATTTCCTTCTATCGTATATATTGTGCTGCCTGAATATTTTGTAACTATTCCTACATGATTTGTTATTGCATTATTTCTTGAAGTTTTAAAATAAATAATATCACCAGCCATTGGTTTATATTTCCCCGCAGCAACATCTGAACGTGAATATGCCCGTCCCCAATTCTTGAATGTCTGCAGTCCTGTTGTAGTTTTAGCATGTTTTGGAATAACGGAATTTTTCACACCTGCAACATTCGCACACCATGATACAAACATTGCACACCACATATCCTGCATTCCATACCATCTTCCATATTCAGTGTAATCATTTTTACCTTTTACTGTACCTGAAAGCTGTGACGAATTATTTCCTTCCTTATAACCTACCTGTGATTTAGCTATGTTGACAATATCAGTTCTCTTATTTCCTGTTAATTTTACCTTTGTTAAAGCTGTATAATATTTACCGGATTTATAAGACTCTGAACCATTGTAAGAAATTGCAAACGCCGGAGTTACAGAAGACACCATAAGTATTACTGATAATACTATGGATAAAGTGACTTTTAAAACTTTTGATAATTTTTTACTCATTTTAGTTTCCCCTTTTATTATTATTTAGAAAATTGAAAGCTCCCATCTTTTCTACTAAGCATTATAGGGGTTTGTCAAAAAATGTCAATACAAATTATCAAATTGTCAATTATTTTAACACAATTTCTTATTTACCATTTTAAAACAGGCGGTATCTTTATGCACTTAATATGTAGATGATACCGCCATTTACTTTAATTAAGCGGTGTAAATACTATGTTATCAGCAGTTGCCCCTGCTTTTCTCATTACTATATCCTCTATCTGTGCCCTCTGTGCATCCGATATATTAGTCATATCCATAACTATATCAACAGAATTATCTGATATGCTGACTACCGTATCGCCAAATCCTTTCGCCTCCAAAAGCATTTCAACAGCTTCTTCCTTTTCAGAATTATTTGTCATGGCAACCATTGCATCTACTGCCTGCTGCTTTTGTGCCTCGGACACTGAAGCATTATTTATTATTTCTAATAAAGCTTCTTTATTTTTTGCCCTTAACTGCTCTCTGTTAAGCTTTGCATCAGCCGAAAATGCTTTGCCACTTGTAAGAACTGCCTCTCCCGGTTCCTGCGTACTCTGCTCCTCCGGTACAGTTCCACTATCTGATTCTTCAGGTGTTTCAGGTTCCTGTGCTTCACCATTTGCAGCCGTTGCATTTTCATCATTATCTGAATCCAGACTCAATATATCATTATCAGACAATAGCAGGTCATCATCATTATAAGGATCTTCAACACCTGCTCCCACCGATTCATCCTCTTTTGCATCCTTTTGTGCTACACCTGTAGACTTTATTATATTTTTCTCCGCATAGTTAAAATATCCTGCTGCTGCTATCATAAGTGCTAATGCAGTAATGATTATCTGGTTTTTTCTTACTAATTTCTTCAAAATATGCCTCCTTAATATTATTCGTTCATTTCTATTACTGATATTTTATGTGGTGATACCGAAAATAATGCCTCTGCAACACCTGTTATTTCAGCCGCTTTTACTTTATCACCTCCTCCCTCTGCCGCAATGGCTATTCCTGCTATTTCAGGTTCTTTTTCCTGAATCACATATGGTATGGTATTTCCTGATGAATCAGTCATATATATCACTCTCTGTTCTTCTGATATTTCTTCCACATTTCTTATTCCTCCCTGTCCATCCTCCTCCTTACTTGTACTTCTTGTGTAAGGTTCTTCTTTCAGTACAACTTTCTGTCCGGTTGATTTCAATGTTATCATTACTTCTACTCTTCCGATGCCTGCCACATTCTGAAGCAGGTTCTCTAATCTGTTTTCCATATATTCAGCATATTCATTCCCTGTGATATTATGTGTTTCTGTGCTGATTACTGTTTCTTCTTTTTTCTTTTTGGAACTGCCACCGGATGACGGTATTGAACATAGCACAAACAGAACTCCTGCCAATGCCAAAAGAAGCCATTTATCCGGTCCAATGTTTTTCCAGTCGATATTTAACTTTTTCATTGCTGTCACCCCGTTTCATATATATGCACATGCTCTGTCTGTATATTTAACTTTGCCGCAATATTTTCAGCCAGTTCTGTGTATTCACTTTTCTGTGATTCTTCTGTTAATATAATGCGTCCTATATCTATACCTTTCTGACTCTTACTGTCATTACGCACATATACAGATACATTTTCTTTATTTACCTTTATCTGCTCAACCTGTACTCCGTAAGATTTTGCAAGTTCTGCTATATATTGACCTGATATTTTTATGTATTCATTATCAAGCTTTTCATTAATATCATTTTTAAGCTTATTAACAGATACCTGTGCCCCGGCTTCCGTAGCTAATATTTGCTCTATATCTATTCTTCCCAACTTTAAAATGGGTGATATAAGTAAAAGAGTAAGTACAAGCCCAGTAAACAATTTAACGTACTTTACATTCTTGTTATCAGGCAGAACATTTACTATCAGTCTTGAAATAACTATAAAACCCAGTATTTCTTTTATATAATCACTTAAATATTCCATATGCTCCCCACCTTCTGTCCATTATGACATGCCATAATATGTTGAATTTGTTGAAATGCATATAACTGCTATTGTAATCATAAACAGCAGTGCAGACGTCAATATTATTTTAAACAACATTTCCATACTACTCCCTACAACCGATATACATTCCGTTATACGCTTGTCTGTAACCGGCTGTAAAACTGCTGCCAGTACCTGATATATTGCCGACGATGCCCCAACTTTTAATGCCGGAACTATTGCTATAACAATAATGGCAATAAGTCCTGCACCGCCTATTGTATTTTTTATAAGATTACCGGCACCTATGGCTATACCTGACAGTGTATTGGCACTGCTTCCAAGTCCGGGTATTATTGATGTGAATCTGCTTACTGCCGACATAGCTGCCGAGTCTGCTGCCGGAGCAACCATACCCTCTATAATATTTATTCCGGCTACTGCTGCCACTGACATTTTCATAAGCCATGCAAGGAACTTTTTTATGATTCCGGACATCTTTGACAATACTCTTTCCTTTGACATATGGTCAATTATGGATATAACAACATATATTTTAACCATCGGAATGAATACACTCAAAAACATCCATTCTATAACCATTATAAGTATCATTGTTATCTCATAAAACACAAGTGTTGAAGATACATTACCTGACATACCTACTGCCATAAAATATGTTGGCATCAGCATTTTCATAAAATCAAGCAGCGTCTTAAGTATCCCTTCCGTAACTGTAATCACTGCCATAAAACCTCCTATCAGCACTATAATCAGCAACATATATAATATTCCGAATCCTGTACTTCCTATCTGGTTATTATTAAATACATTGGAAAATCCTCCTATTATGGCTGAAGCTATGGCAAGTCCTATTATTCTTCCTAATGTTTTTCTGTTAAATGTAAATTCATTTACAATGGCATCTTTTGCACTTACTACAATATTTTTGAATACCGAAGTATCCCCTGACTGCAGTTCCATTGCAGTGTTATAGAAGTCAAACTCTGTACCGTTTTCTTCCATAATCTCCTGTATTCCATCAAAGCTGTAATCTTCCAGCTCCATTCCATATACATTTTCACTTTCTCCTAATAAAAGCCAAAGTACTGCTATTAAAATATATTTTTTCATGATATCAACCCATCTATAGTTTTAAAAAGTGCCTCAAATACAGGCATGCTTACTGCAAGAATGGACAACTTCCCAAATATCTGTATCTGATTTCCTATTGTTCCATATCCCGAATCCTTACATATATCCGATGCAAACTCTGAAATATATGATATTCCCACTATTTTTATTATAACTGGCATATAACCTCCGAGATTTACATATTTTTTAAGCGTATTTATGGATTCAAATATTACCTGTATTTTACTTAGTGAATAGAAGAATATAACCAATGCTGCCGCAATAGTCATATATATTCCATATTCCGGCTTAAGCGACTTAAACTGGACTGCCATCAGAACCACACATACCACAAATATTCCTAACTGTATAATAGTCATCATAACATGAACAGCTCCTTTATCGTTTCAAACAATTCGTATATGTATGGCACTATCCAGAACAGTACAAGTATCAGCCCTGCAAGACTTGTCAAAAATGCATGTTCCTCCCTCCCGCTGTGTTTTAGTACCTGACTGATAACTGATACTAGTATTCCTACTGCTGCTATCTTAAATATCAGATTCACATCCATATATCTTCCGCCTTTCTACACAATTATAAGTAATACCAGTATTCCGCCCATCACACCAAGGCAATTATACATTCTTACATTATTAGGCATTGTCTGCTCCATATCCTTTATATCAGTTCTAATCTGTTCCATAAACAAATCTAATGTATTAACCTGCATCTCCTTATCCAGATATCCAAGACTTTCACCTAAATGCTTTATATTTTCCAACTGTTCCTTTGTAAAACAAAGCTTTGTCCCATTTTCTTCAAATGTACTCTCCCATATTTCCTTAAAGGTTCTGCCCTCAAATGCATCCAGTTCCTCTGATATTTTCATAAGTATTTCATCAAACGGATTTACCGTATGTCTGCTTACATGACGCATTGCTTCCGGTATTGTTGAATTATTATATCGAATCTCTCCTCTCAGCATTGAAATTATTTTTTCAAATCTCTTTAGCTGTTTCAGGCGTAACCGCAGGTTATATCCCATTTTTACACCCAGCATTGTACCCGAAGCCAATATCATTATACTTCCTATAAGTTTAAGTATCATGATTAATCACCCCAATCCCTAAAATAAACTGCATCCTTCCATATCATATATTGCCGCCACACTTCCGACTCCCATGCTTTTATCAAGTATTATATACCGTTCAAATACCTTTCCCTCTACAAGATTATTTATGGCATATCTCCGCCTTATATCATCCATTGAACTGCCATGCACCGTTGCTATCATTTTACATCCGCAATTAACTGCATACCGTAATGCATCTACTTCTTCCATGCCTCCAATCTCATCTACTGCCAGTATCTCAGGTGACATAGACCTTATAAGCATTATCATTCCCCTGTCTTTCGGGCAGCAGTCCAATACATCTGTTCTGCTTCCCACATCATTTTGTGGAATCCCCATATAACATGATGCTATTTCGCTTCTTTCATCCACAACACCAATTGTCATACCTCTCCTTTTAGGTCCTCCATTGCTAAGTTGTCTTACTACATCACGTAAGAGGGTTGTCTTACCGCATCCCGGTGGAGATATTATAAGCGTATGGTACATATAATCACCTGATGATATATAGTTTAACACCTTATTAGCACAGCCCCTTATCTCATGTGATATTCTGATATTTATGGAAGATATGTATTTAATGGATTTAATATGTCCGTCTTCTACTATCACCTTTCCCGCAATGCCTATCCGGTGGCCTCCCTGTACCGTTATAAATCCCTGTCTTATTTCATCTTCAAATGCATAAAGCGAGTAGTTTCCGATATACTCCATAGTTTCTCTCATTTCATTCTGCACCACTATGTATGGTCTGGAAGACACACGACTCATTCCTCTGCCATCCTCCACAAAATACTCCCTGCCTGCATACTTTAACATCATCGGTTCATTTACTCTCATACGTATTTCCTGAAGCTTTTCCAAATCTAAACGTAACATTTTGAGCCGGTTCCTTATATTAATTGAAAACAGCCTTATTAATTCATTTTCATTTTTCATGTCCTGCCTCCTAAGACATATATATGAGCATGTACACTTATTTATTCATGTGCAGAATAAAAAAGAACAAAAGTTTAAAAATACTTTTGCTCTTCATAATTATTGCTGCATATGTAAATTTACCGGATTAATTTATTTTCCTGTTCTTACAAATTCACTGAATTAATCACTATTATCAGCCTGTCTGTTTTTTGGGCGAGTAGCCATAAACATATTAAAGATTCCCAATACTATCAATATTATCGCAATCATCATATTAGTTTTAAATGGTTTTTCTCTCACTTTATGTGTTTTTATATTACGATACAGAACTGCTTTATCACCTACACTTCCCAAACCTATATTACTTCTTTTAGAGCTTTCATACCGCTTAATCTCTCCATCTTCCTTATATTCATATATCTTGCTATATGTTGATGTCCTTCCTCTTTTTCTATATTCAGTATGTTTTTTATAATCTACAACTGTTGCTGATATTTCCTCATAATTACCACTTCCCATGTCAATATAAAACTTAATATCTCCTATTAATAACCATATTCCTACAACACAACAAATAAGTGCTCCTATAATTTGCTTTAATACATTTTTCATAACTGCCTCCTTATACTGATACTACATTTTCAAATTCAATCCTATTTTGTATCTGCATTTTTCTCCTCGTATAATTTATAATATCAATCATAACACTCCAAACATATTAACTCCACCAACTGCTAATTGCTTTTCGTCAACCACAACTTGCAAAATCCAAAACAGCCGGCAAAAAAATAAGTATCCTCCACAGCATTGAACCATGTTCACTGTTGTATAGAACTCCTATTTTATTTACACTTTGCTCTCTTACAATCGCCACTTTTTATTAACCTTTTCCCATTCCTGCATCATATGTTATTTTGTGAACTATCCAATCTGTCCCTGATTTTAATACCCATTTAGATATTCCATCCTCTTTCGATTCATACGATGATTATAATATATCAGATATATTCCAATGCATATACAAACTACCCCATAAAAACCTGGTATTCTTGGACTTTCCCTTAATTTATTTGTCTTTTTATTACGATACAGAAATACTTTTTTCCCTATATTCATATTACGAAGCGGATTCCAGTCTATTTTCCCTTTAAAACGTGCAATATTCCCATTTTCTTTATACTGATATATAGTATAATAATTAACCCTACTTTTCCCTCTTACATGTCTGACGCTTCTTTTATAACTCATAATAACAGCAGGCACCCGCTTATATTTGCCCTGAAATTTATCAACACTAAATTTAGCATTAATCCCAATTATAACAATTCCGGCAATAACCAACGCAATTCCTAAAAAGAAACTTTTCTCTAAATGATAATTTTTCATATCCATATATTCCATCTCCTTAAAAATAATTACTCCTGCACATATACAGACTACATCTTCACCCGCAATCCTTCCCTGATTTTAATACCCGTTTAGATATTCCATCCTCTTTCGATTCATACGGTGATTATAATATATCAGATATATTCCAATGCATATACAAACCACTCCATAAAAACCTGGTATTCTTGGACTTTCCCTTAATTTATTTGTCTTTTTATTACGATACAGAAATACTTTTTTCCCTATATTTCTATTACGAAACCAATTTGAGTCTTCTCCCCCTTCAAAACTTGCAATATTCCCATTTTCTTTATACTGATATATAGTATGATAATAACTCTCGTCATCCAGATCATCACCACCATATCTTTTATAACCAGTAATAACAGCCGGCACCCGCTTATATTTACCTTGAAATTTATCAACACTAAATTTAACATTAATCCCAATTATAACAATTCCGGCAATAACCACCGCAATTCCTAAAAAGAAACTTTTCTCTAAATGATAATTTTTCATATCCATGTATCCCATCTCCTAAAAAATAATTACTTCAAACATACTAATTCCACCAACCATAACCTGCAAAGACTACACTTAATCCGTCCTTTTTCTTATAACAAAAAATATACCTTCTCTGCATCATATATTAATTTACAATAACAACTGACAGACATGTTAAAAACGCCCACTACTCCAAATATGTAAAAATTACTGAAAGCAATAACTTTATATTTTATCTCCCACTAATTCTTCGAATCCTCTCCCTATTCAGATTATCAACACGATTCCAAAAAATCAGAATTACTCATACACACATACAGGCTACACCATAAAATACAGATATTTTTGGTGATTCTCTTATTTTATTTGTCTTTTTATTACGATACAGATACACTTTTTTCCCTATTTGGGGTTTAAACATATTTGCTGACCCTTTAAAAAATCCAATCATCCCATTTTCCATATCCCTATACCCTCTCTCCTTATTAATTAATCCAATTATAACACACACCCACCCAAAATTCCACCCGCCACAACATCCCCACCAACCACAACACCAAAGAAAAAATAAGTTCCCGCAGCGACCTTGAACTCGATTCACCGTCGCGGAGGGAACTTATTTTTTCACTGTGTCAATATCTCCACCTTTTTATCAAACAACTGCAATACATAATCCTTTCTAAATATAAGATTTGTAGTAAACGGATTTATTACAAATCCTGCTGTCTGGATATTTTTCTTTTCAAGCATTGCATAATCATCAAATGTCATTATCATAGCCTTCTGGTCAGGACCGCTTATTGCCGGCTTCATCTCCTCCCAGTCTGTATATGCTACAAAATAATTCTGCTTATCCGAATTAGTAACCATATTAAATCTCATGGAACCATCCAGAATGGTTACCGGCATCAAAAACTTCGCCCTCATTACGGTTTCATCTATAACGGCATTTCTCGTCTCAGGATTCTCGTTTGCCTTCATCTGCCTTATCGCTTCCACCAGCAGTACATTTGTTATCTTCGTATCCATGCCTACTACTCTGTTTTTATTATCCATATTTTATCATACCTTTCGCTATCTTAATCATCTCTTCTGGAATCATTTAAAAGCTGCATTTTCAATTCATAGTAATTTGGAGACATATCCATATAATGAATATGAGGATTCTCAAATCTCTGTTCTTCTTCCCATATTTCCTCTGATAACTGCTTCTTTACATAATCGGATATTTCCTTTAATGACGGTTTATTATATACTACTTTTCCGTTTAATATAATTGGTATCTGAAGTTCCTGTGCCTCACAATTCTCAAAAAACCTGTTCTTCCATGGCTTATTAGGGTCAACATATCTGAAAGGTTTTGACATGTCTATCTCCTCATCAGCTCTGGCAATCATATCGGCTATGGCTCTTCCTTCCTCATCAATAATCCTGTATACTTTCTTAAGTCCCGGATTAGTTATCTTTTCTATGTTTTCAGACACCTTTATCCTTGGGTCAAACTGCCCGTCTTCGCCCTTTACCGCTGCCAGCTTGTATACAGCACCAAATACAGGTTCAGACTTTGCCGTAATCAGTCTTTCTCCCACACCGAAACTGTCTACACATCCGCCCTGATTCAGTATGGAAGTAATAGTAAATTCATCCAGACTGTTAGATATTATTATCTTGCAGTCATTTAAACCTGCCGCATCCAGCATCTTTCTTGTTCGTTTCGTAAGATATGCCAAATCTCCGCTGTCTATTCTTACTCCTTTAAGACGTTTACCCATAGGCTCCAGAACTTCTTTTGCAACCCTTATGGCATTTGGTATGCCGCTTTTTAAGACATCATAAGTATCCACCAAAAGTGTAGTTGAGTCAGGATAACATTCTGCATATTTTTTAAATGCAGTAAACTCGTCCTTATAAAACATAATATAGCTGTGTGCCATAGTTCCACTTATCGGAATGTCAAACATCTGACCTGCCAGTACTGTAGCAGTCCCTGCTGCTCCACCTATATATGCTGCCCTTGCACCATATACTGCAGCATCCATATTATGTGCACGTCTTGCACCGAAATCAGAAACCATTCTTCCCTTTGCCGCATTAACTATCCTTCTGGTCTTTGTAGCTACAAGTGACTGATGATTTACCTGAAGAAGTATTGCCGTTTCAATAAGCTGTGCATCTATTAACGGTGCTATTACGGTTATAACAGGTTCACCCGGATACATTATCGTACCTTCAGGAAATGAATATATATCACCACGAAACTTGAAATTTTTTAAATACTCAAGAAATGATTCATTAAAAAGATTCTGAGAATGAAAATACTCTATATCATCATCTGTAAATCCCAGATTATCTATATATTCAACTATCTGCTCAAGTCCCGCAAATACTGCAAACCCTCCATTATCCGGATTTTTCCTGTAAAATACATCAAAAACCACTTCCACATTTTTCACATCATCATTAAAATAACCATTACTCATGGTCAATTCATAAAAATCCATTACCATAGAGAGATTCCTCTCCATATACTGTGTCTTATCCATATTCTTTATCCTTTCAAACTTTTTTCAAAAGACCAAACAGGGTTAAATGGTATTTCAAGAAGTGACAGAATCAATGCACATAAAAATCTATTTATGTAACCGGTCATAGTGTTTTCCATCTGAAATTCCACAATATTTCCTATTGCAAACCAAGGCATAATTATTATCATACATACAATAGCTGACAGTTCAAGGATAATTCCAATAAAAACTACATTTTTCATATCGCAGTAAATATAATATCTCAGCAGATTTACAAATATTACCGTTAGTATTGACTGTATTATACTGAATATTGTGACTGATTCCATCCCCATAAACAATACAGCGAATATAAATGTAAAATGCAGTATTTTAAGTATAAACATATTTACTCTGAATAACTCCGCCGGCGGCTCATTATATCCTGTATGCCTTAATCTACTCTTCACAAACATAAAAAATACTAATAAAGTAATTGCCATAGCAGCCATATATAATGTGGTATCGCTGCATTTTAATGCTGTATAACAACACCCTGAAAAAAGCACTGAATACATGCATATATCTGTAAATGTCATTGCATACTTAATAACACTTAAAACTATTACTGTGCTCATTAATGATGCCAGAATGTAAAATATCCCCATCCTGTCATTTCTTCCAAGCAGAATGCTTCTAACAGCAAGTAATGCAAATATTGCAGACATATATATCTGTGAAATGTAAATAACCCTGTTTCTTACATTTATATCCATTACTGATTAGTTTCTTTTTTTTCTGCTGCTTTTGCAGCAAATTTTTCATTGTTAATAATAAATCTTTCGTGGATACCCTCACCGACTATTCCTGAATTGTCATATACTTTTACATCGAATACAAGCCTTCTTCCGTCTATTTCCATAAGCTCGCTTTCGCACCATACTTTCAACCCTTCCGGTGTAGCCGCCAGATGTTTAATATTTAATGCAGTTCCAACTGTTCCATTGCCCTCTTCCATATACGGCTCCACACTTCTCCATGCTGTCTCTTCCATCAAAGCCACCATACAGGGTGTAGCCAGTACGGGCATAAGCCCGCTGCCCATTGAGCTTGCAAGATTCTCCCGCTCAACGGTCTTTTCAACTCTTCCTTTAATTCCTGACTCTAACATTCCCTTATAACCATGCCTTTCCTAACTTTTTTTCTTTTTCTTGCCGGACTGTCTGAATTTTGCAAAATGAGTATCCTTTTCCTTTTTCTTATCATGGTTTTTATTGCCTTTTTTATAATCATTATACTTTCTTTTCGGACGCCTTCTGTCACCTTTTTTCTTCTTATCACTTTTTTCCGGAATATATGGATCTTCTTTTAAGATTATATTTTCCGGCTCATCTCCAAGCTGCATTTTCAAAA
The DNA here is from genome assembly GCA_014799465.1 of Lachnospiraceae bacterium. Taxonomy (GTDB): domain Bacteria; phylum Bacillota; class Clostridia; order Lachnospirales; family Lachnospiraceae; genus UBA2821. Next base: position 57,753 of record JAAVHZ010000040.1, on the reverse strand, counting down.
ATGCAGCAGCAAGTTCTATTGCCGTACAGTCTTCTTCATTCATTTTCTTTTCTATAACGGCTGCCGCCTTGCCCAAATCTTTTGTACTAATAGTCTCTAATGCCTGTCTTAGTATATTTTCTGCTTTACTCTCTGTAATATCGGAAACTGTCGGTATAAGACGGTTCTTTATCTTTGTTTTGCATGTTCTTTCTATTTCACGAAGCTTATATATCTCTCTTCCGACTACTAATGTAAATGCACGGCCTTTTTTCCCTGCACGTCCGGTTCTTCCGATTCTATGAACATAGTATTCTATATCCTGTGGAACATCATAATTAAATACTGCCTCCACATTATTTACATCTATTCCTCTTGCCGCAACATCTGTAGCAATCAGAATTTCTGTCCTTCCGTTTCTAAAGCTCTGCATAACCTTATCTCTCTGGTACTGATTAAGATCACCATGAAGACCTTCTGCAAAGTATCCCCTGCCCTTTAGGTTATCTGCCAGTTCATCTACCATCCTCTTGGTATTGCAAAATATCAATGACCTTTTTGGATTATAATAATCAAGAAGTCTGCATATTACCTCTTCCTTATCCCTGTTCTTTACTTCATAGTAATACTGGCGGACAAGCGGAATCGTAAGTTCTTTCTTTACTACTTTTACAAGAACAGCATTATTCTGATATCTGTCTGTAATATCCATTATCTCTTTAGGCATTGTAGCTGAAAATAGTGCTGTCTGATGTTCACATTTAATCTGTCCGCATATAGTTTCAATGTCCTCACGAAATCCCATATCCAGCATCTCGTCTGCCTCATCCAATACCAGCATTTTCAGATTATCAAGTTTCAGTGTATGCCTTCTCATATGGTCCATAACACGTCCCGGAGTTCCAACAACTATCTGAATGCCTCCTTTTAGTGAACGTATCTGCTTTGAAATATCCTGACCCCCATATATTGGTAATACTTTTATACCATGCATAAATTTTGCAAAGCTGCGTATCTCCCTTGCTGCCTGTATTGCAAGTTCCCTTGTCGGACACAAAATAAGAGCCTGAAGACTGTTATCTTCCGGCACTATATTCTGAATTACAGGTATTCCAAAAGCAGCAGTCTTTCCCGTACCGGTCTGTGCCTGCCCTATAATGTCTTTTCCTTCCAATAATACGGGAATAGCCTGTGCCTGTATAGGAGTCATCTGCTCAAATCCCATTTCCTCAACTGCCCGCAGTATTCTGTCATCAAGACCTGAGTCCCTATAATTTATTTCATCCATTATGTTTTCCAAACCTTTCTATACTATTTTTCTGATTATTCCTATGGCATTTTTCTTAATCATAGGTTCATGATGCTCCTGCCAGTTCACAAGTACCGCCGGATTATCTGAAACCAGTTTCGCATATTCCATAGCCTGAAAACATAGTGAATCATATGATTTTTTAGAAAGGTTTCCCTTTCTTATAATCATATAGTATCTGCCATCTTCCTGATTTTTATACAATATACTTTTGTTGACTTTTTCCTCTGGTATAGAAATACAGAAATCTTCCACATCTTTCATGTTAATAAACCGATATAACCTGCCATCAAACTTTTTAAGTTTCTTGTCAGGTTTTACATCATCATCAGGTTCTTCTGATGAAATAATCGCATCTCCCGTAATCTCTTTAATCTGCTCAAGCACACTGTTAAAGCTGTTATCCGCATTTTCTGAAAATGTGATGGCAAGCCCTTTATTAGGTAATGGCATAACCTGCATTGCAAGCATACCGCTCTTCATCTCATATCCTACTTCCTCTCTTGCCTGCTCCACAATATTCTCCAAAAAATCATGTACCTTATCTTTATCTTTAAAGAAATCTTCAATTTCTAAACCATTCTCTACCATATCCTGTTCAGTAAGAATACATCTGACTGTATCTTTACCAATCCTCTTAAAAACCATGTCTTACCTCCATTTATGTAAAGTTATCTGATAAACCTTTTAACCCTTTTCACTAATACTATTCACTTTCGTCATCATTGTCAACCTTTATTTTACTTAATCTTCAGTTTTGCTTTTCTTTTTCTGAACGATTACGGCTGCCCCAATCCCTACTGCTAAAACTGCCGCGAGTACTACTATTACAATAATATTATTTCCATCTTTCTTTGATGTTTCCTTACTTTCTTTTTCAATATTACCTGATGTCGCAGTTTTTTTCTTCTTAGAGACTGATTTCTCTTCATCAGGACTCTCATCCTCGGATTCTTTTATCGTTTCTTTTTCATTTTCTGTTATAGTCTCTCCATTTTCATCAGTTAACAACTCTGTAGTCTCATCATATACGATTGATGTTATGGTTTCCCCCGAAGCATTTGTCTGTGTAACTATATGTGTACTCATTTCGCCCTGCTGACTTGTTGTTTCTCCACCTATATTGTCTGTATTATTAGTATTGTGGTTATCTGACTTAGTAGTGGTCTCTCCGCCCCCTGCCGTAGGTTTTACGGTAGTCGGATTCTGCCCGCCATTTGTTGTAGTAGTCGGCTGTGCTGCTGTTGTATTTTGTTCTGCCGGTTTTGTAGTCTCCGGTGCCTTTGTGGTAACCGGTGCCGGAGCTGTTGTAATGGATGCAATATCTGTTCCCACTACACGTATGCCGTTTATTGCCGTTTCTCCTCCTGACGGAAGACGCAGATAATCGCCTCCTGCCACAGTAACCGTAGATGGAGAAATTATACGTATATACACTATATCCCTGTCACTAACTTCATTAGGCAGTGCAAATCCGTTATAATAAGATGTCATTGTCTTTCTTGTGTCATATGGAATAGTTATATTCGATGATTGTATATCATTAAAATTAGTACCGTCTATACTATATTGAAGTTTCCACTGCGCCGGACCATTACTTGAGCCTGCAAGCATTGCACTGAATTTGACATTTGTATAACCTTTTGTTGATAATGATATCAAAAATGATGGTGTATTACCCCATTTATTCTTAATACTTGCCCTTACAATAGGAACTATATTCGCACCATTATTATTATATTCCGGGTCAGACCATTCTAATGCCCTTGGAGCAGAACTATCCATATAACATAAAAGCGTACCTCTTCCATTTGTAGGGTTGTATCCGTCCTTATCACCATATTCTACAAGTTTTTCACCTGCTATCTTACCCGATGCATCATAATTAAACTCCACCAAAGCAGATTCTGCTGCCCTTACTATATCCATTCCTCCCATAAAAGACATAATGACCAGTACAAACACTGCCATAGCCAACATTTTAATTATTCTCTTCATACTATTTCTCCTATATGTACTCTATTCAAAGCATTCTATTTTAATATAATATCATACTTTCCCCATAAAACCAAATGGAAGTTTTTATAAAATAAACAAATCTTTACGCAATCACAACAAAAAAAACAATTCCCGCAGGCGGTCTATGCAGCGTAGCGAAACCAACCGCCGGAGGGAATTGTTTTTTACTTCATATGAACTTCCAACTGATTAAATGGTATCTCTATACCATTTTTATCAAATTCTGTCTTAATAATCTCGTTTAAATCAAATTTTACTGTCCAGTAGTCCTCTGTTTTTGACCACACACGAAGCCCCATTGTAACCTGGCTTTCATCAAGACTGTATACAAATACCGAAATTTCCTGATCCTTCAGCACTTTTTCGTGATTATCCGCCAGTGATTTTAATATCTGCTTTGCTTTTTTTATATCAGATGTATAACTTATTCCTACAAATATGTCAACACGTCTTTTATCAAATGCAGTAATATTAGTCAGATTACTATTTGCAAGTACGCCATTTGGTATAACAACCTGCTTATTATCTGCCGTAACAAGATGTGTATAAAATAAATCTATTCTTGAAACGGTTCCTTCCTTGCCACTGCCACCATCAATTATATAATCGCCCACTACAAATGGCTTCAGCATAAGAATAAGTATTCCGCCTGCAAAGTTTGAAAGGCTTCCCTGAAGTGAAAGTCCCAGTGCCAGACCTGCCGACCCCATAACTGCAATAAATGAGGTTGTCTCTATTCCAACTTGTGAACACACTATTATAATCAATATAAGGTACAGCAGAACTCTAATAAGTGAATTCATGAATTTTCTTACACTTATCTCAGTTCCTGCCTTATCAAAGAAACGGTCACATATTTTTAATATAAGCTTTATAATGAACTTGCCTATTATTATAAGTAATATAGCTATAAGCACCTTTATTCCAAATCCTATAATATCATCAATATGGGATTTGAAATATTCCACAAATGCATTCGCCTTTTTATTAATATCAGATGCTACTTCACCTGCCGTCATCAGCCTGTCTTCAGTTGAAGACTCTAACTCGTTCATTAATAGCAAAAATGATAACATTATTTACTATCCTCTTTCTTATCAGTGTTATCTTCTTTTACCTTAGTTTCTACAGAAGGTTTTTTTGTATCTTTAGCAGCAGTTTCAGTTTTTTCTTCTTTTGCTGCTGTTTTTGCTTTTTCCTCTTTTTCTTCCTTTATTGCCTTAGTAGCAACTGCGGATGACTTTGCTTTCTTAGCAGTAGAAGTTTTTGACGCTTTAGCTGCATTTGCCTTTGCACCACTGTTTCCACTTACTTTTTCATCTGCATTCGAATATTTAAGTACTGATATTCCTAATGCAGGTACATTTATCCTTACAGATTCAGTTCTTCCGTCACATTCATCCGTCTTAGACTGTTTAAGTCTTGGATTTACAAAACCTCTGCCACCAAATTCTGTTTTATCACTGTTAAATATCTCCTTATATTTTCCGGCAGCAGGTACACCAATCTTATAGTCCTCTCTGTCTACATCATCAAAGTTACATACTACTATCAGCATATCATTAGGTTTTATGCCTTTTCTCACAAACACAAGTATACTTTCTCTTGCAGAAATGTTGTTAATCCACTCAAATCCACTTTCATTATTGTCAAGTTCATATAATGCAGGCTGGGATTTGTAAAGCTTATTCAATTCTTTTACATAATCATTTAATTTCTTATGCTTATCCTCATCTAAAAGATTCCATTCCAATGATCCGGCAGAATCCCATGTATTATACTGTGCAAAATCCTGTCCCATAAACATCATCTTTTTACCCGGATGTACATACATATATCCATATAAAGCACGAAGATTTGCAAACTTGCGTTCCTCAGTGTCTCCTGTCATTTTTCCTATTATAGACGATTTTCCTTCCCATACTTCCAAATGTGGAAATCCTACTATAAAATTGTCTGCATACTGATATATCATGCTGAGCGATACTTCATTATAGTGATTGTTACGAAGATACGGAACCACACCCATATAGTTGATAATGTCTTTTCGCCACTCTTCATTCCACTTAAAATTAAATCCTGAACATGATTCTGTTACCTCACCGGTAAGTTCCGGATAGCCTGAATTATCCTCCGCAATTATTATTGCTCCATTAGAAATCTTTCTGAAAATAGAGTTAAGATGTTTAAAAAATTCTATTGCATCAAGATTCTCATTGCTGCCATATATATTAGGAATCCACTCACCCGGCTGTCTGTCATAATCAAGATACAACATTGATGCTACAGAATTAATCTTTAAACCATCTGCATGAAATACATCCACCCAATACATAGCATTAGCTATAAGGAAACTGGTAACCTCAGGTCTTGCATAATTAAACATATATGTTCCTGTTCTCGGATTGACTCCCTTTTTAAATTCCTCATGCTCATACAGGCATGAACCATCAAAGTTTTTCATTCCCTGCTTATCGGAAGAAAAATGATTAGGAGACCAGTCAAGTATCACACCTATATCTTTTTTGTGAAGTTCATTTATTAAAGTCATTAATTCATCATAAGAACCTATTGAATCATCAACAGCATAAAATCCTGCAGAAGCAAACCCAAGTTTATCCTCTTCTCCGAATTTCATAACAGGCATCAATTCTACATGTGTATAACCCATATTACTAACATATTCAGTAATCATCGGTGCAAGTTCCTTAAGTGTATATAATCCCTCATCCTTTTTACGCCACGAAGGCAGGTGAAGCTCATATATTGATATCGGTGATTTGTCAGCATCTTTCTTCTTACGTTCCGTCATCCACTTACTGTCATTCCATTTAAATTTATCAGGCTCTGCAACAATTGAAGCACCTTCACCACCCTCTTCATATGCATAAGCATATGGGTCAGTCTTTAAAATATTTTCGTCGCCTTTTTTCTTTATCTCAAACTTATAAAGCTCTCCTTCTTTGATACCTGGTATAAATATTGAAAACACACCTGTATCTTCTATTCTTGACATCTGATGGTATCTTCCATCCCAGTTATTAAAATTACCGACTACACTTACTCTTAATGCAAATGGAGCCCATACATTGAATTCCGTTCCCTGAACATTTCCTATTCTTTTAGAATGTGCCCCCAAAATTTTGTATGCATCATAACATATCCCTGCATTAAACTTCCGAAGTTCTTCTATCTTAACTGTTGGTTCAAATTCATATGCATCCCAGTACTCATCTTTTTCTCCTGATTCATATTCTACTTCCAGCTTGTATCTTAGCTCTGCTTTGCTGTCAATAAGTACTGCAAAAAAACCGGCATCATCCATTTTTTCCATAGGATAGCTCTTCTTTAATGTAGTAAGGTTAACCTGTACACTCTTAGCATCAGGCAGAAACGCCTGAATAAGCAATCCTTCATCAGATAAATGCGGACCAAGTATTTTATGAGGAGCATCCTGATCACAGTATTCTATTCCCTCAATCTCAGGCCAGTTCATCAATCCATACAGCTTATCATCCATCTTAAAACCTCCTTCATTTTTCTGTTATACCTTATCATATTACCACATTTTGAGATTTTATTCAATCTCATGTATAAAAAGACCGCTCCTTAATTTAGGCTCAAACCATGTTGATTTTGGAGGCATCAGAAGTCCTGCATCTGATACATTAAATAATTCGTGTATTGATGTTGAATACATTGCAAATGCCACTTTCATATCACTGCTGCATCTTCTTTCAAGTTCTTTAAGCCCTCTTATTCCTCCTATAAAATCGATTCTTTCATCTGTTCTCGGATCATCAATCCCCAGAACAGGACTTAGAATATAACTTTGAAGCATGGACACATCCAGCCCCTCAACCGGATCATCAGACATAATATCATCCATTGCCTTCAACGAATACCATTCTCCATCAAGATACATTCCTATTCTGCCTTTTGTTTCAGGTGCATATTGAGTCTCTCCTTTTTTCTCGACTTCAAAATGTTTTTCCAGTTCTTTTATGTATTCTTCTCTGCTAAGCCCATTAAGATCTTTTACTACTCTGTTATAAGGCATTATCATAAGTTCTTCATCAGGAAACAGCACTGACAGAAAATAATTAAATTCTTCTGTACCATTATACTCAGGATGCTCCTGCCTTCTTTTTAATCCTACCTTTACAGCGGATGCTGCCCTGTGATGTCCGTCTGCTATGTATATGCTGTCTATACCATCAAATTCTTTCTGAAGTACAGATATATCCTCATCTTCATCAATTCTCCATGCCTTATGCTTTATCCCATCATCTGCCGTAAACTCATAAAATGCTTCTCCATCTTTTACTTTTTCAATAACTTCACTGATTCTCTTATTTGCCCGGTATGCAAGAAATATCGGTCCTGTCTGTGCACCTATGGTATCCACATGGCGTATCCTGTCAACTTCTTTGTCTGCCCTTGTATTCTCATGTTTTTTTATAACATTATTTATATAATCATCTATAGCTGCACACGCCACCAGACCGGTCTGGGTTCTTCCATCCATTGTAAGCTCATATATAAAATAGCATACTTTTTCTTCCTGTTCAAATGTTCCATTTTCTTTTGCTGACTCATATAATTCCTTTGCCTTAGCATATACTCTGTCATCATATGTATCCACATCATCACCAAACTGCGTTTCTGCCCTGTCAATATTAAGAAATGATAACGGCTTGTCCTTTACTTCCTCACAGGCTTCTTTTCTGCTGTATACATCATAAGGTAATGCTGCCACATCTGATGCTTTGTCCTTTGCCGGTCTTATACATTTAAATGGTCTGATAACTGCCATAACGTACCTCCATCTTCTATTTATCTAAATACTGCCGCAGAATACATTGATAAACTGCGGCAGTATTTTAATTACTGTAATTATTTTATTACTCTTATTCCTATAACACCTTCTATTGCCTCAATATCAGCTATAACCTTATCTGTTACCGCCGTATCAAGATCCATAAGCAAATATGCATAATCACCCTTGCTCTTATCTGTCATATCTGAAATATTAATCTGGTCTTTAGCCATTACGGTTGTGAACTGTCCTATCATATTAGGTTTATTTTTGTGGAATATGGCAATACGTGCGGTTTTATCACAAACTCCCATATCACAGTTAGGATAATTAACTGAATTCTTAATATTTCCGTTCTCTATAAAATCCATTATCTCATTTACTGCCATAACAGCACAGTTATCCTCTGATTCCTCTGTTGATGCACCTATATGTGGCGTTACAATGGCATTTTCCATATTTACTGACAATGCATTAGGGAAATCAGTTACATACTTTCTTACCTTTCCTGACTTTAATGCTTCTGCCATGGCTTCTTCATCCACAAGTATATCTCTTGCAAAATTAAGAACTACTACACCGTCTTTCATCATATCAAATGCTTCTTTATTAATCATTCCCTTTGTACTGTCAAGAAGAGGAACATGTATTGTTATATAGTCACATTCTTTAAAAATCTGCTCTGTTGTTGCTATGTGCTTTACGCTTCTTGACAGATTCCATGCACCTGCAACAGAAATATACGGGTCATAACCGTATACATCCATTCCCATAGAAACAGCAGCATTGGCAACCTTAACACCTATTGCTCCAAGACCGATTACACCAAGTTTCTTTCCTTCTATCTCTCCGCCGGCGAAATTCTTCTTCTGTTTCTCGGCAGTTTTAGCTATGTCAGCATCATCCTTTGCAGATTTTACCCATTCAATACCTCCTACCACATCTCTGGCAGCAAGTAACATTCCTGCGATTACAAGTTCTTTAACACCATTTGCATTAGCTCCCGGTGTATTAAATACTACAATACCCTGCTCTGCACACTTATCAAGAGGAATATTATTAACTCCTGCACCTGCTCTTGCAACTGCCTTTAATGATTTTGGCAGCTCCATATCATGCATTGAAGCACTTCTTACTAATACGGCATCTGCGTCATCAATTTTATCTACTATCTCATAATCAGCCGTGAACAAATCAAGACCTGTCTTTGAAATAGGATTTAAGCAATTAATCTTCGTCATTTTATATCAACCTTTCCGGAATATTATTTATTCTCTTCTTCAAATTTCTTCATAAATTCAACAAGTTTCTCTACACCCTCGATAGGCATTGCATTATAGATGCTGGCTCTCATTCCGCCTACTGTTCTGTGTCCCTTTAAGTTCTCAAAACCTGCTGCCTTTGCTTCTGAAACAAATTTAGCATCTAAATCTGCATCACCGGTAACAAACGGTACATTCATAAGAGAACGGTCTTCCTTCACTACAGTTCCTTTAAACAGACTGCTGCTATCAAGGAAATCATATAATATCTTTGCCTTTTTCTCATTATATTCTTTAATTGCAGCAAGACCACCCTGCTTCTTTAACCATTTAAATACCTTTCCACATATGTATATACCATATGCAGGAGGTGTGTTATATAATGATTTTGCATCTGCATGAATCTTATACTGTAACATTGTAGGTGTGCCCGGAAGCACATCCTCTGTTATAAGGTCTTCACGGATAATAACAATAACTACTCCGGCAGGCCCTACATTCTTCTGTACTCCTCCATAGATAATGCCATATTTTGTAACATCAACCGGCTCTGACAGGAAGCATGAAGATACATCTGATACAAGTGTCTTACCCTTTGTATTCGGGAGTTCTTTATATTTTGTTCCATATATTGTATTGTTCTCGCAGATATATACATAATCAGCATCCTCAGGTATATCAAGGTCTGAACAATCCGGTATATAAGAAAATGTTTTGTCTTCTGATGAAGCCACCTTTACGGCATCTCCATATTTCTGTGCTTCCTGATAAGCTTTCTTAGCCCACTGGCCTGTAACGATATAAGCTGCCTTTTTGTTCTTCATAAGATTCATAGGAATCATTGCAAACTGCTGTGAAGCTCCACCCTGCAAAAACAGCACCTTATAGTTATCAGGAATATTCATCAAATCCCTTAAATCCTGCTCTGCCTCTGTAATAATAGTCTCATAAGCCTTTGAACGATGGCTCATCTCCATTACTGACATTCCTGTTCCTTTGTAATCCAGCATTTCTTCTGCTGCTTCCTTTAATACCTCTTCCGGTAAAACAGCCGGTCCGGCTGAAAAATTATAAACTCTGCTCACTTTAAAAATCCTCCTTAATATATTGGGTAAATACAAAATCTCATACAATTTTTATTTTGATGACAAAATCCCAGTTAATTTTACATCTGATAATATTAACAGTCAAGTCCTTTAGCTTTCAGGTCTTCTTCCGCAAACGCTTCATTAATAGGTGCATTCGGTGCAACCATAGGGAATACCTTATCATCACTGCCTATCTGACAATCTATTACTACAGGTATATTAAGTGATATTGCTTCCCTTAATACCGGCTCAACTTCCTCCTGCTTAGTTATCCTGTAAGCCTTTGCTCCCATTGCCTCTGACAATTTAACATAATCAACCTGGTCATTTAACACTGTATATGAGTATCTTTTACCATAGAATAATGTCTGCCACTGTCTTACCATTCCCAAAACATTATTATTCATAATAATTTCAATAACAGGTATATTGTATCTTGTAGCCGTAGCTATTTCATTCATATTCATACGGAAACAGCCATCACCTGCAATATTTACAACTACTTTATCTTTATTTGCAACTTTTGTTCCTATAGCTGCTCCAAGACCATATCCCATTGTTCCTGCACCACCGGATGTAATAAGAGTTCTTGGCTTAGGATATTTATAGTACTGAGCAGCCCACATCTGATGCTGACCTACGTCTGTTGTAATAATGGCTTCACCATTTGTAATCTCATAAAGTTTTTCAATTATATATGGACCTGTAAGTTCGTCTTTATGATATGTCAAAGGATATTTTTCCTTAAGTTCCATAATATGCTGAATCCACTGGCTGTGGTCATACTGCGGAAGTTTTTCGTTCAGTCTTGAAAGTACTTCCTTAACATCGCCGATTATGCTTGCAGTGGTTCGTATATTTTTGTTAACTTCTGCCGCATCTACATCTATATGAAGAACTTTTGCGTTTTTAGCAAATTTCTTTGCATTTCCAATGACACGATCGCTGAACCTTGTACCGATGGCTATAAGAAGGTCACACTCCGAAACGCCCAGATTGGACGCTTTAGTACCATGCATTCCAAGCATTCCCGTATACATCTCTTCTGTTCCCGGAAATCCGCCTTTTCCCATAAGTGAATCACATACAGGAGCATTAACCTTGCCTACAAATTCCATAAGTTCTTCTGATGCCTCTGATATAACCGTTCCACCGCCTGTAAATATAAAAGGCTTCTTACACTTCTTTATCAGGCTTAATGCTTTATCAATGTCTTCCTCAAGTATAGTATCACTCTTGCGTACTATAGGTTTAGGCTCTTTCTTTACATAGTCTGCCTTGTTTGACGTAACATCTTTTGTCACGTCTACAAGTACCACCCCAGGTCTTCCTGACTGGGCAATGTAAAAAGCTTCCCTTAAAGTATCTGCCAGCTTATCTACATCATTTACTATATAATTATGCTTTGTAATAGGCATTGTCACTCCTACTATGTCTACCTCCTGAAATGAGTCCTTTCCAAGAAGTGATTTGCCTACATTTGCAGTAATTGCTACTAAAGGAACTGAATCCATATTTGCCGTAGCTATACCTGTTACAAGATTAGTTGCTCCCGGTCCTGATGTAGCCATACATACACCAACCTTACCTGTAGACCTTGCATATCCGTCAGCGGCATGAGATGCTCCCTGCTCATGTGAAGTAAGATAATGTGTTATCTCGTCTGAGTGTCTGTATAACTCATCATATACATTTAAAATAGCTCCGCCCGGATAACCGAATACTGTATCTACACCCTGCTCTTTTAAACATTCTATTATTATCTGTGAACCTGTTAACTGCATTTATATCATCATCCTTTTTAATTTAGTTTAATCCACTTTTAAGTATTGCACCTTTATCACCTGAAGTAACAAGTGAAGCATATCTTGCAAGATAACCTGTTGTTACTTTTGGCTCTATAGGCTTCCATTCAGCCTTTCTTGCAGCAAGTTCTTCATCTGATACTTTAAGTGTAATAGTATTTTCATTTATATTTATATGAATTATATCGCCTTCTTTAACAAGTGCAATAGGTCCGCCCACTGCTGCTTCCGGTGATACATGACCTATGGATGCTCCTCTTGAAGCTCCGGAAAAACGTCCGTCTGTAATAAGTGCCACACTGGAACCCAGTCCCATTCCTGCTATGGCAGATGTAGGATTTAACATCTCTCTCATTCCCGGACCGCCTTTTGGTCCTTCATAACGGATAACCACCACATCTCCTTTTACAATCTTACCGCCTTTTATGGCTGCAATGGCATCTTCTTCACATTCAAATACTCTTGCAGGTCCCTCATGCTCAAGCATTTCAGGTACTACTGCCGAACGCTTTACAACACTTCCGTCAGGTGCAAGGTTACCTTTTAATACGGCAAGACCGCCTGTTTTACTGTATGGATTATCAAGAGGTCTTATAACCTCAGGATTCTTATTCTTTACATTTGCTATATTTTCTCCTACAGTCTTTCCTGTTACTGTCATACAATCCGTATTTATAAGTCCCAGCTCTGACAATTCATTCATAACGGCATACACACCGCCTGCCTCGTTTAAGTCTTCCATATAAGTAGGACCTGCAGGTGCAAGATGACAGAGGTTAGGTGTCTTTGCACTTATATCATTTGCTAATGCAATATCAAAATCAAATCCCACTTCATGGGCTATGGCCGGAAGATGAAGCATACTGTTAGTTGAGCATCCAAGTGCCATATCAACAGTAAGTGCATTCATAATAGCATCTTTTGTCATAATGTCACGAGGTCTGATATTCTTGCGGTACATTTCCATAACTGCCATTCCGGCATGTTTTGCAAGTTTTAATCTTTCAGAATATACAGCAGGTATAGTTCCGTTTCCACGAAGTCCCATACCAAGTACTTCTGTAAGACAATTCATGCTGTTTGCCGTATACATTCCTGAACATGAGCCACATGTAGGACATGCCTTTTCTTCAAATTCCATAACATCTTCTTCGGTCATACTTCCTGCCGCACATGAACCTACGGCTTCAAACATTGATGAAAGACTTGTCTTTTTACCCTTAACATGACCTGCAAGCATTGGTCCTCCGCTTACAAATACTGTAGGCACATTTACCCTTGCTGCCGCCATTAAAAGTCCCGGCACATTTTTATCACAATTAGGAATCATAACAAGTGCATCAAACTGATGTGCCAATGCCATACATTCTGTTGAATCCGCAATAAGGTCTCTTGTAACAAGGGAATATTTCATTCCGATATGTCCCATTGCTATTCCGTCACATACTGCTATAGCCGGAAACATTATCGGTGTTCCTCCTGCCATAGCAACTCCCATTTTAACTGCCTGTGCTATTTTGTCCAGATTCATATGTCCCGGTACAATCTCATTATATGAACATACTATACCCACTAAAGGTCTCTCTAATTCTTCTTTTGTCATTCCCAGTGCATTAAACAGCGAACGGTGAGGTGCCTGCTGCATTCCTGTCTTTACTGCATCACTCTTCATTATATATTCCTCCATTCATAATCTCTACTTTATACGTTTACAGATTTCGTCGCCCATCTGTGTACATCCAACCTGTTTCATTCCTTCTGACATAATATCTACTGTTCGTATGCCATCTTTAAGCAACCCGCTCACGGCATCTTCAATGGCATCTGCTTCTTTGTCTAAATCAAATGAGTATCTGAGCATCATTGCTGCCGATAATATTGTTGCTAATGGATTTGCAATATCCTTGCCTGCAATATCAGGTGCTGCACCATGACTTGGCTCATACAATCCCATTCTGTTATTACCGAGACTTGCTGACGGAAGCATCCCGATAGAACCGGTAATCATACTTGCTTCGTCTGATAATATATCTCCAAACATATTTTCTGTAAGAATCACATCAAACTGTTTCGGGTCTTTTACAAGCTGCATTGCACAATTATCCACCAGCATATTTGATAACTGTACATCAGGATAATCCTTTGACACTTCTTCCACAACTTTCTGCCATAATCTTGACGAATCAAGTACATTTGCTTTATCAACACTTATAACATTCTTTCTTCTCTTTCTTGCTATTTCAAATCCCTGAACGGCTATTCTTCTTATTTCATTTTCGTTATAGGTAAGCGTATCTATAGCCGTCATGACTCCGTCTATTTCTTTTGTACTTCTTTCGCCAAAATACAGACCTCCTGTAAGCTCTCTTACAACTATCATATCAAATCCTGCTGCTGCAATATCTTCTTTAAGAGGACATGCAGCCTTCAGCTCTTCATACAAGTATGCAGGTCTTAAATTTGCATAAAGACCAAGGCTCTTTCTAATCTTAAGAAGTCCTGCTTCCGGTCTTTTATCAGGCGGCAGTTCATACCATTTATCTTTTCCGACTATGCCTCCGACGGCACCCAGCAGTACAGCATCTGATGACTTTGCAGTCTCTATCGCTTCTTCGGTAAGCGGAACACCATAGGTGTCTATTGACGTACCGCCAATTTTCACCTCTGTGTAATTAAATACATGACCATAAGTACTTCCAATTTTATCAAGTACTTTTTTTGCTTCTCTTACAATCTCCGGACCTATTCCGTCGCCCGGCATCACTGTAATATTGAACTCCATGAGAATCCCTCTTTTCTACAATATTTATTCTTGCGGCAACAAATCAATGTTAAATCCTGCTTAAATTTAACGGATGCCGTAATGGTCAAATACCATGACCTTTGACTATTAGTAAATATTCTATAATATTTTATTACTTATTTCAACTTTTTTTTCAATAACGGCTTAACTGTTCCAATTTTTAGCATGATTTTATTTAAAAAAATGATATAAAACCGTTTTGAATTGAAAAGGTGCAAAGCCTTTATTCTTCAATAATGACTTTGCACCTAATTAACAGGTCGCTTATTTACTGCTGTAAGTTGATTAAGAATATAACCATTATACTCTTTTTCAAATATTGGCATATACATCCTGACGGAAACGCTTAATATGCAGCTTTTCTCATCTTTTCATTAAAAACTTCCTCTGTTATGTTCATACGTCTTGCTGCCTCCCCGGATTCTATAATTCCATCTTTTACAAGTGCACATAACGTTTTTAACGTGCCTTCCTCTCTACCCTTCTCCAAACCATCAAGCCAATTTTCCTCAAATGCTTTACACATGTTAATCTCCTCCTTTTCCCTGTATTTTTCCAGTCCCTTCATATAACTGCTGCCTGTTATATTGGTTATTGCCCAAAATGTATCACTGTCTAAGCTCCTGCACTCCTCATGACTCTCTATATACCGGTTCATTTTTCTTTTATTATCCTTACAGTAATACAGACCGCTAAATGTCTTCAGTTCAGTTCTGAAATTTTCACTTTCCTTATATTCCTTTATGTTCACAACGTTAATCTTATATTCAGGAACGAACTGCCGCAGAGGCTCTATCTGTGACTCAAAGTTCATCATATCGTTTATACTCTCTGCTCCATACCACTCATCCTCTCCCCAATAGGTCACAAGAATCACCACTGGAAGTATTTTATCCGTTTTCTTTGTTTTTGAAAGATATTCTCCGCCACTTAGAAGCCTTTGATTCTTATTCCGTGATTTAATCTCCCTCAACTGGCTGTCATATGCCACTGCCTGCTGCATCATCACCCTTAAAGGCATGGCATAATCAACGTATTCCTGATTCTCAAGTATGATAAGTGCCAAACTGCTGCCATCATATGTATACCTCATGGAAATATCATTTATCCTTTCCATAAATCCATTTTCATCCGACACTGACATGACCGTAGGAGAGCTTTCCAACCGTTCAGGTGCAATAACCTGACCGCCTCCCATCAAAGTACAATTAAACAAATCTGCAAACCTTCTCTTATCCGAAAGATAAGACTTCAAACTTATATCATTCTTTCCCATATAAACCTCCTCAAATTCTAACCGCAGGAGATTTTGTTTTCTCTATGCCTTGTGTACTCTCCTGCCATTATTCCTTTTTGTTTTGAAATAAAAGCACGATTCCACTATGACATTTTCCGATAACCAGATATGCAAAATAAGATATTAGATATGAAACTTATGCTTTGTAGATATATTATCATAACATTGCACCATTGTCAACATATTATATATAACAAATTAAATATTCACAATATTATTTACAGCACTAAAAAACATCCTGCCTTATTAAATTCAGTATAAACCTGATAATTCCAATAAGACAGAATGCTTACAACCAAACAATATTTACTTTTTCTTTAGCTTAATCTTTCCACTCTGCTTAACTGCACATTACTTATCTGCTATTTCTATTCCGTCAGCCGCTTTTTCTACCTCTATTATGGCTGTCTTTTTCATTGGAATTCTGCAGTTCTTGTTATTTCCAAATTCTACTATGGCAATTTCTTCATTTATATCTATTACTATTCCATAAAATCCTGATGAAGTAAGAACACTGTCACCAACCTCCATTGCTTCTATCATGCTTGATATTTCTTTCTGCTGTTTTTTCTGTGGCTTTATCATCATAAAGTACATAAACCCACCCAATATTACCACATATACAACTATCATTACGATTCCGGTGGCTCCTTGTGAACCTGTCATGTTCTGTTCTGCTAAAATACTCAATAAATTCATTTTTTCCTCCATTCTGCCGGTTCTGTACCGGCTTTAAATCCTTCTAACTTTTCTTTTTTATATTCTGTATATCTGTGTTCTTCTATAGCACTTCGGATTTCCTCCATCATTGTATTATAAAAGTACAGATTGTGCAAGACACATAATCTCATTCCCAGCATTTCCTTTGCTTTAAGAAGATGCCTTATATAAGCTCTGCTGTATCTCCTGCATGCCGGACATCCGCAGCTTTCTTCTATAGGTGCATCATCAGTCTCATACTTTGCATTTAACAGATTCAGCTTGCCATGATTAGTGTATACATGACCATGCCTTCCGTTCCTTGAAGGATATACACAGTCAAAAAAGTCTACTCCTCTGTCTACTGACTCTAATATATTTGCAGGTGTCCCCACTCCCATAAGATATGTAGGTTTCTCTAATGGAAGATATGGTACTGTCTCATCAAGTATTCTGTACATTTCCTCGTGAGATTCGCCAACTGCCAGTCCTCCCAAGGCATATCCGTCAAGGTCAAACTCTGATATCCTTTTTGCATGCTCTATTCTGATGTCTTCAAATGTACCACCCTGATTTATTCCGAACAACATCTGCTCTTTGTTAATGGTATCTTCAAGACTGTTCAGTTTCTGCATCTCTGCCTTACATCTTTCAAGCCATCTTGTTGTCCTGTCCACCGAATTCTGCATGTACTCTCTTGTTGCGGGATGGGGAGGACACTCATCAAATGCCATTGCTATGGTAGATGCAAGATTTGACTGTATCTGCATACTCTGCTCAGGTCCCATAAATATTTTTCTTCCATCTACATGAGAGTTAAAATACACTCCCTCTTCTTTTATTTTTCTCAAACCTGCCAGTGAAAAAACCTGAAATCCTCCAGAATCCGTAAGTATAGGTTTATCCCATACCATAAACTTATGAAGTCCGCCTAATTTTTTTACAACTAAATCTCCCGGTCTTACATGAAGATGATATGTATTGGATAATTCCACCTGTGTCTTTATATTCTCCAAATCTTCTGTTGATACGGCTCCTTTTATGGCTGCCGCAGTCCCCACATTCATAAATACAGGTGTCTGTATTGTGCCATGTACAGTCTTAAACTCTCCCCGCTTTGCCAATCCGTCACGGGTAATCAATCTATAATTCTTACTCATACAAATCCCAATGCTCCTTTATTTGATTGCAAAAACTAATGCTAATTATACGTTTATTTACAAATATAATCAAGCAGAAAACTTGATTTTTACTTTTTTAGGGAGTACAATAGCTTTTAAAGTTTATAGAAAGTGAAGGTATACTATTTTGGCTGGTTCAAGTTATGGAACAATATTTAAAATAACCACATGGGGAGAATCTCATGGTAAAGGCATCGGTGTAGTAGTAGACGGCTGCCCTGCCGGAGTGCCTTTATGTGAAAACGACATACAGATGTACTTAAATAGAAGAAAACCCGGACAATCCGATTTTTCTACACCACGCAAGGAAGATGATTTGGTGGAAATTCTTTCAGGTGTATTTGAAGGCAGAACTACAGGAACTCCTATTTCTTTAATGGTTACAAATACTTCCCAACGCTCCGGTGACTATTCAGAGATTGCATCTTATTACAGACCGGGACATGCTGACTATACATTTGATATGAAGTATGGATTTCGTGATTACAGAGGCGGTGGGCGTTCCTCAGGCCGTGAAACCATAGGAAGAGTGGCAGCAGGTGCCATTGCTGCTAAGATATTAGATATACTTGGCATAAAAGTTACTGCATATACCAAATCCATAGGCGATTTCGAAATTAATCCCGATAATTTTAATCTGGAAATTCGTGATACTAATCCTTTATATATGCCTGATGACATTACTGCCAAAAAGGCTTCTGAATATCTTCAGAAAATGCGTTCAGAAGGCAATTCCGCCGGAGGTGTGGCAGAATGCATTGTTACAGGACTTCCGGCAGGTATCGGTGAGCCTGTATTTGAAAAACTGGATGCCTGCATTGCAAAATCCCTTGTATCAATCGGTGCAGTAAAGGCTTTTGAAATAGGAGACGGATTTGCTGCTGCCAAAGCTAAAGGCTCAGAAAACAATGATGGTTTCTATATGAAAAACGAAAATGTATCAAAGACCTCCAACCATTCCGGCGGTACATTAGGAGGAATAAGTGACGGCTCTGACCTGATATTCCGTGTGGCAATAAAACCTACACCTTCTATCTTTAAGGAGCAGCAGACAGTTAATAAAAATAACGAAAACATACATATAAACATAAAAGGACGGCATGACCCTATAATTGTACCACGTGCCATTGTAGTTGTAGAAACAATGACCGCTCTTACAATTCTTGACCTTATGCTTTTAAATATGTCTTCTAATATTGATAATCTTAAAAAAATATATTTATAATAATTTTCCGGCAGTACATTAACCTGTACTGCCGGACTTTCCATTTATACCTAATATTTTCTCAAATAATAATCCTGCACCGAACCATGCCGGAGCATAATCAAAACGAATAAGACCTTTTACATTGTATTTGCTGTCACTGTAATCCCATGGACACATTCCGTTTTTCTTTAATATGCTTCCGGTCAGAAACTCCATTCCAAATATTCCGCAGGTGTATACTATTCCACGCACAAAAATATTTCTGTCTTTCATGGCAATCCCTACCGGTTTGATAACTGCTGCCATTCCATATATGGGAAACATTAGAAGGGAGGTGTTTCCTATCATCTTTTTGTCTCTTTTCATAATATTAGTAAATCCGGTCCACACAACTTCCATGCACCATCCCGTTATCCCACATTTTACAAAATCACTTCCAATATTCATCCGGTCCACTCCTTTTAACTTCTTTTATCTCATAGTTTTGACCGAATTTAATATTATATTCGTGAATCTGCTTTTTATAATTCAATACCCTTTAAACTCTCAATCATACTGTTCATCCGCATAACTATTTATTAATTCTGACATATGTGTATCACCTTTTCTCCTTACAAACTCCGCAGCGGTTTCTCCGGTAAAACATTCTATCTGCGTATCTGCCCCCTGCTCTATAAGATACTCCACTATCTCATCACTTCTGCTTTCACGTGAATTGGCAGCCACAAATAAAGGTGTAAAACCACAATATGATACGGCATTAATATCTGCTCCCTGCTCAACAAGCAGCCTGACGATGTCGTATGAACCGCTTTGACATGCATGCATAAGCGGTGTATATCCACAGAAGTCCCCATACGGATATTCTTCTTCAAAGCTGTCCGTCAAATGTGTTTCCTCTGAATGATTATTTTCCCATGTAATCCTATTAATATCAGCTCCATAATCCAACAAAAGCTTTACTATTTCAACTTTATTTTCCGGATTTCTGCCATAACATGCATATGTAAAGGCACTCATCGTTCCTTCCTCTGCCGGATTATTATCTTTGTCACAATCAGGCGGCACACCATCATCTAACAATTTCTCCACTTCATTAATACCGCAGGCTCTAACACAATATACAAGACTATTCTTTTTCTTGTACTCACCACTTATACTTTTTATAGATACAATTACTATGAACATAATAAACAAAAATGCAATAAAACCTATCACACAGCCAATAACAATACTCAATTTTGAAAATATTGATATTAAACCCTTATTATTATTTTTCTTTCTTAAATTAAAACTCTTTAATATAATTCCAATAGAACTAAAAAATATACTTGCTAATACCAGTATAAATACGAATATCAGAAAAAATACCACTCCCATATGGATTCCTCCTCTCAAAGTTCCTTAACTTAATTACAATAAAATTTGACCCTTGCGGCAGTCGCCAAATGTCTGCAAGCAGCCACTTGGCTCGTTGCGTGCGGGAATAAATAAGAAAAGATAAGTAACATCATATACTGCCACTCATCTTTTCCTATATACGATATGGTAACTGTAGGATTTATTAAACCGTAAATAATGTTTTAACAGTTACCATTACATAATCTATTCATACAACGGATATTTATCTGTCAATGACTTAACAAGTTCCATTGCTTTCTGCTTATTAGCTTCACAATCCTTTACAAGAAGTGATATAGCTTCTGCTATTATCTCCATATCCTCTGTCTTCATGCCTCTTGATGTAACGGCAGGTGTACCGAGACGGATACCACTTGTAACAAACGGAGAAGCCGGATCATTCGGAATCGCATTCTTATTACATGTAATATTTGCAGCATCAAGAAGCTTTTCACACTCCTTACCTGTTACATTCATATTTCTTAAATCAACCAACATCAGATGATTATCAGTACCGCCTGATATCAGGTTAAATCCTCTGTCAGTAAGTCCCTTTGCTAATGCTGCCGCATTGTCCTTAACACCCTGCATATATACCTTAAAGCTGTCATCTAAAGCTTCTTTTAAACATACTGCCTTTGATGCGATGACATGCATAAGCGGACCTCCCTGAATACCCGGGAATACTGCTTTATTAAAGTTAATCTCCTTTGCCTTCTCTGCACTTCCACAAAGAATCATACCGCCTCTTGGTCCTCTTAATGTCTTGTGGGTTGTAGTAGTCACTACATCTGCATAAGGAACCGGATTCATATGAAGTCCTGCTGCCACAAGACCTGCTATATGTGCCATATCAACCATAAGATATGCACCGACTTCATCTGCAATCTCCCTGAACTTCTTAAAATCTATTTCTCTCGGATATGCACTTGCACCTGCAACAATAAGTTTAGGCTTATTCTCCTTTGCAATCTTAAGTACATTATCATAATCTATATATCCGTCATCATTTACACCATATGATACAATATTAAAATACTTTCCTGAAATATTTACGGGTGAACCATGAGTAAGATGACCTCCGTCAGCGAGGCTCATTCCCATAACTGTATCTCCCGGATTTACCAATGCAAAAAATACAGCCAGATTAGCCTGTGCTCCTGAATGCGGCTGAATATTTACATATTCGCAGCCAAACAGCTTTTTAGCACGCTCTATTGCAAGATTTTCGACTATATCAACATACTCGCAGCCGCCATAATATCTCTTTCCCGGATATCCTTCAGCATACTTATTGGTAAGATGACTTCCCATAGCTGCCATAACAGCTTTACTCACAAGATTTTCTGATGCAATAAGCTCAATATGTGTTCTCTGCCTCTCAAGCTCCTGCTCCATTGCCTGTGCAACTTCTGCATCATAAGATTTTACTTCGTCAAACGAAAACATTTTATCCTCCATTCCGCCGATTTCGGCTTCTTTTATTATCGTAAATACAAAATACATTGGTATTATATCATTCTTCTTTGTAAAAAGCAATCATTGCAAGACACAAAAACATAAGAGGAGTGGTAATCACCTGATTAATATTTACTATTGCCTGTATAAGATAACACACCGCAGCTATCATAAACGGAGCAGCATTATTATCCGATTTAATCACCGTTAAACCTGTTTTTATGGATGAAACAATTAATCCTACATAAGCTGCCAGACCTGCAATTCCCGTGGTAATCAGATATTGAAAGTACTCATTATGTGCATTATCATAAAATGCGTCAAACCTTCTTAACATTTCCTCTCCATATACAGGTGTAAGTACACGCTCCAATGTATCCGGTCCCGTACCAAATATCTTATTATACCATGGCAGACCGCTATAGCACTCTAAGGTCACCCTCCAGACATATCCCCTGCAGCTCCCCCATTCATCACTGAATCTTAAAAGATTTGCCAGACTTCCTATATCACTCTTCCTGTCAACAAAAGTAAAATATATAAATGAAATAAAAATCATTACTGCGGCTGTGGCAATACATAACAGAAGGCATTTCTTAAACCTACCACACTCTGATTTTCCTGCCTTTAACTTTAAAAAACAATATACAGCCACTACTACCAGTAAAATGCTCATTATACATATAACTACAGTATTCGTAGACATAATTGAAAGTGAATCCATCTTTCTTGCAGAGGGTGTTCTTACATTTATAATCATCATAGCCTTTGCAGTCCATAGCATAACCATACCCATTACCGCAAATGTAAACATCCCCTTATAATCCTTAACATAAATAATAACGGCAATCATAAGAACGGTCATATTAATATACCCGCTGTCACATCCTGTGCCAAATTGTCCCGCAAATATAATTATGGATGATACAAAATATAATACTTTCTTTCTTTTATCATTCTCTTTTATGGTACTGACTGCTGCTACAGGAAGTGCCAGTGCAAAAAAGCTGCTGCATATATCCACATGACCCAGTGTGGTCTGATAGAACATCCTTAAATCCATTCTGACTCCTGTATAAAATCCTATAAAATCTATACCATATGAGTTCATTACCGCCAAGACGGATACCAAAACAGATGAAATTATGAATGTATCAGACAAATACCCTGTCACCGGCAATGAAATTTCTGATACAACCACAACAAACATTATAGTTATACAAAATACCGTTACCAGCCCATAGTTCCTTCCACCTGTTCCGATAAATGCCGTTTTCTTATATGAAGATAATAAAAATGATAATATATTCGCTCCACACCACAAAAATATCCATTTGACAGGTGCATTTAATACATAACTGCCCCTGCATATTAAAACAACAATCATAGTACCCAGAGTCATACCTGTAAATACTATAAATTTAACATTTGCTATATCATAATAATAATCCCAAAAACACAAAGGAAAAATCGTCAACAGCAATAACATATATGTATAAGTTATTCTTTTTCTTATCATTTCTCTATATTTGCCTTTCCCATAAAAAGAGCCACCCATATATACAGGTGGCTCAGATTTTTTCTCACTCTTTATTCTTCATTTTTCTTTTTTCTTCCAAAGAAACATCCATAAGCTACTGCCATAGCTGACAAAAGCATTACAAACAGTGAATTGCTTGTACTGTCACCTGTCTTAACTTCTTTTACAGGTGCCTTAGTTGTCGGAGGCTGTGTTGTTGGTTCTTCCACAGTCGGCTTTTCTGTTGTAGGTTCTTCTGTCGTTGGCTCTTCTGTCGTTGGTTCTTCTGTAGTCGGCTCTTCCGTTGTTGGTTCCTCTGTAGTCGGCTCTTCTGTTGTTGGTTCTTCCGGCTCTATATCATAGTAAACTTTAAGAACTGTAGAACCATCTCCATTAACCACATCTTTTTCATTACTGTCATCTGTTGTAGTATGGACATATCCCGGTATTTTAATAATATCCGCCTTTACTTCTTCTCCTTCTTTGCCTTTCAGATTTGTCTTTTCCGTATATAACTTATATGTACCGTCTTTTTGCTGTACATAATACTGAACTGTATATACAGGATCTTCTACTTTATTGTAGTAAACTTTAAGAACTGTAGAACCATCTCCGTTAACCACATCTTTTTCATTACTGTCATCTGTTGTAGTATGGACATATCCTGGTATTTTAATAATATCTGCCTTTACTTCTTCTCCTTCTTTGCCTTTCAGATTTGTCTTTTCTGTATACAACTTATATTTGCCATCTTTTTGCTGTACATAATACTGAACTGTATATACAGGGTCTTTTACTTTATTATAGTATACCTTTAATACCGTAGAATTATCTTCCTTAACTGTATCTTTCTCAAGGGTGTCCGGTGTTGTAGTATGCTCATATCCGTCTATCGTAATAATCTCAGCTTCAACTTCTTCTCCGGCTGTTCCCGGTATATCTTTCTTTTCTGTATATATCTTATAAGTTCCATCTTCCTGTTCCACATAATACTGTACTTTGTAAGAAGGTCCCTTGACTTTATTATAATATACTTTTAATACGGTTGAACTGTCAGCCTTAACGGTATCTTTCTCATGGCTTTCAGGTACTGTAGTATGCTCATATCCTTCTATATTTATTATCTCAGCTTCTACTTCTTCACCTGTATCACCATCATCATCCTTTGAAGTATATAACTTGTATGTTCCGTCTTCCTGTTCTACATAATATTCTGTTTTATATTTAGGAGCCGGATATTTGTAGTATACTTTCAATGTTGTTGAGCCATCAGGTTTTACAAAATCTGTCTCTAAAGACTCATCTACTATTACATGTGTATATCCGTCATATGTCTTTTCTTCTGCACTTACAGTCTTTCCTGCGTATGTCTCTCCACTGGTTATTTCATCTTCCTTCTTAAACGAACCATCAGGCTGTTCAAGATAGTATTCTGTCTTATATGTTGTTTTTGGAGGATCATAGTAAACATTCATTTCATATGTCTTATCTTTATCTACAATAGTTATACTATAATCTTCATTTTTTGTAGCATTTACCGTATAACCGTCAGCAGTATACTTATTTTCATATTCGCTGTCAGCATCCGTTATGGTATAGTCTTTTCCAACCTCACCCTTCTTTACAGTAGTTGATTCTATATACTCATATTCTCCAGTGTCCGGATTCAGTTTATAATAATTGAGTTTGTATCCTGCTTCCTCCGGATCATAATATACATCCATTTCATAAGTAATTCCTGCTTCATCAAGTGTAACTCTAAATTTTTCATTTTTTGATGTATTTACTTTATAATTTTCATACTTTGTACCATAATTCGGATCTACATCAGTAATTTCATATTCTTCGCCTACATAACCATCCTTAGGCTGTGTTGTTTCTGTTTTTTCATATTCTCCCGTTTCAGAGTTATACTTCCAGTAGTTAAGTCTGTAAGAAGCTACCTCAGGGTCATAATACACATTCATATCATACTTTACACCATTTTCAGCTAAAGTAACATTGTCTTCCTGTGCCTTTGTGGTGCTTAATACATAATGAGATGTGGAATATTTTACTGCATAAGTTCCGTCTACATCTGAAGCGCTATAGCTATCACCTACAAAACCTGCCTTAACAGGTGATGCATCATCTGTTTTTTCCTCATACCTGTCTGTGCTCGGATTATACAACCAGTAATGAAGCTGATATGTAGCTTCTGCCGGATCATAGTATACATCCATTTCATAGACTTCATCCTTAGTCTCTAGTGTTGTAGAAAGATTTTGAGTCTTTGTGGTACTTAATGCATAATGTTGAGCTGCATATTTTGAAGAATAGCTGTCATCCACATCTTCTGCAAATACTTCATCACCTACATATCCTGTCTTAACTTCTGACATGGCAACTTTTTCGTATTCACCTGTAGTCTTATTTTTAAGGTGATAATTTAACTTATACTTTGCCGTATCCTTAAGGTTATAATACAGTTTTAATACTGATGTACCGTCTGCTGCAACTACAATCTCACTTACAGACTCACCGTCTACAGTAGTATATTCGTATCCATCATATGTCCTTTTGTAACCCTTGTCTGTATCTTTTACAACATCTTCTACTGTAGCATCGTCTTCCGTAACAGTATCTTCTGTCTTCTTATTATATTTTGTGCTATCGTTTTTATCCTGTAAATAATACTCTACTTTATACTGTGCTTTATTAGTAATAGGCTCATATTTGTTTGTAAACTGGAAAGCATGTATAGTATGGTTTGCCTTGGATGTACCTACTGCTGATGTAAATCCCATATAAACAGCATTTTCAGCAGTATCAGGATTTTCCTCAAGATAGTCATCCAAATTTATATTCTGAAGTATCTGTGGCTCTGCAGGTCTTATGGCACTTTTAAAGTCTCCGTTAGCAATGCTTACACTCATCATGTCAGTTTTTCCGTTATATTCTACCCATACAGTAAACAGTCGGTCATTAACACCTGTATCAGCAAATCTGGTTCCACAGTCTTTTGAATCACTCGGCACACTTACCCTATCTTGGTTATCTTCCAAAAATTTTCTTCCATTAGTTAAATTTAAATCGGAATTTTTAGTAATACCATCCATATAGTATGAAGCCAGATGATTTCTTACATCACCATTTGCAACTATTGCAATATGGTCATAACGCTCATTATGATCCTTATTCTTATGATTATCGTAATTGTTAACTGCCTGATTATCAAAGCCAGAGTTTGCTATTGCCCAGGCACCACCTTCGGCGGTATAATATGCTCCATTATAAAACGAATCTAACTCAATAGCAAAACTTTGCTCTATACCATGATAACCAATTCCGCTTCCGGTACCAGGTTCTTGACCAGCCTTTGATGTCATATAAAAACAAATTCCATCACCACCAACTTCTCTTGTATAGTCATCACCACCACCTCGTTCAGGATCAATTACTGCTTCCGGCATTGAAAAAGTAAACTTCATTGAAAAGTCTTTATCCTCATTCAAAACAATTTGTTTATCCTCATCATCCTTGCCAAGTATAGCCTTACCGCTTCGGAAATAATTGAATTTGAAACCTTCCCTGTTTATATCTTCAATGGTCTTTCCATTTTCATCTTTTTTACTTTTGACATCGTTGATTAACCTTATTACCTTTTCACCATCAGCAGAATACTGGTTTCTGACAATCCCCGGCTTTCCAGGTTCATATATTATAGAACTATCAGTTCTATCAATAAGTTGATCTATTATAGGACTATCCTCTGGTAGATCACCAGTTTCCATCTTACTGTCAAAAGACCATGAGGCATTTGAAAACTCTTTTCCGGTTCCCTCTCCTTCCGCAAATATAATTGTATCCGGCTCTGCCGCATATACTTCCTTTTTACCAAGCAGTCTTTCATAGCCTGTAATGCTCGTCACTCCAAGAGCAACAGCCAATACAAGGGCTTCAAGACGTCTCTTCTTATCCTTTTTCATTAATATCACTCCTTCTTTTTTTAGAACAAGCATCTATATACTTTGTATTTCTTATCATTATACCTACTTTGTACAGAAAAGTAAATACCTATTTGTATATTTTGCAATACATTTTTTAACAAATAACATTTTTATTTGGTATATATTTTTTCGGAATATAACCGGATATTCTTTAGATAAAAATAGAAGCATCCATAAACTGCCTTAAACAGAATTACGGATGCTCATGGAACATTATTTTGCATTCACTCTCTCTTCAATATATTTTACCATTCCGTTTTTGTCTATATCCAATGCGACTGACAACTCACTATAGAGACTGTCTTCAGCCTGTCTGAGATATTTTTCATCAGTATTTGGCAGCTTCTTTCCCATTGATATAAGGTTCTGCTTTCTTATATATATAGTCTTTATCAGCCTTATGCACTCATGGCAGTCACAAGTCCTTAATATCTCTTTGTACTTTTCTTCTCTCATCTTATCATTTGCCGCTATATCCAACTGGCTGATACATTCAATCTCATCCACCAAATGCTCTGCTTCTTTCTTCGTCAGTACCCTTCTCATCTTAATCTTTTCATTATCTGTAGGTGTGTATATCTTACCCCGTTTCTTATCCAGTGGTACAAGAATATAGTACAATCTCTGATTGTCCACACCTTCCATCTGCAATCTGGTAACATCCTCCACCTGGCACACTCCGTTGTTTCCATATACAATCTTTTCACCAATCTGAAACATTCTTCCACTTCCTTTTCTATTGCATCTGACATTTGGCTACTGATTCTATTTTAACAGATTTTTTCTCCCGATGTAAGGATTTTTTGCACAATTTCATTAAAATTTTCTTTAAAAACTACTCCGTTAATTCCTGCCTCTACAGCACCTGCCACATTTTCTTCCCTGTCATCTATAAAAATGCATTCATCTGCCTTTAAAGAAAATTCCTCAAGAAATCTCTTATATATATTCACATCAGGTTTTACCATATGTACATCACAGGACACCATTATTCCCTTAAAATATTCAAATGGTGCAAAATTCGGAAAATAATCATAAAATTTTTCACTGGCATTTGACAGCACATATATGTCATATCCCTTTTCTTTTACATAATCAGTGAATTTTCTCGCACCGTTAACAGGTATCATACATATGCTCCATTCATTTACACAATTAAGCAGAGCTTTATGCAGATTCTCGGGCACTCTTTTCTTTACTTTTTGGTACATTTCCATATTCGTAATTAGTCCCAAATCCTTTTGTCTCCATTCATTGCCATTAAATAATTCTGCTGATATTATTTTTTTATCTTCAGGATTTTCAAGGTATTTATCCATAACTACCTGCGGATTGTAATCTAATAAAACATTTCCCATATCCATTATTACATTTTTTATCATATTGACTTTCCTGCCTTCCCTTCATAACACCACCAGTCTGTTTCGTATAAAAATGCCTCACCGACTATTTCTACATCCATTTTTTCATAACAGGCAAGTGCTGCCGGATTGGTTTTGCTTGCCAGAAAATGTATACCATCATATCCTCTTTTTTCCATTTCTTTTCTGACATATTCTATCATTTCCTTTGCAAGACCACGATTCTGGCAGTCTTCTATAACGGCAAGCCTTGCAAGTTCTCCCGCATTTTTATATTCTTTGCTCCATACCTCAAGTTGTTCCACCTCTGCATCCTCATCTATTGCAATAGCCGCCACTATGTTTCCATTATTATCTTTCATGCAGAATTCATTTCCTTTTTTTATGTCACTTATCAGTGTCTCCATTGACGGATAATCTTCCGACCACGTACACCCCTCTTTACCCACCATGGTTTTGTAAAGTTTCATAATACATTCTGCATCTTCCGGCAATGCAATATTACATTTAAATTCGTACATAATACCACCGCCTTATATATTTATCTTCAATTCTACAGGGCAATGGTCAGAACCCTGTATATCAGTGTGTATAGAGGCATCCACAAGATTTTCTTCAAGCTCTTCTGATACCAGAAAATAATCTATCCGCCATCCTGCATTCTTCTCTCTTGCACGAAATCTGTAAGACCACCACGAATATATCCCTTCCGCATCAGGATTAAAGTATCTGAATGTATCAATAAATCCCGAATCCAAAAGCTCTGTCATTTTCTCTCTTTCTTCGTCAGTAAACCCTGCATTTTTCCTGTTGGTTTTAGGATTTTTAAGGTCTGTCTCCTTATGTGCCACATTCATATCACCGCATACTATTATAGGCTTGCTTTTTTTTAGTTCAAGCAGATATGCCTTAAAATCATTCTCCCATTTCATACGATATGACAGCCTTGCCAGCTCTGACTGCGAATTAGGAGTATATACTGTTACAACATAATACTTGTCAAACTCCAGTGTGATAACCCTGCCCTCATGGTCATGCTCATCAATACCTATTCCATAGACCACATTAACGGGCTTTTCTTTTGAATATACTGCCGTACCCGAATATCCTTTTTTCTCTGCATAGTTGTAATATACATAATATCCTTCCTTTTCCCAGTCAAACTGTCCTTCTGAGAGTTTTATTTCCTGAAGGCAGAATATGTCTGCATCTGTTTCATCAAAATATTCCATAAATCCTTTGCCCATACATGCCCTCAATCCATTTACATTCCATGATATTAGTTTTCTTTCCATAACTGCCTCCATTTATTTTATTTAAAAAGGACTGCACAAAATTGCAGTCCTCTGTTCTGAAATTATTTGATTCCCAGAAAATCTTTTACTACTTTTTCCATCTCGTCCACTTCACATATAGTATTATGACGTGGCTCTGCATTTCTTATCTCCTCAATGGCTCTTGGTACTTTTACATTTCCAATTCTGCTAAGCTCGTCCACCAGTTCAAAGTCTTCCATATCATTATATTTCTCATCAATGGATGTCATTACACTTCTGGTAAACTTAAAAGGACTTGCTGTTGATGCAATTACTGACTTTGTTGTATCTTTCGTTTCCTTTTTGTACTTATCATATACAACAGCAGCCACTGCAGTATGTGTGTCAATTATATATCCTGTTTCTTTATATATGTTTTTAATAATCTCTGCTGTTTCATCCTCAGTACCAAAGTTTCCATAAAAATCTTTAAGTCCCTGTTTCATTTCTTCAGTTATATCATATTTACCTTCCGAAACCAGTTTCTCCATAAGGTCTTTATTCTTTGCGGCATTTTCTCCTGCAATTCTGTATATCAGTCTTTCAAGGTTACTTGATATAAGAATGTCCATTGAAGGAGACATTGTAAGCACGAACTGTCTGTTCTTATCATATGTACCTGTTGTAAAGAAATCATAAAGTACTTTGTTATCATTGGATGCACATATAAGCTTGTCTATAGGAAGTCCCATATTTTTAGCGTAATATGCAGCCAGAATATTACCGAAGTTACCTGTAGGCACTACTACATTTATTTTCTCGTCCTGACTAATTTCTCCGTTTGCGTATAATTTCGCATATGCATATACATAATATACTATCTGAGGTACAAGACGTCCTATATTTATTGAATTGGCTGATGAGAACTGGTATCCTGCATTATCCATTTCTTCTGCCAGTACCTTATTTCCGAATATCGCTTTAACTCCACTCTGTGCCTGGTCAAAATTACCCTTTATGCCTACTACAAATGTATTGTCACCCTTCTGGGTAATCATCTGCTTTTCCTGTATAGGACTTACTCCACCCTTTGGATAAAATACTACGATTTTTGTACCTTTTACATCAGCAAATCCTGCCAAAGCTGCCTTTCCTGTATCTCCTGATGTGGCTGTAAGTATGACTATATCATTTTTAACATTATTTTTCTTAGCTGCCGTAGTCATAAGATGAGGAAGAATGGAAAGTGCCATATCTTTAAATGCTATGGTCGCACCATGAAACAACTCAAGGTAATATTCTCCTTCTGCCTTTACCATAGGTGCAATCTCTTCTGTGTCAAACTTTGAATCATATGCATTATTTATGCAGTTTTTAAGTTCTTCTTCCGTAAAATCTGTGAGATACTGTTTCATAACATTGTATGCAACTTCTCTGTATGTCATCTTGGAAAGTTCTTCTACCGACACTTCAAGCTTTGGTATAAATGAAGGTACAAACAGACCTCCATTATCTGCCAGTCCTTTTAATATTGCCTGTGATGCCGTAACTGTTTCATTTTCATTCCTTGTACTCTTATAAAGTAAATCCATGATAAATCTCCATTTCTGTACACATTTGCTAAAAATCTTTTTCAATGGATTATATCACACCTTTTATGATTTAACAAGTATAGAAATAGTGGTCGCCATGAACAAACAACAGTCTGAGTCTTGTATTAAACCAACTCGCATCAGATGTCTTCATTGTAAAATATAACGCACCCTGTGAATAATCTTCTCCTGCTATCGCTCTGTCCACGCATTGTACCGTTGAATCTGACACACTTACTTCATATATTCTGCCATTTAACACCGGCTCAAACTGATATACTCCATTTCCATGCTGATATATTACTTCTGTGACCGTATTAGGAAATTCGCCATTCCTTACCCTGTTGAATATTACATTTGCAACAAGTATCTTTCCCACATCATCCTGATTTCCCGCTTCTGCCTCTACAATCTTTAATAATTGCCCATAGTCTTCATTTGAAAGATTAATTCCGCCTGAACAGACTATATTCTCCGGTTCTGCTGTTATCTCTGGAATAGTTTCCGTCGGAACTTCTGTAGCAGCTTCTGTCTGTGCCTCAGTGGTTTGCTCTTGTGTCTGTGTTTCAGTCTGTGCTTCGGTTTGTGTTTCTGTCTGTTCCGGTTGTTGTGTCTGCTGTTCTGTCAGTTTCTCTGTCTCTTCTTCTGTCTGTATCTCTGTCTTTACAGAACTTGTTTCTTCTTCAAATTCTATCTTTCCATATTTTGCATAAAACCTCTTTCTTATTGCTTCAACAGAAGCACTGGGGACTTCTTTGCTGCTCTCAAATACCTTTACGGATTTTTTTCCATCATTTTCCTTGTCAGATACACTATTGCCCTGTTTACCTGCCAAACCTGTCATTATCATAGTTGAAACTATGAATACTATAACTACTTTTTTCATACTCCTCCAATCCACTGCCATTTTTAACCCTTTTATGGCAGCAGTTTTATTTTATGTTTTTAATATCACACTTTGTCCACAATATTATTGTATTTAGTTTCTAAAGAATTTATTACAACTTTTTCATGGATTGTTAAATATTTTTTACAGATATTTTAATTTTTATACAGACTTGCATAAAAATAGTTTTTAATGTATCATTTTACAGAATGCATTTCGAAAGGATTGGATGACTTGAATACCACTTTACCAAAAGGAGTTTTTACAGCCCAAAAAAAGGATGGCACTTTGTATTACCGTTCTTCATTAACGTATAAAAACCGTCATATCAGCCTTGGAAGTTATGAGGATAAAAATATGGCTTCTTTGGCATATATTGAAGGAAGAAATATTTTAGATAACAGTAATATTTCTATATCTGATTATTCCACTAAAAAGTGTATTATTTCATTTGATAAATGGGTATGTCTTGTGAATTTCAGAGATAATGGGATTTATTTTAAAACACCTATATATATGCATTCAAAATATTTTGACTACTTTTATGATAAAGATTTAATATATAAATTCGACTTTGATGACCTGTTTTTTTATTCACACCATAAGATTATGAAAAGAAATGGTCATCTGTTTGTTGCAGATTATGGTATGCAGATTAATATTTTGTCAAGATATGGCATTCACAGCCACTCTGTAGAGGGAAGGGACTATATTTTTGTAAATGGTGATAACACTGATTTCCGTTATAAAAATATCAAAGTAATTAACCACTATAAGGGGGTATTTAAAAGTACTGTAAACGGAAGAGAGATTTTTACTTCAAAAATTCATGTTAATGGAGATTTTATAATTGGAAGATACAATACCGAATGTGAAGCCGCCGTTGCATATAACAAGGCTGTACACATTCTGCATGATAACGGGATAGATATTGACTATGAAGAAAATTATGTAGAAGAGCTTAGCCCTATTGAATATGCGGCCGCTTATAATGCTGTCAGGATTTCAGAAAAGGTAAGGAAACTCAGATTGTAGGCTATCACATTTTTTTTAATATGTCCAACCAATTTTCAACACTTTCTTTTACTGTAGTATCGCTTAATTTTTCAATATTTAAATATTCATTTTCAAAAGCAATGCCTTCAATAGGAAAACTTGAATAATCCCATGCACCATCATCCGAATATATAATTCCATCTGTTAAAACAGCTATTGCTATAGCTAAATATCCATAATACAAGCTTACTATTACCGGCTGTCCCGCCGTTCTTTTAACACTCCAGTAATATCCTGTCTCCAGATTATCATCTATCTTTTCTTTCAAAGATTTTGCTTTCTTATTTTCTTTTAATTCTTCATCCCAGAAATCTTTATCTATATCATCTATTTTGTGGTAAAATACATATGCATCGCCTTCGTTATTCAGAGTGAATGCTGTATAATTATCCTCATTTGATACTAATGATTCAGGACTGTTGTATACTTTATCCTCACATGATACTTCGCTGGCAGTTATCTCAATATCACATGATATTTTTTCCTTTTGCAAAAACCTGCAAAACAGATTCATGGAATATTTAATTATTTCATCGCATGCCGGCTTATTCTTCCTTGTTGGAAATATTTGAAAACTTGTGCTCATTTTATTTCACCTTCTTGAAATTTTATTGTCTTTCTTTACTACAATATATTTATAGTATTTTTTCTATTTCGTCTAAATACCACTTCCAATATTCTGTTCTTTTTTTATTACTTTCAACTATATTTTCATCGGCAGAATATATTAAACTAATTAAGTATGATGTATCCCAAGTAAAAGAATCCAGTTCTTCATCTAAATCTTCATCATCAGTATTATATATTATTAATTCATCATATAAAGCTATATTTGCAACATAACAACACGCCAAACCCACAACACCATATACTTCTTCGCCATTATAGGCAATTTCCTCAACTACTTGCCTGTAATCATTATTAATCTTCATTAGTTCTTCTGCCGAAATTTTATCCTCTAAATAATCATTAACTGATTTTAACAGAATTTCCAAATTGATACTTCCTCTATTATTCCATGTATCTCTTACTAAATTTATACACTCCATTGCCAGACTTACTCTTTTCTTCAAAGCTTCTGTTTTAGTTGCATAAAATGATTTTTTTTCTACTTCACCTAATTCCAGCCAAAGACTTTTTCTAATGGGCAATTCCAAGATTCCCAAATTCTCTAATGATTTTCTTGCTTGATTAATAACTTGTAAATTCATATCTGTTTACCTCACTCAAAATTAATATTTCTAACCTTTAATTAACCCTAAAGTTTTTGCTATATCAAGATTAATAAGCTACTATATTTGCATTTATGCTTTATATACATATATCTATCTTTTTATTTCCCTAACAGAACCATCACTTTCAAATATTCTAACTGTGGAAGGATCTGCAACGATAATAGTTCTCTTTTCATAAACACTTAACTTTGAAAAAAATATTATACAATCATCACACATATCAATTGGAGCAACGCCAATTGGTTTAGTTGAAATTAGTGAAAGTTGTTTTTCTGCATGTGACGCTTTACTTTGACCTGGTTCTCCTCCTCTATTTATGTTATCCAAAAAAGAATTCTGTTGTAATTCATGTCCTATCTCTTTTGATTTTGCAATAACATCTTGTGGTGCCACTGACCTATTAATAATATTATTTGGATCTTTATATTTCCCCCATCCACTTAAAGTATTTATTTCTCCATCTGATGCTACCGATTTTCCTCCATAATCTTTAGATATATCCTGTGCTTTTTTCTGTGCTACTATAGCCTGATTAATTTTAGCATTTAAAGTATTACTACCATTCCCATTACCACACTTCTCCCCTCCATTCTCCAATTCAAGAATCTCTTTAATCATATCTTCCTGTGACATTCTCAATATTGAAACTCTATTGCCTATAGTTGCTCCTTCTTGAACTCTTGTCATCCTTCCACCTTCCTTATTTTAATATCTCCCCAATCCCAAGTAAAGCAATATTTTACAAATATATATCTTTGCTTATTTTCCATTTTAACTCAACTTTTGTACATTTGTGTAATTTGTTGTTGAAGTGTGCTATTTCTTAATCTAAGTACTATCTTTTAGCAAATTTTGCATATTTTCATAACCTCGTTACTGAATTTGCACACCTCAGCATCATTTTTTACTATGAATGATAAACATATGATATAATAAATATTTTAACAATCATTCAACTAAAACCATTTCTCAATAAAAAACTTCTCTCACCGACAGACTTTTCACATTGTCTGCTGGTGGGAGAAGTAAATATTTTAAATAAGATCTAACTATTTATATTCACAATATGTACCCAGTGAATCTGATACTTTAGTTAAACACCAGTTCTTGTTATAACTACTGTTAATTACTTCTCAACTGAAGTAACATCTGGAAATAATCCCTTATTTTTAAACATGATTTTTATTATTTGTTCAGATGCCCAATTTTCGTACGCCTTATTTGAAATTTTAGAATCATTTACTTGTTTTAATATCTTAAAACTTTTTTCCTCTTTGTCAAACTCTATTTCTCCCATCTGTCTTTCATTTGGTCCAAATCGGTATACTACCTTCTTATCATCATCTATTTTTTTTATCATTTTCACATATGCTGCCATTATTCTTCCTCCCTATATGTAATCCAATAAAATCTAATCTACTATCGTTTCTCAATTTCTTTGTATTTGTATTCTATAACTGCAATATCTTCTTCTAAATATTCTAACTCTGACTCATTCAAAAAGTCTTTAACACCTAATGTTGAATATAAACAAAGTATTTTCTTTATATTCAACATATCATATTGTGTTAATTGTAAACCATGTCGTAACTTCAATCTAATAATAGTTGAAATTGATATTATAGCTTCTAATTTATCTGAATTAACATATTCCGCAAATGACTCATAACAAATTCCTGAGGATTGCTCATATATATATCCATTTTGTGATGATTCCAAATAAAAGCTATCTAGTATTAAATATTTTAATTCAAAAAAATTAATGGGCATTACTGATTGCCTCCTTTTGTTTTATAAATTTCTTCCTGTAACATTCTCAATAAAAAACTTCTCCCACCGGCAGACTTTTCACATCGTCCGCCTTCAGGAGAAGTGCATATTTAAAAAAACAGCTATTTATTATTAATATAATTTATAAGACCCTCTGCCTTAATAATTCTCTGCATAAACTCTGGAAATGCCTGACCCTGATACTCTGTACCTTTGGTCTTATCATAGATTTTTCCACTGTCAAAATCCACTTCCACTTCATCACCATTTTCAATAGCCTGTGCAGCCTCCGGGCATTCTATAATCGGAAGTCCTATATTAATAGCATTTCTGTAAAAAATTCTTGCAAACGTTTCAGCTATAACACAGCTCACGCCTGAAGCCTTTATGGATATAGGAGCATGCTCTCTTGAAGAACCGCATCCAAAATTCTTATTTGCAACGATTATATCACCCTCATTAACATTCTTTGCAAAATCCACATCTATGTCCTCCATACAGTGCTTAGCCAGCTCTGCCGGATCAGGTGCATTTAAATATCTTGCCGGAATGATTACATCCGTATCAACATTATCTCCATACTTAAAAACTCTTCCTGATGCTTTCATTATATAAAATCCTCCATTCTAAAATCATAATTAAGATACTACTTCATCCGGACCGGATATTTTACCTGTAATGGCACTTGCTGCTGCCACGGCAGGACTTGCAAGATACACCTCTGACTCAGGGTCTCCCATACGTCCTACAAAGTTTCTGTTAGTAGTTGCAACGGCTCTCTCACCTTTTGCCAGTATACCCATATGTCCTCCAAGACATGGTCCGCATGTTGGCGTGCTGACTGCTGCTCCTGCCTGTATAAACGTGGTAACAAGACCTTCCTCTACTGCCTGCAGATAAATTGCCTGAGTTGCAGGAATTACTATAGCTCTTACTCCCTTTGCAACCTTCTTACCTTTCATAACTTCTGCTGCTGTTCTCAAATCTTCTATTCTTCCGTTTGTACATGAGCCGATTACCACCTGGTCAATCTTAATATCGCCTACCTCATCAATGGTTCTGGTATTTTCCGGAAGATGCGGAAATGCAACTGTTGATTTTAATGTACTAAGGTCAATAGTGTACACTGCTTCATATTCAGCATCCTCATCTGCCTCATATACAGTGTATTCTTTAATAGAATGCTCTTTCATATATTGTATTGTAATATCATCAACAGGGAATATTCCATTCTTACCGCCTGCTTCGATTGCCATATTAGCCATGGCAAGCCTGTCATCCATTGAAAGATTTGCAATACCATCACCTGTAAATTCCATGGATTTGTATAATGCCCCATCCACACCTATCATTCCGATGATATGAAGTATAACATCCTTGCCGCTTACCCATTTTGCAGGCTTTCCGGTAAGTACAAACTTTAATGCACCCGGTACTTTGAACCATGCTTTACCTGTTGCCATGCCTGCTGCCATATCTGTGCTTCCCACACCTGTTGAAAAAGCTCCAAGAGCACCATATGTACAGGTATGAGAGTCTGCACCTATTACCACATCTCCTGCAACTACAAGTCCTTTTTCAGGAAGAAGTGCATGCTCAATGCCGACTTCACCTGTCTCAAAAAAGTTTGTTATATCATTTTTATAAGCAAAATCCTTTGCACATTTACAAAGTTCTGCTGATTTAATGTCTTTATTCGGTGTAAAGTGGTCAAGTACTATGGCTATCTTATCTTTATCAAATACTCCATCCACCTTCATTTTCTTCATTTCACCAATAGCAACCGGTGAAGTAACATCATTACCCAATACAAGGTCAAGATTTGCCTCTATAAGCTGTCCTGCCTTAACCTCAGGCAGTCCTGCATGTGCAGCTAAAATCTTCTGAGTCATAGTCATTCCCATTTGTCAACATCTCCTTTTCTTAATTCTATTGCAATTCTACCATCTTATAAGGTATAATGCAAATATATAATATTGATATCAGTCATAACTTCAGGTTATAACAAGATTTAAACAAATTATAATTCAGAGGTGTTTATAAAAATGGAACAGAATTTATCCCAATACAGAATATTTTATACCGTTGCAGCTACCGGAAATATTAGTAAAGCCGCCGAAAAATTGTATATCAGCCAGCCTGCTATCAGTAAGGCTGTTAAAAATCTTGAAATATCTTTAGGCATAACTCTGTTTTCCAGAAATTCAAGAGGTGTTATGCTTACAGAAGAAGGAAAACTTCTCTATGACCATATTAAACGTGCATTTAATGAAATATCTAAAGGCGAGGAAGAACTCAGGCAATCTGTTCTCCTCGGAATAGGTACTATCCGGATAAGTGTAAGCTCTGCTCTGTGCAAATATGTACTGCTGCCTTACCTTAAAAAATTCATACAAAAAAATCCACATATTAAATTTAATATCGAATGTAATTCCACTACCCATTCACTTGCAATGCTCAGAGAGGAAAAGTCTGACATAGGTCTTATTGGAAAAACTAATCATCAAAATGATTTAGTATTTCATTCTCTTGGAAATGTCAACTACATTTTCATTGCTACCGACGCATACTTAGATAACCTTAAAATGCGTGGTGCAAAAACTGAAAATGATATTTTTTCCATGGCAAATATTATGCTTTTAGATTCTGAAAATGTATCAAGACAGCATATAAATACTTATCTTTCAATGAATAATCTTGAAGCAGACAATATCCTTGAATTAAATAATATGGATCTGCTTATAGATTTTGCAAAGACAGGAATAGGCATAGCATGTGTAATAAAAGAATTTGCAGAAGACGATATCAAAAGCGGAAAGGTAC
Source organism: Lachnospiraceae bacterium (assembly GCA_014799465.1). Lineage (GTDB taxonomy): Bacteria > Bacillota > Clostridia > Lachnospirales > Lachnospiraceae > UBA2821. The sequence continues at coordinate 17,939 of JAAVHZ010000040.1, read as the reverse complement.
GGGAACTTCCGTTATCAGTTCCCATCCCTTCCCGCGAAATCGGCTTTGCATACTGTAGGAATGCTGTTATTTCGGCATCCATGCAAAAGTTTATTGATTTCTATTCTAATATGCAGCCTGACTAATCAATTTTTATCTCACCCAGTGACTCCATTGTATCTATATTATATATAGATACTTTGTCTCCCGGAATAACTATATATAATTTTCCATCTGCATATACACCTCTGGTATTATAAGCATTTTCATATATTTCACTACCATAGCTGTCATAATTTCCCCAGTCAGTTTGCAGTATTTTTTCTGACAATCTGCACACAAATTCTCCATCAATATACGAATATACTTCATACACAATACTTTCATCAAAATTATCAGAATACATACCTCCTGTTACGGTTGTAAAACCAATAAGATTTAATTCAGGAGATATCATTAATGCCTTGTGGTTCTGAGATGCCGGTGACTGGTAACAATCTCTAAATATCTTTCTGGTAATTTCACTCATATCTCCGTTATCATTTAACTGAAACATGGAAAGCTTCAATTCATTATCCACATATCCAAGTCCCATAAGTTTGTCATTCCCCCACGGATGAAGATAATCAGAATACCCGGTAATCTCAAGCTGTCCCAATATCACAGGATTAGTTGGGTCTGAAAAATCCACTTTAAATAACGGGTCAGTCTGATAATATGTCACAAAATACCCTATATCTCCCATAAATCTTGCAGAATATATACTTTCTCCATCTGCTATTCCCGTAATTTTCCCTATTTCCTGCAATGAACCATCAAGAACATATACAATATTAGTCTGGTCGTCTCTATATTTTCCTTCTGTCCAGTCAGTTGACACAATCCTGAGACATCCATTATATTCATCCATTGCAAACTGACCATACAGCCTTCCGTCTATACTTCCCTCAACTGTCTCTGAAAACTTTCCGTCTTTATATCCTACCTTAGTGATAAATGTACTATCATCCTTATAATTGTAATTTGTTATATATATATTTTCTGCCGACATATAAATATATCCTGTTGAATCTTTTGTAATCGCCTTTTTATCAATTACAGTCTCAGGTGCCTTTAAATCTATTGATATTATAAATTCATATTCCAATGAAGTAACATTTTCAGATATTACTACACAGTCTGCCTCAATCTGTTCTCCATCTAATCTTGGAACACAGTTATCCTCTGATAGTTTCCCTCTGATATAACTATCACTCATTATATAAAGATAATCCCCTGCAAGTCTTGATGTATAATAGTCGCCTTGCTGTGATATAGAACTAACCTGAACCGGCTCCTCCCTGTCAGATATGTCATATATATATATCTGTGTCTCATTTTCCACATATGTTCCAACCACCACCAGAGTATCATTTGATACATACATATCTGCATTATAAAAAGAAAGATATTCATCAATAATCTGTATATCCGATACTTTCTTTTCTTTTTTCATACTTATAATGCTGACTTTATTACCAGTCATATCTAATGCATAAATGTATTCACGGTCATTTTTTACCACATCTGCTTCATCTATGCCCTCCACCTGCACATTTGTATCTGATACATTATTTTCAGTACTTCTGGTTGTAGTCTGCCCATTATAAGAATCTGCAACATCTCCTTCTATATCCTCACTCTCATTCACTGCACCTGCACCATATAAAAAATCTTCCTCATAATCATAAACCACATCCTCATATTTTACTTGTGGCTGCACTTTTTTTAGCTTTTCATATATAGAAGCATAGTCACTACTGTTTAATGTCTTCTCTTTTTTATTTTTTACTAAATCAGGTATGGTTTTCTTAAGTACTGCATCATTTCCCTGTAACTGCCACAAACTAACTGCCACTGCCCCCATACATGCTGCTGCCGCCATTACTTTTATAAATGTCTTTTTTATCTTTTTCTTTTTAGATTGTTCATTTTCCAGCCTTTTCATCATGTTTTCAGGTGATAATGTTTTTGGTATCTCAAGATTTTCAGTATTCTCTTTTATTTTTTCCATTATCTCTATATCCTTCTCTTCCCAACTCATATTTTACCTCATTTCCGCCTTACTGCCGGCTATATGATTTCATATCACTTCCATTTTTTTCTGAATCTTTCCTAACGCCCTGCTAAGCTTTGACCTGACCGTTGCCGGATTAAGATTAAGATACTCTCCTATCTCATGGCTTTTGTATCCGGCAAACACTGCCATAGATACAACTGTTTTCTCCTGTTCGTCAAGGCTTGAAAATGCATATGCCATATCGTGCCTTCTGTCATAATCATCTTCTTTTGTTTTTATATCAACATCTAAAGGCACCGTTTTATTCAAATACTGCTTTCTCTTCTTTTTACACTTATTAGATAATATTTTAAATATCCAGTTTTTAAAAAGAGAATCCTCCTTTAACTTCCCAAGAGTTCTATATGCATCCATGACTGTATCACTTACTGCATCTTCCGCATCCTCTGCATTTCCAAGGACATAATAAGCATATCTGTACATATCTTTATAAATCTGTTCATATATTTCAGAAAATGCTTCTTTATCGCCATTTTTTGCCCTTGACACCAACTGGCTTTCTATCTCCATGGCTTCCTCCCTTCTTAGTAACAATAAGTTATTACTGTTTATTTTATATATATGTGTTACAGTTTAGCCATGCAGAGAATAATATATAATAATTTCATGGGAGCTTGCTCACTAAGAAATTATTATATATTATTCTCTATAGGGCGAACGCCCTACATGAATAATTTGACGGCAAATGTTAAAATTATAATTCATAACGTAAAATCCGGCAAATTATGAATGCTGGCTGAACTGTAACACATATATGTGTCTTGATTTTTCAAAACTGTTGCAATCAAATTTAAAATATGTTATATATTTTATTGTAAAAGGAGTCGTACCGAAGAGGCCGTAACGGGGCTGACTCGAAATCAGTTTATCGGTTTTATAGCCGGTACGAGGGTTCGAATCCCTCCGACTCCGCTGACTCATGCACAAAATACCGGTTGGGATTCTGTTTTCAAATATCCCAACCGGTATTTTACTTTCTTTTCATTTCTCTTAGAATCTTTTTATCTTCATCATTCACCCTGTATGATTCCAACATTTTTTGTATTGATTTATTATATGTCCAATCATCCAGACTGCTGTTATTCATATATTCAAAACATTTGTCCCTATACTTTGCCATAACGGTAGCAACCGCCCATGCCACACCCATCCTTGAATAGTAATCCCTGCACTTCAATCCATCCAGAACTTTTATCACTCTGTCTATGTATTCATCATTAAGAAAATGGCTCATCAGCATGACTGCAACTACCCTTACCTCATACTCTTCCTCTGAATCTACATATTCCATCAGAAAATCAAATACTTCCTTCTGATGCTTTCTTGCTATTTTAAAGTTCTGGCACAGCGAATCATTCACTGACCAGTCATGTATCATAGGTATAAACTTCTTTACATAACCAAGCAGCACATTTATATCATCCTTAGCATATCCGATTACAAATGCCTGCAATGTTTCTGCCTCAAATGTTTCAAATGTATTATTATCAAGAAAATATCTGTAATCATCTTTTGCAATTTCTTTAGCAAGTTTCCTAAGCTCGGGAATCCTGACCCCCATATCAGGCTTTTTCCCCGGAATGACATTTCCATAATATTCGTTATTTACACCCGCTAACTCCTCCAACCTTTTATTTACTTCTGATAATTCCATTTTTTCTAATCCTCTATGCGTCTTTAATTTGTTCCATATTATGATATTTTACTCAATTATTTAGTTTGGATTTCAAAAGATAATCAAGCAGCCCCTGACAACCTTTTTCAATGTCCTCATATGCTTTATTGAAATCATGGGTATACCAAGGGTCATCTACATCTGCCTCTGAACCTGCAAACTGCAGCAGTTTGTATATCTTATCTTTCTTATGACCAAAAATCCGCTCCATATTCCTTATATTATAGCTATCCATACATATCAGATAGTCATATCTGTCATAATCCTGCTTTCTTATCTGAACAGCATACTTTCCTTCTGTTGATATGCCATATTCCTTTAATTTATTTACAGTTCCGGGATGTACCGGATTTCCTATTTCTTCTGTACTGGTGGCAGCGGATGCTATCTCAAACTGATTTTCCAGTCCTTGCTTTTTTACCATGTCTTTTAGTATAAATTCTGCCATGGGGGAACGGCAGATGTTGCCGTGGCAAATAAAAAGTATTTTAATCATATATTTAAAACCTCCGTAAATACTGTATTTTCAAGTAATTCCAGTGTTTTCCTATTTACCGTCATTGCAGTAAAATAAGAATAAATTGGAATGAAATGGAATAGTTTTGAAGTAATTTGATGTATAAATTGATGTAAATTCACAACTCGTACATCAACAGGATTTCGCCAGTCTTTGCATCTCTTCTTTGGCATCATCAAACTGTAAATGTGTATATGTATTGAGCGTAACACCAATATCAGAATGTCCCATAATGTATTGTAGTGTTTTTGGATTCATACCAGACTTCGCCATGTTGCTACAAAATGTATGTCTGCATACATGGGGTGTTATAACGGGCATTTGCACTTTATATATGCTGTTATACTTTTTCCTGATATGCTGAAAATATTTTTCCCAATGTAAAGCTACCATAGGCATATCATTCTTATCAAGAAACAAAAATCCGATTCTACCATCAATCATTGGCTCAATTTTTGGCTTTTTCCTGTTCTCAATGATACGTTTAAAGCACTCCGCAACATCTTCACTCATAGGAACATACCTCACACCTTTTTCTGTCTTAGGTGTTTCAATAACATATTCCATATTTCTTTTTCTCTGTAATTGATGGTCTACTTTAATTCTTTCTTTATCAAATTCTATATCTTCTTTTGTCAATCCACAAAATTCTGAAACTCTAAGTCCAGTCTTGAATAAGATATAAATTCCATCATAATATTTACAGAAATGCTTATCTCCTTTAATGAACCTTAAAAACTCTCGCTCCTGTTTCCTTGTAATAGCTTCTCTCGTAACACTGTCATTCACAACCACGGTAGCAAGCTGGAACTCAAACGGATTCTTATATATCAAATCATCATCGACCGCCATTTGAAAAGCTGGTCTAACTACACCCCTGATACTATGAATACTACTATAACCTCTTCCATCATTTTGTAATTTAATTAACCACTCTTTAGCATCTGACAACTTCACCTTATCAATTTGTTTTGCTCCAAATAACTCTTTCTTGATAATGTTAATAACAAAATTGTAATTCGCCTGTGTGTTATGCCTAACGCCTGTCTTTTGTGATATATACTTTTCAACAAGTTCCAAAACTGTTATATTTCCGCAAGAAACAACACTACTCTTTGAATTATTAATTTCCTTTTCTTTTTCCCTAAGTGATAAATCCTTACGCTTTCCATTTGGCGTTTTATCAGATGGAGTAAGTTTCCAACTATACACGGATTTTCGTTTTCCAAAAGCATCCGTATACTGATAACAATATCTTCCATCTGACCTTTGTATTTCGCCATCATTCAAAACTCTTCCTTTATTGTCCTTTCGTTTTATCATAATGTACCCCTTTCTATAAAAAGGGCATCATAAGCTATAATCCAATATAGCACAAATGATACCCATTTTCAATTTATATATCACATTAGCTTATATGGTATCCGTTCTTTCTAAAAATCTTTCAAAAATCCTTCTCTTTATTAATGTTTTTGTTCCTATTTTTAAAATAAAATCAGGGGCATTTTCATTAATAAATCGTCTTAATGTCTTAGAACTTATGTTGCTGTATTGAGCTGCTTCTTCTATGGTTAAATTTAGCTTATCACATATAGGTATAACTTGGTTTACTGTATTTTTATTTATATTACAGTTATCAATATCATGCTTTTTTACCACTTCAACAACTTTTATCCTTTTCCCATATCGAAATTCCGTTTTTGTTTTATATGTATTATTCATAGGCAAATTCCTCCTGTAATTCAAGCATTAGTCCATAATCATTCTTTTCAATATCAACAACATTGCAATTTCTTCTAAGCGATTGCAACAGTTTTATGCATAAGTTATAAACATCCTGATACAATTCATTATCGGTCTTATCCTCAAACTGTTTTCTAACTTTGTCAACCATAGCAGACTTTAATAATTCCTGTGATAGATTTTCTTCTGCAATCGTATCACCATATGTTTTACGCTTGTTCTGTTTTAAGTTAGAAACTTTCATATATGCACTTACCATATCAAGAGTAGGGAATTTTTCTATCTGCTTTAGTGCTGCATCAAAAAGCCTGTCACTGTAGTAAATATCAAATGCCATGCATAACCGCCTAATTACCAGCTTTTCTATTGCGTTTTCTTTTAATTCTTCTGATTTCATACCTAAAACAGAAAACTGATTTGCATATTGGATTTTGAATTGTTCATACAGTATTTTCAAACAATCCTTGCATATTGGTATATAGTTATCGTTTCCTGAATAAATGTTACTGGAATTATGTAACTGATAAAAATTCTTGTATTCCAGTTCCATGCCACAATGCAGACATCGCTTTGTTGGTATTTGGATTGTTTCTTTTTTTCGCCTTGCCATATATCATCACTCCCAATTATTTTTTTCAACTGTTCTTTGCGGTAGCAAAGACAGCCCACTTTAGGGCATATCTAATCAATGCTCATTCAAGTTTGAAATCATTACATTTTATCATCTGGATAACTTTATCCACTGTCTTATATGTAGGAAAATTCTCTTTATCTGCCTGTTTAATCAATTCTTTTGCATTTTCAAGCGATAAATGATAACCTTGCAGTAGGGTATCTAATAGCGGTTTTCTCTGTTCTATCAAACAATCATATTTTTCTTTCCATGCCTCATAGTCCTGCTTATCATTTAAAGCAGAATTAGAACACCCACTGTTAATATTACGTTCATATGATGCTTTGATTATTCTGCATTTCTTATATGCTTTATTGATTTTTGTGTTTAATCGTGTGATACAATGAACTAAAATTTTCTGATTAAGTATGTGACCACTTAATAGTTGCTCTTGTTGTAATCTGTATTCTTTTTCCATGTGATTTCCTCCAATCTTACTTGATATGCTAAAGGCTGCTTTTGCTACCGCAAAAGGCTATTGCCCTACCTCGAATGGAAAAGTTGTCACCTTCATCTTCTGTAGAAGGATTTATTACTAATGCAGTTTTAGGTGACAACTTTTCCATTTCACCCTGCTGCCTTACATCTCTTCTATAAATTCTTGTTCCGCATTACATATTTGATTAGAATAAAAATCCATCAATTCCTGAATCCTGTCCTTATTAAAAGAAATTAGATAATTTATCAATGATTTTTGCCTTTCTATATACTGATTGTTGTATTTATTTAATATTTCCTTGTCCAGTCCATATATCTGTACAATTTCCTCATCTGTCATATCATCGTATTCAGTATTACTTTCTCTGAATTTCTTCATTTTATTTTTTATCTTTGTATCTGCCATGTTTTCAGTTTGTTCTATCAGTGCATTGGATAAATTGCTATTATATTCAAGCCTTATACTGTTTTCTTTACTACCAGACAACCCATATATTGATTTTACTATAGGATATGATGTATATTCGCTAATATGTTTTAGCAGCATATCTTTCTTTGTGTCAATTTCAAGTTGGTAAAAAACATAATCCCATCCTTTTTCTACCTGCAATCGCTCTTTAAACAATTCATTAAATTTCTCTGCATCATATAAAGTAGCAACATTGGAGTTTCTATAGCCCATTGATTCCGATATTTCCTTTTTCACTGATTGTATGTAAATTTCTTCATTTGTGGTTGCATTTCTGTAACTGTCATTTTCTTTGATTCTATGATATTCTGCATAGTAAGTGAGGTTGTCTTTTTTCAGATTCACTAATGCAGACTGTACCGCTCCTTTGATTTTTCTTTTAGTTAAGGTCTTAAAAATATTGCAATCCCTTTTGAAATCCTCAAAATCTGAATCAGACTTAAACCATTCTGGATATTTTGATATAAAAAATTTTAATGATTCCTTATAAAAAAACTGATTTACTACATTCAACTTTTTAATTAGTTTTCTGTACGTTGTATAATAAATTATATTGCCCTCATCATTTTCTTTTTGTTTTATCAGTTCTCTAAGTATCAAGACAGCAAGCTGATTTGTAAATTGTGTATTTCTTTTAGTTCCTTTGGGAAATGGCTCTGGATATATGTCTAAAATAATGTACTCATTAGAGTTACTAAGTTTTTCAAAGTCAAAAAACCTTTTCCAGTTTTCTATCTGCTTGATTTTTGCTTTGCCTGTTTTAGTATCTTCATTGAGTAAAAGACACATTTCTTTATAATTTTTAGCAACCAATCCGATATACAGCCTGCTTGTGTCACATTCCAGATTGACGCTAATATTTGATTTTTGAGAGATGCTTAATTCCCTGAAATGTTCTGCTATTAAATTTAATTTCAACAAAAATATAAATTCATCTGGATTATCAGCAAACAAGCCTGAATCCCACATCTGCAATAGTGTTCTTGCATTAACGCAAGGTTCACCATGTTTTTGAATATCAATGTTATGCTTCACTATTGGCTGAAATAAATCCTTTTGTAATTGATTTGCTTTTGCTTTCTGTGTTTTGGTTAATTTCTTTGTTTCTGCAATCATATATATTCCTCCCTTCATCCGTTCTTGATTTCTCATTTTGCTTGAAAATTTACGTACTGAAATAAAACTATGGGCATAGCGTTTTCGTTTTCAGGGTACATTAAACAAACGTATGCATAGTATGAATCTTTATTTTTTTGCACACAAATAAAAAGTCGTTCCATATTCAGTTGTATTTTTGATTGATTCATTGGGTTTTTAGCTCAATCAAAGGCTATTCACCATCATAAATAATAGGGATTCTGAAAAGATTTTTAATGAAATGTAGAATGAAGAAGGGTTTTATTTAGTAATGTCCTGTCAAATTCTATCTAATCGTCATTGTTTAATCTACTGCCCTATGTAATTTTCTAAGAAATAACATGATTTATGCTATCCTTTCTATTTTTGATTTCCAATTTTACTTTTTAGTGTTTAACCTTATCTGTTATCAATAGCAAATTGATTGACTTTTCTCAAAAAGCATTTTGTGAAATTCGCTTTTGCAACAATATGTGATTCTACATTCAAATCAACACCAAAACAATTTTTACTTTTTGCTGGTTCAATTTTACTTGTCAAATTTAAACCGTAAAACAATTTGATTTTTTGAGGATGGCTTTCATCTGTTTCGGTTAGATGTTCCGTTATGTGTGATTCAAGAGAATCAAGGATATTTTTCACACAATCCTTTGAATAAATCCCTGAATAATCTGAAACAATTTCATCCACCAAATCTGATTGCCGAATTGTAACTAAACTGTTTCTCATAATGGCTACCTCCTTTTTTGTTTTCAAAATGTTCCTAAAATATTACAAATACTTCTTTTTACGTGACATTTCTTTGAGAATTAGGTACATCTTTGTGCGTTGAGTACAATATACAATATTTTTGAATAAATTGCAAATCACGGAAAAAGTGCTTATTTTAAGGTTTTTTATGATTCAATTCTATACATAAAAAGCCTTAAAATAAGTACGAATTATTAGGACTAGCATAATATTATAAAATTTTTATAAAATTTATAAAGAAAATATAAATCAAATAAGATTTTTTCGTGTTTTATGGTAATTATTGATTATTTTGATAAAGAAAATCTGTTTATATAACTGCTGCTAGCTCCTTAAAACAAGTACTTTTTCTTTATGGCAACAGTTATAATAAGCCTTATCTCACCCGCCACACCTTCAAAACCATGCCGACCGAGAGTTATAAACGATATGCCAGATAAAACCAAAAATCATCCAGATAACCGCCTACAAATCCAGTAAAATCAATAGTTTCAAGCTGTTCACCGAAAAGTTAAAAACATTACCAACAAACATATTAAGCTAAGAAAAAGGCAACTCAAATCTTTTTTTCAGATTCAAAGTGGCTTTCTTCATTCGTTGATTCAGTATTTAATTTTGATACACCACGCATTATTATGTATTTTAGACTGATACGTGAAGTGAATATCTAAAATTACACACTTCAAATTCAAACTCAAATAATCCATTACCATAATCCTTAACCAAACAATCATTAATTTCATCCAAAGGGATATTCATAATCACAGTATCAAACTTTTCCCTGCTCCGTTTTCTTTTCAGAATCAAGCGGTTATCCTGAATAGAGTTTACTTCTACAGTTACATTCTTTTCCTTACTTCTTGCCAGCAACATACAAGGTTCTGTAAGGTTTACAGAAATATTTACCTCTTTGAATTTATTGTACTTGGTGAATAACTCTGACAATACCTTTTTGTCAGTATCTTCCTGAAATCCATGATTAAGTAGAAAATTTCTGTCGATTGTGTTCATAATATATTACTTTCTTTCTCCCCGATATGCCGATAGGTCAGCAAATTTATTTTGTATTGAATATTTTGTGTTACAAAGTTTGCATATTATATTTTTATACCATCATTGCACCATTGCTTACTGGTAATGCTGCATCAGTATTCATATACACAACTGTTTTCTTTGTATCAAAATTGATTAAATAACACTCATTATTGCAGATTCTTTCATTAATCAATTCATGCGAACCTATAAAGCTATCAATTTCAGGGAATAACACACGAATCCTAGCAAAAAACGCATTCATGCCATGTAAAGTTGATACCGCACCAGTTTCATATACTTTTTCTTTTTTCATATTGTGATACCCTCTCTTTCTCTTTTGGGTTTTATTTTAGCAATTAAATTTGGGAATACAATCCTTGAAATGAATTAGATTTTTAGTATAATACAGATAAGGAAAGAGCTAACTAATAACGGTAAACACTAAAAAATGTAAAGCTGATGAAACAAATTAAAAATTATCAGCTTTACATTTTTTTATTTACATCTTACAAGCAATTAGCGGAAAAGTGTCAAACAAACTTTTCACGAAAATATTTTTATAAAAAGTGTCAAAATATATTGACAAATAGTTTGTTTGAAAGTAATATAATACTATCAAAATAACTAAAGTTTATTTGAGACTTTGAAAGGTGGTATGAATATGTGTAATTTTTATAGCTATATGAGAATATCAACAGAGGAAGAGCGTGGATTGCAGAAATTCACAAGACAGGAGAATGCATTACAAAGATATGCGAAAGAGAATAACATCGAATATCTGCTTGAGTTTAAGGAAGATAAAAGTGGTAAGAATTTCACAGACCGTAAACAGTGGCAAAAGCTGGAAAGCATAGTGCAAGCAGGAGATACAATTATATTTAAAGATATATGCAGATTCACAAGACAGGCAGAACATGGATATACAAAGTATATGGAATTGCTTAATAAAGGCATAGAACTGATATTTATTGACAATCAGACAGTAAGCACCCCATATATCAAACAACTGCTTAGTGTGGCAAAAGAACAAAATCTTGTGGCAAAAACAAGTCTTGAAAGCACTGTGAAACTGCTGCTGATAGTGGAATTAGACAGAGCAGAACAGGAAAGAGCCACTACAGTACAAAGAATTAAGGATGGCATAAATGCAAGCGATAAGAAAAGCGGTAGACCAGTAGGCAAACTTGATAAAATATCAGATGAATTAAAAGCTGATATACAGTTATTCTTGAAGGATAGAACTATAAAACAAGTTGACTTAATGCGGAAATATAACATAAGTAGAAACACACTGAAAAAGTATATTCAGCTTGCCAATGGTGGTAAATTATAAACTTTGAAACAACCTAAAAATGAATACTCTATAAAGAGATGCAGTTGTATAAAAGCATCTCTTTTTTGTTGTGGATATTATGCCAATATAAGTTATATTTGACTTGCATTTTGATTATATAACTCTTTGCATAATGGCATATATTCATAGTCCTATGAACTGTATCAGGTGTTTATATATCAGAACTGAAAACGATTGTATAAGCGTTTTGTAATGTGTTCTGTGATGCATTGTGTATCAGCGGAAAATAATTGATATAATTGCAGTATTTGAGAATTACAATATCATTGTATTATAGTTGTTGCTATCGGTATTGCTATATGGATTTCTTAGAGAAAATCAAACAAAACAATGGCAAATTTGTTTTTTATGACGTTAGGCATATATCATTTATGGTAATGCAGTTTTAATAGGAATTTGGGCATAATTTGGTGTTCTGGATGGGGATTAATTAGAAATATTGGATATGATATTGCTTTAGCGAGTATCTATTGATTATTTATGCAACAGGATAGCAGACTATTATTATATCCCATGTGGCAGCAGGGTATAGGTGTATAGGGGGCATATTACATAATTTTTTTGATTTCACTTTTCGGATTACCTATTGTGGGGTGCATCTATTCCTCAACGGATTTTTGAAATCTCCCGAAAAGTTGATTGCCGAAAATACAATAATACAGTTTCATACGACTATATAAGCATACCGACCCTATTTGACATTTATCATATAAAAAAGACATCTTACCATGTATAGTAAAATGCCTTTGCGTAAATTGATAGTCATACTCTTAAGCAATAATATGTGTCAATTATTAATCCCCATATCTTTCTTCATACTTTTTCAATTCTTCTTTCAAATCTTGTGTATATTTAAAATTACTATAACAATTTTCGCACATATTGGTCATAATAATGCTATGTACATCATCATTATTAGTGAATGTTTTATAGCAGACTTGACATTTTTCTTCTTTTGAATTATTGCCAGTCCCTACCCATGAACCCAACAGCCAAAAAGCTGCAATTACAATGATGCATAGAACAAAAATTTCCTTCCAGCTAACATTAGAATTGTTTCCATCAAAAACATCACTTTCCGTTCTTTTTTGTTTTGAAACATATGTATGTATCCCATCAAAACCACAATAACCACATTTCGTATCTTTTTTATTTATCATTTTTCTGCATTTAGGACAACGTATTGTATTCATTTTGTATTCTCCATTGATTGTTTTTATTACTCTATTACTGAATTTCATAAGCATATACAAACACCTTTCCCCATTATAGTCATCTTTCTAACTATAGTCAAGTATAAAACTATATTTTATGCTGATACTATCAATCTGAAAGGAGATTATGGTAGATGATTAGCTATAGTCCATTCTGGGAAACACTGAAAAATTCTATTGAAACAACTTACACACTAATCAATAAACATCATATCTCCAGTGCCACGATTGATAAATTACGCAAGAATAAACCAATGAATACTACAACATTGAATGATTTGTGCAGAATATTGGATTGTAAATTAGAAGATATTGCTGAATATATACCAAATGAGAATGACCAAAAGTTATAACTTATAATAATTTTTTAAAGTTCTACACAATTTGCACGTAGCATATGCAAATTTGGAAATACAACTACATTACAGATTCACAATTTGCACGTACCATGTGCAAATTTGGTTTCAGACCCCCTCAAAATTTCACAGCGGATGTGCAAATTTTTACAGTCCTAACAAGTATTAATAATATATACAAGTATTAAATACTGACACCTTCGGTGGTCAGGTGTGAATAAAACATAGTTGATATAGCTGAACGATTAAACATATATATCAGGAAAAATATTTTGTATTATAAAATTCTTTTTCTACAGTGCTATTTCTGTTTCCGATTCTATCATTTAATTCCTGCATCACACCATGCTATTATCAATACTCCCATTCTTTAGCTTAAAACACATTAGAACACTCAAATTCGCATTTTATACTGTCCGCCCTATAAATTTTATGCCCAAATGCCAAAAATGGATTCTAGGGGTATATACGCACATGAAATTCATATTTTATTATTTGTCTTTTTGTTACTGTATGTTTGCATATTGGCTTCATAATTGGTTTGTATCTTTTGATATTAAATACCTTTTTAAGTATGTGTACGATAATGGCTTGAATCAAATATCAGAGAAGATAGAGGGGATTTCTGAAATAGAGCAGACAAATCTTTGCTTTAGAATAGAGATATGATTATTGGATAAATGTAGTAGGATGTATGTATAGAGTATGCATTTGTTTATATAGAATGAGAAATAAAATATCCATCTTAATTTAGATGTAACTTATACTAATATTCTTTTCACCGCTTATAATGCCCTTTCAAATTTGATGTAAAATTGATGTAATATTCGTACTAAAATATCCAGCAAGCCTTGTATTTCAATGTTTTCAGCGTTTTCTAAAGATGTTGCCGTGGCAGACGAATAATATTTTAATCATTGCTCTAAAACCTCCGTAAATGCTTGATTTTGCTTTATTTTAAGCCATTCTTAGGTTTTTTACTAACAGAGTGGTCTTATACTATTTTCGGCATATCATAGTATAAGTTGGCATAACTTTGACCTCAAAATTAGTAAAATCATTAGTAAAATGACTTTGTTTTTACTAATTTACTAATCATCATTAGTAAGCTTTTTGTACTCTTTTCATTTCCTTTTGTGCATCTTCATAACCTACATGTGTATAGGTATTCAATGTAACGCCAATATCAGAATGTCCCATAAGGTACTGAAGTGTTTTCGGATTCATACCACTCTTTGCCATGTTGGAACAAAAAGTATGCCTGCATACATGAGGTGTGACCTTTGGCATCTGCACCTTATAAACACTGTTGTACTTTTCACAAATACGTTGAAAGTATTTCTCCCAATGTAGGGCTACCATTGGCATATCATTTTTATCCAGATACAGGAAGCCACATTTACCATCTATCATAGGTTCAGTTTTCACTTTCTTTCTGTTTGCGATGATTCGCTGAAAACACTCATATACCTCATCGGACATAGGTATTTCCCTTGTACCGCTTGTAGTTTTTGTGTCCTCAATCACATACTCCATATTTCTTTTTCGCTGTAATTGATGATTGACATTGATTTTTCGGTTCTGCATATCAATATCATTCAGCGTCAGCCCCACAAATTCAGAAATCCGAAGCCCTGTTTTAAATAAGATATAGATTCCATCATAGTATCTGCAAAAATGTTTATCCTGTGCTACAAATTCAAGAAAAGCCTGTTCCTGCTTTCTTGTAATCGCTTCTCTTGTCACACTGTCATTCACTACAACAGTTGCAAGCTGAAACTCAAACGGATTCTTGCGTATCAAATCATCGTCAACCGCCATCTGAAATGCAGGTCTTACAACTCCCCTGACTGAATGGATGGAACTGTACCCTCTCCCGTCCTGTTGCAATTTGATAAGCCAACATTTTGCATCCGACAGTTTCACCTTGTCGATTCGTTTCTTGCCAAACGCTTCTTTTTTAATAATGTTGACTACAAAATTGTAATTTGCTTCCGTGTTGTGCCGCACCCCTGTTTTCTGCGATATATACTTCTCCACTAACTGTAACACGGTCATTTCACCACCATTAGAAACTATTCCATCATCCAAATCCTTTTTAAGCAGCTTAATTTTATCTCGCAAGGATACGCAATCTCGTTTCCCATATGGTATCTTATCTGTATTTTCCAATTTCCAACTGTAGAGAAATTTTTGTTTTCCATTATTATCTACATAGACATATGCATATCTCCCATCTGGACGTTGGCTTTCACCACTACGTAAAACCCGATTTTTATTATCTCTTCTTTTTACACTCATTTCTGCTCCTATCTTATGAAAAAGAGCTTTAGTATGATAAAATTAGTATAACATAACTAAAGCTCAAAATATATAATTTTATATCGAATTTGTGTCATTAATAAATTCTTCAAATTTTTCTCGTTTTATTAAAGTCTTACTTCCATTTTGCAAAACGAATCCATAATCATTATAATCTGATATTAATTTTCTAAGTTTTTTTCACCTAAATTAAAATATTGCACAGCTTCATTAACAGCCAGCGTATATTTTTTCCATATTGGTACATGATTTTTACTTTCCTGTACTTCCAAATCCACCATCTCCTCTTTCTGTATCTAACAATCTATCTGTTTCAATAAATTCTGGCACTATAAAATCTGTAAATATTACTTGTGCAATTCTTTCATTAGGCTGCACCGATTGAATATTATTTGTGTCATTATGTAAAGGTATAAACCATTCACCTCTATAATCACTATCAATCACACCGACACCCTGACATACAACTAATCCTTTTTTAGTTGCCATTCCACTCCTTGAATATATTAGTGCTACTAATCCATTTGGTATCTCAGTAGCAAATCCAGTTGGTATTTTTACTGTTTCATGAGGATTAATCTGAGCTTCTTCAGTAATACAAGCATAAATATCATTACCGGCAGCTTCTTCGCTCCCTCTTATTGGAATAACTGCATTGTCATTTAACTTTTTTATCTTTACTTTCATTATTTATCCTTTCAATACTTAATTTATATAGTTCTTTTCCTATTTTTGCATTTATCTTATCAAGAATTGTGTCATAATTTCCGTAATTAACATAATAGAATGGAGCATATTTATGAACCGACCCCTAAAAGTTAGACCAAAAATCTAACGATTGGGAGGTCGGTTTTTTATGGCAAAATATTCTTATGAACTCAAAAAACAAATAGTTATGGAATCCCTCGATGGTCAAGGCGGCATAGGATTTCTGGCAAAAAAGTATGGTATTCCTAACCATGCTCAAATACAACGGTGGATAGCAGCATATCAAAAATTCGGAGACAGTGGCTTGATGCGTTCAAGAAAAAATGAATCTTATTCTTTCGAATATAAACTTCATGTAGTAGAATTATATCTATCAAGTGAAGTCTCATATTAGGAGTTGGCTTTATCACAAGGAATTAAAAATCCACTTCTAATAACAAAATGGGTAAATGATTTTAGAATTGCCGGACCTGATGCCTTGAGACCGAAAAAGAAAGGTAGAAAGAAATCATTGGATTCAAAGAAAGTAAATGCAGATGTAACACTGGCTGAAGATATAACACTGGCAGACACTGGTGCAGAGCATGTGAAACAGCTGGAAGACGAATTATTAAAACTCAGAATTGAGAATGCACATTTAAAAGAACTGAGGAGGCTGCGTTTAGAGGAGGAAGCTCTTCTGAAAAAACAGCGAGAATCATCCACAGCCTCCGAGGAGAATTCAAACTGAAAGATATTCTCGCAGTAGTTGGCTTTCCTAAAGTAACGTATATGTATTGGCGAAAGCGTTTTGACAGAGTTGACCCTGACACAGAATTAGAGGAAAGAATTCTAACTATACATGATGAACATAAGGATTTTGGATATCGTCGTGTGCAGGCTGTTCTTCGAAAAGAAGGAATCAATGTTAATAAAAAGAAAATTCAAAGGATTATGCAAAAACTTGGATTGCAGGTAACCTCGTACACACGCAAAAGTCGATGATATAATTCTTATAAGGGTAAAGTTGGTAGAATTGCACCGAATAGAATTCATAGACGTTTTCATACTGCCATTCCTCATCAAAAGATTACTACTGATACTACAGAATTCAAGTATTATGAGATTGATGAAAAAGGACGGATGATTATTAAGAAACTGTATCCGGACCCATTTTTAGATATGTTTAATGGCGAAATAATCAGTTATGGGATTAGCAAAACTCCATCTGCGGTAAGTGTATTATCTGCTCAAAAGAAAGCAATCGAAATCACTTCTGATTGCCCTTACAGGAGAACTTTTCATTCAGATAGAGGTTGGGCATATCAAATGCCTGCGTACTCTCGTGAATAAAAAGAAAATAGAATTTTTCAGAGTATGTCTCGCAAAGGCAATTGCTATGATAATTCGGTTATGGAAAATTTCTTCGGACTGTTAAAACAGGAAATGTACTACGGAATAACATACTACG
>JAAVHZ010000039.1 GCA_014799465.1 Lachnospiraceae bacterium | reverse complement strand
ATCTTCAATGTATTCCATCCAGTTCAGCAGTTCTTCCATTATTATTCCATCCTTTTTCTTTTTATTTTAACAGAAAAAAATGGATTGTTCATAATTTATTTACTCATGCGTTTGTCGTGTTAGTTTTCTTTCGGGAACCGCTTTCGCTTAGTGGAAGACGTAGCGGTACTAAGCTCGTATAAAGCACTCGCTAAGTACCGACGGCTTCCAACATTCCCTACAGAAAACTAATTATTCCGTAGGTTTTGGCAGCCCTTTACCTTATGTGGGATTGGCGGTTAGCTTTATGGGGATGTTTTTTTGTATGTTTCCTACAAAAGACTAAGTCATCACCCACCACTACAGGTGGATGATATCCCTCCTAATGGGCATGTTACCACTCTGCCAACTCATTATGGGATAATTATTTATCCGGAGGGAACGTTGGAAGTCGCCGGCACTTAGCGAGGTTTTTCACGAGCTTAGTGTCCGCTGCGTCTTCTGCTAAGCGGGAGAGGTTCCTGTAGGATAAATAATTATTCATTTTATAAAAAGAGGGAGCTCCATTTCTGGTAGCTCCCTCAAATCAGACTATTAACAAATTATTTTAAAGTAGCCTTAGCTCCTTCTGCTTCAAGTTTTGTCTTAATGTCTTCAGCTTCTTCCTTAGATGCGCCTTCTTTAATTACTTTAGGTGCGTTGTCTACTAATTCTTTAGCTTCTTTTAAGCCTAAACCTGTAGCTTCACGAACTGCCTTGATAACCTTAACTTTGTTTGGTCCAACTTCTGTAAGTTCGACATCGAACTCTGATTTTTCTTCAGCTCCGCCTGCTGCACCAGCTGCACCAGCTGCTACAACAACACCAGCTGCTGCAGAAACACCAAATTCTTCTTCACAAGCTTTTACTAAATCATTTAATTCTAATACTGTTAAACCTTTGATTACATCAATAATTTCCTGAGTTGTCATCTTAAAATTCCTCCATTTAAATATATTTTATTATGCATTTCCTTCTTGTTTTTCAGCAATCTGCTTAATAACACGTGCAAAGTTTGTAATAGGTGACTGGATACTTCCAAGTAACTTCGAAAGAAGTTCTTCTCTTGACGGAATAGCAGCAATAATCTTAATTCCATCAGCATCATAATACACACCTTCTACAACTCCGGCTTTTAACTCAAGTGCTTCTGCATTCTTTCCGAAATTGTAAAGTACTCTTGCCGGTGCAGTAGCATCTTCTTTTGAAACAGCTATAGCCGTAGGTCCTTCTAAATGTGGAGCAAGGCTTTCAAATTCTGTTCCCTTAATAGCGAAGTTAATCATTGTGTTCTTATATACTTTATAAGTAACTCCGGCTTCACGTAATTCTTTACGAAGCTTAGTATCTTCTTCAACTGTAAGTCCGCGGTAGTCTACTACTACTGCTGATTTAGCACCATTAAGCAGTTCAGAAATCTCATCAACTATAGGTTTCTTAATTTCTACTTTAGCCATTAATATTTCCTCCTTGTATTATTTTATAAGACGTGAATGTAATTCAAGGATTTATAATCAGAGCATATTACTGTCTGATTTGCTATGATCACTAGCAAAAAACCCTTTTTGTCCAAAGACAAAAAGGGTTAAATAAACAAATTAATGTCCTTAAATCCTCGGTAGGTGGTAAATCCTTTATGCCGTCAACTGCATTTAGCAGTAATTCAGGCACCTACTGTCTTCGGTCTTAATACTTTGTGCATTTTAGCACACTATTTATATATTGTCAATCAATAATTTATTAATTTGTCAGTTTTGCAACATTTAACTTAACACCAGGTCCCATTGTAGATGTAAGTGTAACACTCTTCAAATACTGACCTTTTAATGTGCTAGGCTTAACTTTATTGATTGCATCAATAAGCGTCTGGAAGTTGTCCGCTAATTGTTCTTCACTGAATGAAGCTTTTCCGATTGGCACGTGGATAATATTAGTCTTATCAAGTCTATATTCAATCTTACCTGCTTTAATATCAGCAACAGCTTTCTTTACGTCCATTGTTACGGTTCCTGCTTTTGGGTTAGGCATTAATCCCTTTGGTCCGAGTACACGACCCAAACGTCCTACAACACCCATCATGTCAGGAGTAGCTACTACTACATCAAATTCAAACCAGTTCTCGTTCTGAATCTTAGGAATAAGCTCTTCGCCTCCTACAAACTCTGCTCCTGCCTCTTCTGCCTCAGCAACTTTGTCACCTTTTGCAAATACAAGAACTCTTACCTTCTTACCTGTTCCATGAGGAAGTACAACTGCACCACGAATCTGCTGGTCAGCATGACGTCCGTCACAACCTGTTCTGATATGTGCTTCTATTGTTTCATCAAACTTTGCAGTAGCTGTCTTTTTTACTAAAGACACTGCTTCTGATACTTCATATTGAGCAGCACGGTCTACAGCCTTTGCTGCTTCTAAATACTTCTTTCCATGTTTCATTATAATGACCTCCTAGTGGTATTAGCGGGTTTTATGTGATACTGCTTATAAGCTGTCACATCTCCAGTGCTTCAAAGCACAATAACCTCCCACATTTTTAATTTCATTTTCTATTCTTCTACTGTGATACCCATACTTCTTGCAGTTCCTGCAATCATGCTCATTGCTGCTTCAAGTGATGCTGCATTTAAATCAGGCATCTTTGTTTCTGCAATCTTCTGAACATCTGCTTTTGAAATCTTAGCAACTTTTGTCTTGTTAGGTACAGATGAACCCTTTTCAATCTTACATGCTTTTTTAATGAGAACTGCTGCAGGTGGTGTCTTTGTAATAAAACTGAAACTTCTGTCAGCATATACTGTTATAACTACAGGTATAATCATTCCTGCCTGATCTGCTGTCCTTGCATTAAATTCCTTTGTAAACTGAACAATATTTACACCATGCTGACCAAGTGCTGGTCCAACAGGTGGTGCCGGTGTTGCTTTTCCGGCTGCAATCTGCAACTTAATATATCCTTCTACTTTCTTTGCCATAATGGCACCTCCTAATAAATTGTGGTATTAGCGGGTTCTCCGTAATATTTTCATTATGAAAATTTTTCACATGAAAATAAATATTTGTACTTCGAAGAAGTACGATAGCCTCCCACCTTGCTTTAAATTAGAAATCCATCTTTTTTACTTCTGTGAAACTTATCTCTACAGGCGTTTCACGACCAAACATATCAACATTAATTGTAACCATTTGCTTATGATGGTCAATCTTCTTTATTTCACCTACGGTATTCTCCCAAACACCTCCGGTAACAGTAACAGTATCGCCAACACCAAAGTCCACTACTACTTTCGGAGCTTTGATTCCCAGAGGCTTCATTTCTTCCTCCGTAAGCGGAACAGGCTTTGAGCCGGGACCTACAAAACCGGTCACGCCTCTGGTATTCCTGACAACATACCATGTATCATCATTCATTACCATGTTAATAAGAACATATCCGGGAAACAGTTTTTTCTGAACCTGTTTCTTTGAGCCGTTCTTCATTTCCACTACATCCTGCATTGGAACTGTCACTTCAAGTATCTGTTCCTGAAGCTTTCTGTTTTCAATTGTTTTCTCAATGTTGGCTTTTACCTTATTTTCATACCCTGAATAAGTATGAACTACATACCAATTTGCCTCTGACATAGACCCACCTTACTCCTTATTATGCTATAAAATTAAGACCTAACTGAATAATCATATCCAGTACTTTAATTATTGCACCTAAGAATACAGATATTATGGCTACTGCCACCGTCTGTCTGACAATAGACGCTTTGTCCGGCCAGATTATCTTTTTGAATTCGGCTTGAACACCCGCAAACCAGCTCTTTTTAGGAGCTTTTTCTGCTGATTTAGCTTCTCCCATATTCTACCTCTCTTCCATCTAATCTGA
Organism: Lachnospiraceae bacterium; assembly: GCA_014799465.1. Classification (GTDB taxonomy): domain Bacteria; phylum Bacillota; class Clostridia; order Lachnospirales; family Lachnospiraceae; genus UBA2821. The sequence goes on along the minus strand of JAAVHZ010000039.1, from coordinate 56,369 downwards.
CTACTTAGTTTCTTTGTGTAATGTGTGTTTTCTGCAGAATCTGCAATATTTTTTTGTTTCCATTCTGTCAGGATGATTTTTCTTATCCTTAGTCATATTGTAGTTTCGCTGCTTACACTCAGTACATGCCAATGTGATTTTTACGCGCACAACATCCACCTCCACTTTAATTCAATTTTGACCTGCATTTATTGAAGTATTACATTAATAAATGCAACATGCTCTTTTCAGAGCAAAAAAAAAAGACTTCTTCCATTGCCCATATACTATAACACAGTAATTAATAACCGTCAATATTTTTTTCTTAATATATGTGACAATATAGCAGTCAGCTTACACATATATATTAACGAATTTTGGCGAATTTACCTATTGATATTTACACTCCGACATAATATAATTAAACTAAATAATTGCATTTTCAGCATAAAAGGAAAGATTGGGTGATTACTATGATAAGCACAGTATATAATTATTATTTAACCACATATTCGGGCAAAAACAATCTTGTAAATAACAACGCCCATAAAAAGAGTGAGCTTCGTGAAGTATATAATAATATATTACGTATCAGTAGAAAGTCGCCTTTATATAAGATTAAACTGGATGAGGGTGTAAGAAAATACGCCATCAACCTTAAAGAAAGTGCATATGCACTTAAAGATGTAACTGACTCTCTGGATGCTGATTCCTTATTCGGGTCACGCAATAAAAAGGCAAGCAGCAGCAATGAAGAAAAGATTGGAGCTCGTTATTTAGGAAACGAAGCCGGCTCAGAAGATTCTGATTTTGATATACAGGTTTCCCACCTTGCAACTCCTCAGATTAATACCGGTAACTTCCTGTCTCAGAATAAGTTATCCATTCCAAAAGGAGAATATTCTTTTGATATTAATATTGATGACTATTCTTATGAACTTCAGTTTAAAATAAATGATTCAGATAATAACAGAGTTCTTCAGGACAGACTGGCAAGGCTTATTAACCGTTCTGATATAGGAATAACTGCTGAAGTTATTGAAAGCAGACATGGAAACTCCGCACTGCAGCTTACCTCTCAGACAACCGGTGTTGCATTTAAGTCACAGATATTTTCAATTGATGATAATCCCGAAAATCCGGGCAGTATCGTTAATTATCTTGGACTTAACCAAATGACAACAGAACCTTCCAGTGCCAGATTTTTATTAAATGGTATTGAAAAGACCTCATCATCCAATACATTTACAATAAACAAAGGTTTTGAGATTACTCTTCATGATACTACAGGTGATGATACAGTACACATTGGTTTTAAACAGGACTTTGATTCATTAATGGACTCTTTAGATGACCTTAGTTCCAGATATAATTATATAGTGGATATGGCCTCCGGCAATTCGTCAGGAAACGGAGATGCATCACGACTTATCCGCGAAATTCATCATATTGCCAAAATGCACAAGAGTTCTTTGGAATCTGCCGGACTTTCTTTTGAAGAAAACGGACATCTTAAAGTAGATAATGCTTTAGTCTCACAGACTGTTAATGATGGAAGCATAAAGGATTCATTGAACAAAATAACTGCATTTAAAAATGATTTATCAAGAGTGGCTGACAATATCACTATAAATCCTATGCACTATGTTAATAAGATTATGATATCTTATCCCAATCCTGTAAGATCATTTTCAAATCCTTATGTTACCTCCATATATACAGGAATGATGTTTAACGGCTATATTTAAATATACAAAAATGGAACTGTAACCGAAAACTGCAGTTCCATTTTTTTGACTTTTCACTCTTTTATTAATTATTTAATTTCTTTTCTGCAATCTCTTCCAATTTCAAAAGATACGGAAGAATATTTACTTCAAAACTCTCTGCCAGCTTTGTATCATCTTTAGTATTTATTGCTTCATTATGATTAAGAACTGCCTGATTAAACTGTTCCTTATCCAACAGATTCTCATCCTCATTAATATAGTCAAGTGTTCCATTTACAACCTGTATTTCCCAATTGATTCCTTCAACAATCTGTTTAAGAAAATCTTCTGTATCAGGTCTGTCCTCTCCTTTTAATTCTATTATAATCTCCCTGACAGCTTTTACAAGCTTTTTATTATAATTCTTTAATTCCTCTATCGCTTCTATCTGCTGTTGTCTAATGTCTTCCATAAATTCTCCTTTCCATTTCTTCAATATCTGTCAAACTATTATATCTGTTTATCGGCTTATTTAACGAAAACATTTAGCTTATACTATATATTTGATTTTTTTCGAAAAACAAAGTATAATCCTCTTATTATTCCTATAGATTGGAGATGCAAAATGAAAATATATGCAATTAATCAGAAAAGTTATGGAATTGAACATGTGGCTGCCGCACTTAGAAGCATGGGACATGAGGTCACTTTAGACAGCTTTGTGTTTGATGACACCCGTATTTCACCTGAATTTGACAATTATTTTGAAAAGAAAATCGCTGATAAAGGATATGATGCCGTATTTACTTTTAACTTTTTTCCCGTTATATCAGCTAATTGCAAAAAATATAATATTAAATATATTTCATGGATATATGATAATCCACACATCAACCTGTATTCATATACCATTATAAATCCATGCAATTACATTTTTATATTTGATAAGGAAACCTATCTGGAATTGAAAAACGGAGGAATTACTACTGTATATTACCTGCCTCTGGCTGCCGGCGTAGATGCATTTGACAAATTTACCGTCACACCTGAAATTATGCAGAAGTATCAAAGTGATGTTTCATTTGTAGGCTCACTATATAACGAAAAGCATTGTCTATACAGCCACTTTAACTCTCTTCCTCCTTATACAAAAGGCTATCTTGACGGACTTATTCAGGCTCAGAGCAAAATTTATGGCTATTTCTTTCTTAAGGAATTACTAACTCCTGAATTAGTAGCAGAAATGCAGAAAGTTGTTCCTTATCCACCAAACAAGGAGGGCATTGAAACGGCAGAATATGTTTATGCACATTGCTTTATGGCACGTAAAGTAACAGAAATTGAACGTCATGACCTTATTAAAAAAATTTCTGAAAAATATAATATGAAACTATATACTTCCGGTGATACAAGCGTATTTCCTCATGTAAATAGCATGGGACCGGTGGACTACTATAATACTATGCCATATGTTTTTAAATGTTCAAAAATTAATTTAAACATTACCCTGAAAAGCATTCTCAGCGGTATGCCTCTCAGGGCTTTAGATATAATGGGATGCGGTGGATTTTTATTAACTAATTTTCAGTCTGAATTCATGGACTACTTTACTCCGGGAGAAGATTTGGCAATTTACGAAAGTGAATCCCATCTTCTGGAACAGATTGAATACTATCTGAACCATGATGATGAGCGTATGGCAATTGCCAAAAACGGATATAAAAAAGTAAAGCAATTCCATACATTTAAAAACAGACTGTCCGAAATATGTGATATTGCAAATCTTTAATGTGTAAAGATTAAGTTACAGACAAGCATACTCCAAAACCTTGTCTATCACATACTGTTGCTCATCTTCTGTAAGTCCGGGATATATAGGCAGGCTTAAAGCACTCGCATAGTACCTCTCCGCATTTTTACATATAACGGAATCATAGCCGTTATGACGATAATACGGCTGAGTATACACCGGAATATAATGTACAATGACTCCAATGCCTGCCTCTCTCATCTTATCAAATACTTCCTTTCGATTCTTAACCTGAATCACATATAGATGATAGCTGTTCTTACACTCATCCATCTGATATGGAACAGTAACCTGAGGGCAATTCTTAAATGCTTCATCATATATCCCCGCTATTTTACGTCGTTCTTCAACAAACCTATCCAGCTTATTCATCTGGGATATTCCAAGTGCACATTGAATATCTGTAATTCTATAATTATATCCAAGGCTTTGCTGCTCATAATACCATCCTCCATCACATCTTTCCATTACATCCTGATTTTTCGTAATTCCATGTGTCCTCGCAAGCAACAGCTTCTCATACAAATCCTTATTATTTGTCAGAATCATTCCGCCCTCACCTGTAGTAATATGCTTTACCGGATGAAAACTAAAGGTAGTCATATCTGAAATGCTTCCTATCTTCTGTCCCTTGTATTCCGCCCCCAAAGCATGTGCTGCATCTTCAATTACTAAAAGATTGTATTTCTTTGCAATCGCATGAATACGCTCCATATCACAAGGCTGCCCTGTAAGGTGAACCGCAATAACGGCTTTTGTTTTTGGTGTGATTTTCCTCTCAATGTCTTCAGGGTCAATGTTATAGGTATGTGGGTCAATATCTGCAAATACCGGAGTACCTCCGCAATATAATACACAGTTCGAAGATGCTACAAAGGTAATGGGTGTCGTTATGACCTCATCCCCAGGTCCGATTCCTGCTGCCATACATGCCGCATGTAGTGCCGCCGTACCATTAGCAATAGCCACCGCATATTCTGCCCCACAATAGTCTGCCACCTTTTTTTCAAACTCACTTACCTTCGGTCCGGTTGTCACATAATCTGATTTTAATACTTCTACCACAGCCTTAATATCATCTTCATCAATATTTTGTTTCCCATAAGGTATATACTTCATTTATTATCTCTCCTTTAATTTTGTATAATCTAATATCTTATCTGCAATCCTTAATGCACCTTTTCCATCTGTAATGGCAGACATTTTTGATGAATACTGTCCTCGCAGTGTCTTATTCTTTAATAATGCAAGAGTTTCCTCAACCAGCTCTTCTATTTTCTCCTTCATTCCCTCCCTTATATCACCTATGTTTATCATAACATTTTGTTCCCCTAACATTCTGATTAATTCCAATTGATTATCTGCAAATCCAAAACAAACTGTTGGAATTCCGCACGCACATAATTCAAACAATGTAGTTCCGCCTGCTGATATTGCCATATCACATTGCTGCATAAGTTCAGCCATATTATCTGCATTCTGGAATACAAATATGTTCTCTGGATACTCTAACTGTAATTTCAGAAGTTCAGGAATATTTTTATTATATCTTCCTGCTATAATATATAATTCCAAATCATTATTATCTTTTATCATTCTATTTGATATCTGCAGTGCCACATTATATTTATCTGTTCCACCTGTTGTAATAAAAATTCTATTTGCTTTTTCACGCAGCGTATACTCACAATCAAAAAACTCCTGCCTAAGCGGTGTATACATACTTCCCAGCCACAACTGCGTATTTGTCTTGCAGTATTGCTTATTATAATCCATCCTGTCATAACTGCTATAATTTATTATCACATCTGCCGGATAAGTCATTTGATTCAAATCATCCATATATATAATTGCACTATATTTTCTGAGTTTTTTCAGATAATCTTCTGTAACGAAATATGAATCGATTAATATTTTATCTATCCCTCTCTGTTCTATAAGTTCTATCATCTTATCTGTTTCTGTATCCATATCATTCCAGACCGTATTCAGACATATGGTCTTATATCCATGCTGTTCTATTATTTCCTTAGGATATTCATCTGCAATAATAAATATAGTATCTTCGCCCTTACTTTTAAATGCATCCGCTATTGCAATACATCTCATAATATGTCCTGTTGCTATTATATCATTTCCATCCGCCCTGATGTACATATACATTTCTGCTCCTATTCATATAATACTGGTACTAGTATAAATGTTTTTATACTCTTATTCAAGAAAAAAAGCTATGGCATAATGCCATAGCCTTTTTTGTAATTTTTAGCTTGTGCTAAATTATTCTCCTACTTCTGGAGTTGTTTCCTCCTCAGATGGTTTAACGTATTCCGGATTAGTCAAATTTTCCAATGCACTTGCATCTATTTTATTACCTGCTGCATCTGCAATACCATCCAAAGTTAATGTGACTTTTTCCTCACTTTTAATTTTTACTTCATATTTAGCTGTTATAGTTTTGCTCTTACTATTAAACTTAATCTCTGTGAAGACTATTACTTCATTATCATCTGCATCCTTAGCTTCAATTTTAGCATCAGCTGGTACTACTAATTTAGCATCATCTACTGTAATTGTTACTGTACCATTTTTAAATACTGGAGCTTTTGTTACTTTAGGTGCCTTATTATCTACTGTAACATTGATTGTCTTTGCTGCTGTTGCAACTCCTGCTTCATTTGCTGCATATCCTGCTGGAACAATAATAGTTACTTTATTTGCATCGGCTGTTGGGAATTTATCAACTTTTGACAAATCAATAGTAACAACATAATTCTTTGTTGTTATCATAGTATTACCAACTCTAGCCTCTACATCTTCAGCTTTTCCAGTCACTGCTCCGGCTAACGGATATTCCGTTTTACCTACTTTTAATGTCAAATTTTCAACATCTTCAACCTTAGCTGCATCACCAGCAACTACGTTAATTGTAATTGTATTTGCTTTTGCATCATATACCGCATTACTTATGTTAGCACAGAATTCCATATCAGTGTTGTCTCCTGAAAATCCTGAGCCATAATTTGCCTGAGTAAGCATTGACCAGCAGTTAACTGCTGCATCATCACCATATGATGCGAGTCCATCTCCTGTTGGAGCATTGAAAACTACTACCTGTGAAGAAAATTCTGTACCTGCTGCTGCTTTTCTTACAAGAACCTGTTTTCCGTCTACACTCTTCCAAGGTATAGATGCTGTAGCTGTTCCTGTAGTTTCCTCTTTCTTTATAGTAACTGATACATTCTTCCATGTGATTTTATCTGTTTTAGCTGTAAAACTGAGTGATTTTTCATAATCAAATACACCATCTTTGATTAAATCTTTATGAACACCTTTCAAATCAACAATTGCGTACTGATATGCTACTTTTGTAGCTTTTGCTACTGCTTCCTCAACATTTGCAGTAACAGCTAATGTTGCTGCTTCTCCATTTCCGCCCTGTATAGTTACAGAAGAGTTTGTAGCTGCAAATGGTACAGCTGACGGAATTAACAGATATGTTGTAAGGCTGGTAGCAGTCTTAACACCATAATACTCTGTGTCAGTTACACTATTGAAGTATACTTTTTCTCCATTTTTGTCAGTTACGTCTTTCCAGTTATCTTCATCAATTGCATATTCATCATTTGTTTTTATATATGACTGACCTTTCTTTATGGTTATGCTATGATTTGCATAATCAACTTTTACTGCCGGTCCTGCAGACTTCTTTGCAATCTTAAATGTCTTTGCTACTCCATATCTTGTAATATTTTCGCCATTTTCGATACTTGTATCTTCATCTTCGCTTATACCTGCATCAACAAAAGTACAAGTCCTGGTATCTTCATCATATTCGATTTCAGTATTAGTTGGAGCAATTCTTGCATAAACAGTAGCTCCTTCTTTCTGTAATGCCTGAAGAGTTCCATCAGTTATAGCTTCAACAAATGGCTTCCATGTGCTGTTGTCATTAACTTTAATCTCAATACGTGCTTTTGGTACATCTACTTTTTGGCTCTTTGTCTTTTTTCCATCTACAACCTTTACTGTAGTCTGGAAAACAAACTTTTTATCAAGAGTTTCACCTTTTGCATCATATTTTGCTGTTGACAAAACAGGTGAAGCAGGTACTACAACTGCTACAATTTCATCCAGTGACGGTGTAGTAGAATTTGCAAAATATAATGTCTTTCCTTTTGTCAAATTTGACACATCTACTTTACCACCATTAGTCTTTATCCACTTATTTGCAGCTGGAACCTTTTTGCTGGCATTATCTGTAGTATAAAATATAAAATCAGTTACAACTGTATCATCTGCTGATATAAAAGAAGCCGGAGCTACTACTTCATCCTCTTCTTCAGCAGCTATAGCCTTAACGCCTTCCCAGGCACCAAGTCCAAATACAGAAATCATGGCTGCTATCAATGCAAAAGCCAGATATCTCATACTTTTTGTTCTAAATTTCTCCATGTTCTATTCCTCCTTGAATTTGGATATGTGCATACATCTGCACAAAACTGTACTTGTACTCCTTTAAGTACACTTTAAAGCAATCTCTCACAACCTTCTCTTATGTAATAAATATAGAAAGTATATTCCTGATTGCTTCTGAAACTTTACTGCATGAAACCTGCTATGAAAATATATACTCACAATATTAAGGTCAAAATGTTTTTATATATTATCAGTCCGGGTCTCACACATATTCAACCAAATCACCTCCTCAATGCTAACTCCTTAATTTCCCATGGTATAACTATACCTTATTTGGGAAAAAATTGCAATTAAATTATTTGTAATTTACTTACTGTTATGTATATCGTCATTTTTTTCAATTACTTTATACATATTTTATTTTTTATTTTTTTTAGTTTCTACATAGCCTTCAATGTATTCAGCTTCTAAAGGTGTGCCCATATGAATATCACGATTAATGCGTTTACCAAGGATATCCTCATAAAATTTAGTATGCATTCCAAATCCCGGTCTGATTGAACGAACATTATCTGATGTAATTATATCTCCTGCTTTAATATCCCGGACTACAAACAGAGATCTCGAATGTTCACGGCTTTTTATCTGTTTCTCTGTAAGGTCATATGTAACCTTGCCAAGTGCCTTCTCCACTATTCTTACATTATCAACCATTTCACGGAATTCTTCCGGTTCCATTGAAAATGCTCCATCCGGTCCTCCATCTTCTCTCTTTAATGTAAGATGCTTCTCAATTATTTTAGCACCCAGAGGTATGCTTCCCACTGCAACTGCACTTCCCATAGTATGATCTGAAAGTCCCGTAATTACCTGATACTTCTCAGCCATATCCGGTATAACCTTAAGATTAATATCTTCATATGGTGACGGATATGCAGAAGTACACTTTAACAACATCACATCTTCGTTTCCTTCTTCCCTGCATGTTTCAAGTGCAAGTTCAATATCATCAGGATATGCTATTCCTGTTGATATTATTATAGGCTTTTTAAGTTTGGCTATTTTGCGTATAAGAGGAATATCCGTAATTTCAAATGATGCTACCTTATATATAGGCATGTCCATCTGCTCCATAAAATCCACAGCGGTAAAATCAAACGGTGACGAAAAACATATAAGTCCGTTATCTTCAGCTATAGACTTAAGTTTCGGCTGCCATTCCCAAGGTGTGTATGCAGTCTCATACAACTTATGCAGAGTAGTACCATCCCATATCGTTCCCTGAGTTATCTGAAAATACTTATTATCACAATCTATTGTTATAGTATCCGGTGTGTATGTCTGAAGTTTTATGGCATCAGCCCCAGCCCACTTTGCTGCCTCTATTATTTTTACAGCCCTGTCAAAATCCATCATGTGGTTCGCTGACATTTCAGCAATAATAAATGCCTCCGAATCATTATCAATTATCCTGTCTCCTAACGGACTGTGTATAGTAATTGATTTGTTCATGTTAAACCTCCATAATATAATAATTTTATGACTGTTTTTGCACAATATCCCTGTTAATTGACGCAATATCAGGATTTGCATCAAGATATTCCACTATATCTTTAGCACTTACCCATTCATCACAAAAATGTTCATATATATTTTTAACCAATTCATAATCTTCTTTAGTATCTACACAAAGCCTATAATCTTTACAATATAAATCACTTCCCTTTACATAACCTATCCTGAACTCCTCCGGATGCCGGTACATATAAAGTGTCACATGCTCTTTGTAAGGAGACTCTCCATTAATAGATTTAGTAATGTCATATACACGATGCATAGCTTCTCTGGTAAATACTTCCACATCAAAACCTCTTATAAACGTATCAGGTACATCAAGTCTTACATAGTCAAAATCATTTATCTGAAAATACGTCACAACATGGTCTATTATATCGGCATCTATAAACGGACAATCCCCCGTAACTCTTATTATTATATCACCTTTATATTCTGCCTCACAATCTACATACCTTTTTAGAACATTATTTTCATCACCACAGAATACCGACCAGCCGGCTTTCGTAAGATAGTTAACCATAATCTTCTCTGACGGTTTATCTGATGTAGCAAGTACCACCTGGTCTACAGTATTGCTTCCTGAAACTCTGGATAATACATGTTCTATTATCGGTTTACCTCCAAGTTCTTTCATTACCTTTCCGGGTAATCTCTCTGAACCCATTCTTGCCTGAATTATACATAATACTTTTCCGTATGACATATCATTCCTCCTTATATTTTTTACAGATAATCTGCTATTTCCATCAAGTCATGTATAGTTATATCTGCTTCAAATCCTTCTTCTGCCTGCTGCTTCATATAATCTCCTGCATTCCTTATGATTCTGGCTGTCTGCATACCAATCTTTCCGGCACCAATAAAATCTTTTGTCGGATTATCTCCTATGTATATACACTTATCTGCCTCTATGCCATGCATTCTTAATAACACCATCTCATACGGAACAGTGGAAGGCTTAGCAGCACCCTCATAATCATCCGTTACTACTATTTCGTCAATTATCTTATCCAAATTAAGAGCTGTTATCTTGTTATGCTGAACTTTACTGCATCCGTCAGTAATTATGGCTGTTTTTATATGCCTGTCCTTAAGCACCTGAATAAGTTTACTGCTATCCTCATACAACTTTAACTGTGGTTTTGTATCTCTGTACACCTGCACAAGTTTACTAACTTTCTCGTCTATCCCATATTCTGCTATACACACGTCAAATATATGTCCCCGTCCTTCTGAATCAAGAATCTTAATGAACTTTCCATATATTTCCCTGTTATTTAATCCAAACTTATCCGACAAATATTCTGCAACATTGTGCATTGCACTTTCCACATATGTTCTTTCATTATATAAGGTATCATCTAAGTCAAATATCACGCACTTTATCATATCAGTCACCTACATTTTTATAGACTGCCATATCATAACGCAGCATACTAAGTTCTTTAAAATCACAAAGTTCTCCTGCATGGGAATATCCATCCATAAATAACTTAATATATGCACCATAGTCAACTCCCGCCTCAAATGTAAGCGGAACTCCCCCTCCAAATCTCGGATTAATCTCAAGAAATACTATTTCACCATTTTCTTTTAGGAAACACTGTACTGTAAGTGGACCCACTGCTTTCCCATAACGGTTTAGTGCTTTAATCATCTTCACCGTATAGTCAATTATATACTGGTTGAATACGGTTGCTGACTTTGCCACTTCTCCTGCCCTGACTTCAGTTCTTACTCTTGGCACTGCTGCCACAACATTCCCATTAAAATCACACAGCACGTCAATCGTATATTCTGTTCCATCTATCTTCTCCTGCATAATGTAATTATTATGCGATAATATCCGTGCAGCCTGAAGTTCCTCTTCCGTATCAACTACATATATTCCCTGACTTCCCATTCCATATACCGGTTTTATCACGGCAGGTGCATGTTCTGTAACAGCAGGGCATATAATTCCCTCGTCTTCAAAAAATTTCTGGGTTTTGTTTTTATCATTACATATTTGTATGATTTCTTTGTCTGATAACAATAATTTAATTCCATTTTTCTCGAACGTCTGCCTATTATCACATAGTATTTCAAATTCTCCTTCATATAGCGGAATGATAAGTTCTATAGAATTATCCATACATATTTTCAGCAGCTCGTTTATATATCCCTTTTCATTACATTTTGGAATGAGAAAAAAATTATCCACAAAATGTCTTGCTGCATTATTCCCTGTGGCATCAGCTCCTATTACTGTAAATGTTTTCTTTAAATGTTGTACCAACTGTACTCTTCTTCCAATTGATGTTATAAGGATATTCATGTGTTATTCTCCTATTTTCTATTCCCGCAAGCAAAGAGCCAAAGTCAAGTGTTCTTTACATTGGCGACTGCCTCGAGGGTCAAATACCCACACGCTTTAGCGTGTTTAGCTTGCTGCGTTACAAGTTTGATGCCCCATCAGCTTGCTGCGGGGTCTTTGACTTTTACAGGTAATTAAACAAAGGCAGACTCGCCTGACACCGGAAACTGCCCTTTTTCTTTTCATTGATAAATATTAAATCTTTTAATTTGATAATTTTGATTATGCCACTGGTGTGGCACAAACAACCAATGAGAAGAACGCACGCTTTTTGCGTTCTTAAGTGTGAGACTTCACACTTATTATATCATGCTTTGCCCAAATTGTGTTAGATAAATAGCAAATAATTTCGCAAATCCATCTTTAAAAACTATTTTATTTCTGAAATATCATAGCCAAAATGTTACATAAATTGTTGATTTTATATATGTTATGTGATATTGTTTTATTGTTATATTTATAAAAAAATCATAGTTAGACTTTTATTGACACAATGTTATGATGGGAGGTATAAATGACTAAAGATACAATACTCAAAAGTCAAATACCCCGCAGCAAGCTGACGGGGCATCAAATTTGTAACGCAGCAAACTAAACACGCTAAAGCGTGTGGGTATTTGACCCTCGCGGCAGTCGCCAAATGTCTGCAAGCAGCCACTTGGCTCGTTGCTCACGGGAATAAATTGCAGTGGCATCCTGCATTTTGCTCAGCAGTAAAACTTGAACTTAGGAAAAACAAGGATGATTTAATCTATGAGAAAGAACACAACCTTAACTCAAAACCAATTCAGATTGATTTTTTGGTAATTAAGAAACAGAAAGAGATTATTATTACTAATGATATAGGTAAGATATTCAGAAAATACAACATTATGGAATACAAATCTCCTGAAGATGCCATGAACATTGACACTTATTATAATACATTAGGCTACGCCTGCCTATACAAGTCATATGGTGAGAATGTTGACAGCATATCAGAAGATGATATAACCATTTCTCTTGTGAGAGATTCAAAACCCGCCGGACTTCTCCGTCATATGGAAAAATCCGGAATGCACATTACTAATCCATATCATGGAATTTTCTATATTACCGGTTCAAGATGTCTGTTTCCTGTACAAATTATAGTCTCCAATGATTTGGACTCTGAAGAACATATTTGGCTTAAATCTTTGAAAAGAGGTTTAAATGAAAATGATGCCTGTAAATTACTTATCAAGTCTCAAGCATTTAATATGAAGTGTGAAAGGTCTGATGTTGATTCTGTATTAAGTGTAATAATAACAGCAAATGAAGATGTATTTAAAAAATTAAGGAGGAATCTGCGTATGTTTGAAGCATTAAAAGAATTGATAAAAGATGAACTTGAAGCGGATATGGCTAAATGTAAAGAAGAAAGTATAGCTAAAGGTATGGCTGAGGGAAAAGCTGAAGGAAGAGCTCTAAAATATACCCTATAGAATGGACACAAGAAGAAGAAGGGTTCCTTAAAAATGGACATAAGAAGAAGGGGTTGTATCCCTAAAAGTGGACAAGAAATGGGATTTCTTTCAGTGGATGATATATAATAAATTTATCAACTGGAGGATATTATGAAAGAATACACTGTAAAACAAATCAAAGAGTTAGAGAAAAATCCATATGTATATAAAGTAACAAAACATAAACTTTATTATACTGCGAAGTTTAAAGAAGATTTCTGGATAAATTACCAGGCTGGTAATGCACCGCGAAAGATATTATCTGACTTTGGGTTTGACTTAGGAATATTTGGACAGAAACAGATTGATTCACTTGTTCAGCATATAAAAAAGCAGGCACTGGCGGGAAATGGTTTTTCGGAAGGAGAAAATCGCACAAAACGTATTCCCATGAGGGCAACTTCAGAAGAGGAACTTTCCTCACCACAATCAATAGAGCGTATGCAGAACGAACCTCTGTATCTCCGTCAGGAAGTAGAGTTTTTAAAAAAAATTATAATTGCAGACAATTCAGGGAAGAGAAAATAGTCATGGAGCCATCAGGTAAATTTGAAATCATACACGAGGCTGTAAATAAATCTGATAATAAACTTTCTGTAACGATGCTTTGTGAAATCGCCGGAGTATCAAGATCCGGATATTATAACTGGGTGAATTCAGAAGAAAATAGGATGCAGAAAGAAAAACAGGACAGAGCTGACTTCGAATTAATTTTAGCAGCTTACAATCATAGAGGTTATGATAAAGGTGCACAGGGAATATATATGAGACTCTTGCATATGGCTCCTCCGGTTGTAATGAACGTAAAAAAGATCCGGAGACTCATGAAGAAGTATGGACTTATCTGTGGTATCAGAAGAGCTAATCCATATCGCAGAATGGCTAAAGCTATAAGAACCAATAATGTTGTGGATAATCTTGTAAAGCGCCAGTTTGAGGCTTATGGACCGAGAAAGGTGCTGCTTACGGATATAACATATATTCCGTTTGATGGAGGTTTCTGCTATCTTTCAACAATCCTGGATGCCTTCACAAAACAGATTTTATCATATGTCTTAAGCGAATCATTAGAAGTAGATTTTGTGCTTGAAACAGTGAATCTGATGATTGAGAAGCATGGAGTTGCTCTTTCAACAGAAACAATAATTCATTCGGATCAGGGATGCCATTATACAAGTTGCAGCTTTATCCAGCTAGTTAAAGACAAAGGCTTAAGACAGTCAATGTCACGCAGAGGCAATTGCTGGGACAACGCACCACAGGAGAGTTTCTTTGGCAGAATGAAAGACCATATCAAAAAGAAACTTGAAGAAAGCAGTACGTATGATGATGTGAAACAGGTAATAGATGACTGGATGGATTATTACAATAACGACAGATACCAATGGAAATTAGCTAGGCTGTCCCCAAATGAATACTATGAATATATAACAACCGAAATATATCCGTTAAAGGGAGTAATCCCTTCTGCGGACATGGATGATAAAGAAGGTAACGGAATAAAAATGATATAGCCATCTGCTGGTACGAATTATTAATCCCTTCTTCTTAAAATGTACTTGACAAAGGGTACAGTTTAGAGGATATAATCACAGCTATGTTAGATAAAACTTCTCCGGAACAAATTGCTTATCTTTGCTCCATGCCACTTGAATTCATTCTGGATATTAAAAAACGTCATGAATATCTACATGAAAATTATATACATTTCCCATTTTTTGATTGCTATAGGTATTAGAATTTGCCTTTTTGTTTAACCAACATAAAACTCCACTTGTTTGAAGTAACATTATCATACCTCAAATAAGTGGTTCTTTCATATTTGAATCAGAATATCAGACATTACCTTTATAGAAATAAAGGCAGACCCGCTTAATATTGGAAACTGCCTCTTTTTCTTTTTTGAATTCTTTTACTTTTTATGGTCTGCCGAATACTGATAGCCTCTTCCCGCAACAAATGCCAATATAATCATCTCTATATTTTTTGCTGAATATTCACGGTATTTAAAATAGTACAGTAATGTTTCTAAAAAATTATCCACTTCTCCCTTTTTGTCATTCAGAATGGATACATTTGATGGATTATTAAATAAATAATTTCTTAACAATTCCGCAACAAACTTCTCATTAATAAATGCTTCTGTCTCTGCATTATTTGACATAATCTGAATCGGTTTATGTCTTAAAATCCAAAAAGAAAGATACAAATAGATTTTAGAATCATGCACCAACTCTATATCTTGAAATTCTTTCAAACGATATATGTCTACAAAATAGTCAATAATAATATGATTCAAAATATCCTCTGAATCATATACCTTTTCCTCAAGTTCATTAAATTCTATAAAATCCACTATCATATCATACAGCCATGCATATCTTGCAATTATCTTTTCTTCTTTAAAATGATTGATAATAAATCCATAACTATCTTTATATCTCTCAAGATTATCCATAATATACCATTTCTTTCAAACGTTGGTTATCTAAATACCTGCTGCAGGAGCCAAGATACCTATGGAATCTTTCTTTGTGGAGCTGTTCGTACCCCTCATAAAAATCTTTTCCATGGTTTGTTCGGTTATCCTTTTTTATCTTTCCTTCTTTAATAGCAGTAATCAGCTTCTCTCCCTTTTCCCTTCCTAATCTTTCTTTATAAGCCATCATAGCCATCCTCCTTACATTAAGCGTTTCCCAAATAATTCCAATTGATTCTGAGTTTCTGATATCTTATCAAGAATTTTCTCAATCTGTAATTTAATATTATTCTCCACTTTATATTTTGAATCAACTTCATGAATTAATTCTCCTAAAAAAATCTCTCTCATTTCTTCTCCTAAATCATCAGATACATTCGTTAATTCACAAAGTATCCTTGATAATTCTTCTAATGAAGAATGACTTGCATTTTCTTCATGTTTATAGACATAACTATGGTCACAATCACTCCATGCCTCATCATATATGGTTCTTGTCTGGATTTCAATATATGTTTTTTGAAAGCTTATGATATAATGAACACTCCTATAACCATTCTCACGTAATTTGGTTTGAACTCCCATAGATTTATACATACTAATATCATCACCATATGCATAATATGCAACTAGCATTTCTGATATGATACTGGCTCCAGACTGAGGATGCGGAACATATTTATGCATCTCACATATTTTCATATCAGGTGGATATGAAAATTCTTTAATAATCGCATTATGGATATCTGCCCATCTTCATCTATAATTTATAATCAGCCTTATTCCCACCAGATCTGTAAGAATATTCTTATAATTATCCACATTAATGCCTGAATATAAATTTTTAGCATCCAACAAATGCTTATGACGCTTAATTATTACTTTTTCCAACAGACTATCTATTTTTTTCACTCTGCTTGTCCAAAGATATACTTCCGGAAATGTTTCAACTATCTTAACAAGATTAAGTCTGATTTTCTCAAGTTCTTTACTATGTTTCTCATAATCATAGTAAATATCATGACATATTGTTTCTATTCTATTCTGATTGTTTTTTTCATCATCAATCAAATTCATTTCATTCACTTTGTCCTGCAACTTTTTCTGCTTAACAAAATTTTTCCAATATTCTGTCCACTCCATATATTTCCTCACAAGCTTATTAATTATTTATCAATACAACCATTCTGTATAGTCCCATCTTATCACATTTTGTATGAAAGTCAATATTGCATTTTATATATATCCCTTATCTGTTAAATACCCAAAAGTAGTATCAGGTACCATCTTTGATAATTCTTCATACTTCTTTTCTTTAATATACTTCCTTACAGTTGTAGCACTAATAACTGTTTCATCTACTGTTTTTCTTTTAATTTCCACAAACTCTACTCCGTAATGCGGAAGCCTGTCCTTCATTGATGCATTGTATTGCCTTGTTACTGCATCAAAAGGCTCTTCTCCCGCAAATCTTACTGATATATTCAGTTTATCCGCAATATATTTTCCAAATATGTCAACATCTAAAGATGTATCTACAGCAATACTGTTATCTTCGCCTTTCAGAAAATATTCCGGAAAAGTAAGACTTGATATCATAAATCTCCCGCTTGGCAGAACAACTACATTATCAATATTTTCTGTTCCTCTTTTAACCATTTCAAATCTATGTTCAAAAGGAAATATGGATTTGTCCTCTTCTACTACAAATATATACAGTGTATCCACCATACCTGCTGCTGTCTTTATCAGATATTGGTGTCCTAGTGTAAATGGATTACAGTTCATCACTATCGCACCTATTTTTTTATTATTGCAGTCTGAGACCTTGTACTTAGATAACTCTTCCAGATACTCCGTTAATTCCAAATTATCATCAAAATTTTCATTTGGTGCTGTTTCCAATATAATTGTACCATTAATACTATTTTCTACAGTATTCTTTAAATTTTCTGATAAATATTCCTCAATATCACTAAATATCTCATCTGCAATTACTTTGTTACCTTTATAATTCATATGCGGCACCGAATCTAAAAACATAGATTCTCTATTTTGAATTCTGTTAAATGCAGGTGCCAGCTCTTTATATGCATTATGATAGAAGCATCTTCTGTTTTCATAATCAAAGCAACGTCTCTTCAAAAAAATATTAATAACTATATCACCATTTTTAAATATAGTATGCTTTATATAATTATCAACCTCTTTGTCTGAAATAGCGGATACACCTTTGTTCACTACACGGTATGTATTGGGATATTGTTTATTTACCAGCCTCTGCAAATAGCTTGCAATGGTATCTGCATCCTCCACACCTTTTCCAAACACTTCACTTTTGCCAAATATATATATTGTATGCTTGTACTCTTTTGGAATACTTGTAGTCACCCTCTCATTACCCACTACATTAAATTTCTCAGAAAAAAAATCAGCTGGAACACGGCAACCATTTTTATTTACAACCGGAACAAGTTTTATGACTTTTTCTGCCTCTTCTTCTGTATCATATTTATCCAAAAGCTTAGAATAAAATTCCCAATTATTTTTAAGCATGTCTACATGAATTGTTTCTGACATTTGTGAGAGTAATGCTTCTTCTTCAATTGTCCTGTTTGTAATTTCACGAAGCAGAGGATAAATATACTGAACATAATAAATGCCTTCTATATTTAATACATCTTCATTTCGGCTGAATGCCTCACATTCATAACATTTTGCTTCAGCTTCAGTTTCATCAAAAAGATTTTTAATTTGCATAATATCCTCCTCGAAATAGCGGTTGATAATATATTCTAATCTACTATTTGCATAATAGAATTAATTTTACTTAATAGTTTTTAAGTATATCAAGCAACGATATGATTTTCGACTTTATAAATTTTTGTGCCAATTCTTTTTCTATTTCTTCAAATACATGAACCGGTGTAACTATAATACAATCAGGACATTTCTCTTTTAGAGAATCTAAATTAGTAATTCTTCTATCAGACCAATCCACAAATTGTGCAATCTTATCACAGACAATAATATCTGCTTTCATATCTTTTATTTCCTGATATACCAATTCACCTAATGTTCCTGCTCCATAAATCACAATTTTTTCATACTGATGCGCTAATATAAAATCAGAAACCGGAGTTAATCTATTTAACCTTTTTCTAAGCCATAATTCCATTATATCCTTATAAATTCGATTTCGTTCATTAACCATCTTTGCATTTTGAAGCAAATATAAATAAAGTTCGTCCGAACTGCTATTTTGATGACATGTACGGCTATCTGCATAAAAACTGCTCCAGTCTTCCACATGACCTCTTCTATCATCTATCCGACTGATTACTGCTTTATTACTCATTGACCTTGACCTATGATAGTCAAGTCTTGTTATGGCATCTTCTAATTTAAAAGATAATTCTTTTTCATTATCAAATGCAATTATATAAGCATCTTCCTCATTTAATACCGGATAATTCAACCAGCTTCCACATAGCACCACTGACTGACAATATAAACTTTCCTGAATAGCTGCATTAAAAGCATCCGTCTCCACCATATTAACAAATATGTCAATTTTTCTACGCAGAAGTGCCATCTGTTCATCATTGAGAAACTCTTTTATAATAACATACCTGAATTTTGCATTTTCTAATTTTTCCTTTATGCATTCTTCATATTCTGATGTAAGTCCATATGTCATCATAAAGATAACAAAAACTTTTTGTCTAACATCTTTACTACAATTATTTAGTGCATCAATAAACATTTCATGCTGTTGATGTGCACCACCTTTATATCCGGCGGCAATTACTATCTGCTCCTCTTCTATTTCTTTCAATATATTTCCAGAATTATCAGATATACTGACCTTATTCTTTAAAATATGCATGACCTGACTTTCAAAGTAAACTGTATTTATCTTATCTTTAAACTCTGGATAAATGGCAGAAAGCTCGCTTTTCATCTTCTCAATAGGAACAATTATAGAATCTGCTATATCCAGCATCATTTTTTGATGCTGCTTCATTAAAGATGATGCTTTATAAAAATCTGAGCCGAAAAAATTAGCAACTATTCTTCTAAATTTATTTTCACAATATTTTGCAACCAGACTGGCATATGAAGACAAAAACATAATATGGCATACATCAAAGTCATCCATTTGATTTATATATGATATACACGTCAGACATCTTGTATATAAATTACTGTCATTTATAGTAAGAACTTTTACATTATGACTCCTGTAATATTCATAATAAGAATCTTTTTCCTTCAACTCTGATTGTGCATCGTTTATCAGGGTTATTGTCCTGTTCTCACTATGCATTTTCTGTACATACCGCATAACCCACTTAGAATTGGCATTAGCAATTAACAATATTCTTCTTAACTGTATATCATTCTTTTCTTCCATTATCAAATCCTGCCTTCTGCATTTTCATATAGATATCTTTGGCACATTCCATACTTTCTTTTTTCATATCCAGATTAATTATTTCTATTTCTTTAGGTAATAATGATCTTAATCTGGACAAATTTTTATATTGGGATTTTAATATGCTTTCCAACTCTCCGGCTTCTTTATATTGGTCAATCCTTCCGGCATTTCTTTTTCTTTTATTAATGCGAAATAGTAATTCCTCATAATCCAGATTACAGTTCACCACATAATATTCCTTATCTTTATATAACAAATTGATAATCTGCTTTGTAACTTCTCTTTTACATATTATGTCCTGATATGCAATGGAAGACAGCCCCTGCAGAATACCTTCATCTAAAAGTATTATGTCATATTCATGTTCTTCCGTTACCTGTTCGATGGCGTTATAAATATTAAGTACATGTTTAAAATATTTCATTCTGTCAAACCGTACCGGTAAAATAGAACAAGAATATCTAAATAGCTTATATCCTAATTCCCTGTTTTTACCTGGCAGATTATGATACCATTTTGTCCTATTCCGGTCTAATAAATTATTCAAAGTAATATAGCGTATCTTTTTATCTTTAAACATATTTCCCAATACTGCTGCTAATGTGGATTTTCCACATCCGCAGCAGCCATTCAGTTCTATAATAATTGTCTTTGATATATTTCGTCCCATATAATTCTTTTGACCTCTAACATTTCCTGATTCATATTCTGTGAAGCATCAATATTATATACTTTTGAACCTTCAAATTCAATTCCCTCAATAAAAGCAACTTTACGTTTCATTTCTGCCAAAGTATTTTCCTTTTTCCTTCTTATTGCTTCCTCAGGTGATATTTTCAATTTAAAAACAATATCCGGTGTTACCTGTATGGCTTTTCTTATATTTTCTTCCTCTTTTTTTATAATTCTTTTTATTAAAAAATCGGGAAAATATGCCTTTTCTATATTCTTTTCTATTTTAGGTCCATCATTTACACCTTTATACTGTAATTGTGGGAATCTGTCCAGAACCGCAATTCCTCCACGCTTTCTATAGCCGTCTATCTGTCTGGTTTTCCCTTTCACATATAAAGACATATAAAAGTAAAATCCTGCCCCTGCCCATTGTTTTAATGCTTTAGGCATATTTTCATTAGTATATATTTTATAAGTTAAAGGCTTTTTTAGTCCGTCACCGCTTCCCAGATAAAATTGAAAAACTTCTATTTTCCAGCTTAACCATGATTGGATATTTTTGGTCATTGTACTTTTACCGGCGCCATCCGTTCCAATAAAAGCTATTATTAGTCCTTTGTCATTTGGACATTTTTTTGTAATCATCGGAATACTTTTTTTCTTAAGATTTTGTTCAATATATACCAATGACTTTAACATTTTATGCTTTATAAAAGTCTGTTTTTCACTTTCTATCCTGTATTTTCCCAATACGGATTTTAAAACTTCTTTATAATACAAATATTCTTTATTAGTGAAACTTTCCTTAAATAAGCATCTTTTAAAGTCACTGCTTTTTAACATCTTTTTTAAGAAAATATCAATTTGTTTCTCGTCGGTAACCTTTTTAAGATATCTTATTTCCCTTAAATAATCATTGGGTACTTCTATTATATCATTTTGCTCCTCATTGTATTTTGTTTTTAGCAATACTCTGACATACAATATAATAATTTCCATATTAGGGTTAGTCATATAAACATTTAATTCTTCATTCTTAACACGATTCTCCAATACCATTTTACTCCATGGCAGAACCCACTCTTTCCTGTATTGCTTTCCCGTTACAATTCTGTAATGTAAATGTAAATGTATCATTTCACCGGTGTCATAATCCATTCCAATCCAATCATCCACATATTTATACTTATTACCAAGAGGTGCCCTGACCTTCAACAGTTTTAGCCTGTGCAGAATATTTTCACATTCTTTTTTATTATTGTGGTCAACTAATATATCCAAATCTGTGGTACCATTCAATCCCTCTTCTAAATGCTCATTACTTTTCCAATGACAATATTTAATATCAGAACATTCAAACTCACTAAATACCTTCCGGCTTATCCCAAGCATATTAATCTCCTTATACAACTACATTTCATATACTATTTCTTCTAAAGATATTATTTTACAATCAAAGATTCCTTCTAAATCTTCTTTAATTTTATCGAAATCATAAACCGGTGTAACAATCACTGCATCTACACCTGTTGTCTCCATTGCAGCTCCTACTACATTTAATTCACTGTAACTGCTGACCGGATTCTTATCGATTGCATACATTACTTTGACATCTGTTTTCTGTAATTGTTCATATAAGCGGTTTCCTAACTCACCCATACCGTAAATTACTATATTTGTATACTCTTTTTCTTTAAGACACTCACTGATACTTCTTCCCCTGTAATTTGCCTCCATCCAATAATTCATAATATCATAATACTTTTTATATCTCTTCTTTGTATTCTCTTTCTCCTTTATCACTTTTTTATTCATTTTTCCTATAGCTGCTGCTCCCGCTGCTAAGCCTAATACTCCTCCTGCAATTACTGACACTAATTTCTTCATTAAAATCTCCTCTCTGTTTATGCCCTCTTCAGGCATTTATTGTCTCCGGCAGCGAACCTTGCAAATCTCGCTTCACGTCCGGCTGCTGCAATATCTTTGACTTACTATTGCTACATATTTACATAAACACTGTTTCTATGGATACTACCTCTTGATTTCCTATCAGTTCTAATTTTTCTTTTATTTTTATAAAATCATAAATCGGAGTCACTATTACAATATCTGTAAGATTATTTTCCGGTATTTGTGAGCATCTATATACCGTCACATCTGCCTCTATTCGATTATCATCATCAATCACATATTTAACATTTACATTTTCCTTTATTAATTGCTTATATAAAATCTTCCCTAAAGTACCATATCCATATATTGCCACTGATTTATTGCTAAAATCAAATGTCAGATTTTCACTTGAACTGATTTTATTAAGTATAATTGAATACACATAATAATATTTCCGAAATCTAAAGTCTTTTATCATATCCTCCAAAATAACATTTGTAATTCCATACTTTTGTAAAAACTCTTTACCATAAGAATTATAAAATTCTGCTTTTAACTGTTGTGGTGTAATCATACCATAACTTTCCTCTAAAGCTTCACGGAAAAAGTTCATAATATTATAAATAACAACCTTTTCCTCTTCCATTTCTTTTATATTCTTTTTTATTAATAGGGAACCGGCTGTGATTAATCTTTTATAATCAGACGAAATGCTGTCTTTGCGGTATCGCCCTTTGCTTAAAATTTCATTTACACATAAAAATTTATAGCTTTTTGCTAAACGAAGACACAGCTCCCAATCCTGAAGTCTTGGCATATCTTCATCAAACATTCCACATTCAATCAGGCACTCCTTCTTTACTATCAGGGAAGGTGTATCTATAATATTGGTATATAAAAGTGTGTAGTAGATACATTCATTCCTATTCTTATCATCTTTCCATCTGTCCGGAACTATTTTATGTGTGCCATCCTGTTTTATATATTCCGTTTCACAATATACTGCATCAATATTTTCATCTGAAAACATTGCCATCTGCTTTTCTAATTTATCCTGCATCCAAATATCTGCACTGTCCTGAAATGCAATAAATCTACCTTTGGAATGTAAAATACCATAATTTCTTGAATAATTTGCCCCCATATTTTTTTTATTTCGATAATACCTAATCCTATTATCCTGTAAGCTTTGCACTTTTCCTATTATATCTTCTGTGGAGCAGTCATCTACTATAATTATTTCCATATTTTTATATGTCTGATTTAGTACACTGCTAACTGTATCACAAATCGTATCAGAACAATTATAAACAGGTATTACGATTGAAACCAGTTCTTCTATCATAACCCTAACTCTCCATTCCTTTTAGTTTATTTATAATTTATCATAGATTTTGTCTTATAATTGTAGAAACCTGTTCAATCTCTTCCGCTGTCAAATACGGATGCATAGGCAGTGAAATAACCCTTTCTTTCAAATAATCTGTATTTGGATATAAAAAATCACTTCTTGAATGTATATGAAATGCCGGCTGTTCATGCATGCCTTTTGCATAATATGTCATAGACGGTATCTGCTGCCGTTTCAACGCATCCTGAATTTGTCTGCGAATTAGAGAACTCTCTGTCACAATTGTATATTGTGCATAGCTGGAATAGTATTCCTGTTCAATTTCCGGTATCTTTACATATCCATTTAAATATTTATTATACAAATCTGCGGCTTCATTTACCTTTTCCAGTTCATATTCCTGAAATGCCCTCAACTTTACTTGCAATATGGCCGCCTGCAGCGTATCTAACCTGGAATTAGTACCAAGTCTGATGTTATCATATTTATTCTCACCTTTTCCATGCACACATATAGACCTAATAACTCTTTCAATATCTGTATCATTAGTAAATATTGCACCTCCATCGCCATAACACCCCAATGGTTTTGCAGGAAAAAAAGAAGTAGTACCTATGTCTCCAAAACTACAGGCTTTCTTGCCGCCAATCATTCCTCCAAACCCCTGTGCACCATCTTCTAAAATCTTCAAACCATATTTATCTGCTATTTTACGGAGTTTATCATAGTCCGCAGGCAGCCCGAATAAATCCACTGCAATAATCACCTTTGGCGTATAGACTCCTTCTGCCAGCACTGTCTGTATTGCCTGTTCCAACATGTCCGGCATCATATTAAAAGTTTTTCTGTCAACATCTACAAATACCGGAGCTGCCCCTAATGAAGCCGGAGCCTCTCCTGATGCAAAAAAAGTGAAATCCGGGACAAATACTGCGTCGCCTGAGCCTATATTCCATGCCCTCAAAGCTATAGTCAATGCATCTGTACCATTTCCACATGTAATGCAGTATTTCACGCCTATATAATCTGCCAATTGCTGTTCCAACTCTCTAACACTTGCACCTGATATAAAATCTCCTCTTTCTAAAGTGTCCGAGACTGCCTTATCTATATCTGCCTTAAGAACATTATATTGTCTTTTTAAATCTCTGAATTCCATTTTAATACCCTTAGAATATTTCCTTTCTGCATCAGCTCTTATATCTGTGTTGAAGCAATTCGCTTTACATTTGCCATATTTTTTGCATGTTCAACTGCAAAATTGCCGGATACCTTTTCTCCCGGTCCCACATCTTTTGACACAACTGCCCCCATACAGATATACGCCTTATCACCTATATGTAATTTAGGCTTAATAGTTGCATTTAACCCTATCCATACTCCATCTCCGACTTCAGTAGAACCAGCGATTACAGAACCTGTGGATATAGCGACTCCTTTTCCGATTTTAACACCATGACCCACATTTACCAGAGAATTTACCATAGTGTTTTCTCCAATTATTGTATTATCTATAATTGCCTGTTCAATGCAGGCATTAGAGATAATTTCTACATTATCTCTAATATCTACCCAGCCCACCTGATTCATATGTATTGTAACATACTCATCTCTATAATACTTAAATATTCTGCTTCCTAATACGGTTCCTGCACCTATATAGCAATTATTTCCTATTTTTACATGTTCCAGAATTGTTACGTTTGGTTCAATCACAACATTTTCTCCAATTATAACATTTTTAGGTGCTACATATACATTATCTGCAATATTTGCAGTTCTGCTTATAGAGTTTTTAATATCCTCACCATAAAAGCCTGACTCTGCCAGCTTATTATGAACCTCAAAAAACAACTTTTCCGGATTGTGGCTAACAACAATACCTATCTTATCACATTCTATCTGTTCTGCTATCTTATCTGTTGTAAAAACTGCTGATATATTGGGATTATTTAATAATGATGGAATATATTTTTCCTCATTTAAAAAAACAAAATTACCATCTCCATATGTAGCGTCCAAAAAACCTGCCGACTTAATAACTGCATCTCGTACCACCTTAATTGAAAATTTTTCTTTTAAACTACTTAAGGTTGTTTCTTTAATCATATCAACTACTTCCTTTTCCAATTATCTGTCAACTTCTCTAATGGTCTAAACAGACATTGTTCCATAATAATAAGTAAAATTGCCAATGTAATTATAGTAATTAGTGTAATCTCTGTCTTTGCGGTACTTCTTCCCAGATTCAGTACATATCCAAGACCTCCCGGTACACCTACCATTTCTGCAGCAATAACTACTCTCCATGCATATCCCAATCCCAATTTAAATCCTGTTACAAGATAAGGTATAATACTTGGAATAATCATATATCGAATTCGGCTTCCAAAACCTCCATTCAGTATCGTCATAACATCATCTAAATTTTTATCCACTGATTCTACTCCCTGCAGCACATTAATCACAATCGGAGTTATGGAACTAATTGCTATAATAAAGATTGCTGCATCATTTCCCAATCCAAACCATAAGATTGCCAAGGGAACCCATGCAACTCCGGGAATCGGAGCAACTATCCTAAATATAGGATAGAAGAAAAACTTTATACTCTCATTGATTCCCATAAGCACACCTAGCGGAATTCCTATTACTGTTGCTAACAGAAATCCTACCATTACTCTTTCAAAACTAGTCAATATATGCTCCAGAAGGTATCCACTTTTTATCATGGATATCAGTTCGCTAAAAACTTTTTCAGGAGGCGGCAGCATCAATTCACTGGTACTTTTATCTACTCTTCCGAATATTCCGGTAGATGAAGCTACCTTCCATAATATTATAATAAATACAATAGAACTAATGCCTAATATATATTTTTTTACATTTTTTTTCATGTCAACCTCTGTTCAAAGCAATTGCAATTCTATTTGTCTGCATCATAAAACAGTTCGGAATCTTCTGGAACTTTCTCTAAATATCCCAGGTCGCTTGCCCAACCTAATATTTGATATATTGCTTCCTTATCGATTTCATAAGAAAAATCTGTTCTTTTACATGCATTTTCAATTATTTCTTTATCAACATCCAAAATCTCTGCGATTTTTTCTACTGCATCATCATGATTATCACCATTAATATAATTAACAGTTTGTTCTAAGGCATTTAAAACATTTTTTAATTCTTCTTTATGTTTATCTGCAAACTTACCTGTAGCACATACCACATTTACCGGATATGCAGTATCGCTTCCTGTCTTTTCTTTCCATACCTCTGCTGCGTCTGCAACTACAGTTATATCATCATACATTTGTTCAGCCTGTGATGCAAACGGTTCCCATGTCATAATCGCATCCACTTCACCTGACACTTCCAATGCTGTTGCCATATCCGCCGGTTTCATACCAGGCATTATTGATATTTCTTCAGGGTCTATTCCTTCATCAGCTAACAGAGACGCACGAAGAATAACATCTGTTACTGTTCCAATACTTGGCGTTGAAAGGCTGTGTCCTTTTAAATCACTGAGTGTTTTAATTTCTTTGCTTTCCTTTGACATTATAACATGTCCTCCGCCATTAGCAGATGCCACAACTCTTATATCTGTTCCCTTTGCCACCCATGTAGATACCGGAACAATTCCTACGAATCCCATATCCAGTTCACCTGCTGCCATAGCTTCCATTAACGCAGTTCCGTCACCAAACTCTACTATTTCAAATTTAATTCCGTTTTCCTCAAAATATCCAAGCTTTTCTGCTAATAATGGAGTAACTGTTCCGAGTGCTCTGTTGGTTCCAATCATAATCTTACCGGATTCCTCCTTTTTATTATCACTTCCGCATCCGGTAACAATAACTCCTGCCATCACACAAACTAAAACCATTGCAATAATTCTTTTCATTCTTTTCATTTTAAATTCACCTAATTTAATCCTTTCCTTTTTTTAATATTATCATATTGACTTACAAACTTAAGCCTTTGTATTTTTCCGTTTCCACCCTGCGGAAACTCATTAACAAAGTATATTTCCTTTGGTACTTTGAAATCTGCCATCTTCCCTTTACAATACTCCATTACCATTTCTTCCGTAAGAACAGCATCCTGCTGCTTTTTAATAAATGCAACCACTTCCTCTCCATAAATTTCATTTGGTATTCCTACTGCACAGGCTAACTCTACACCTTCTATTCTGTATAATACCTCATCAATTTCCCTTGGCGAGAACTTTTCACCTGCACGATTGATTAACTCCTTTTTTCTGCCGGACAGAAATACATAGCCTTCTTCATCTTTCCAGCCTAAATCTCCGGTCTTGAACCAGCCGTTCCAAAATGCCTCTTCTGTTTCTTTTTGTTTTCTAAAGTATCCACAGGTAATACTTGGACCTTTTACATATACTTCGCCTGTCTCTCCCTGTGCTAATTCATTATTATTATCATCAGCAATTATTAGTTCCAGACCATATGGCAATCCAACTGAACCCGGCTTTGTAACCTGTGGAGGCAGAGGATTTGATGTAAGCTGACTTCCGCCCTCAGTTATTCCATATGACTCAACAATCGGAACATGATAGGTATTTTCAAATGTATTTAAAACAGAAACCGGAAGAGAAGAAGATGCTGACCTTGCAAACCTCAAGGATGATATATCACTATCTGCTTTATTATCGGCTGTTAACAGATAGGAATATATAGTCGGCACACCACTGAACCATGTTATTTTATATTTTTCAATCCATTTCCAAAACATAGATACACTGAATTTTTCAGCAATAACCATTTCCTGTGCTGCCAACAATGGTGTAAGCATTGTAATAACCAAACCATTAATATGAAACCATGGCAATACACACAAAACCCTGTCATCCCTTGTTAATCTATGTGCAGTAATTATATTATCCATTTCCGCAAGCAGATTGGAATGTGTAAGCATGACTCCCTTAGAATTTCCTGTACTGCCTGATGTGTAAAGAATTAATGCTGTATCTTCCACTGCTTTTTCAACACATCCCTGATGAATTACCGTATTGATTACAACAATACTCTCTGTCAGATTATCTCTTGAGGCAGTCAGTTCATTAGATATATTTTCCATAAAACTTTCGTGTGTTAAAATAATTCCTATCTGTGAATCATTTAAAATATATCTCATTTCATCCGCTTTTAATGCCTGATTAATAGGCACCGGTATAGCTTCTTTCATAATAATCGCATAAAATGAAACCATAAAATCTATGCTGTTTTCCATAATTATGGCAACTCTGTCGTTTTTCTTTACTCCTTTTGCTGTTAATTTTTCTGATAACAGCTTTACGCAATTATTTAATTCTTTATAAGTAAGGACTTTATTTGTTTTTATTTCTGTAACAAAAGGGTCATTCCCCATATTTTGTTCTCTGAACTGCATAAGTTGAGTCAATGTCTTATATATCATCTTATCTCCTATCTGTCATGCACAATATCAAGTATTTTTTGCTTTATAGCTATAAATTGCTCTCCATCTCTGTCTCTCGGATGCGGCAGATTGATTTCAATAATCTCTTCAATATTGGCAGGCTTTCCTTTTACAATAACTATTCGGTCTGACAAATACACCGCTTCCTCAACATCATGTGTAACCATACAAATAGAGAATTTTTCTTTCTCTCTTAATTTTAATAAATCTTCTTGTATAGATAGCTTTGTAGCAGCATCCAATGCCCCGAACGGCTCGTCCATAAGCATTAATGGCTGCTCCAAAACAAGACACCTTGCAATGGCTGCCCTTTTTTTCATTCCACCGGAAAGCTGATGCGGATAGTACTTCTCATAACCGCTTAATCCAACTAAATCCAATGCCCATTTTACTTTTTCCTTTATTTTATTCTTATCCATTTTCTTGATTTTCAGACCCAATGCCACATTTTTTTCTACATTGAACCACGGCATTAAAGAGTCTTCTTGGAACACCATTCCCAACTTCTTATCTTTGC
Organism: Lachnospiraceae bacterium; assembly: GCA_014799465.1. Classification (GTDB taxonomy): domain Bacteria; phylum Bacillota; class Clostridia; order Lachnospirales; family Lachnospiraceae; genus UBA2821. Next base: position 26,221 of record JAAVHZ010000039.1, on the reverse strand, counting down.
TTTTGTTATTAGATTCAATATTTCCACTATCTGCATCTAATAACCCTGCCACAATTCTTAACAACGTTGATTTTCCACATCCCGACGGACCTAATATAGATACGAACTCATTCTGGTTAATTTCAAAAGAAATATCGTCCAGCGTCTTATCTGTATTGTTAGAAGAATTACTAAATGTCTTATTAATTTTGTTAATGGAAATCAGATTGTTTTTTCTCTCATAAAGCCTTGCAGGATTGCCAAATACAGTCTGACTGTTCACAATATTATTTTTTACTACAGAACCTAATCCTACAAATGTACTGTCACCAATAACAATATTATCCTTTATGGTAGCCCCGGCACCTATAAAACTGTCATGTCCTATTATGGTATTAGATGATATGGAAACTTTTGCTGGTATAATACAATTAGACTTTATTTCTACATTATGTGCAATATGGCATAGATTGGATATTTTCACCCCATCTCCTATTTTTGTATCTTTAGTTGTTCCCCGGTCAATACAGGTATTAGAACCAATTACTACATATTTTCCAATTATAACACTGCCATCACCCTGTATTTTGCTGATAACCTGATTTCCTTCCCTGACATAATCAAATCCTTCTTCTCCTATCACAACTCCTGACTGAATAACGGTACCGTCACCGATAATAACATTTCCCATAATTGAAACATTATTTCCAATCTTAATATTGTTACCTAATTTTACAGTATCTTCTATATATACATTTTCACCTATTTTAATATTTTTTCCCTTCATCTCATTCATTTCCGTCAAATTCTCCAATCATATCCATAGTAGAAAAATCACAAAGCGGTAATTTAACCGGCTTACCTTCTTTTTGACTTTTATAAATAGCAAGTATCATCTCCACCGCATTTCTTCCCGCTTTTCCATCTACATAAGGTAATCTGTCCTCTTTGATTGCTTCTATCATATCCGCATACAGACTTGTATGACCATTTCCATATACATTACTTGTAGCTTCTTCTAGTCCTTTATTCTGTACATCTTCATCTGTCTCAGTATCAAATTCCCAAATATCAATGTTATTTGTAGAAGTTCCACCAATTTTAACAGTTCCCCGTTCTCCAAATACATATAAAGTTTCTTCTAAATTCCGGGGATATACGTTTGTTGTCCCTTCTATAGTTGCAATAGCACCATTCTTAAATTTCACTACCGCCATTCCAACATCTTCCGCCTCTAAATAATCGTGAAACCGCTGCCTTACAGTACCATACACTTCCTCTACTTCATCCCCTAACATCCATCTCAATAAATCAATTCCATGAATGCATTGGTTCATCAATGTTCCTCCGTCATGTTCCCAAGTTCCTCGCCATGGTGCCTGGGTATAATATCCCTCATTCCGATTCCATCTTACATGAATGGAGCCATGAGACAGTCTCCCAAAGCGGTTTTGTTCAACTGCCTGTCTTAATTTCTGAACTGCTACGTTAAATCTGTTCTGATGGCATGCACATACTTTTACATTATATTCCTCTGATTTTTTAACAATTTCATCTGCATCCTTAATGGACATTGCAATGGGTTTTTCAATAATAACATGTATTCCATGTTCAATACAATATATTGCAATCTCTGCATGGGAGCCGCTTTCTGTTGCAATGGCAATCAATTCTATTTTATTTTCTTCAATCATTTTTTTGTAGTCCGTGTACTGCCTGACCATTTCAGGTGCAGGATATTCTCCCCGTGACAGCACATCTGAAATATTCTCTTTTTCCAAATCACATGCTGCAACAAATTCCAGATTATTATTTATGGCTGCCTTAACATGATTTTTTGCTATTCTGCCGCAACCAATTAGTGCATATTTCATAAGGTTTCCTCCGCTAAAGTTTTTTTCCTACATTATCCCTTATTACCTTGCCCGGAACTCCAACTACTACTTTACCTTCCTGGACATTATCTATAACCACACTTCCCATACCAATTACAGAATCACTTCCGATTTCAAGTTGATTTTTCACAATGGAACCGGGGGCTAAATATGCATAATCATGAATTACCGTACTTCCGCATATCATAGTACCTATCATGATTCTTACATAATTTCCTATCCTGACGTTATGCCCGATATGGCATAGATTATTAATTTTACACCCATCACCAATATATGTATCATCCATTGTTCCCCTGTCTATTACAGTATTTGAACCTATTTCCACATCATCTCCAATTACAACTCTTCCAAAATGTGGTACCTTAACAAACCGGCCGTTTTGTTTACTATATCCATAGCCTTCCTCTCCCAGAACACTGCCTGACTTTATTTCACATCTTTTTCCGATTATTACATTTTTTCTGATTGTAACATTATGATTTATAATTGTATTCTCACCAATTACTACACCCGACTCTATTACACAATTATGTCCTATATATACATTATCGGATATCTTGGCACTTTCATCAATAACGGTATTCTTTCCAATACCCGGATTTACTTTTTCACTAAAATATTCTCTTAGAATAGAAAAAAATACATTCTTAGGATTATCTGTAACAATTACATTCAACGGTAATGTTTCCTTTAATACACCTGTTCCGGTTATTAATAATTGTATCTCGGATATCTTATCCTTATATTCCAAATATTTTTCGCTATTTTTTATCCATGTCACTGTTCCCCTATTATAATTTGCAATAGTGGAATACCCTGTTATTTTTTCATCCTCATCTCCGTTAAATTCTATCTTATCATCTCCATTATTGAGAAATTCCAATATATCTTTTATTTTTATATCCATATATACCTCTCTTTGTATGAAAACTTTTTATAGTTTTCTTACATCATCTTCAGTTATAAATTCTTGTGGATTTGTTGTATTATTTACAATGTTCCGGTAGGTATTCCATTTCATTCTGTCTATAAATGAACAAAGTATTTCATTTGGCGTATAATCTTTATCATGATACCAAAATGCATGTGTCAGTATCTGCATTTTATTATATTTTCCGGACTCTATAACTTCTTTGGCATTCTCTCTCCAATGCATTCTTGAATCTGAAAGATACTTATATTCTTTAAAATATTTTTGAGAATACGAATTAATAATGCCCGGAATAACAATATCGCTTTCTAATGTAGTCTTTGACGGTCTGTGCATGGATACAGTTTTTATATCCAGACCTGTAATCTGACGAAGAATTGCGGCTTCGTTTTCTATATGCTTCACCATATCTGAAATATCATTAACATCATATTTTGTTTCGTCAAAATGCAGTCCTATAGTTCCTCCATTTTCACAAATTTTACTGATAGCTTTTGCAGATTCCGCTGTGCATACATTATAAAAATCCGAGCTTAACAAAATAAAATATACTGCTGATATTCCATACTCTTTTTCAATTTCCGATAACCGTACTGCATCCTGAATAGAGCGGTCCACATCATGGCGGAGTACTACTATTTTTTCATCATCACTTTCATATTCATATGAAACTGCTTTATATCCGTTTTTAAATAAAAGCTCCAGTAATTCTCTGTAACCGTCATATGTAAACTTCATTATATTTTCACTTCCTTTTCAGTCATATTATAATACTTCAATATTACTGCGGTCCGATATATTTTTTGCCGCATTTTTTGTATCAAATATCATAGAAGCATTTTTTTGTATCATTTCATAATCTACTGTAGTATGTGCCGTTGTAATCATAACCAAATCATAATTCTTAACAATTTCCGGAGTAATGCTTAATAATCCCTGTTTACTTACTCCGCAAGAATTATATTCGGAAATATATGGGTCATAAAAATCTACACAAACCCCTTCTTCCTCTAAATGTTTTATTACTTTTATAGCGGGACTTTCCCTGTAATCGTCAATATCCTGCTTATATGCTACACCTAATACAAGAATTCTCGAACCATTAAGTGCCTTTTTATACCTGTTCAGTATCTTGCCTGCCCGTTCTACACAATATTCCGGCATTTTATCATTAATCATCATAGAACTTTCAATCATTGAAGTATGAAATCCATACTCCCTTGCTTTCCAGCTTAAATAGTATGGGTCTAATGGAATACAATGACCTCCCAGCCCTGGTCCGGGATAAAATGCCTGATACCCATAAGGCTTCGACTTTGCCGCTTCTATAACCTCCCACATACTGATTCCCATTTCATTACACAGCATTGTCAGTTCATTTACCATTCCTATATTAATATTCCTATATGTGTTTTCCAATATTTTTTCCATTTCTGCAACCGCCGGACTGGATACCTCGAATACATTACCATCCAATACAGCCCTATACATTGCAGCCGCCACCTGAGTAGCATCTTTTCCAACACCTCCTACAACCTTAGGAGTATTTTTAGTCTTATATATCAGGTTACCCGGGTCAACACGCTCCGGTGAAAATGCCAGATAGAAATCTTCACCACATTTTAGTCCTGAGCCTTCTTCCAGCAAAGGTTTAATTAATTCTTCAGTTGTTCCCGGATAAGTGGTGGATTCTAATACAACAATAGTCTCTTTTGTAAGATACTTAGCAATGTCAATAGTAGAGTTTTTCACGCAGCTTATATCAGGCTGCTGATGTGCATCTAATGGTGTAGGAACACAAATAGCAATAAAATCCACATTTTTTACAAAGCTAAAATCTTCTGTAGCCTTTAACATTCCCGAACTTACCAATTCTGATAAATCTTCATTTACTACATCACCGATATAGTTCTTACCCTGATTTACCATATCTACCTTTTTCTTCTGCACATCAAAACCAATTGTCTTAAATCCTGCCTTTGCTTTTTCTACAGCTAAAGGAAGACCTACATATCCTAAACCAATGACGCCTACAACAATTTCCCTATTTTCTATTTTTTTTAATAATGTTTCTTTCATAAATGTTTCCTCCGTGTCATTGTATATGTGAATTTTATAAAATTCTATTTAATTGCTTATTTTCTTTATAACTTCAGCAAGCTGCTTTGTTGTATTTATTCTGCTGTATTTGCTAATCTTGTCATAATTAAGATTTCTATTATCCGATTTATTCTGCCAATTAAAATATACTTCTTGTATATAATCTCTAATTTCCTCTAAATCACAATAGGCAAAGTTCCTGCCGCATCCGGTCTCTTCCATTAAATCCGTCAATATACTATCTTTTGAGGAAATAGATAAAATCGGTCTTCTCATTCTCAGATACTCAAATATCTTTCCGCTGTATCCTGTCCTCTTTCTTTTTTTATCACTGCCGAACTGAATCAATAAGTCCGAATGCATTGCCACTGATATACTTTCACCATGAGTTAAAAAATTATTAAAACGGATAATATGGTAAATATCTTTTTCCTTAAGAAAATCATATATTTTATTATCCTCAGAACGACCGTTAATGACCCATACAAATTTTTCCTTATCAATCACCTGATTTTTTATTAACTCATTCAACACATCGATTATTATATCATATTTATCCCTATGTCTATTATATAAAGTTCCATTATAGCACATTGAAAATATTTCATTATCACAGGATATGTCTAAATCTGCAAAGTCTTCTTCATCATATCCATTCGTAATACAGTATAACTTTTCCTCATTACATACTGATTTTTCCAGCATTTCCTCATTATATCCCTCTGCAACATTTATTACTGCATCAGAATATTGAAGAAGTGATCTTTCTAAAATCTGCTCTAATTTCAAAGTATTTTTTCTTTCCTCATATACCATCTGATTATAATAATCGTCCATAGTCCAAGGGTCTCTATAATCCATAATCCATGGAAGTCCATATAACTTTTTTAAGTAATAACCAATAATAAAAATGCTGAAAGGATTCCCTGTGGTGTAACATGCTGCATATTCCTGAATATTAATTTCTTTCTGAATAACATTCAATGCTTTTATTGCCCAGCAAATGTTAGTATCAGGAATAAAAAACTCTTGATATTGGTTCAAATTATTATTCACCCTATTTACATAATTATTTATCCACTTTTCTGAACCTGTAATGCCATAATATATATTTATTAATTCAGTTTTTTCTGTTTCAGATAGCTGCTCCGGAAAAAATATATCATTATTAATTCTTATTATTTCAACTTCAGGCGGTATATCTTTGAGAAGACTTTCATCACGCTTTGTTTTATTATTATCATTTCCCACTGTAACAACCACCGGTTCATATCCAAAGTTTCTTAGATATTTTACAAATTTCGTCGGACGCTGCGAACCTGGTCCGCCTAATGGAGGGAATATATATGCACAAATTAGCACCTTATTATTTTTTGTATAGTTTTGCTTTGAATATAATCTATCGAATGTGTTTTCAAACAATATATAATCTGAATAATTGGGCTGCTGATCCAATAGTCCTTTATAATAAAAGGTTTCCACACATTTAATTCCCATCTCATGAAGTTGCTTTGCTATAACCACATAATACTGGCTTGCAATAATCACCTTGTCAAATGTACATTCTGATATACTGCTTGGCGGAATTATAATCTTATGGCAAAATTCCTGATTCCATTTATCCTGATTATTATCAGAATATGCCACAATATTATACCTTTTTTCCAATAGAATACCGGCAACCTCTCCATATCTTCCGGTTCCGAAAATGATTATGTTCTTTTTTCCTATTTCGTTCATATTATCCTCCATTTTCCAATAAAATGCAACCCTATAAAATATCAATAAGAGATACTATGTTTTCTGTATCTGCTTTTCCTTTTAATTGCCCTTTTATTTCATCATATATGTGAATAGGAGTAACGATAATACAATCCATTTTTTTATCAGACAAATCCTGTGGCTTCAATATTTTCCCATCAAACCATACTGCGTTTTCTAAATTTACATCACATAAATCAATATTTATATCCATATATTTTATTTCTTCATACACCATTTCTCCTAATGTTCCTGCACCATATATCGTAATATTATTAAATTTATGTTCTGTCAGATATAAAACAATAGGTGTTTCGGATTTTATTTTTTTTCTAAGCCACATCTCCATGACTCTACGATACATACAGTTTCTATTTTCAACTATCTTTGCATTATCTGCAAGATACAAAAATATTCCATCATTTTTAACATTATGATTGAACTTTATATCATCATATAAAAAACCCCAATCTTCAACATGTCCCCTTTGCTTATTAATTTTTTCTATTACCTGACGGTTAATCAAAGCCTCTCTTTTATAAGTACCAATATTCAAAATTACCTGCTCTATTTTATCAGATAATTCATACATATCTTTAAAATAAATAATATTTGCATTCTGAGCCTTTAATTGTGGGTAATCTAACCAGTCTCCGCACATAATAACAGACTGACAAAAAAGACTTTCCTGTATTGCTGCGTTAAATGCGTCTGTTGTAATTGCATTTACGAAAATATCTATTCTTTTACGCAATAATGCCATTTGTTCATCATTTATATATGTCTGAATAATGATATATTCAAATTCGGCTTTATTCAGCATCATTTGTATCTGTTTTTTATAATCTTCTGTCATTCCATATGTCATCATAAATATAACTACAACTTTATCTTTTACTTCCCTGCTGCAATTATTTAATGCTTTGATGAACATACTGTGCTGCTGCTGTCTATATCCATTATATCCTGCTGCAATTACTATTTTATCTTCAGAAAGTTGTACTTTAGATTCCTCCGAACTAATGCTGTTTTCAATATTTTCTCTCAATATATTGAACACAGATGATTCAAAATATACAGTATGTATTTTACTTTCAAACTCCGGCCATCGCTTTATCAACTCCGGTTTCATTTTATCTGTTGGAATGACTATTGAATCTGCTGTATCCAACAACATTTTCTGTTCATTCATCATTTTCACAGATGCCCTGTAAAAATCAGAACCAAAAAAATTAGCTGCAATAAATTTAAATTTATTTTCGCACATCTTCACAGTCAGACATGCAAACGGAGACACAAGCATAATATGACATATATCAAAGTCTTCTAATAAATTAATCTCTGCAGCACACTTTAAACAACGTATGTACAAATTTTCATCCCTTATAGTTATAATATTGACATTATTATTTTTATAATATTTATAAAATTCTTTTTTATCATCTGCCATAGCAGGAGAATCATTAATTAATGTTACAACTCTGTTCTCAGAATGCATCTTCTTTACATACTGCAGTATGTAACGTGAATTTGCGGAGCCAAATAATAGAATCCGTCTGCCATTATAAATAACATCCTTTTCCGTCATATACTTTCTCCATTCATTTTAATAACTTTGGCAGGAACACCTACAACTGTACAGTTATCCGGCATATCCTTTGTCACAACCGCACCTGCACCGATTATTACATTCTCTCCTATAGTTTTTCCCTGAATTATTTTGCTACCCGTTCCAACATCTGCACATATACCTAAAAAGACATTTCCAGATATATTAGAACCGGGATTTATCGTAGTGTAATCTCCAATTAAAGTATCATGGCCTATGGTGCATGATAAATTAATTGTAACAAAATCTCCAAGTCTAATATCAGTAGTTAAAATATTCCCTTCACATATAATACAGCCATGATTCATATCAATATTATTAAAATCTCCAATTACTCCGTTTGCAACTATATTAGGAAAAATTATATTATCATAATTTAAAAATTGTCCCATAATTTTCTTTTTTAATTTGGGAGAACCAATTCCGCATGCCGCATGGATTATACCTGAATACTCTTTTAAAAAATCGTCATTGCCTATAATAGGATAACCATGTATATTCCCAGACTGTTTATTATCTATAAATCCAAGTATATTCCACTGTTTTTTAATCTTGTTGTTCTCTTCCAGAATAAACAACACTTCTCTGGCAAAACCTCCCGCACCTATTATGACTATATCCTTTAACATCTCCTTTCCTCCTTTAATTACTGTTTTCCAATACGCTGACTACTCTCATAACATCTGTTTCCTTAAGGTTTGTACTACATGGGATATTGACAACATTGTTCCAGTATTTTTTGGCTATTTCTATATTATACACGTTACTTCCGTTATATGGAATCTGGTCACTGACCAGTCCCCATATCGGGCGTGACTGAATCTTGTTTTCTTTTAAATATTCAATCATTCTGTCCCTGTTAATTCTGAACTTTTCACAATTAATACCATAAAACCATTTATTACTTCTGATATCCTTTCTGAATGGAAGTAACTCTAATCCTTCGATTTTTTCTATTCCTTTAGCATATAATTCATAATTCCTGTTCTTAATATCAATAAACTCTTCTAATTGTTCCAACTGTGCTATGCCTAAGGCTGCCTGAATGTTTGTCATACGGTAATTAAACCCAATCTCATCATGGATATAATATAGTTCATCACTTTTGGCCTGAGTTGTCAAATGTCTGGCATGTGACAGATATTCTTCATTATCTGATACAATCATGCCGCCTCCGCCTGTTGTTATAATCTTATTTCCGTTAAATGAAAATACGCCTATATCTCCTATAGTACCTGCATATCTGCCGACATACATTCCTTCTGTATAATATGTTCCCATAGCTTCTGTGGCATCCTCAATAACCTTGAGATTATATTTTTCCGCTGTCTTCATAATGGATTCCATATCAGCCATATTACCAAATACATGAACTGCCACTATTGCCTTGATAACTTTTCCTGTGTGCTTATGTACTAAGCTTCCATTGTCCATATAGCATTCTGTCTCACAGAACCCGTTCAACTTCACCGGGTCAATACACAGTGAATCATCACAATCCATAAAAACCGGTTCTGCCCCCACATATTTTACCGGATTGACTGCTGCTATAAATGTCAAGGTAGGAACAATGACCATATCATCCTTTGTAATACCAGTTACACACATAGCAGTATGTAATCCTGCAGTTCCGCTCTGACATGAAACAGCACCTTTAGTCTTTAGATATTCGCTGGTCTTTACTTCAAATTCTTCCACATAAGGACCACCTGTTGACACCCATTCTGTTTCTATAGCATTTGTAATATACTTTAATTCATTTCCTTTTAAATTTGGCACCGATAATGGTATAAACTTATTATTCATTATTCTCTCTTTCCTGTAAGGTATTATACATTATAGATATCAGCTTTATATCTGTCCATGTTGCCTTTTATCCATTCAACAGTCTCTTCTAACCCTTTTTCAAATGTATATTGAGGTTTCCATGATGTAAGCTTCATAATCTTTTCATTGCTTCCAAGTAAACGTTCTACCTCACTTTTTTGTGGTCTGAGCCTTTGTGAATCACAGACGATTTTCGCATTTGGATTTATCTGTCTTATTAATTCTTCTGCCAGCTCTCCTATTGAAATTTCCTTCTGTGTTGCTATATTAATTTCTTGTCCTATTGTTTTATCGGATTTATATATTTCATAAAATCCGGATACTGTATCTTTAACATAATTGAAATCCCTGGTGGGCTCCAACGAACCTAATTTAATTTCCTCCATACCGGACAGTAATTGCGTAATAATTGTAGGAATAACTGCCCTTGCTGACTGTCTTGGTCCAAATGTATTAAACGGTCTTACAATTGTAACAGGTAATTCAAAACTTCTGTAAAAAGATTCTGCTAAACGGTCTGCTCCGATTTTGGTTGCCGAATATGGCGACTGACCCTGATAAGGATGTTTCTCATCAATCGGTACATATTTAGCAGTTCCATAGACTTCTGATGTAGAAGTCACAAGTACACGTATATTTCCTTTGTCCCTTGACGCATTTAAAACATTTAAAGTTCCTTTAATATTGGTATCTACATATGCATCAGGGGCATAATAGCTATATGGTATGGCTATTAATGCAGCAAGATGCATGACTACATCCATACCTTCTACAGCTTTCCTTACAGCATATGGGTCTCTTACATCTCCCATAAACACTTCCACATGGTCCATAATTTCATGATCCAATGTATCAAGCCATCCCCACGTTCCAAAAGAGTTGTAATAAGCAAATGCCCTGACTTCATTATTCTCTTTAACCAGTTTTTCAACCAGATGGCTTCCGATAAAACCGTCAGCCCCGGTTACTAAAATCTTACTCATACATACACCTTTCTCCGCTGTCTGATAACGGTTCTATTTGAATATTTCCTGTGCTTTTTTATAATCCTCATCGCATCCTATGTCAAGCCAATAGTTATCTAATTCATATTTTGAAATAGGCGTTCCTGAATTTAACATTCCTTTTATTAATGCATCCATATTATACATCTCACCTGCCGGAATTCTGTTTAGTATTTCCGGTTTCATTATATAGATTCCGGCTAAAGCATATGTTACAATATCAGGCTTTTCTACAATATTTGTAACAATATCTCCTTCAAAATCTATATTTCCAAAACGGAACGGCATTATCATTTTCTTAATAGATACGGTAAGTTGACTTTCCTGATTTACTCCAAACTGATATAACTCATCAAAATCCAAATCTGTTAATATATCTCCATTCATAACCAAAAATGGTTTTTTCAGCTTATCTTCCAACAGTTTTACCGGACCCACAGTTCCTAACGGCTTGTCTTCTTTACTTATATAAAGATTAACACCATAATAAGAACCGTCTCCAAAAAATTTTTCTATATAATCTGATTTGTAATTAGTAGCCAGATATATATCTGTAAATCCACAATTTTTAAGCTGTTCAATCTGAATTTCCAAAACTGCTTTTTCTCCAATGGGTAATAGAGGTTTAGGCATAATATTGGTAAAGGGTCTTAATCTTGTACCTAATCCTCCTGATAAAATTATCGCTGTTCTTTCCATAATCTGCTCACTCACTTCCTCTTATATTTTCGATTTAGCCAATCTCTTACTTTATTCTGATATAGTCTTTATCTCCTGATAACCACGCCAAAAAGTCAATACATGGATAATTTCCCCTTGCCATCGAGATTGCCATTTTAACATAATCTTCGTCGGGCAGATGCAGGCAAACTGCATAATCCACATCAACAAATCTATTAGTAATTAACAATTTATTCGGAACATCTATTTGTAAAAATTCTTCAATTACATCTTCATCATGTGCTGTAGCAACATAATATACGTTGGATAAATTTACTCTTTTAACTCTCCTGTAAAAGCTATCAGCGGCTGACTCAAAATCTGAATAATGATTCATATATAAAGTAATATCATTTAGTGCACATACAGGATAATCCATATTAACAATATTACCATGTCTGGTTTCAATATAGTAAAGTTCTGAATCTAAATACTTTTTTGAATTTTTTACTAACTTATTAAAATCTACTCCAGTCATAAACATATTAATAAATGGAGAGCGAAACTGCATTTGCAAATAGTGATATAATATACCGGCAAAGCAATTTCTTGATAAAATGGATATATCAGCCTCCCTAACTCTTACATATTTTTTGAAATCAAAATATGGAATACTGAATACACTGATATTTATAATTTTACTATTTTCTATACCCATTTCAATAGCTTCATTTTTAATCTCTTTAAAATGTACTTCATTTGCAATAATCAGATAATCGAAATCTAACCTTATTATTTCTTCTTTCATTATGAAAGGAATGCCATCAATATAATTAAACAATTTTTCCCTTGCCGTTATACCAAGACACATAATATTTTTCTTTTCTATTTCTCTCTGTATATTGTTAAAATATTTATTGTAATCCTGACCCACACCCCAAAAAACTACTTTAAACATATTTATCAACTCCTTTACATTCCTTCTTTTTTCTCCTATAATACCCTGTCCTTTGTCACAATATCAAAGTTCTTACCTTCTTCTAACCCGATTTTCTCTAATTCTTGTGCTATTTCTAAATAATAAGTTATGGAAAATATTAATATATATATATCATTTTTGTCCAATTCACTTATTAACTCAGGACTGTATATCTTTTTACCTTCAATAAATCTTCCCCATTTTTTTTCATCGCTGTCTACAATAAAATCAATTTCTCTTTTAATAATAGTTTCCCATTTATTCAAACACTTTACAGCCCCACCTGCGGCTCCCCATGCGATTATATATTTCTTATCCTTCATCGCCGGCATCATATCACTATACGGTGGATACATATACTTGCTAAATAACATTCTAAAATCACAAATCAGTTTTTCATTTGTTACATTTTCAAATGTAATACCTCCATCTCTGTATTTTACCAGACACCGTTCTAAAAACCCTATCTTTACACTATTTTCCAATAAATTCAAATACCTCGGCCAATCTTCCAAATGAGTATATTTATCTTCTACAAAACCATATTTATCCACCAATTCTTTTTTAAACGGAGTACATGAACCAATAATAATTGCTACCCTTATGCTTCTGCTGAGAATTTTATCAATATTCCCACTCTTCAACACATCTGCCTCGTATTTTGAAGGTCGCACTTCCAATCTTCCATCTTTATAAAATCTTTCTCTATAACCGGTAAATATTTGCAATCCCGTTGTTTTAAAATACTGTACTACATCTTTAAGCACATCTTTGTCATAAAACAAATCATCTATTGCAAGATAAAAAATATATTCACCTGTACATATATCTATTGCCTGTTTATAATTTTTTACAACACCCATATTACACGAGTTCTGCCTAATTACATAATTTGAAATATTTCCTGTGTTATTTCTAACCATTTCTTCAATTTTATTTATGTATTCGCCAAAATCATCACTGCAGTCATCACTTAATATCCACTCTATATCATGATAGCTTTGACATAATATACTTTCCAGACATTCTTTATAGTACTGCAAATTATTATAAGATAACGTAATTACTGATATTCTTCCTTTTACCATATTATTCCTTTCACAGTATCAGAATCAGAAAATCTCAGATAGCGTATTTCAATGCTTTAAATTTTCTTCTAACACTTTTAGCACTTATATACCAATACATCAGCTCCATGATACTTCCTTATCTGCTCCTCTATTTCATCAGCATAGGCAAACGAAGCAATTACAAAATGTCTGGTATTAAATGTATCATTTATAGATTTAACAGGAATCCCTTCAATTATATTCCCCTGCATTTTCGGATTCCCATCAGTAAATGCCTCTACATTAATATTATATAGTGCCAGAAACATTTTCATCATTCTGCCCATTTCACCTGCACCTGATACTACTACATCTTTAATATTATCATTAAGAACCTTTTTTACTATCTTATACACAGAATACTCATATTCAGATAACCTCTGCTCAAAAACCCTGTCTATATAATAGGTCGGACATACATGGGTAATAACACCTTCTATCCATGGAACATCACCCGGAACAATCTTTTCCATAAATTTTTCAGGTCCCATACTTTTTACTTCATCCACAAATTCTTTAGGACATAATTTTTTAACGGTATTCATACCAAAATTTTCATCAAAATAAATATTTCCAAGCATATCTGCTTCTTTTTTCATAGGAAAATTAATAACTCTCATTGCTATTTTCGCCGCCTCAACCGGTGAAATACTGATTCTTATTCCTTTACGCTTTTGCAATTCTAAATATTCCTTTTGAAAATTTAGTATACCCTCCTGACACCAATTAATCTTTTCAAACTGTTCTTTTCCTATTTCATCAATATTTTTCGTTATTGGCGTTCCATCCTCATCATATCCAATAGTTGTTCCTTTATCACACATCAGCAACTGCTCCCAGATATGTGGTTTCTTCGCCACTTCAAATGTTATATCTTCATTGCTGCCGGAACTGCCGGCATATCCTCTTATATCTATATTCTCCATCAACTTTTCTATATTTTTATAATTACCAAATATAAGAAGATGTATAATGTCCTGATATTTATTTTCTTTCCTTAAGTACTTAGACAATGCTTCCTGCATTGTTCCTTTCATTCCCAAATCTACTGTAATAAATCTTTCATTTACATTAAGGCTGTTCAAATATTTATCAAATTTTTCACACTCTTTATCAATTATATACTGTATTTTCTCACTAACACTTTTACTTAACAAATATTGTTTCAAATAATCCGTTAATACACCGTTTCCTATTTTAATTTTCCCACAATCTACCAGATTTATTTCTCTGTATTTATCCAATTCATAATCTGACAGACCAAACATATCTAAAACAGCACCAACTGTACCTTGTTTTATTTCATATATCTTATAATAATTATCTTCATTCCAAACCTTTATTCCCGGTAAGAAAACAGCCTTTCTTGATACATACACAGGCTGCACACATACTTTAGTTTCCCTGTATTCTTTTGCCTGATTAATAAGCCTGCTTATTATCATACCCTCTCGCATTAGAGGATAAATATAATTAATATTTTCCTTTTCAGTTATATCCAATACCCACTCTGATACACCTGTCATCAGTGGTCCCATTATCATTGCTCCATACTGAAACCATTCTTTTTTCTCTCCCTCATATGCATTTCCCTTATCGGCAGCATATCTTCTCAACGCATATAATTCTTTACATAGTCTGCCATATTTAATGTTCTCCATTACAAACTCTGAATAAATATCACTGCTGATTACATCATACAATAATGTATTTATACCAATATTCTTAGCACTTGCCATATCACTCTGAAAATTATCACCTATATGCAGCAGTTCATTTGATTCAATATTCATCTCTTTAATAATCTCTGTAAATAGTGAACCGCTTTTTTTATCTGCCTTATATTCACATGAAACAAATATTTTTTCAAGAATATCCGTCACTAATCCATTATTTACAAGTATACTATTTATCTGTTCTTCGGTTAAATACATATCAGATGTAAGGATGACCTTGTACTCTTTATGTTTCCCCAAAAAATCCATTACCTCATATATATCAGGATTCAGCCAGCACACATCCTGCTCAGTTTCCAGCTCCAAAAGCAAAAGTTCTTTTTTATTACAACAGTAATCCGGCAGTGCTTCTATAATCTCATCCAATATGACTTCTGTACTGTCACACTTCTTTTTCTTAATAGCTCTTGCTTTTCTTTCTGCCTCTATCCTTAGATTTCTATATATTACCGGCGATATGTATTCTGCCAGACATCCTTTTTCTAATGCCCTTTCTCCGACAAGTTCAAACACATCCACAGCTTTACAAACCATACGGAACAGTATAGTATCAAAAATGTCAAAACTAATAACCTTGATTTCACTATGCATTTTTAATTCATTTTGTATTTTGTTTAACATACTTGACATATATCCACCTCACTGCCCATAATAAGCATCTTTTCCATGTTTTCTTCTGTAATGTTTGTCTGATACATAACCTGCCATTGAACTATTTTTATTCAACATCTTAGTCTTAATAGCCATTTCTGCTATATATTCCAATACCACTGCATGGTATACCGAAGCATCTGCATTTAATCCCCATGTAAATGGTCCATGATTTTTTACTAATATCCCCGGTACTGCCATAGGATCAACCTTTGATTTTATTATTGTTTCTACAATCACATCACCTGTATGTTTTTCATACTCATTGTTTACTTCTTCTTCTGTCAAATCCCTTGTGCATAGAACATCTCCATAAAAATAATCAGCATGTGTAGTTCCCAATGCAGGTATATCCATTCCTGCCTGAGCAAATGATGTAGCATTTACCGAATGTGTATGGGTAATTCCTCCGATTTTTTCAAATGATTTATATATTTCCAAATGTGTCGGAGTATCAGAAGATGGTTTCAAGTTCCCTTCCACTACTTTTCCTGTATATAAGTCTACTACTACCATATCCTTAGGACACATTATGTCATATTTTACACCTGAAGGTTTTATCACGACTAATTCTCTCTCCCTGTCTATTCCGCTGACGTTACCCCATGTATATATGACAACACCACTATTTTTAAGTTCAAGATTAGCATGGCAAACCTGTTCCTTTAATTCTTCCAGCATCCTATCACCACCTATGCATCTGCTAATATATCAATAGTATGACGTATACCATCTTCTAAATCATATCTTCCGTTCCATCCAAGCTGCTTTAATTTATTATTGTCTAATACCTGTCTGTCAATAAATGTCTGCTGCTTCTTATCCGGTTCATCCGGTATATCAAATACAACATTTTTACCTGTCAGGAAGGCCGCCTTTTTTGCAAAATCAGCTATTGTTGCTCTGCTGTTTTCATTGGCAATATTATATGCTTCCCATTTTTCCCCCTGCAGCAATACAGTCATAATGGCAGAGGCACAATCTGCTATATAGCAATATGAGCGGTACTGTAATCCGGCACTTTTAAGCACAATATCCTCACCTCTTACGGCATTCGTTATAAATTGTGCATTCGCCCTGTTATCCTGCTTTGTCACATTAGCTCCATATGTGTGGCATGGTCTTACTATAACTGTATCCAGATTGTATTGAACACCATATGATATAAATAAATTTTCAGTCGTTCTTTTAGCCGTAGGATAACACGAGCGAACCTGTACAGGGTCTACATATCCGCTATAATCTTCACTGTATGCTTGAATATTTTCATCTCCCAAACCATACACTTCCCCCGAAGATATATATAATATACGCTTTACCGATTTGCTTTTTCCATACCCAAGCAGATAGTAACCCCCCATAATATTACTAAGAATAGTCCCTACAGGGTCATTTGCAAATGCTGCAGGATATGCATTGCTTGCGGCATGGATAATGTAGTCCACACTAAAATCAAAATAAAATTCTACATTCATATCCTGTTCTATGTATATCAGATTTTGTGTTTTGCAACTATCAAACCGTTCTTTTAATCTGTTCATATTCCGACTTACTGCATATATTGTTATATTAGAATCTTCCATTTCATTATATTTCAATAGCATTTCCACAATAAATGAACCTATTAATCCGGTCGCACCTGTTAGTAATACAGATTGGTTTTTAAGATGTTCCAATCCGATAGAATTGTGTAATGCAGTTTTTAAATCATCAGAATATATATTATTTTGATAAAAGTCCATCCATACACCCTCTTACCTATTCTTTCAGCCAATCAGAACGTTTAGCCAGAAGCAATGCTTTAAATATGTCTATATCCTCAACTGTAGTCAGCTTAATATTTTTTTCAGAGCCGGCTGAAAAATGCACCTGTTCTCCCATTTCAATCATTAATGTACACGAAGCTACTGAATTAGTAATTCCTTTTTCAAGTGCCCTGCGGTGTAAATCACATATTTTACCTAATGGGAATCCCTGAGGTGTCTGTGTTCTTTTTAAATTATCTCTTGGATAACTTCCTACAGATACCTGTCCGTCTTCTGTCTGCATCATTGCTTCTGCACATGGAATGGTAGCAATAGCACAACCATATTGTTTTGTCTTAACAATACAATCAGATATGATTTCTTCTGATACCATAGGGCGTATGGCATCATGAATCAGCACAACATCCTGTGCATCATAATATTTTTCCAATTCGTAGACTCCATTCCTTATGGAATCCTGTCCATTCTTCCCTCCCGGAATTACATGCTGCAGCTTTGAAATATTGAACTGTTTTGCATATGCCCAAAGCACCTGTTCCCATCCTTCTATACAAACAACTGCTATTGCATCAATATCTGCATGTCTCTGAAAGGCTTCCATTGTATATACAATAACCGGTCTCTCATTAACTGTTAAAAATTGTTTTGGTATATTTTGATGCATACGTGCTCCCGAACCACCTGCAATAATTAATGCAATATTTGCCATACAAATCACCATACCTTTCTCAATAGTCCGATGCTATTTTTTATATGCCTTAAAAGAATGATGTGCCACTCTATTATTCTCCGGTGGTGGTATCATATAATCATCTCCGTAAATCTGCTTAAGATAAGTATGGTAATCACCGGGAACTGCATAAAGTTCTCCTTCAAACAAAAGTTGTTTAGTTTTCTGAAAAGACTCATATTCAAACACTTCCCGCAAAAAATGAGGAGACAATACCGAGCCTACTCTCTTTGTATCCCCGAACTTATATTGTGACAGAAAATCTATTACATCACCAACTGCTTTCTTGCACTCTTCATTGGAATAAAATTTATTCCACTTTATCTGCTCCAATTCTTTTGCCCTCAGTGCATATTCCCTCAATTCTGCTTCTCCATCAGGAATTCCACTCAAATAAAAAATATCAATTGTTATTCCTGTAGTCATCTGAATAGGAAAATGGTTATTATCCATAATAGCTGAATTGTCTACAAATAAGCTGATTTCGTCAAAATAATCATTATCTTTATCTACAAATGATATCAGAGAAAATTCCTTATCAGCTTTCATAATTTCATTTAACTTTTTTAAATCCTCTAATTCTAAAAACACGTCAATATCATCATCCCAGGGAATGTAACCTTTGTGGCGGACAGCTCCAAGAAGTGTCCCTCCACACAAATAGTATTTCAAATTATTCTTTTCACAAACTTCTTTTAAATGTCTCAATGCCCTTAACTGACCTTCACGGATTTCCTTAGAAGACAATTCACGCATACCACTGCGGTCAATGTATCCAAAATCTTCCATTTCCCTATTCAAATCCATTACGATACATATCTGTTCCTGCAAAGAATATCCCATGTTTTCTAACTGGGCAACCATACTCTCCTGATGTCCTGACACAATCAATATCCGGTATTCTGAATCATATTCTCCCAGTAATCCTTCCGGAGAAAATACCGGTATACCAAATACTTTCTCTCCATGACGTGCCTTATCATTATCTATAAATGCCGTTATTGCAATTCCATTTTTTTCAAGATAATATGCCATCATACCTGAAATCTTGTTTGTTCCAAAAATAACTGTTTTTTTACCGCCCTTTAATTTTTCTGTTATTAAATCTAAATTCTTATAGAATTTATCAATAGCCCTTGTATGCCTTATATAATCCATAGCGGTCATCCTGCCTTTTCTTTACATATGCTTTAATGCTTCCTTCAGTTCCTCGACATTAAGCCACTGTGCATTTGTCCCTGAATTATACTCAAAGCCTTCTTCTACCTGCTTTCCACCCGGCAGAATATCCTTTGAATTCTTCCAGTCAAAGTTCGGATAAATAATATAATGTTTCTCATATTCATAAGTAAGCCTTGAATCATCTCTTGTAACCATTACCTCATGAAGTTTTTCTCCTTCACGTATTCCTATTTCCTTAAGTGTGCAGTCAGGGCACATTGCCTTAGCCAAATCACCTATATGAAAAGACGGAATCTTAGAAATATAAGTTTCTCCACCTCTGGATTCTTCCAAAGCTTTAAATACTAGCTCCACGCCCTGCTCCAAAGTAATCCAGAATCTTGTCATCCTCATATCAGTGACACCAAGTTCTTTTCCGCCGTTATCAATAATTCTCTGCCAGATTGGAATAACAGAGCCTCTGCTTCCTGCCACATTTCCATACCTTACAACAGAGAACACAGTACCGTTCTCACCACTATAAGCATTTCCTGCTATAAAAAGCTTGTCCGATACCAGTTTTGTTCCACCATAAAGATTAATAGGATTAACTGCCTTATCGGTAGAAAGTGCCACTACCTTTTTTACACCTTTATCCAGAGCTGCACCTATTACATTCTGTGCACCATGAATATTAGTCTTAATGGCTTCCATTGGATTATACTCGCAAGTAGGCACCTGTTTCATTGCTGCTGCATGTATAACATAATCTACACCTTCAAATGCCCTGTAAAGCCTTTCCCTATCACGTACATCTCCTATAAAAAAACGCACCCTTCTCATATCCACTTTATCCTGGTATTCTGCCCTCATAACACTCTGCTTATATTCATCTCGGGAATATATAATGACTTTCTTCGGATTATATCTTGCAAATATCATTTCAAGAAACTTTTTACCAAAAGACCCTGTTCCACCAGTAATTAATATTGTTTTATCATTTAACATTTTTCTGCCTCCATGCACTATTTTCTAATAATATATATATCGGCAATATATATTGATTTTATTAATTTTTTTCATATGAGCAAAGTATATCATAAAGTATCTGTCACCGCAACTTTATTGCAACTTGAAACAAAATAACCGCAAAAGTTCCACAAACCGCTTTCTAAGCAATCTGTGGAACTTTTTTTAACCATTTGTCAAGTTAATCGCTGGCAACTCAATTCTATTACATAGAAGTTGATACCAGCCATGGCATCCTTTTTTTTAAATTTTCTAATTCGTCTTCAATAATACTTAAACGTGTACCTATCATTTCCTTTTCATTTTCAGCATTTAAAACATCCTCAAATTTAAGCAATACATAAAGATAATCTTCAGCTAAATCTTTAATCCCAATATTAGTTTCTTTTTCAATAAGATTTTTAATATTTCCAATTTCTCTTTTGACAGGTTCAAATAGTAAATTAACTGCCTTCAAATCTTCATTTACTATTGCCATCTTATCCCTCTTTTCTTACATTTTTCTATACAAAAGAAAAACCTATAATATATTAATGTCAAACATAAAAGCACTTATTGTTATGCTATTGAGTCAAAGCGATTTTGAAATCTCTTGAATTGGCTTTCAAGTGCATTTACACGAAGTCCCAACATTTCATTATCGTTTTCTGTTTTTATAATATGGTTAAATTTACGGTTTAAGTCAAGGTGTCCTTCAGCAATCAACTTAATATTAGGTCTAATCTCTGCTTCCATTGTCAGTTGAATACCTACGAATTCATTTTCAAGTCTTTCCTGACTAGCTTTTATTTCCTTAATTTCTTCACCAAGTTTTACTTGATTTGCTTTTATTTCCTTAATTTCTTCACCAAGTTTTACTTGATTTGCTTTTATTTCCTTGATTTCTTCACCAAGTTTTACTTGATTTACTTTTATTTCCTTGATTTCTTCACTTAGTTTCTCTTGATTTACTCTCAACTCATCTTGACTTACTCTTAGTTCCTTGATTTCTCTACTTAGTTTCTCTTGATTTACTCTTAGTTCCCTGATTTCTTCACTTAGTTTCTCTTGATTTGCTCTCAACTCATCTTGATTTACCTTCAGCTCCCTTACTTCTTCTTTAAGTTCGCTCTGGACGGTTTTTATTTCTTTGATTTCACTTTTTAATGGTTCCAATAATAATTTAATTGCATGTAAATCTTCACTTGTCAATGACACGCTATCACCTCCTTCTCAATACAATAATATAACATATTGTATAAGAAGTCAACTTTTAGTGTATATTCATGTCAATTCACTTAATTTCATATGTTTCATGCCATTAATATATGCACCACCAGAGCAATTAATCAGTTCCACATCCTTCACATCTGCAATCCTTCTTTCAATCCAATGACGATAAGTATCCAGATTTGTGCGTGTAGGTATTTCCCTGCCATCAACACCTTTTACTTTCCGCATATTTTCAATATCAATCAGTTTCTTTTCATTTGTTCCTGATGCATGATCACTCTCTCCAATAAATGCAAGATCCAATCCCACACACACTACTCTTGCAGCCTTCATTCGTATTCCTATATCTATAGCTGCAGTAGATACCGAACCACCTGTTGATATCAGAGTATATGAATTCTGTTTTGCATATTTCTCTGCTGCCTCCATGCCTTCCTGAAATACAATGTATTTCTCCCCATTCCATGCATCTGTCACAATTTTATTCACTGTAGAAAGATAGAGTAACTTCGTTTTAGTACATTCTGTTCCATCAATCTGACTTTTAATACTTGCTTTGGCATCTGTAATAATCACATATTCGGGAACTATTTTTTCCTTTAACAACTTTTTATATACAGTTCCGGCTGCCACTAATATCATATCATCTTGTATTGCCTTTTTTCGCAATTCGGCAATATCATTATCTAACGATTGTCCTCCTGCTATATAAATAACCGTCTTCCCTCTTAATATTTCCTTTTCATCATCTAGGGTATTGCTTATGTTTGCAAGATTTTCTTTCAAATTCATTTGTAACATTGCCGATTGATTTTTTGCTGACTCATAATTAATCTGTATTTCTTCAATTACTTCTTTCAATCTCCTATTTTGAATATTCATTACAGATGGTTTATGAAAAAATACATTAACATTATTCTCCACTATTTTTCTACTAAATCGTGTTAAATCCGGATCATATATTATATGAACATTTTTTGACTTTAAAATCATAGTTAATTTGTATGTTTGAAATGCCAATTTAATAATATTTTTATCATGTTCATATATATATATCTGATTCTCGAATTTTTGCCTCATTAATGTATAAGGTAATATCCCAAATCCTAACCCTAATAATACTACCTGTTCCCCCATTTTTATTTGCATACCATCTGATTGAATAGCTGCTTCTAAAAAAGGATTTTGATTAGAATGAAAATAGAATTCTGACACCCTTAATTTCCTTTTTAACGTCACTGTACCATGTGCTGTAATCTCCGTCTCATATCCATTCTCAATTACCATATCTTCATTTACTAACTGATACAATTGCGGATTGTGAATACGACATGCCTCCATATTTTCCTCTTGAAAATTTTTCAAAGTATAGTTATTTGTACTAATAATAGTAAACATCAAATCTTGAAATAATGGCTTTAACTGATATTGTAGTAAGTCCACCATTAAAACATAATCCTTTATCTGTTGTGCTCCAACAACAGCTGAAATAGAAGAAAGCAATTCACTTTGATTAACATTGATGCCTCTTTTTTTCAAAACATCTTCATGATTATTATACAGATTAAAGAAACTACTTAAACTATTAGCTGTTCCCTTATAATCTAGATTTCCTTCATAGTATCTCTGACCTCTATAATAATAACTTGTATAGTCAATATAGTTTAAAATCGCACGAATTTTCTCAAAAAATACCTGCATCACTGCCTCCCCATCCAGGTACTTCACATCATCCTTCATCTTCTCCAAAGCCCTGTGATAAGATTTCAGCATCTTAACCCCAAGATCCCTAATTGATTTCATCTCTTCTTTTTCATCAGCTTTCACCTTATATACCTGTTCCTGCACCTCATAATTTTCCGCTGCATTATACTGTGCAGATAAGGTAATTATAGGATTATGTTCAGCATGATAATTTATTTCCCCTATATCTTTTAATACTTTTTCATATTCCTTTGTTCCACTTTTCCCTTTCCTGTACAAATCATACATCTTTTCATAATATCTAACTCCCTCTTGCATTTTCTTCTGCTCTGCCACAATATCTTCTTTCAAATTTTTAAAAGTCGCAAATATCTTATTTTGCTCTTCAGTGGAAAATGCCGTTTCTATCTCATTTAACTTTCCCCTAAAATCACAATCACCTTTACACTCGCTGTCAATTGCTTCCTTAAGTGTCATGACTATAGTACCTTTTTTTAAAGCTCCTCCTTCAGTAGCATCTATTACTTTCAATTCAGGATAACGTAAAATCTGTTCCTCAAACCAGTTAATATATGCTTTCATATTTCCTTTTGTCCAAACTTTTCCGCCATCTATGGCATCCACTAATTCATAATCATCAGACTCATCCATTTCTTTTATAAATGTATTATCCAAATCATATGCATCTGTTGTATGCTTCTTGTTTCCTGTATATGCCAAATCCTGCCCTACCAGAATAATTGTCTTAAAACCCAGATAGTATGATAATGAAAAAGCAATATGTGCTACCGAACCTCCTGATTCTAATTCAACAGGACTTTCTTTATCATATTGCTTGTAGATATTCGCAATGTAATCTTCCTCTCCAATATAAAATCTTTTAGAATCCAAAGTTAAAATAATATCCTTATTTGAAAACTGACTTACTACAATAGGAATATTATTACCTATCATTTTCTGAAACAATAAAATCGGTTTATGTGGGTCTACCGTAACAGCAATATCCGGCATTATCCCCTCCTTCAACATACTGTTCAATGCTGTATCCACACATATTATAAAAGCTTTTCCCTTAGCAGCTTTTAACTCCCTGATATTTTTATCCAAAGATGGTCCTGCAGACACAATAATCACTGGTGTCTTTTCATAGTCAACATCTTCAAACTTTTTCTTTATTTGATTAACTGTATGCTGTTTCACCATATCACGGTAATTCATAAACATATTTACAATAAATTCATGCTTAAAAAGAATCTGTGTATTTCTGTTAATAACTATCTTCTCCACCTGATTCTTTATTGTCTGCATAATATCTCTCCATTCCGTCTGATAAAGTTTATCATAATTAGGCAGGGCACAGTACTCAAGATAAAACATATTAGTATAGTCTATCTTAAATATCATAAACTCCAATACATGTCTATCATTCACACCCTGAAGTCCTATAAACACCCTTTCATCTGACAGTATCTCTGATATATCTATTTCCTGTATTACTCTATAAAATAAAATCTTACTTGGCTCATAGATTAATACACTGTTCGTTTCCTGAAGCTTATTTAAAAGTGTTTTAGCGTACATGCCATTTGCCAGACCCAATACCACAAAAATCGCCTGAAAATTTATATTTGAAAATTTTTCTGACCATTCTTCTGCTGCTTTGACCGGATTATAACGGCTGTTAAAATACCAGTCCCTATTTTCATGCACAACTCCTGTAATATAGCAGCCATCTAAAGATTTATCTAAAAAGGTTTCCGTATCATCCTGTAATTTATCTGCATATTCCAAATAATCTGCATATATCTCAGGATAAGATTCCTCTATTATTTTCAAATTTTTATTTAAAATATCATTCTCTTTAATCATATTATTTATTGTATCCCTTTCTCTTCCAAGATATCCTTATATAACACCAGCATGTTACTGACTTCATACTCCAATGTATCTGCCAGTTTTATAGTATCCTTGTATTCAAAACCATCTATCATATTATTTATCTGCGCCAATATAACATCCTGTGGCAATTCTACTCCCATTTCCTCATACTCTGCCTTATGTGCCAGTAAATTTGTATATATTTTATTCAGCTTTGGCATACATTTCTGTAATCTTTTATAAACTTCTCCTGTTTCGTTCTTGCGTAATTGTAAGATAATCTCCGGCAGACATTTCAGCATTTCAATGACTTCTCCATATATTTCTTTTTCCATATTTTTACTCCTTATAAAAAAAGCCGGCTATTTAAAGCCGGCTTTAAATTTGGTCTATACCATGTACAAATTAACCTAATAATGACAGAACACCCTGTGTTGACTGATTAGCCTGTGCAAGCATTGACTGTCCAGCCTGTGAAAGAATGTTATTCTTGCTGT
>JAAVHZ010000038.1 GCA_014799465.1 Lachnospiraceae bacterium | reverse complement strand
GCTCCCAAACCTTGTCAGATATATCGTGGCGACGATGTGCAGCTTCCATGTCTACCTCCTTTTGGAAAAGGATAGCAGAAAGCTACATAAATTAAAAGAGAAATGACGACACTATCTAGAGAAATTCAAGGACTTTGTGGAGAAAAAAAGCGACGGCAAGATCAAAATCCAGATCTTCGGCAATGCCCAGATCGGCTCTGACCGCGTGACCACCGAGGCCGCCCAGGCCGGCACGCTGGACATGTCCTCCTCGTCCACGCCCAACCTGGCGAGCTTCTCCCCGGCCTACATGGCCATCGACCTCCCCTATGTGACCGACCCCAAGAACCAGGAAAAGCTCTACAAGGCCCTGGACGAGGACGAGCTCGGCAAGGCCCTGCGCCAGGTGGCCAACGACATCGGCCTTGAGACCATCATGTTCAGCGAATATGGCTACCGCAACTTCACCTCGGCCAAGCAGCCGCTGAAGGATATCAAGGACCTCCAGAACAGGAAGATCCGCACCACGGACTCGCCCGTGGAAGTGGCCGTGGCCACCGAGCTCGGCATGAACCCCGCGCCCGTGGCCTGGGGCGAGACCTACACCGCTCTCCAGCAGGCACCGTTGACGGCGAGGGCAACACCTTCTCCCTGCTCAACGACGCCAAGCATTCCGAAGTGCTCAAGCACGCCATGGATTCGCAGCACAACTATTCCATGCACATCCTGCTCATGAACAAGAAGAAGTGGGACAGCCTCACCCCCGAGCAGCAGAAGATCATCCGCGAGGCCGCGCAGGAAGCCACGGAATGGCAGCGCAAGGAATCCGTCGCCCTGGAAGAGAAGGCCTGGCAGGCCTTCCGCGACAAGGGCATCGACATCACCATCCTCACCCCGGAGCAGCGCGCCGAGCTGAAGGCCGGGGCGGGCGACCGCCCCGGTCTCGCGTATCCGGGGCATTTTCTGGTCGGGATGTTCCGCCGCCCGTGGGGGCGGACGGCGCCGCCGGGGCAGGGGCGCATTTTTATGCGCCGCCGCGCCCGGGCCTGTTTTTCAATCTGGTCAAACCCGGGGGAGCACATGGAAAGCGCGCCCAAGCACAAGGTGCTGGACTGGCTGAACGAGAATTTCGAGTCCGTGTTTCTCGTCATCGGCCTTCTCAGCATCATCCTGTTCATCACCTGGCAGGTCATCTACCGCTATGTGATCACCCAGTTCATCGAGCGCGCCGGCGCGGCCGTGTGGACGGAAGAACTCTCCCGCTATATCTTCATCTGGATTTCCTACCTCGCGGTGAGCGTGGCCATCCGCAAGCGCTCGTCCATCCGCGTGGACATCCTGTATGACAAATTGCCCAAACGCTGGCAGGACATCAGCTGGATCGTGGTGGAGACGCTCTTTTTCTGCCTCACCGCGGTCATCGCCTGGTACGGCTGGGGCCAGATCGAGAGGCTTTTGCGCTTTCCGCAGCTCACCACGGCCCTGCGCATCCCCTTCCTCATCCCCTATCTCATCCTGCCGCTGGGCTTCGGCCTCATGTGCTTCCGGCTCATCCAGCGCCTCTGGGCGCAGGTGCGCGTCTGCGGCCTGAAAGATTCCTGTATCGGCTTCGCCATCGTGGTCATCATCTGCGCGCCGTGCTTCATTTTTGAATATATCCCCCCGCTGACCGCGCTTTTCGGCTATTTCGTGGTGCTCTGCGCCATCGGCGTGCCCATCGCCATCTGCCTCGGCCTCTCCACACTGGCCACCATCATCAGCGCGGACACGCTGCCCATCGAGTACATGGCGCAGATCTCCTTTACCTCCATCGACAACTTCCCCATCATGGCCATCCCGTTCTTCATCGCCGCCGGCGTGTTCATGGGCGCGGGCGGCCTCTCACACCGGCTGCTCAAGCTGGCCGACGAGATCGTGGGCGGGCTTTACGGCGGCATGGGCTTGACGGCCATCGTGACCTGCATGTCCTTCGGCGCCATCAGCGGCTCCGGCCCGGCCACGGTGGCGGCCATCGGCGCCCTCACCATCCCGGCCATGGTGGAGCGCGGCTATGACAAATATTTCTCCTGCGCGCTCGTGGCCGCGGCCGGCTGCGTGGGCGTGATGATCCCGCCGTCCAACCCCTTCGTGGTCTACGGCGTGGCCGCGCAGGTCTCCATCGGCGACCTCTTCATGGGCGGCATCGTGCCCGGCATCCTCACCGGGCTCGTGCTCATGGCCTATTGCTACTATTACTCCCGCGCGCGCAACTGGCGCGGGCAGGAAAAGACGCGCGACGCCGCCACCTTCGGCCGCGCCTTCTGGGAAGCCAAGTGGGCGCTCATGGTGCCGGTCATCGTGCTCGGCGGCATCTACGGCGGCATCATGGCGCCCACCGAGGCCGCGGCGGTCTCCGCCTTTTACGGCCTCATCGTGGGCCTCTTCCTCTACCGCGAGATGTCCTTCAAGGGCATGTGCGTGGCCTGCGTGGAAGCCTGCGAGACCTCCTCGGTCATCATCCTGCTCATGGCCATGGCGACCCTGTTCGGCAACATCATGACCCTCGAGGACGTGCCCGGCACCATCGCCCGCACCATCCTCAGCGTGACCAACAGCAAGATCCTGGTGCTTTTGCTCATCAACATCCTCTTGCTCATCGTGGGCACCTTCATGGAGGCGCTGGCCGCCATCGTCATCCTGGCGCCCATACTGCTGCCCGTGGTGACCAATGTGGGCGTTTCGCCGCTGCACTTCGGCATCATCATGGTGGTCAACCTCGCCATCGGCTTCATCACGCCGCCGGTGGGCGTCAACCTCTTCGTGGCGAGCGGCGTGGCCAAGGCCAAGCTCCAGGGCATCGCGCGGCTGGCGCTGCCCATGATCGGGCTCATGCTGCTCGTGCTGCTCGTCTGCACCTATATCCCCGAGATCCCGCTCTGCCTCGTCAGGAAGTAGTGAGGGCAACGGGCTAGCAAAAAGGATTTAAAAAGGACATTGCGGAATATTCCATCCTCCGTCTGGAGCGAAGCGGAAGACGGATGCTAGTGCCGGAAGAATCCTAAAAAATAAGATTTTTCGGCGCTGGCAAGGAAGATAAAAATTTTCGCAGGGAGTGTACTTAAGTACTCGACCAAGAAAATTTTTCTCTGACGCAGCCAGCGCCGAAAAGGCTGTTTTTGACGGATAATTTCGGCGGTAGAGGAGCAGCGGGAAAGCACACGCGCATTATCAACGCACATTCGCAGCAACGCGAAAGATAACCAAAACCCTACAAAGGATCACGCAAGATGAAGGTCATCGACTTCCGCTACCGGCCCAATACCCCGGAAATCATCGACGGCATCAAAAACAGCTCCATGTTCAAGGCCTCCTGCAAGGCCATCGGCTTTGACGCCCGCAAGCCCGAGCCCCTGCCCGACATCGTGGCCGGCCTCGACCGGCTCGGGGTGGAGCTTGGCGTCATCACCGGCCGCGACTGCGAGACCACCTACGGCTTCCCCTCCAATAACCCGAGCGTGCTGGAGTTCTGCCAGGCCTATCCCAAAAAATTCGTGGGCTTCTGGGGCATCGACCCGCACAAGAAAATGGCCGCCGTAGAAGAGACCGAGTACGCCCTCAAGGTGCTGGGCATGAAGGGCATCGCCATCGACCCCTACCCGGCCCACATCAAGCCTACGGAGGCGCGCTTCTATCCGCTGTACAGCAAGTGCTGCGAGCTGGGCTGCGCGGTGTTCATCACCATGGCGCCGCCGCCGCAGGTGCCGGGCGCCATCATGGAATACGCCGACCCCAGGGACGTGGACAAGGTGGCGCGGGACTTCCCCGAGCTCACCATCGTCATGAGCCACGGCGGCTACCCCTTCGTCAACGAGGCCGTCTACACCTGCCTGCGCAACGCCAATGTCTACATGGATATTTCCGAATACGAGCGCGCGCCCATGGTGAATGTCTATGTGGAGGCCATGAACGATCTCATCCCGGACAAGGTGGTGTTCGCGAGCGCCCACCCCTTCGTGGAGCTCAAGGACGCGCTCAAGACCTATGAGGCCTTCCCGCTCAAGCCGGAAGTGCGCGAAATGGTGATGTACGGGAACGCCCGCAGGATCCTGCGCCTGGCCGACTGAGGGCGAAAGGCGGGGGGCGCGGCCGGCCATGCTGTCCTGGCTGTATTTTTGCGTGACCTGGCTTCTCGCGGGGGTGGTGACCGGGCTGACCTCGTTCGGCGGCAATCTCTTCGCCGTGCCGCTCATCACCCTGGCCATGCCCCCGCGCGAGGCCATCCTGTTCGGGACGCTCTCCGGCTCCGCCATCTTTCTGGGGATGGCCGTGGTCTACCTGCGCCACATCCTCTGGCGCGAGACGGCCATCCTCACCGCTTCGGCGCTGGGCGGCATCCCGCTCGGCGTGTGGTTCCTCGCCAATGCCGGCGCCCGGGCGCTCTTGCTCGCCGCGGCCGGCGCGCTCTCCCTCTTCCTGCTCTGGCAGTTCGCGGCCGGGCTGCTGCACAGGCGCGAGCGGCCGCTCCCCCTGTGGTGCGCGGCGCCCTTCGGGCTGCTCTCGGGCATCATGATGAGCGCGGTGAGCTTCGGCGGGCCGCCGCTGGTGCTCTACGCCTTCCTGCGGCACTGGCAGAAGGCCGAGACCCTGGGCACGGTCAATGCCGTGAGCATCGCCATCATGGCCTTCGTCATCCCCTGGCTCGCGCACAAGGGGCTTTTCGCGGGCGAGCTTCCGCTGCTCGGCCTTGCGGGCAGCCTCGCCGCCTTCGTGGGCATCGGCGTGAGCGTGCCGCTGGCCCGGCGCCTTGAGACCGGCTTTTTCCGCCGGCTGCTTCTGGGCATGCTCGTCCTCTCCGCCCTCATGCTCTTCCGGCGGGGCTTTGCGGCGTGAGGGCCGCGGTCAGCCGGGCTCGCCCAGTCGTGTGAGAAATTCCGCGGGGCTCAGGATGGGAACAGCTGTAAAGAAGGCGCGCGCCGCCAGCAGGTGCCCGTCGCCGGAAACCAGGTAATCCGCCCCAGCCGCCTTTGCCAGGTGCAAAAAAATGGCGTCATCGGGGTCCCGAAGCTCTGGGACAGGTTCACAGGGCACGCCGAGGAGGACGCTTTGCGCCCAGGGCAGGAATTCCGCAAGCAAGGCCTCGGCGTCCTCCCGGGAAAGCCGGAATTTGGGATAGGACAGGACCCGCATGAGCTCCGTGACCGTTTCACGGCAGACAAGCGGGATGAAGCGCCCCGCCTGCCAGAGATGGCGGAGTTCCGCGGTCTTCCCATGCCGGAAGATGAGGGCCGAAATGAGGCAGTTGGTGTCGAGCACCACCCGGGGCGCCATCTATGCCTTCCGGCTCCATGCAATGGCGTCCGCCACATCCTGTTCGCTGATGCCGAGTTCGGCCAGCTTGTCGCGCACGGCCTCCGCGGGGCGAAGGTTCACGGGCGTCAGGATGATGCGGCCGCTCTCCAGCTCCACCGTGAAATATTCGGGCCGGGGTATTTGGCTCATGAGCGTCTTGGGAAGCGTAAGCTGGTTTTTGGAAGTGAGTTTTGCCAGCATGGATGGCTCCTGCGGAGGTAAGTAAGGATTCCTTGAAATAAGGATAACATTTTTAAGAATACCGTCAAAGTCCCCATGCGACCGCGGCAGGGCTGGGGAGGACACGCTATTTATGTGCCTTGGGGCTTGCGGGCGGCTGGGGGTGGATGTCGGATCTTCCGGGTCTCCATGGCTAAAAGACCATGGGAGCGCCGGAAGCCTGATGGCCTGCATGGCGCAGGAGCCCGACACCCAGCGAGGGAGGATTCCCTTCGCCATTGCCGTGCATCCGGGCAGCAGGAACATGAAAAGGGGACGCAAGCGCGGGCTTGCGTCCCCTTTTGAAATTCCTGGTGGAGAAGAAGGGATTTGAACCCTCGACCCCCGCCTTGCGAAGGCGATGCTCTCCCAGCTGAGCTACTTCCCCACAGGTGAAGTTGAGTTGTATTCCGGGGCGCGCCTCTTGTCAAGGCTTGCGGAGGGGCGTTCTCCACACGCGCGTGCGAGGAATGAGGCCGCGCTTCCGCGCCCGTGATTGCCATCTCCGCTCCTGTAGTGTAAGCTGCGGTTTAGTTTACAATTTGTGGTCTGGCGAGGCTTGGCTGCCCGGGCTTTTGCGCGTGCGGCGGCTTGGCCCCGTGCCCGGCGTTGCCGCGTTTTTCGCGCGTGAGCCCGACGGTCGCCTGCCTTCCCGCAGGCCGGCCGCCCGGGCCTCTTCCTGTTGCCCGTGCCCTGCCGCGGCCGCAACGGGACCCGCGCGGAGCCTGGCGCGCAGCCACCCCGAACCATGGAATTTGAGCGGAGAAAATTCCATGACCAGGCGCGACAAGGTTTTTTATACCAAGCTCTTCCTGCTCTTCCTCGGCATCGTCTCGCTGCTGATCTTTTTCTATACCCTCAAGCTGCGCGAGGTCATCGAGCGCAACATCCTCTTCAACATCACCGAAGTGGCCCAGCACGACAAGCGCGCGCTCAGGGCCAGCATCGAGCTCTTCCTCGAGGAGCTTTCCGGCGTGGAGAAGCGCCTCGCCGTGCAGGGCGCCTCCTCCATCCGCGACCTGGAGGCCCAGCTCAACCTCGAGGGCGCCACCACGGCCTTCACGCGCCTTTTCATGCTGGCGGAGGACGGCCGCATCTTCACCGACAGGTTCCTCATCTACGACCGCGCGAACGAGAGCACGGGCGCCCGCTTCGACTTCCTCCAGCTTCTCGAGGGCAGCGACCGGCGCGAGCTCGTGCTGCGCTTTGACGACAATGACGAGCTCGCGGGCATCTCGCGCGAGTCCATCCTCTACGCCATCAGGCTCGAGGATTTCAGCGTGGACGGCCTTGCCATGACCGCCCTCATGGGCTGCACGGACATCACCTTCCTCCAGCAGCACCTGATCATCGACGGCTTTGTGAAGAACGGCAAATCCTACGGTTTCAGTTCCGTCATCGACATGAACGGCAACTACATCGTCGGCCGCAAGCGCGACATCTACCTGCGCAACGACACCAATTTCTTCACCGAGCTCGCCGCCGGGCAGGGCAGCCTCAGCAAGCGCGACATCGTGGCGAGGATGGCCCGGCGTGAGGAGTTCAGCCTCTATCTTGAAGACGGCGAGGGCAGGAAGCTCGTCTATTTCGTGCCCTTCGCCAGCAAGGAGGGCCCGAAGCTCGACTGGTACTTCATCATGGTGGTGGATAACGGCGTGCTCGAGGAGCGGCAGGCCACCTTCTCCCTCATGGGCCTTTCCCTGCTCGGCCTCGTGGTGCTGGCGCTGACCCTGCTTCTGCTCTACGGCATCTCAAGCCGCAAGAAGCTACACCAGGCCCACGAATCCGTGCGCGTGCGCAGCGAATTTCTCTCCAGCATGAGCCATGAGATCCGCACGCCGCTCAACGGCATCATCGGCCTCAACCACCTCATTTCCGCCCATGTGGAGAACCCGGGGCGCCTTTCCCAGGTGCGCGACTGGCTCAACAAGTCGCGCAGCCTGGCGGACTATCTCATTTCCCTGCTCAACGACGTGCTCGACATGTCCAAGCTCCAGGCCGGCAAGGTGGAGATCGCCCACAGCCGCTACTCCATCACGGCCATGATCGCGGATGTCATCTTCATGCAGGCGGCCCACGCCGAAAAACGCGGCCTGCGCCTCACGCTGGAGGAGGCCGTGCCCGACCCCTGGGTCATGGGCGACGAGACGCGCGTGAAGCAGGTGCTCCTCAATATCATCGGCAATGCCGTCAAGTTCACGCCCGGCGGGGGCTCGGTGACGGTCTCCGTGCGCCAGGAGCGCACCGACCGCCGCCATGTGCGCACCTTCTACCGCTGCCGCGACACGGGCCGCGGTATGAGCAAGGCCTTCCTGCAAAAGCTCTTCGACCCCTTCACGCAGGACCCGCGCGCCCAGAAGGACGCGGCCCTCAAGGGCTCGGGCCTCGGCATGCCCATCGCCAAGGAACTCGTGCTCGCCATGGGCGGCACCATCGAGGTGGACAGCGAGGAAGGCGCGGGCAGCACCTTCACCGTCACCATCCCCTCCGAGATCGCGGCGAGGCCCGCCGCCCGGGAGGACAGCCCGGAGGCGCCGGCCCCTCGCCCGGCCCCGCGCCCGGGCGAGGTGGCCGCAAGGGACGCCGCGAAACCCGGCGCGCCCGAG
>JAAVHZ010000037.1 GCA_014799465.1 Lachnospiraceae bacterium | reverse complement strand
CATTATATATGTACATATTACCATTCATATCCACAATTATTACAATGGAATGTTTTATGCCTTTTTGTTCCAAATATTCCAAACATGGCTGTATTTACTGCTTTTGAAGTTACTGATATCTTCTTTAGATTAGTTGATGAACAGGTTGGACATTTAGGTGATAATGTATTTCTTACTGCATTTTTTTCAAGTACGTCATTGCTTAAAATAAAAGGATTTGTTTCACTTGTTCCATATTTATCTTTTAAATCCTCCCACAACTGCTTGGCATCTTCATCATTACAAGATGTTAAATTTTTGATTAACATTATCCCTTCATCTGTTTTATTATCTGCTATTAAATCCAGAAGTTCTAATCCTTCATCTCCAATTTCATTAAATATATAGTTATAAGACTGCTGATAATTCATATTTCATCTCACTCCTTTTTGTGTTTTATTATACCAATGAATATTTTTTAATGCAATTAAAAACTGTAGGAGAGTCTTTATCTGCCCTAAAAAGTATTCAAAATGTACTAATAAGTATGTCTAATTTTCAAGGATTAGGTGTACATAATGAAACTACCAGAAGACTAAAACAAGCTTTAAATGGTTATTCTACTGAAGCTGTTAAAGCGGCTATTGCTCAGTCAACATTGAACGAAACGCAAATAAAAGATATATTAATACATAAGGGTTTACAGGGTGAAGAATTACAAACCACAACAACCCAATTAGCACAAACAGCTTCCACCAATGCCCTTGCAGCATCACAAGGCACTGCTACTGTTTCTACTTTTGGATTAAAAAATGCCATAAGAGGTTTAGGTGTATCAATAAAATCCTTAGCCGCTGCACACCCTGTTTTAACAGGAATTACAATAGCTATGACGGCAATATTTGCTGCTGTAAAAATATATGACGCAGTCACTGTTTCAGAAAAGGAAATGGCTGAAGCACATGAAAAATCAAAAGAAGCATTAGAAAAATCAAAGGAAACATATAATGATACTATTTCTGAACTTCAATCTTTACAGGACGAATTTAAAAAAACATCAGACAGATTAAATGAATTAAACAGTAAAGATTCCCTCTCTCTTGTTGAACAAAATGAACTTGAACAGTTAAAAAAAACTAATTCCGAACTTGAAAGAGAATTAAATATTAAAAGTGCCATTGCCAAACAAGAAATGATGGATGCAGCTGATGATGCCGAAAAAGTTATTACTGAAGACTCTGAATCATATGGAAGAAATCAAAGAGGAAACAGTATTGATGCGGTAAATTACTATTTAGACGGAATCGAAGAAACTAATTCTACCTTAGAAGAATATTATAATAAGCGTAAAGAAATTGAGGACAGTTATAATAATGACCCTAATCAATTTATGCAGGATAATGAATGGAGAATTAACGAAAGTTATATAGATGGTACTCTGGATTTTGTAAAAGCAGCATCTAAAAAATCAAGCGAAATAATAAGTGAACTTATGGAAAGTGACGATTCTTTATATGATGCTAATGGCAACGTAATTAAGGGAAAAGAATACCTTGTTAAAGAACTTGATGAACTTTATGCAAAATATGATAAGTATTTAAATTCCATTAATTCCGAAACAGAATCCGGTAAAGAAGTTTCTCCACCTATCTCCTTTACTGAAGCATTTAACGCATTCGGTTTCGCATCCGCAAGAGAAAAACTATTAGAACTGGCATCCTCCGGAGAACTCACGCCTGAAACACTTTCTTCTACAGAAGAATACAAAACACTTCTTGATAAAACCAGTCTGAGTGCTGACTACTGTTGTAAAAGAATAAACGAGATGATATCTGCACAGGCACAATTGTCTAATGTCACAAACGGTCTCTCTACTATTACCAGCCTATATAAACAGGCAGGTAAAAACGGCTTTGTAGACATTAAAGACCTGACAAGCCTTGATGATACATGGAAAAACCTTAGTTCATACGAAGAATTTGTAAACATAGTCGGTTCAGGCACACATAGCATGGACGAAATGCAGCAAGCATTTAATAACCTTACCGGAGAATATCTTGAACATGTTGATGCACTTGATAAAGTCAATGAATCTAACAAGGATTTATATATAAACCAGCTCAAATCCGCAGGAATATCAAACGCACAGTCACTTGTTGAGGAAAAACTGAAAAACAAATATCTATCTGATATATCTACATATAAAGGACTTGCTCAGGCTAATAAAGAATTATATGTAGAAAAACTGAAAAACAAAAACATTTCAAATGCCGAAGAGACAATACAAAAAGTTCTAACCGCACAACGTATCGCTCAGACCAATGTACTTCAAGATCTTACAGATGCTAACAAAGAAGAAAAAATCTCAGCACTTGAATCCCAAGGCATAACCGAAGCAAATGCCATAGTAACTGATAAATTAAAAGCAAAAAAAGAAGCTGAAGAAACAGTCACTAATAACCTTAATATGACAATGGATGAATTTAACTCCAAATCATATGAAGTACAGGATTCATTATTGAATGAGGCCGGAGCATCTGCTGTTTGCCGTGAAGCTATTGCAAATCTGCGACTTGAACAGATTGAATTAAATGCAAATAAACTGTCAGTTGAAGAAAATATTGCGTCACTTGTAAAATTAGCGGATTCTTATGGTATAACAGGGACTATGGCTCAAGGTGCTGCCAAGGCAATGGCTCAAGTTCGTGAAATGCAGGAATCTGATGCATCAGTTGGTATAATGTTCACACTGGATCAACAATATGAAATGATAGCAGATATGAGGGAAAATTTGGCTTCTTATTGGGCAACACAACCTTCTGCTCCTCCCACTAAGCCTTCTGTTAGCAGCGGTACTGATACAGATGGCAATAAAGAGGAAGCCAAAAAATCCAAAGAAATCTTAGACTTCATCGAATCAAAAATAAACCGTCTTAAAACAGTCATATCTGAGTTGGGCGAAACCGCATCAAATACATTCAAATCACTTACTGAACGTGCATCTGCATACGAAAATGAAATATCAAAAGTAACCGAAGAAATACAGTTACAAAAAGATGCTTACAACAAATACATGGAGAAAGCCAATTCCGTAGGCTTACCCGAAGAATGGGCAGCAAAAGTCCGTGACGGTTCACTTGACATATCCGAAATTACTGATGATACGATTAAAAACCAGATAAAAGATTATCAGAGCTGGTATGACAAGGCACAGGACTGCCTTAATACTGTAAATGATTTAGAAAAAGAATTATCACAGCTTAACATTGACAGGTTACAGTTAAGCATTGACAAAGCATCAAGAAATCTGGATAAAATCAAGTCAAAGTCCGAAAAGATACAAAACAGGATTGATGATGACACACGCAGGAAAAGGGTGTCCGACTATGATAAGCTTGACAAGAGCTACAATAAAGAGATAGAGAATTACAAGGCACAGAACGAGCTCCTCCGTCAACAGCAGCAGTATGTAGACAAGGGTTCGGAAGAATGGGAAGAACTTGAAGCAAAAATCCGCAGTAACAATGATGCGATAGACGAGCTGGAAAAAAACATTAAGGATAGCAAAAACTTAAGAATCCAAATAGAGATTGACAGGGTAACGAGGAATCTTGACAAGACAAAAGCAAAATCCGAAAAAATACAGGATAAGATTGATGATGATACCCGTAAAACAAAAACATCAGATTATAACAGACTGGATAAAAGCTACAATAAAGAGATAGCATCTTATAAAGAAGAAAACCGTTTACTTCGTGAAAAGCAGAAAAACGTTGAAAAAGGCTCTGATGCATGGAATGACTATCAGGATTCCATAGATGAAAACAATAAATCCATCAAAGAGCTGGAAAAAAACATTAAGAAAAACAAAATATCCAGGATACAGATAAAGATTGATGTAAAAGCCGGTGAACTAGACAGCCTTGAAAAATACGGTGAAAAGATTTCAGACAAAATCGGTCTTAGGGAAGCATCGGGACAGACTGTAAAGGCATCTGACTACAGTAAACTTAATGACAATGAAGGCAAACAGATAAAAAACCTCCAGGCACAAAACAAATATTTAAAGCAGCAGCAGAAAAACGTCGAGAAGGGTTCAGAGGCATGGAAGAATTATCAGGATGCCATAGACAGCAACAACTCTTCCATCCGTAACCTTACAAAAGAAATGGTTGAAAATGCCAAAGCAATGGCAGCACTCAATAACGCCAAAGCTGAAAAAAAGGTTGAAAAGGCTGATTCGTCCGATGAACTGCTTGACGCAAAAGCTGCTAACTCTATTTCTTATAAAACAAAGAATTCATATGTAAGCAGTAAGAACAGAAACATTGACAAACGCAAGAAAGCATATGATGACGCTGTTTCAGCCAACAGAAAAAGTTTTAAGAAAGCCGGAAATGCCATAAACGGCATAAAATCCAATTCTAAAAACAAAAGCATTTTAAAGAAGATAAAGTCCTATGTGAAGAAAGGCAAGGCAATACCTGCGGAGCTGATACAGTCTGCCGCCAAAGTTGACACAAAGCTTGCCGAAAAATGTGCCGAATATAACGCTTACCTTACGGAACTGGAAACTTCAAAGACAAATGCAGAATTATATAAATACACATCAAAGCAGGAAAAGGCTGAAATTGCAAAAGAGAAACTGGAAAACATAGAAAAACATTATTCTGACAGACAGGGTACTTATAAGCAGCGTTCCACAAGGCTTGACAGCAAAATTGATCTGATTCAGGCAAAAGGCTATCAGGTGAGCACAAAATATTATGACAGGCTCATTGCAAATGAAAAGAAAAACAACGCATCCCTTGTGGAAGAGCGTAACAGACTGACAAAATCACTGGATAATTCAGTAAAGAACGGCTCAATAAAGAAGTATTCGCCTGAATGGTATGAACTGCGCCGCCAGATTGATGAGGTAACAAATTCAATAGATGAATCAGACAAATCCCTCCAGGAATATAAGAATCATCTCAGGCAGATAAAATGGGATAATTTTGAATACCTCGAGGGACGCATAAGCAACATAATATCCGAATCGGACTTTATGATTAACCAGTTATCACGGAAGGATTTAACAAGCGATGAGACCGGAGGTCTTACGGATGAAGGTAAAGCCGTTGCTTCCCTTCATTCAGCAAATTATAAAGCTTACATGAAACAGTCTGTGGATTATAAAAAACAGATTGACAAAATCAATAAAGACCTTGCAAAAGACCCTTACAATAAGGAACTGCTTGACCACAAGGAAGAACTTATAAAACTGTATCAGGATTCCATAAATGCTGCAAATGATGAAAAGGATTCCATAATTGACCTTTATACACAGGGTTATGATGCACTTAAGAATAAAATTGCCGGTGTCATCAGTGAATATGAGGAACTGCTTGATGCGGAAAAGAGTGCTTATGACTATCAGAACACCATTGCCGATAAGACAAAGCAGATTGCTTCAATAAAGAAACAGCTTGCCGCTTACTCAAATGGCACATCCGAGGAAACAAAGGCAAAGATACAAAAGCTTACTGTTTCCCTTGAAGAAGCAGAAAAGGATTTGAAAGATACCCAGTATGACAGGTTTATTTCCGACACAAAGGACATTCTCGGTGATTTGCAGGATACTCTCTCGAATGAAATTCAAAACATTATAAAAAATATGCGTGACAACTTTAGCAGCCTGACTAATGACATTAAGTCATATTCGTCTGATGCCGCAGATACCATTACTGATGCAATGGAAAATATCGGGTATGTCCCGACCGAGAACTTTAACACGATACTTAATTCATCAGATTTCAGCAAGGGTATGGTACAGGCTATCAACGACACTAAAGATTACCACAAGAAGATGCTTGAATATGCGGATAAGCTGCAGCGTTCTGATGGAAAGGAATTCCTTAAGGAGACACTGGAGGATGCAGAACAGGCAAGAGCTGAAAAAATTTCAGACATGAAGAAAGACCGTGATAATAAATATGAGAAAATGCAGAAATCCAAGACCGCATATGAAACTGTGAAAAAAATATTCGGAAAGAACAATGTCGCAACAAAAGCAGCCAAAACACAGTATGAAAAGGACAAGGAAGAATATAAGAAATCAGATAAAGAATACAGGGAAACAAAAGAGAAATCAGGGTATGAATCCGTTGATGTTTTAAGGTATCTGAATAAGCATTTAAATGTTACTAAGAAGTCAAGGGATGAACTGTCTGACCTGAACAGGGTGTTCTATGACACTTTTGGGCAGAGGATACTCAGCGATTCTGAAGTCGAAAAACTTGCAAAACTCCTTAATGTCAAGTCGGGACAGAAGGAAAACGGAAGCCTGTACCAGACACTTAAGAAGATGGGAATCCCCGGATTTAAGATGGGTACGAGGAATATGCTTTACAACGGGGTTGCCATGCTTGCAGAGGAAGGTCAGGAAATCCAGTTTGACAGGTCACAGGGGGTTCTGCGTACCGTCGGACAGGGTGACATGATATTTACAAATGAAATGGCTGAAAACCTGTGGAAACTTGCACAGAATAACCCGATACCTTTTAATACAGATGGTTCTAATATTACTCCCCTTCCAGAACTTAAAAGCAATTTTAATAGTGGTGATGTCAATATCAACATGGGCGGTATTGTGATGAATGGTGTCAATGACCCGGAAGAATTCAGTAATGAACTTAACAGACATCTTGCAACAAACCCTAAGACCATTAAGATTTTGCAGAACCAGTCAATTGGAAGTCTGAGTAAAAGTTATAATTCGTTAGGCTCAAGAAGATATCTGTAAAAGTATTTTGTTATACAACTTTATATTAACTTAGAGGACACCCTGAAATATGGGTGTTCTTTTGTTTTGCAGTAAAGATTTAAAATTATTGGTTTTAATGGCATGTTAATTACTTTATATCAAATTACAACTGCTTAAAAGAAATTTCTTTAAAATGACAGGCAGGTTGACTTGCTTTAATTTGGAGGTTGAAAACGTGAAAATATATTTAAATAAAAAAGACAGAATTATACAAAATCAAAATAAAATC
Organism: Lachnospiraceae bacterium; assembly: GCA_014799465.1. Taxonomy (GTDB): domain Bacteria; phylum Bacillota; class Clostridia; order Lachnospirales; family Lachnospiraceae; genus UBA2821. Next base: position 26,870 of record JAAVHZ010000037.1, on the reverse strand, counting down.
ATTGAAAAACTTCGGGAAGAAAACGAATATCTAAGGGAAGAATTAGCAAAGTGTGATATTGAAAATATATCCGAAAAAATTAGTCTGGCTGAAATAAGCCATGAAACTTATTTGGAACTTATCAGTGAACTGGAAAATATCAGACATGAATATCTTATGCTTATCAGGGATATTAAAAATGATAACAGACTTTCCAGACTAAGAAAACAAATTTAAGACAGGAGGAGCTTATGGCAAAAATAACATTTGATAAACAACACAATGTTGATGTACCTACTCTTCTGCTTCAAAATAGGAATTTTGATACTTTAGGGAAAATTAATGATGTATTTTCCCTTGAATATAAGGAAAACTTTAACAGTGCCAATGAATTGTCATTTACTGTTTATAAAAGTATTAATGGAAACGAAAATGCTTTATGGGATTTGATATTAAACAATAAAATTATATTTATCCCGGAATTTGAAGAGCGGTTTGTAATAACCGTTTCTGTTAATGATGACAGTGCAGTTTCTAAATCAGTTACGGGAATATCTTTATGTGAAAGTGAGTTATCACAAATTAATCTGTACAATATAGAGATTAATACTGAGGCTGATATATTGGGTAATAGTGATGATGTTGCCACCACTTTTTATAATGAAGAATACAGGGAGCGTTCACTGTTACATCGTCTTTTTGAAAAAGCACCCCACTACTCCATTGCGTATGTACAGGATTCATTAAAGGATATTAAAGATCCTAAATCTTTTTCTATATCCGATACTGATTTGTACAGTGAACTTACCGGCGAGATTGCACAGGAGTTTAACTGCATTTTTATTTTTAATTCCATGGACAGGACTGTATCTGTTTATGATTTGTACAATACATGTGATTCCGATTCCTGTAATCATTTTCGTGGGGACTTTTCTGATAAATGCCCTGAATGCGGCAGTGAATCTTTTGGAGGACAGTATGGTGATGATACCACTGTGTTTATATCCGGAGAAAATCTTGCAACCCAGATAAACCTTGAGCCTGACATGGATTCATATAAAAACTGCTTTTATGTTGAAGGCGGTGATGATGTAATTAATGCTGCCCTGTGCTCCATTAATCCTAACGGCACAAATTATATTTATTATTTTTCCGATGATATAATGAATGACATGCCTGAATCCCTAATAAATGTATTAAATGAATATAATGATTTATATGACGAGCATAATTCTACCATGGAGTACAATTTCATGGATTGTGATTTGGGTGCTGCTATATATGTCAGTGATTATAACGAAGTGGTTTCCGATGTTAAAGATAAATTCAAAGATGATGAAAATATCCAGAAAAGATTTAAAACCATCCCCGATAATGGTGTCTTAGCCGGATATCCCGCTACTACTACTGTTATGTATGAGGCAATAGATTTATATTGTTTTTTAAAATCTTCAATGATGCCCACTATAAATACGGAAGGCGAAGGTCTGGAGGTTTCCCTTGAAAACATTTTGAATGGGTTTTCCGATGGTTTTACCGGCAAAGACGGTACTGTTTTTAAGAAAGAAATTGCTATTAGAAATAATACTTCTGCCACTCGTGAAAGTGTTGAACGTGTAATCGAAAAAGCTGCCAAACTGTTTTTTAATACGGCTTATTACAGTCTTGAAATTAAAACTGATACTTATGCACAAGCTGACCCTGAAACTGACTCAGAGACCTCTAATGGCATGTGGATTGGCAGTTTTAAACTTACAAGTCTTACTGAAAATGATGAAAACGGCAATAAAAAGTCTTGTGAAAGCAAACAGATTGTTTTATCCGTAAGCTCAAATGTCGAATTATTTACTCAACATGAAATATACAGGGCTGTAACCGATTCCAAAAAGTTTAAGGAAAAGTATAAAAATGTATTGAGCTTAAAAACTGATGATAAGACTTTTAAAGAACAGATTGGTTATTATGCACTTGATGAACTTGATAATCTCAGTGATATATTTAAAAGCTGCAAGGATGTGCTTATCCGGACAAAAGAAGAATCTGATATGGATGACAATCTGCTTGATAAGTATTCAGATTTTTTTGATAACAGAATGAATCATATTGATAAAGAGAAAATAGATAGGAATACACAATTAAATAAAGTTCTGAAAATTTATAATTGCCAAAAAGATGGTTCTGATGACGGGATTTTAAACATAATCAGGAAAAAAGTTAATGAAAAACTTAATATTGAAAATTTTATAAAGAATTTCCCTAATGGTGTCCATCTTTGGAAAACTTTTTGTTCTTACCGCAGGGAAGATAAATATTCGAACAGTAATTATATTTCTGACGGACAGACTGATTCCAAAATAGTGGAGAAGGCTGAAGAACTTCTTAATGTTGCAAAAAAAGAACTGTATAAAGCAGGTAATATCCAGTATTCAATCAGCAGCACGATAAATAATTTATTGGCACTGAAAGAATTTTATCCTTTGAAAGATAAGTTTGCCGTTGGTAACTGGATTCGTGTCGGAATTAATGAACGGGTTTATAAACTTCGCCTGCTTTCCTATAAGATCAATTTTGATGAAATTGATTCTATAGATGTGGAGTTTTCTACTGTTGAAAAAATTTATAACGGCTATTCTGATGTGGAATCCGTTATCAAATCTGCTTCTTCCATTGCCGGTTCGTATTCAGGTCTTGTACAGCAGATGGCAAAAACTACTTCTACTGCCGATAAAGTAAATAATCTTGTAAGCAATGGATTAAATGCCACAAGAACAAAATTTGTTGACTCTGATAATGAGGAAATAGTAAATGATGGTCATGGTCTTCTTGGAAGACGGTATGATTATGTGACTGATTCTTATGATAAACATCAAATCAAGTTTCTTTCTAATGGACTTTATACAACTTCTGACAACTGGAAAACAATTGATACAGGAATTGGAAGGATTTCTTATTTTGACCCTGAGGAATTTAACCCTGAGACAGGAAAAAAAGGAAAATATGTTGATGATTATGGGATTATTGCAAGGACTGTTGTAGGGAAACTGTTTATTGGTGAAAAACTTAGGATATATGGCAAAGATAATTCCATTGTCCTTGATGAAAACGGTATTACTTTGGATGGTGGGAATATTACATGGAAAACCCCGATTAAGAATGAAAATATTGAAGGGTTGAATGAAAAAATAGATGAGATTGCCAGTGAAAATTTGAAGCAGTGGGTTAATTCTGATTATAATCCATATATTGAAGAAGCAAAGAAACAGATAGACAAAAAAACAGAAACATGGTATCAGTCCACGGATCCGTCAGAAAACTGGAACGAACCAAACATTAAAGAAGAACATATCGGAGATATTTGGTACTGCACTAATGTAGAAAAAGATACAAATAAAACTTTTGTATACCAGAAGTCAGACAATAATGGTAAGGTTACATATTCTTGGAAAGAGCAGACGGTTTCAAAAGAATTGTTTGATATGGCTGATGGCAAAGCATCTGTTTATGTGGAAAAACCAAATAATTATAAAGCTAATGATATGTGGATTCTTGAAAAAGATAATTATTTGTCTGACATTGATGATTCATTTCCTAAATATAAAAAAGGAACTTTGCTTATATCAAAAAAAAATAATACATCTTATGATGTTTCAGACTGGGAAGAGAAAGTCATTTATACTGATGATGCTTACGCAAAATCTGTAGAAGATAAATTAAATGAATATAAGAACAAAATATCGGATTTTCAGGAATTAGTTAATACCAAGTTGGAAAAAGCCGGAGTTACTACAATAGAAAATGAGTATGTTTATTCTCCAAAAATTGCTTCTGGCTATTTGTACCTGAAAAAAGAAAATGGATGTTCCGTATCCATTGACCCTTTAGGACTGAATAACGAAAAAGTATTTAATATACAGAACAATGAGGGAAAAGATATTTTTTCCGTTGATATGGGTGGAAATGCAATTTTCAGCGGTGCATTAAATGCTGCTACTGGTACTTTCTCTGGTGAACTTAATGCTGCTACTGGTACTTTCTCTGGTGAACTCAATGCTGCTACTGGTACTTTTTCTGGTGAATTAAAGGGTGCCACTGGTACCTTTTCTGGTGAATTAAAAATTGGCGATACTCCAAGTTGCCCTTTATCACCACATAATTGTATAATAGATTCAAAGGGACTTAGAATTGGTGTCGGTAATGGAGGTCAAACTTATGCTTTTAAAGTTGAACCAAATGGTAATATTACAACCTTTGGTTCTATCACAAGTTCAGGATTCTTGGATATGGCTCAAAGTGCTATAACATATAACCATACAAATGGACTTATATTAAACGGAAACAGTTCTACTACTGTTACCATTAAAAATAGTATCATTCATAATAGTAAAATGTACTTCATTAATGACGATAATAAAATAATTGGATGGTTTGGTAAAGAATCAGATGATGATATTGAAATTTTCTGTATAAATAATTTTGATATTGTTACACCTGTGCTTACTATTAAAAGTGGAAGTGGAGGAAATGGTTTTTCTATTGATTCTGAGAATAAGACAATAAAATCTCTTTCTGGAGCTTTTCAATTCAGTAATGAAAGTAATTATACGGTTGGATTATATGGAGATAAATTACGAATGCCAATTGCACAAAGCGGAACTATAACTCTTGGAACAGCCAATGCAAGGTGGGAAAATTTATATATTTCTGCATCTGCAATAAGTACTTCTGATAGAAATTGTAAGAAAGAAATAACTTCATTAGATAAAGATGAAAAATACGAGCAGTTTTTTATGAAACTTTTGCCTGTTTCTTTTATGTTTAAAGACGGTAATTCTGGAAGGACACACATCGGGTTTATTTCACAGGATGTTGAAAATGCAATGTTTGAATGTGGATTGACGGATTTGGATTTTGCAGGCTTTTGTAAGGACATAAAACAGGAGTCTTATTTTGATGAAAATGGAAATGAATCTTTCAAAGATGTCTTAGATGAAGATGGAAATCCTGTCTATATTTATTCATTGAGATATGAAGAATTTATACCACTTAATACCCATATGCTACAAAAGTGCATAAATAAAATTAACGATTTAGAAAACAAGATAATGCATTTACAAGACGGTAACTCTTAGTTGCCGTCTTTATTTTGGAGGTGAGATTTTAAATGTATGCTACTGATTTTGAATTTGAAGGTGAAAAATTGTCTGACTATGGAATGATAATTTGTAATTTTGACGGAGCCGGTGGAATTGAAACTGTTTCTTCAGGTGCTGATATTACTTTTAATCAGATTAAACCCTGTGGAAGTTATAATTTCAATATTTTTTCATCTGTTTATGATTCCGCTTATACTACTGTTTTTCAGATATGTAAAAATCCATGTTCTGCCGGAATCTATGATGATTTATTTCTTTCTGTAACAGATGTTTCTTCACTGCAAAGATGGCTGTGCAGAAAAAATATGTATGGGAAATTTAAGATTTTTCAGGAAGGATATGAAGATTTATATTGGAATGCTGCTTTTTCGACTAAACAAATTGAACTTAATGGTTCTGTTGTCGGACTTGAACTGACATTATATACTGATTCTCCATTTGCTTATATGGATGAGATTATTATTAAAAAGGATTCTGATGAATTTTCTTTTGATATTTTTGATATGTCTGATGAAGAGGGGTACATATATCCTGATGTGAAAATTACCCTGTTGGAAGATGGTAAAGATATTATGGAAGATGGAGAAATAAAATACAAAAAAGCTTTTGTTCTTAAGAATTCCATGGATAATAAAATAACCATTATTCAAAACTGCCGTTCAGGCGAGGTAATCGAAATAAATGGTAAGAACCATATTATTTTTTCGCAAACCCATGACCTTGCCAGAGACTTTAACTATTTTTTCCCTAAGATAATTAATAATTATACTGAAAATAAAAATACTTTTACATGCAATTTGAAATGTGAAATAGTATTTTCTTATTCCCCTGTCAGAAAGACAGGGCTGTAAAACCTGGAAAGGAGATTTTAAATGAATGAAGATAATATAAATATTGATGATATTAACAGGCTCAGCCTTGATTTATCCGTTCCACGTATTGTTAATGTACGCTGCGTGCAGGGAGACACTGATAGCCGTAAACTGATTATTACACTTACCAATGATGGTGAATTTTTCCCTTTGGATAATTCCATCACCGTTAAGTATAAGTTAAGAAAGCCTGACGGTAAACCCATTTATAATGGTGATGCTATATCAGTTAATGACGGAAGAATACATATTACGTTATCAGAACAGGCAACTGCATGTGCCGGAGTTGTACGTGCTGAACTGCAACTTTTAAAAAACTCTCAGAAAATTTCTACCATGCCTTTTAATATTATTGTAGAACCTTCGGTTGTAAGCAATGAGGATATTTTGTCTGCATATGAATCCGATGTTGTTAATGGAATGATAGACCATTTAAAAGATTATGATAATCCCCATAAAACCACAAAAGAACAGATAGGACTTGGAAATGTTGACGATACACATGATATTGATAAAAATGTAAGCAGTGCAAAAAAATTAACAACTGCAAGAAATATTAATGGGACATTGTTTGACGGAACTACTGATATTATCACAGATAAATGGGGAAAATTAAGAACTGTAAAATTATCAGGTGATGTATCTGCAAGTAAATCAGTTGACGGAAGTTCAGATATTGATATAGCCGTGGAAGTTAAAGACAATTCCCATAATCATACAGTAAGTAATATTTCAGATTTAACGGCAACAGTAAATGAATTAAATGTGTTAGACGGTATTACTGCTACTACAACTGAGTTAAATTATACTGATGGAGTTACAAGTAATATCCAGTCACAGCTAGACGCAAAAGCTTCTATAGATAGTCCTTCCATGACAGGCACACCAAAAGCTCCTACCGCTTCTGCCGGTACTAATACCACGCAGATTGCTACCACTGCTTTTACTCAGACAGAGATAGCAAATCATAATACTTCTCCTACAGCACATGCCAATATCAGAAATCTTATTTCAGATTTGACAGCAAGACTGAATGCACTGGCAGATAGTGATGATACGACATTAGACCAACTGAGTGAGATTGTTGCCTATATCAAATCAAACAGAACGCTTATTGAAAATGTAACCACTAATAAAGTGAACGTCTCTGACATTGTTGATAACCTGACTTCTACATCCACAAATAAACCGTTGTCTGCAAAACAGGGGAAGATTCTTAAAGATTTAATTGATTCCTTAACAACTGTTGGGAACTTTGAAGAATCTGATATGTTTCTTGCATATCTGGCATCAAATAATAATGGGCCATTGTGTTTGCTTTCTCAAACTGTAGGTGACACTATTACAACGAATGGGAGAAGTGCTATTAACTCTAAAGGTGTTAAAACCTTAATTTTTAATGGAGCTTTATATTCTACGTTCGATAATACGTCAGTTCCTTATGGAGGTCACATTATAGTCACTACTGATGGAACTTCATGGGAAGATAATGATGCAAATGATAATTATGGAATGCAATCTGGGGCAGGAGAAGTTTTTACTACACCAGCAGGAAATACCGTATATATGAAAACTATGGCGGGAAGTTGGGCATTGACTGGTAATTTTCCAGTAACCGCAGTATTAAATGGAAAAACTTATACAATAAAAACCAGAACACTTTTTCGCTATTCACCATCAAGTTTAAAATGGGCATTAGAACTAGCAGATTTTTATTTATTTAAAGCAAATTTACCTATAATAAATTACAACAATGTTACACCAATTATAAATGGTATCAAGTCATTAAGTACAGTTGGAACGTTAGGCTATGGCACAAATAACGACTATATTCCGAACATAGCATGTCTTTCATTTTGGAATGGCAAATATAACGATAACGGAAGTAATTTAGCCTATTGTAACAAAGGAGCATTTGGGGATATTGTAACTCATGCAGCTTCAGAGTTTTTAAGTACAAGCGGAGGTACTTCATCAGGAGCTTTAGGAACATCTGGTTCGTCTCGTATTTACGCTGGAGACAAAATTAGAATGTGGACTGATAATGAGGGTGGAAATCTTGAAATAACTTCAGCGGATGGAAAATATAGTTATCAAATGGATGCATGCGGTAATAATTTTAGAGTATATTGTTTTGAAACATCCCCTTGGAAGTACTTAGCAAGCTTTTATTTTACTAAAGAAGGAAAACTAGGAGCTCCGGAGCTCTATGAAAAGGATGTTTCATTAAAAGATAAATATGCAGCATTGTCTCATACTCATAATTATCTACCTTTAACTGGAGGAACTTTGTCAGGTGCAATAACGGTAACAGGAAGAATTTGGGGTAATATAACAAGTGGATATAATATGTCATTGAACTCCACAACTGGAGAAAGCTTAATTTTACATCAAAAGTCTGGCAGTACAATATGGGGAGTTGGTACACGACAGGACAATTCTTACGGATGGTATCATTGGAATAACGGATTAAAAATGAATCTGACTGAATCAGGTGATTTAATTGTTAGTGGCAATGCACGCTTGGGTGAGATGTCGATTGCTAGTGATTCCACCAACTTTTGCTTTTATATAGGTGGAACTGGTTCACATACTAACAATTACCCACGTTTAAAAATGACGCAATTTTCAAACTCGTTTCAAATTATACCTACACAAGCAAATCAATGTACAATAGGACATACTTCTATTCCATTTGAAAGTATGGTAGCTAAAAACATATATAATTCAAGTGGTTTGATAACAAGCTCTGATAAAAATAAAAAGAAGGATTTTGAAAATATAACACAAGATTTTGCAGAACAAATTATAGATGGTTTAGTGCCTACATCTTTTAAATATAAGGATGGCGATTCTGGCAGAACGCATTACGGCTTAGTCGCACAGGATGTGGAAAAACTACTTGAAGAATTAGGAATAGACAGTAAAGATTTTGCACCACTTATTAAAGAATACCCTAAAAAAGAAGTTGAAAACGAAGATGGAAATAAAACTCTTGTTACGGATTATGATTCTGAACCAGAGTACTTCCTGCGATATGAAGGTTTTATTGGATTAATAATTAAGTATATTCAAGGTTTAAAGCAGGAAAACAATGATTTGAAAGATAAAATGTCACAGTTGGAGAACAGATTAGAACTATTGGAAAGTCGATTAAATAATATTTAGATAACATAGAGATTGCAAATAAGCAGTCTCTTTTATATTGCAAAAATATGAAAGTGAGGAAAAATAATATGTCAAAAACAGCAAAAGGTTTATTGGAACATTGTAAAAAAGCATCCGACTGGAAATATGTATATGGAGCAAAGGGACAAGTCCTCTCAAGAGCTCAGATTCAGAATCTTAAAGAACGTTATGGTTCGCTTGTATGGAACTCGGACTTAAACAAAGCAGGTAGCGTATGTTGCGACTGTAGTGGATTAATATCAACGTATACAGGTATAGTCAGAAGTTCCGCAGGCTATAAATCAACTGCTTTAGCAACGGCTACAATAACACAATTAAAAAATAACTGGAAAGCATATATAGGCTGGGGTATCTGGCTCAATGGTCATATCGGGGTTGTATCGGATATTGAAGGATACTATTATGCTATGGACGGTTCATCAAGGAACTGGGTGCATAATCCCATTTCCATGAATAAATGGCAGTATGTAATTAAGTTAAAGGATATTGATTATTCAATAGGAACTTCAAGCATTGTTACACCTTCCACAACACTTGACAATATGGCAAATACCGATATAAATGTATTTTACCGTGCATTTGCCAGAAAATGGTACAGTGAAGTTAAGAACTGCAATGACACCTCCTGTGAAGGCTATGCAGGTGTTAATAATAAAGCAATAAGCGGACTGGCAGTTAAATCTGACAAGGGAATTGTAAAATACAGGGTACATATAAAGGGAGGTAACTGGCTTCCTTTTGTAACAGGATATAACATTAATGATTGCAATAACGGATATGCAGGTATTTTAGGTAAGGAAATAGACGGCATACAGATGGAGATTAACGGTATGCCGGGTTACAATATTTTATACAGAGTTTCTACAGTTGGCAGCCCTGATTATCTCCCATGGGTTACCAACTGGAATGATACAGATAATGGGTATGCAGGGATTTATGGAAAAGCCATTGATAAAGTGCAAGTTAAGGTTGTAAGGAAATAAAATTATTTAAATTAAACATTTATCCCAAACAATCTTTCCGTATTTTTCTTTGCATTATCAATTAAATCTTCTTCAGAAACCTTCATATATTTTGCCAGTTCTTTAACAACATATATAATATTTTGTGGTACATTTGTTCTATCTAAGCCTTGTACATTCTTAGGTGTAAGATATGGTGCATCCGTTTCTACCAAAATCCTGTCAAGTGGAATATTGCGAACTGCTTCTCTTAATTCCTTTGCACGTCTGTCATCACAAATCCATCCTGTAATACCTATTGAAAATCCCATTGACAGATATTTATCTAATGTTTCCTTATCTCCTGTAAAACAATGTACTACAGATTTCTTACAAATATCCGGGTGTTTCTTAAATCTTCTGATAAAATCATCTGCTGCACTACGCTCATGAAGAAATAATGGTTTGCCAAGTTTTTCTGCTAAAACAATATGCTTTTCCAAGCACCTTATCTGGTTCTCTTTCGTAGAAAACATCCTGTCATAATCCAGACCACATTCTCCTACAGCAACTATTTTTTTATTTTCAGATAAAATCTGTTCTATATGATTAAAATCTTCTTGTCTTGCACGATCTGCGTTATGGGGATGTATGCCGGCAGTTCCAAAAGTATTATGATTTTTTACAAAATTGTCAATTTTAGTATTCTCTTTATTATCTGTTCCGGTCAAAATACAGCATACTCCATTGTTCTCTGCTTCCTGAATAATTTTTTCAGGTTCTGGAAACTGTTTACAGAACAGATTTAATCCAATATCGTAATATTTCACTTGCATCTTACTATTTCCTTTCATTCAAATATTTATATTAATTTAAAACCGGGATAGCGGAGTTATAATACTCTTCTATCCCATTTTTTTACGGTTTATCTGACTGCTCCAATAAGTTCTGCAATATCACTTATTTTATGCCTGTCCATATATGATTCAATTCCTGCTGCAATCTCTTCAGTTACAAACGGATTTGAAAAATTAGCCGTACCTACAGATATAGCTGTAGCACCTGCCAAAATAAACTCTATGGCATCTTCTGCACATGATATTCCGCCCATTCCTATAACCGGAATCTTTACCGCATTTGCAGCCTGATATACCATACGTAATGCAACCGGTTTCACTGCCGGTCCTGACATTCCTCCTGTCTTATTTGCCAGTGCAAATGTCTGTCTCTCTATATCAATCTTCATGCCTGTAAGAGTATTAATAAGAGATATTACATCTGCCCCTCCTGCTTCTGCTGCCTTTGACATAACTGTAATATCCGTCACATTTGGACTTAGTTTCATAATGACCGGCTGTTTAGCCTTCTTTTTAACTTCCTTTGTCACCATTTCCACAGACTTTTCACTTTGACCAAAGGCTATACCACCTTCTTTAACATTAGGACAGGAAATATTAATCTCTAACATATCCACGTCCTCATCGGACAGCCTCTCCACAACTTCCAGATAATCGTTTAAAGATTTGCCGCATACATTTACTATAACTTTTGTATCATACTTTTTTAGAAATGGTAAATCTCTTTTAATAAATAAATCTATACCCGGATTCTGAAGTCCTATGGCATTTAACATACCGCCATAAGTCTCAGCCACACGGGGTACCGGATTTCCTTCCCATGGAATATTTGCCACTCCTTTTGTTACGACAGCTCCTAATTTATTCAAATCCACAAACTCACTATATTCCATTCCTGAACCAAATGTTCCTGATGCAGTCATAACAGGATTCTTTAATTCTACTCCTGCAAGCTTAACTTTCGTATTCATTACAGCTCCACCTCCCTTGAATCAAATACAGGCCCGTCTACGCAGACTCTTTTATTATTCACATTTGAATGTGCGTCTTTTTCCTTTGATTTACATACACAACCAAGACATGCTCCTATACCACATGCCATTCTTTCTTCTAATGATATCTGTGCCTCAATTCCTTTTCCTTCTGCATATGAAGCAACTGCCTTTAACATTGGTTTTGGTCCACAGGAATATATAGTATCAGCCTCAAGATTATACTCCTTTATGGCATCAATTACATTCCCCTTTACACCATAAGAGCCATCTTCAGTAGCTACATATACCTGACAGTATTTTTCGAGTTCTCCCTTCAGGAACATTTCATTATTTCTATATCCGATAACTGCTTTTATATCATTTAATCCTTTTCTTTTCAGTTCTTTTGCCAGTTCCACCATAGGCGGTACACCTATTCCACCCGCCACCAGCATTGCACGATTGTCTTTCATGGTATATCCGTTTCCTAATGGTCCTGTAACTTTTATTACATTTTCACTTTTAAGATTGCTGAATTCTTCTGTTCCTTTACCTGCAATACGGTAAACTAATCTTAATGCAGTTTTCTCATTGTTCAGCTCACATATACTTATTGGTCTTGGAAGTATTCTTGAACCATCGGCAGAATATAATGATACGAACTGACCCGGAACAGCTTTTGCCGCTATATTTTCAGTCTTTATCCACATACCATATATATCTGTTCCAATCTCTTCCTGACAGATAACATATGCTGTTTCCTGATACTTTTCACTCATACCTGCACTCTCTCCTATCTTTTGATTGCTCCGTTAATATCCTCTATCATATCAATTACTGCCTGTCTGGACGCATCTGCAAAATTTTCACTTCCAAAAGAAGCATACTTTTCCTGCTTATATGCTGCAATAATTCCTCTGGATGAATTCACGATTGCACCAAGTCCGTCTTCGTTAAAATATGGTGCAAGGTCAGATGCTTTACCGCCCTGTGCTCCATAACCCGGTACAAGTATATAGCTCTTTGGCATAATCTTTCTTAATATCTTTCCCATTTCCGGATATGTGGCACCTACAACAGCACCTATATAACTGTATTCGCTGCCCATATGTTCTTCACCCCATTTTGCCACATACTCACCTACTATTTCATAAAGTGGTCTGCCATCTATCATTCGATCCTGAAACTCTCCGCTGGATTTGTTAGATGTTTTTACCAGTATGAATAAACCTTTTTTCTCTTCCTTGCACACATCAACAAATGGCTTTATACCGTCTGTCCCCAGATATGGATTGACTGTTACAAAATCTTCATCAAACAGTGTATAGCTTTTTGAGCCTACCTGAACCCTGCCCAGATGTCCTGTGGCATAGGCAGCAGATGTAGTACCTATATCGCCTCTCTTAATATCACCTATAACTGTAAGTCCCTTTTCTTTTGAATATTCAACTGTCTTCTTAAATGCTTTCAGCCCCTCTATGCCAAACTGCTCATACATAGCTATCTGTGGCTTAACTGCCGGAATCAAATCATATGTTGAATCTATTATCGCTTTATTATAATTCCATATAGCCTCTGCGGCACCTTCAAGTGTTTCTCCAAATTCAGCAAATGCCTCTTTTTTAAGGTGCTCCGGTACATAATCAAGCATTGGGTCAAGTCCTACTACTATAGGTGCATTTTTCTTTTTAATTCCATCAATAAGTTTGTTTATCATTTTGTTCTCCATTTCAAGTTTTAGTTTACAGTTTCAGTTGCCATATACAATATTTCCACCGCATATGGTATATTTAACTTTTCCTTTAACCTTTCTTCCATTAAAAGGTGTGTTTTTTCCTTTTGATTCAAATTCATTTACATTTATTAAGTATTCTTCATCGGGATTAAATATCACAATATCGGCTGTCTTTCCCTCGGCAATAATTCCTTTATCTATGCCAATTACTTTTGCCGGATTATAACTCATCTTCTCAGCCATCTGAAGCGGTGTAAGATATCCTTTATCTACAAGCTCTGTCATGGTAAGTGCGGCAGCAGTCTCCAGTCCTACAATTCCAAAAGGCGCAGTTTCAAATCCTCCTGCCTTTTCTTCTTTACTGTGCGGTGCATGGTCTGTAGATATTACATCAATAATTCCGTTTTTTAAGCCTTCCTTTAACGCTTCCATATCCTCCCTTGACCGAAGTGGAGGATTCATTTTGTAATTTCCGTCATTTTCTTTTATATCTTCATCACACAATGTAAAATGATGAGGACACGCTTCTGCTGTTACCGAAAGTCCGTCTTCCTTTGCCAGTTCTACCATTTTTACACTGTCCTTAGTGGAACAATGGCACAGATGAAGCTTTGCACCGGTTTCTTTTGCTAATAATATATCTCTTGCGGCTATTATATCTTCAACTGCGTTTGATATTCCCTTTAATCCAAGTTCATCTGCCTTTTTGCCCACATTAATGACCCCGCCTTCTACAAGACTTATATCTTCGCAGTGTGCCATAACAGTAACACCTGACTTTGCGGCTATCCTCATTGCTTTTCTGTATATATCAGATTTCATAACCGATTTTCCGTCTTCGCTGATACCACAGGCACCTTCTTTTTTTATGCCTTCTATATCTGTTATCTCTTCACCCTTCATGCCCAGCGTAACAGAACCTATAGGTAAAATATTAATTGGCGATTCTGATGCTGCCCTTTTCACAATATCCTTTATTTTTTCCGGAGTGTCTGTCGGCGGCTTAGTGTTTGGCATAGGACATATGGTGGTAAATCCTCCATGTGCCGCTGCTTTTGCCCCTGTTGCCAGAGTCTCTTTATATTCAAGTCCCGGATCTCGAAGATGCACATGCAAATCTATAAATCCCGGCATCACAAAGCATCCTGATGCATCTATAATATTACAATCTTCTTCAGAAATATTTTGTCCTACACTGACTATCTTATCTTCTTTAATCAGTATATCTCCGGTAAAATCTTCATTATCTGCCGGATTTAAAATTCTGCCTTTTCTAATTAAAATATTCAATCCCAGCCTCCATTCTGCCTTATAAAAGCACTCATAAATTAATCATATAAAAAGTATTATACCACGCATAATTTATTTTGAATACTGATATTGATAAACTATTAAGATTTCATAGTATTAAATGTTTATATCCTTTCCTCCTTCTCCAAACTCAATCTGTAATATCATTTATTAAAGACCACTATGATAAGCAAACAAAAAACAGACTGCCAATCCACAGCAATCTGCCTTTTAAATTACTATATTTTCTTTGAACACGCCAGTGCAAGTGCCCCCGGTCCTATATGGCATGATACACTAAGAGATAACGGGTCAATATGGACATCAAATCCTGGAAATTCTTCTGACAGTTCTTCTTTGAACTGCAATGCTGCATCATAATTCTGTGTATGTGCTATCTCAAGCCAGATATTATCCGGATCTGCTCCTCCAAACCTCTTTTCCATATCGTCACGTATAGCCTTAACCATAACAGACTTTGCCTGTTTAACAGACCTTACTTTTGAAAATGCATCCAGCTTTTCGCCCTGAATCTGGAGTACTGGTTTTATCTTTAATATTTCACCGAATGCTGCAGCAGCAGGAGTAATTCTTCCACCCTTCTTAAGATATTTTAAAGTGTCCACCATTATATATATACTTGAATCGAATTTAACCTTTAAAAGAAACTCCTTAATCTCGGATGCACTCATACCTCTCGAAACCAGTTCCTTTGCATCCAGTACCGACTGTCTCTGGGTTACGGATATTCTCTGATTATCCACCACATTTACCCTTCCGTCATAATCTTCTGCAAGCATACATGCCGTCTGGCATGAGCCGCTAAGACCACTGGACATTGGAATATGGACTATACTGTCATAATCCTTTAACAGTTCATCCCATAGACCCATCACCGAATCCGGCGTAGGCTGAGATGTGGAAATATCTGCGTTGTTCTTCAGCTTTTCAAAAAACTCATCTACGGTAAGATTCACATCTTCAAAATATGTCTCTTCGTTAATCATAAAAGGCATAGGTAAAACATATACACCTAATTCCTCCGCCTGTTTCTGTGTTATTCCGCTGTTACTGTCTGTAACAATAGCTATCTTTTCCAAATGCTTGTCTCCTTTTTATAAAGTCTTTAACATGACATTTTATAAAGATGTTGAGCAAAACTATAAGCCGGGTTATGTGTTTGACAATCATCTATCTAGCTTTACCGTTGCCGGTAAAGTCAAGCGACCTACCCGAAAGCTGACGGGCAGCCATATGCTTTCTGTTCGGTCTTGCTTCGGATGGGGTTTACATGTGCCCCATATGTTACCATATGGGCGGTAGTCTCTTACACTGCCTTTCCACCCTTACCAGATTGAATACAGCATACATACAGCATTCAATCACTCAACTGAGTGCTGGCGGTATATTTCTGTTGCACTATCCTTAGAGTCACCTCCACCGGACGTTATCCGGCATCCTGCCCTGTGAAGCCCGGACTTTCCTCACCTGCGTCCTTTCGGCAATAGCAGCTGCGATTGTCTGTCCTACTCAACAACCTTAATAAAATTTATCATGTTTTTTAATTTTTGTAAACTCTGTTTTCCAAATTAATATTTAATAATTCCTTAGTGAGCAAGCTCCCACAGAATTATCAAATATTATTCTCTGCATGGCTAAACTATTTACACATTAAAGCATCCTCCACCTATAAATTCCCTGAGCAGTGAATTATTTGGTATATTTGTACTGTCAATTCCAAGGAAATAATCTAAAAACTTAAGCAGCCTTTTAGCTTCCACATATTCCGGTGCATCTTGTGGTATTCCAAATAGTATTGGCTCTGCATATTGTTTTAATACAGAAAGTTCATATATAAGTGCAGAATTAAACATAATATCTGCCTCCTCCTGAAAAGGAAAAATATGACTTTCCTCCCCATTTCTTACAGACTGCCATCTTGATATAGTATCTACTGCCGATATTCCTCTTGTTCTGGCATCCCTCACAAGTCTCCTTATCAGCCTTCCGTCAGTAGTTGGAATCCTGTTGTGCTCATCTATATTTAGAGTTGTAAGTGCACTTATATATATCTTATATTTACTTTCCCTTGACAGCGAATATGAGAGTTTATCGTTAAGTCCATGTATTCCCTCTATAACAAGAATATCATCCTTACCGAGTTTCATAATATTGCCATTATATTCACGCTTTCCGGTTATAAAATTATATGTAGGCATCTGCACCTCTTTGCCATTTTCTAATGCCTGCATATCCTGATTAAATTTTTCCACATCCAGAGCTTCTAATACCTCAAAATTATAATTGCCAAATTCATCTTTTGGCGATAATTCTCTATCCACAAAATAGTCATCAACACCTATTGTATGTGGTGTAAGCCCATTAACCCTTAACTGTACTGACAGTCTGTGTGAAAATGTGGTTTTTCCGGAAGAAGAAGGTCCCGCTATCATAATGAATTTTTTATCTCTGCATGCTGCTATATTTGAAGCTATCTCAGCAATTTTCTTTTCCTGTAATGCTTCCTGAACCAAAATAATATCATTAATCCTGCCCTGTGATATCTGTTCATTCAGAGATCCCACATTGCTTATATCCAACATATCACTCCATCTGCCGGATTCCCGCAGCACATTAAACAGCTTTCTCTGCGGATTAAACTCCTGAACAGTATTAGGACTTTCTTTTACAGGAAGCTGTAAAACAAATCCTTCTTCATATTTATATAATTTAAAATATTTTAAGTACCCTGTACTCGGAACCATATATCCATAATAATAATCTTCAAATCCTTTAATGCTATATACATTCACATTTGAAGCCCTTCTGAATTTAAACAGCTTTTCCTTGTCATACATCTTGTGTCTTTTAAACAAAGCTATTGCCCTGTTAACACTTATGCTCCTTTTATTAATAGGCAAATCTTCATCCACAAGCTGCCTCATTCTTGATTCAACTTTTTCCAATAATTCTTCTGTTAAATCAATATTTCCGTCAACTGTAAAGTAAAATCCTTTGCTAATAGAATACTGAATCACAATTTTTTTAATATTCTCTGCACCTGCCACATCATAAAATGCCTTCATCATTAAAAGCTTAACGCTTCTCCTATATGTTTCTATTCCCGGAGCTGTGGCTGTAGTTATAAATTCAATACTGCAGTTCTTTGTTACCTTTTTAAAAAGTTCTGAAAGTTTACCGTCTTTCATAACCAGTACAATATCATAAGCATACTTATCCTGATTATCTTTTGCAATATCAATGAATGTTACACCATCTTTGTACTTTTTTACTTCATCACCAATTCTGATTTCATATTCCTCAAACATTATAATCTCTTCCTTCCCATTAAATCTGCTTATATCTGTAAAGTGCCCTGTCTATAACATGAATCTTACTTTTTATGGCATTTACCGGATTTCCCGACAGTTTACTTAGAATATCATTATATTTTGATTTCTCTTTTAGTAAATATTCCTTTAAAACTTTATCTTTGTTTTCCAGTAGTAATTTACCATACAGCAATTCTTCCATGCCGCTATATTCCATAGTTCCATGCACAGCTTTCATAACCGTATAATATTTTCCTTCATCCAATATCATTTCTTCCCTGACAACCGCAAAGCCATTATTCATCAGATACTCTCTTACCAGCTCTATTTCAGAATGAGGTGATAAAATAAGTTCATTTATCTTGTCACATACTGCCTTCCCTCTGTCTAATATATTTAGTATAAGACGTCCCCCCATACCTGCTATAAGTACAGTATCAGCCTCTTTAGAACTTAGTTTATCCAGTCCATCTGACAACCTGAGCAATATCTTATCTTCCAGACCAAACATCTTCACATTTTCTTCTGCTTTCTTTAACGGTCCTTCATTTATATCCATTGCAATCGCTGACGGTATTATATCTTTTCCGACCAGATATATAGGAACATATCCGTGATCCGTTCCTATATCTGCCAGCCTGCTTCCATCTGATACAAAGGAAGCTATAAGTTTTAACCGCCCGGATAGCTGAACACATTTCTTCTTCATACCAGAATAATTCCTTTCTACACTTCCACTCAAACTAACCCATTCAGCAATGCCAACTCCGTCATCAGTGCCAACTCCGTCATCAGTGCCAACTCCGTCATCAGTGCCAACTCCGTTGGCACTACAAATCCCTGAAATTACTTCAGAAGAATCGCCCCAAGGCGATTCTTCTGTGCGAGACTTAGAAAATCTTAGCCAGTGTCTTTTACTGCCTTAGATTTTCTTCTCGCACTATTCCAGATAGTCTTTAAGCTTTCTGCTTCTGCTGGGATGCCTGAGCTTTCTTAATGCCTTAGCCTCTATCTGCCGTATACGCTCTCTGGTCACTTCAAACTCCTTGCCTACTTCCTCTAATGTCCTTGCCCTTCCATCATCTAATCCGAATCTGAGCCTAAGGACTTTTTGCTCTCTTTCCGTAAGCGTTCCCAGTACATCAACCAATTGTTCCCTAAGAAGAACAAATGCTGCTGCATCTGCCGGAACAGGCATATTGTCATCTTGTATAAAATCACCTAAATGGCTGTCTTCTTCCTCTCCAATAGGAATTTCCAGTGACACCGGTTCCTGAGAAATTTTTAATATTTCCCTCACTTTTTCAGGAGGCATATCCATTTTCTCTGCGATTTCCTCATCCGTAGGTTCTCTGCCTAATTCCTGCAATAACTGCCTCGATACCCTTATTACTTTATTTATTGTTTCCACCATATGTACAGGGATTCTTATAGTCCTTGCCTGGTCTGCTATTGCCCTTGTTATTGCCTGCCTTATCCACCATGTTGCATATGTACTGAATTTATAGCCTTTTCTGTAATCAAATTTTTCCACGGCTTTAATAAGCCCCAGATTTCCTTCCTGTATAAGATCAAGAAATAACATTCCCCTTCCTACATATCTTTTAGCTATACTTACTACAAGTCTTAAGTTTGCTTCTGCAAGCTCCTGCTTTGCTTCCTCATCCCCTTCTTCTATTCTCTTTGCAAGCTCAATCTCCTGTTCAGCACTAAGAAGTGATATTTTTCCGATATCCTTAAGATACATCCTTACCGGATCTTCAAGACTTATTCCCTCCGGTATGGACAAGTCGATATTTTCCACATCAACTTCTTCCACATCATCAAGAACAATGTCTTCATCATTTACTTCGTCTGAATCATCTATCCTTAAAATATCAATGTTTGCCTTTTCCAGACGTTCAAGAACTTTATCAATGGTTTCTGAATCAAGAACCTTTTGTCCGAAATACGAAGAAATTTCTTTATATTCTATGACATTCTTCTTCTTTTTAGCATCATCAATTATCTTTATAATAATTTCATCAAAATTATTTACATTATTTTCCATCGGCACAACCCCGTCCTTCCTGTCATTCACCTTTTAGTCAAGTAACACGTGCATATTCTGTAATCTTGCCTGTTCCTTTATAATCCATTGCAGCGTGTTCACATCTGATGCGTTGCGACCTGCATAATCAAGACTGTTCTTTTTAACCTTTTGTATAGTTTCATTTAATGCCTTTTCCTTCTCCTGTGGTGACATATTACCGGAAAGTGATGCATGAAATAGTCCTGCTGCTTTTCTTTGTTCTTCCTCACTTTCAAATCTGCTTAATATTCCTGCCGGGTTCAAATTTCCGGTTCTTAACTGTTCAAACAGCATTTCTGCCACTTTGTGGTAAAATGAATCAATAAAATCATTCTCACTTATTATATCTGCTATCTTAGGATAAATCCTGTCATCTTCAATCAGCCATGTAAGTAATATTTTCTGCGACTGTTTCATTCCTTCATCTTTAAGAGATTCTTTATTTATTCTTTCACTATCTGTCTGTAAAACCTCATTTTTTTCTCCGCTATATGTAAGTGACTGTTTATATACCAGTTTTTCCATGCTTTCCTTTGGTATCATAAATTCATCACATACGCTGTCAAGATACACATTTCTTTCTATTTCATCAGAAAATGCAAGAAGCTTTTTTGCAGTTTCATTATAAAATCTTGTCCTTCCATCCGGGTCTTTGATATCATATTCTTTTTGAAGCATGCGTATCTCATATAAAAATGCATTTTCTGCTGTATCTATACGTTTCTCAAACTCATCCGTACCCAGATTCTTTATAAATTCGTCAGGGTCTTTATATGGTTTCATATTTATTACCTTTATAGAAAGACCTGCATTCCTTAGAATTGGTATTGCCCTCAATGCTGCTTTCACACCGGCACCATCACTGTCAAAAGTAAGCAAAACGTTATCAGTATATCTTTTAATAAGTGCTGCATGCTGCGACGTAAATGCAGTTCCCAGTGCTGCTACCGCATTATTAAATCCTGCCTGATGCAGTGCTATTACATCCATATAGCCTTCACATATTATAAAGTCTGGTCTTCTTGTGATTCTTGCAAAGTTAAGTCCATACAGATTCCTGCTCTTATCAAATACCTTTGTTTCCTGAGAGTTAATATATTTTGGTTTTCCGTCTCCGAGAACCCTGCCGCCAAACCCTATTACTCTGTTATTGTTATCCATTATAGGATACATAACCCTGTTCCAGAATGCATCATAGACGCCTTTTTCACTGTACTTTATAAGTCCTGTTTCCTTCAATACTTCATCATTATATCCCTTTTCCTTAAGATACCTATATAACGAATCGCTATATTTTAACGAATATCCAAGGCCAAATTTCACCATAGTCTCATCTGTAAGACCTCTGCCCTTAAAATATTCATATCCTGACTTGTCACTGCCGCTTTTAAGCTGATGAAAGAAAAACTTTGCAGCCTCTTTATTTACCTGAAGAATCATAGCCTTCAAATCATTATTTTTCTTTTCTTCGGCAGTATACTCCACCTCCGGCAGCTCTACTCCGGCTCTTTGTGCCAGAATACTTACTGCCTCCGGAAAAGTATCATTTTCATATCTCATTAAAAATGTAAATACATTTCCTCCTTCACCACATCCGAAACAATAATACATCTGTTTACCGGGAGATACTGAAAATGATGGTGACTTTTCATTATGGAAAGGACATAGACCAAAATATGAACTTCCCTGTTTCTGCAGCTTCACATACCCTGAAATAATGTCTACTATGTCACTTCTTATTCTTATTTCTTCTATTAAATCATCCGGATAATACATCTAAAACCATGCCTTTCCACATACAGCCTAACATCTAATCCAATTTCCAAAATGCCGGGATAAATAACTCTCTGAACTTTTCAACTGAATACTGGTCACTCATTCCGGCTATATAATCGCAGACTACTCTTCCTGTTTTTTGATTATCTGAAATCAAAAGCCTGTATTCTTCCGGAAGCTCGTCCACATTATCATTATAATATCCATATAAAAACTTAAGCATATTTTTTGCCTTATCCTCCTGCCCTTTTGCAATCGGATTTGAATATACATTTTTAAACATATATTCCCGTAATCCCCTCATGGCATCTGCTATGTTTTCAGACATTACTATATCCGGTTTACCCGTACTATTTTCTATAATATCATGTATAATCGTATTCAGACGCATATTTTTGGAATTTCCAAGAACCGAAATATATTCCTCCGGCAAATCCTCTTCTTTAAGTATCCTTCCTCTTATGGCATCATCTATATCATGATTTATGTATGCTATCTTATCTGACAGCCTGACCACTTTTCCTTCCAGTGTTGACGGATTTCCACTTGTTCTGTGGTTAAGTATACCATCCCTGACTTCTTTCGTAAGATTCAAACCTCTTCCCTTTTTCTCCAAAATCTCCACTACTCTTATACCTTGCCGGAAATGTGTAAATCCATCCTCACATATAGAATTAAGTGCTGCCTCACCTGCATGTCCAAACGGTGTATGTCCAAGATCGTGCCCTAATGCTATTGCCTCTGTCAAATCTTCATTCAACCTTAATGCCTTCGAAATGGTTCTGGCAATCTGTGAGACTTCTAATGTATGTGTAAGCCTCGTTCTGTAATGATCTCCTGCCGGAGCCAGAAATACCTGTGTCTTATGCTTTAATCTTCTGAATGCCTTACTATGTATAATTCTGTCCCTATCCCTCTGATAACATGTTCTTATATCACACTCTTCCTCTTCTTTGTCTCTTCCTGCTGTTTCTGAACTAAGTGCGGCAAACGGACTAAGATGCTCTCTTTCAAGATTTTCAAGTTCTTCTCTTACAGACATACATAATCACCATACCTTCCATATAGACAACCTAAATGTTTACTGCTGTCTCTAACGCAAGTTCCATCATTTTAACAAAAGATTTCTGCCTCTCGTCTGATGTTGTTTCTTTATGGGAAACAAATGAATCTGATATAGTAAGTATACATGACGCATTTTTCTTAAGTACAGAAGCGTTATGAAATAATGCAAAACTCTCCATTTCTACTGCGATACAGCCTTTCTCTTCATAAAGTCTCTGATAATATGGCGTCTTATCTTCACGATAAAATACATCTGACGAGTGTACACATCCTTTAATAACAGGAATACCTGTCCTATCTGCTACATCAAGTATTTTCTGATTCAATTTTTCTGAAGGATATGTCTTGTCTTTATCATACCCATTCTGAACCTTTGCATAACTTGATTCCGAATAAGCCTCCGATGCAAGAACTACATCATAAATGTCCGCCTCACTGCAGTATGAACCTGCCGAACCTATACGTATAATATTTTCCACATCATATACTGTATACAATTCATATGAATATATTCCGATAGAAGGCATACCCATTCCCGATCCCATTACGGACACTTCTTTATCCTTATATTTTCCTGTAAACCCATACATATTTCTTACATTATTGAATTTTACCACCTGTTCAAGATATGTATTTGCTATAAACTCTGCACGAAGCGGGTCTCCCGGCATAAGTACTGTTTTTGCAATTATGCCTTTATCTGCTTCATTATGTGGTGTTGCCATGTAAAAACCTCCCTTTTAACTTATCACACTATTAATATGTCAAATTTTGTAACACAAAATGGGTGTTACAAAACTGCATCACCCATTTCTTTATCTTCTTATGGTATTACCGGGTTACTTAACAGTTTGTACACATTGTGCATTCTGTGCACAGCACAAACCTATCAGCACCTTCGCTATAATAAGTGCAGGAAAAGGGACTTGAACCCTCATGATATTGCTATCACACGGACCTGAACCGTGCGCGTCTGCCAATTCCGCCATTCCTGCATTTTGCACTCACATACAATATTATATTCCAAAAATACAAAATAGTCAAATACTTCTTTACTTATTTTATTAAAAAATGCATAAATAAAAAAATTTCTATATTCTTCTATTTTTTATTTGACAACAGATAAGATATGTGGTATTATATAGCTCGTGATTGAAATGCACGCGGAAGTGCTGGAATTGGCAGACAGGCCAGACTAAGGATCTGGTGATCACTGCGATCGTGAGGGTTCAAGTCCCTTCTTCCGCATTTTTCAATTATTCCTCGATAGCTCAATGGTAGAGCACACGGCTGTTAACCGTGGGGTTGTTGGTTCGAGCCCAACTCGGGGAGCTTTTTTTTATGTCTAAATCTTGGAATAGCTACAGAATATCTTCTTAATAATTATTGTTTCGACTTATAAACCCCACATCTATTTGATAAATCCAGATTTTTATAATAAACAAATCAAATTATATAATTAAATATTTATCAATATAATTATATAATTGATTTCCGACCAAAACAGCCACAATATAAGAATATCTACTCTATAATGTGGTTATTTTATTATATAAATGATTGAAGATGGTAAAAAGATAGATTATAATTAATAAAATTAAATAATCTACATAAAATTAATAAAAGGAATTGATTGTAATGAATACAGACACAGGGTTATATGATAATATGCAAAATCAATCAGATGAAGAAAATCAAACCACCGAATGGAAATGGTCTTGGAATGATGATTTTCTTAAGTGGCTATGCGGTTATGCGAACGTAGACGGAGGGACTCTTTATATAGGTGTAAATGATGACGGATATGTTGTAGGACTTGAAGATTCTCGCAAATTATTGGAATCTCTGCCTAATAAAATTAATGACAAGTTAGGAATTGTAGCAAGCATAAGAATATATCATGCAGATAGACAAGGAATTAATATTAAGTATGGAGATAATGTTCCATATGATATAGAGAACAGACTTTCTAATAAATATGCAAGAGGTGCCATTAATTCAAAAACCGTAAATGATAGTATAGAATCAGAAACAAAAAAATATGAAAAGGCAGTTTTAAAGTTAGAAAAAGAAAATCCTATTTACATTACACACGAAGGAAAACTTGATTACATTTGCATAACTATTGAAAAGTATCCGTTTGCGATAAGTTGTGATGGGAAGTATTACAAAAGATCCGGCTCTACGCTTCGTGAATTACAAGGATTTGAATTGCAAAATTTCTTGTTGGAGCGTGCGGGAAAAACATGGGACTCCGTTCCGATACCCGGAGTATGCGTGTCCGATCTTGATAAAGATGCTTTGAATGCATTCCGCTCAAAAGCTGTTGAAAATAAAAGAATGAGCGAATCAGAAGTGGATGTATCAGATGAACTTCTTCTTAAGAATCTTAAATTGATGGATGGGAACTATTTGACACGTGCTGCAATATTACTATTTCATCCTGATCCGGAACAGTATATAACGGGAGCTTATCTTAAAGTCGCCTTTTTTGCACCCGCTGGAACCTATGGCATGAATGAAGATGCGGATATCATATATCAAGATGATATACATGGTCCGCTAATTACACAGGCTGACAAAGCAATTGATATATTATATACAAAATATTTTAAAGCTTTGATTTCCTATGAAAAGTTACAGAGAATGGAAACTTATATGCTTTCAGTAGGTGTAATTAGAGAATTACTTTTAAATCCCATTAATCATAAAGAATACGCCAAAGGTGTTCCTATTCAAATTTCTGTATTTGAGGATCATATTGAGATTTTCAATGTAGGATCATGGCCTGCCAGTATCCCATTAGATGATACGTTATATCAGAGACATGAGTCTATACCATATAATCCTAAAATAGCAGATGTATTTTATCGTGCAGGTGAAATTGAATCTTGGGGAAGGGGATTTTTAAAAATACGACTTGAATGCAATAAAATGAATGCACCTTTACCACTTATAAATAGAAATGATAGCGGAATAACGATGAGTGCTTTTGCATGTGATAAGTACATGCAGGTTCTTAATACAAATAGAACAATGAATATGAGTAAAGTTATAGATGATATTTCTCCTCTTATAACTGAAAATGGCGAATGGATTACAGATAATGACGGTATACCGTTAGTAGTTGAAACACTCCGAGAACTATCTGCAGAAGAAAAACAGCAAAAAAATAAACGTCATTCAGCATATGAGTATATGTTACAAGTGTGTAGTGAAAAACTGAAAGATAAAGAAAAGAAACAGATACATCCAATTGTAGAGTATTTTAAGACGCACGATTATATTGATCGTATGACAGCAGAAAAATTGTGTAAAAAAAGCACTACAACTACGGTTGGGTATTTGAACAGACTAATTACAATTGGTGTTCTGGAGAGACAAAAAGACTCTGTTGCAACTATTTACAAAATTACAGGATTATAAATACCGAAAGCAATTCCGAAAGCAAATGATAAACCGAAAGCAATTCCGAAAGCAAATGATAAACCGAAAGCAATTTCGAAAGCAACAAATTAGAGAGTGTAAAATAAAGTGTGTAAGTTACTGGTAACTAAACTTACGCACTTTATTTTTATGATAAGGTGCGATATACTCAAAGAAAGGATGAAAGGATTTATGAGTACAGAACTTATG
>JAAVHZ010000036.1 GCA_014799465.1 Lachnospiraceae bacterium | reverse complement strand
ACAATCTGGATTTAAATACATCAAATGTTAAAGTTCAACGATATTTTTCTAATAACATCCATGCTGGATAGGAATTTAAATACATCAAATGTTAAAGTTC
This sequence comes from Lachnospiraceae bacterium, assembly GCA_014799465.1. Classification (GTDB taxonomy): domain Bacteria; phylum Bacillota; class Clostridia; order Lachnospirales; family Lachnospiraceae; genus UBA2821. Next base: position 35,927 of record JAAVHZ010000036.1, on the reverse strand, counting down.
AACTAAAAGATTTACAAGGAAAAGAGCCACTATTTTATAATTTAAATACATCAAATGTTAAAGTTCAACAGTTCTTGAGAAAAAAATCGTCATGCACTATCTTAATTTAAATACATCAAATGTTAAAGTTCAACTATGCTAGATTTTATCTACAGAAAGCTATAGATTTTTATTTAAATACATCAAATGTTAAAGTTCAACGGAAAATCAGCAAGAAGAAAAGGAAAATTTAACTAAATTTAAATACATCAAATGTTAAAGTTCAACCATCCCCGATATAATCGCTCCTGCCACTATTAAGAATTTAAATACATCAAATGTTAAAGTTCAACTTCTACCCATTGTATTCTCTTTTCCATGTTTCACGATTTAAATACATCAAATGTTAAAGTTCAACATATAATTGAAAGATTTCCTGCTTGTAATATTAGGATTTAAATACATCAAATGTTAAAGTTCAACATGATTTTTCAGAAATAACTGCAAATGATGTTCCTAATTTAAATACATCAAATGTTAAAGTTCAACCCACTCAACAAAGCCTGTGTAATTGCCATGTGATTATTTAAATACATCAAATGTTAAAGTTCAACCATGCAGGGGCAAAACGCACTTTCTACACAGATTGCATTTAAATACATCAAATGTTAAAGTTCAACACAAGGGCGGTATCAGAATGTCCGTACCGAGAGTTAATTTAAATACATCAAATGTTAAAGTTCAACGTATTCAGTTTGATAACACTGGAAAGAAAATTATTTATTTAAATACATCAAATGTTAAAGTTCAACTCCGAGTTAAAGCCTTGCCCTCAGCCTGCATATCATTTAAATACATCAAATGTTAAAGTTCAACTTAGATTGTTTAAAAAGCTTTTGCTTAAAAGGTTTATTTAAATACATCAAATGTTAAAGTTCAACAGGCTATGAATTTCGCTTATATTCAAGGCACTATATTTAAATACATCAAATGTTAAAGTTCAACGTTTACCGCATTACAGGAAAGGGCGGTGCAGACCAATTTAAATACATCAAATGTTAAAGTTCAACCTCAATCGTTCCGCCAAACGGATGCGCCCTTGTGAGATTTAAATACATCAAATGTTAAAGTTCAACTATAGTAAAAATCAGGAGAACATTGTCCTCCTGAATTTAAATACATCAAATGTTAAAGTTCAACTGAATTTAAAATTAAATTATGATAATATTTTTAAATTTAAATACATCAAATGTTAAAGTTCAACAAATTGTGTCCGTTCACAGTTTGCGGAAATGGGTATTTAAATACATCAAATGTTAAAGTTCAACGGAGGCTGCTGGATAAGCCGGTACCGCTCTGGGACATTTAAATACATCAAATGTTAAAGTTCAACCGGGCGGTTAAGGGGGAAGGAGCACTGTTTAACAGGATTTAAATACATCAAATGTTAAAGTTCAACTGTATCTGCAAATGTTCTGCGAGGAACAGGGCATATTTAAATACATCAAATGTTAAAGTTCAACCGAGATGAATTTTATAAAATGATTGAATTTCAGAAATTTAAATACATCAAATGTTAAAGTTCAACTAGATTCTATATTCTTTAGAATCGTCCTTTAATCTAATTTAAATACATCAAATGTTAAAGTTCAACTTTCTAACTTAACACCATTATCAAGATAATCATAATTTAAATACATCAAATGTTAAAGTTCAACGTATTCAAGAATTGAATTGCAAATACAGGAATCTTAATTTAAATACATCAAATGTTAAAGTTCAACAAAATACCAAAATATATATAATAAGGGTTTAATTCATTTAAATACATCAAATGTTAAAGTTCAACTGTTATAAACCTAGTGTTTTCTTCTTTTTTTACTCTATTTAAATACATCAAATGTTAAAGTTCAACAAATTTCCTCTTTAGAAATAAAATTCTGCACAAATATTTAAATACATCAAATGTTAAAGTTCAACAATCTCTTTGTTGTAATTATCAAAATCCTGTTCAATTTAAATACATCAAATGTTAAAGTTCAACAACTTAAAGCATATATATTTTCTAATCCGGGGTACATTTAAATACATCAAATGTTAAAGTTCAACCCAGCCGTTAAAAATTCCATATATACAAATGTCGCATTTAAATACATCAAATGTTAAAGTTCAACTAACCAAACCGCCCTACTTCTTCCCTAAACAGGGATATTTAAATACATCAAATGTTAAAGTTCAACTTCTCTGAAATTTTTCTCTGAATATAATCATCTCTATTTAAATACATCAAATGTTAAAGTTCAACTTCTGATAAAAAATTAATTAGAAAAAGATTTTTAAAATTTAAATACATCAAATGTTAAAGTTCAACTACCCATTTTTCAACAATCCTAATATCTATTATACTCCAAATTTATTGAAATTCTAATAAATTTTTAATATTTTACCAGCTAATCGGGTTTATCATGTATAGTATACAAATCATTAGTAAATATCAGCATTTAATACAAATTGAATCCTAATCACCTGGTAATTTTTAAATAAAAATTATAAAATTAATTGTTCTCCAGTTTCTTTTGATTTTCCACCTAAAGTTTCTTCACCAAAAAAACCTGAATTTAAAAGTTTAATAATACAAACAAAATCTTCATCTTCATTTATTGTATTTTTAATTTCCTGTTTAAGACTGATTAACTTGGAAGGTGTTATATCTCCTCTAAATACAGAATTTTGATAATGGGATAAATACTTTTTACATACTTTGAATACTTTTTGTACCCTTTTTTCATTAACATCATAAAATACAAATGCATAATTATAGTTAAGTTTTTTATTCATATGTTACATTCCTTCCTTTATAGAAAATGGTACAAACTCTTTTTCTTCTAATATATATTTTATTAGTTTGTAACAATCAAGTTTTATAGCAGTTCTATAAGTTATTTTTCTTTTTAAGCGGCTGTTTACAAATACACTTTCCATACGTTTTTCAAAAGCCTCAACAAAAATCTTGCGTCCTTCATCATTTAGCAGACAGTAATTGACATTTTTGTCAAAGTGCTTATCAACTTGTATACGTCTGTTGTTTACTAAATCAAAAATAGTTCTAAAAACAATAGCAGGCTTAAATACCTCACTAATGTCAAGACTTAATGAAAATCTTCCCTCTGATGGCTCATGTAGAAAACTTATCCGCTGGTCTAAATGAGTATTATATATGGCAGAAATAGTCTTAGTATATAATAATGAGTTTCCGAAGGAAATTAAGGCATTAATAGGATTGTCAGGAGGTCTTTTGACCCTTTTATTAATAATAAAATCTTCGGGTAAAAAATATTTAAAAGATCCATAAAAGTTCATCCATACTTCACCCTCTGCAGCTAATAATTCCTTGATGTTTTGAGATTCGTCTACACGCTGGTAAAATTCTTTTCGAATCCAGTCGGTTACAACTTTTACCTCCGGTTTATCGTGTTTATAGTAATGATACAGAACTTCATATATATTGGAACCAATTCCTTTAACTATAGATTTTGCAATTATTAATCTTGATTCCTCAAAAGCGTGAACTTGTTTTATTAATAATTTGCCGCTGTTATACTGATTTCTAGGATAAAATGTACCACTATACCCTTCGAAATAATTAAAGAAATGAATAACAACATTATTTTGTGCGAGGAAATCCAATAATTTAGAGTTCATGCTGACTTCATTTAAGCAATAGATTTCTTTTGTATTTTCTATTGGTATGTATACATTCTTTCCGTCTTTTCTAAAACATAAAGAGTTGTCTTTTCTGGTCAATTCGCCCATTGACATTATATATCTGGTACTTCCCATACTTAACCTCCTTTGGTAAATTAAATATAACAGTATTCATAATAAGCACATTTAGTACATTGCTTTTTGTGAAGAACAGGTGGTACGTTATCAGATTCGATTAATATTTTAATTTCCTCTATGTATTTGATTAACTCTGCTTCAATCTCAGGGGTTAATTCTAAAATAAGCATCTTTTTTTCAGTTTTATTTTTTTCTATAAATTCCAGTTTTCCCTTTCTTAGAATACCTTTAGATTTTAATACATACAGATAGAAATATAGCTGCCATTTACTTGCATTTTCGTCAGCATCAGATTTCTTGATTTCTGTTAAATATTCTTTAGAGAGTTTATCAATTTTAATATTATCAATTTCTAATTCTGTATTTTTACTGTCAGATAATTTTGACTCATGTAAGGCTTTACCAATCTTCACATTTTCACTATTGTTTTCAAGATTTATTCTGTTGCCATGAAGATAACACTGCCTTTTGCAATGAAAATAGTAATTCATCAATGTTCCGTTTACATTCACATTCCATACCCCCAAACTTATAAAATTAAATTCATATCATCAAGGATTAATCTGCCATCCTGAAGATATTGTTCACCGTCCTGAATAAAATATATTTCACCAATAAAGTCATTATAGTTAATATCTGTATTACAATTTACTTTATAGACAAAATAGTTAAATTTGCTTTTGATATTAAATAATTTGACCTGTTTTTCTGCATAGTTCATGGAATTATCCGATAATATTCGCTTATAGTCTTCCCATATTTCATTTCCGCAAAGAATATTACCGTCAGGTAAAATTATATTTCTGGAAATAAAAACAGAAATAGTCCAATCGTCATCATCTATTAATTTCATCCGATCTTTAATGTTATAAAAATCTAAAGAGTTTATTGCATCATTTATAAATGAATCTAATCCTTTTTCGTTTAATTGGCTGTTAATGGATTTGTTTATTCTTTCTAAAATACCATTATAGTAAGAGTCAAAATCTTTGTTCTGTAACAGAGATTGCATTTTCGGTTCGGTAATAGTAAATTCCTTTTCGATTCTTAAATCGCCATCATATATTCTTTTTGCAGAGTCCATATTAAAGAAGTATACTTTACCATAAGGACTTTTGTAATTTCTGTTAATTCTTCCAAGAAACTGCTCTTCGCTGTCTAATTTGCTAATGTCTTTATAGCCTATATCCATATCTATATCCACACCAGCTTCTACGACCTGTGTAGCTATCAATATGTTTCCCTTAGATGAACTTATGGAACTTAATATTCTATTTCTGTCAATCTGATTATAATCACCAGTAAGGCAGTAAACATTTATATTTTCAAAATGAAGTTTTTCTTTAATGTAATCAAAAAACTCATATGCGGTTTTCCTTGTAATGAATTCAATTAAAACATTTCTGTCTGAACCAATGTTTTCAATCACATGTTCTGCCAAGGATTCAAAATTTAAAGGAGAATTAAGAAGTTCAAACGTTACATCTACCCTGTTTTTAAAACGTTTGTCTTCAAAATAACGTTTTCTGTCTGTTATCAGATTGGCTAAATTATGGTTAATGCCTGTAAGGTAATCCAATTTTGGGAGTGTTGCAGACATAATTAAAATTTTTATATTTAAAATTTCTGCAAAACACTGAAGAAATAGCATTATCTCAGTCCAAATAACATTTTTATAGCTTTGTATTTCGTCTAATACAATAACACTGCCTGATAACTGATAAAAGCTGCTGGAAGATTCTTTTGAGCAGCCAAACATTATATCAAAAAGATTCACATGAGTAGTAAGAATAAAAGGGTAATTTAAAAATTGTCTGTCCAGTAATACCTTTTGGTAAAAAAATTCATTATTTTCTTCGATTTTTTCATTTTCATATGCTTTTTTAAACCCTTTAATCGGTGTTATGGAATTAATAACTGCTATTTTATCCATAATGTTACTTTTACCAAATATTTTTTTCAGGCTGTTTAAATTCTGTTCAACCAAAGTATTAAATGGATAAACATAAATTATTCTCTTTATTTTATCATCTAATAATTTCAGGCTGCAATTTATAGCCATATTGCTTTTACCACTTCCGGTAGGTGCTTCAAGATAAAAAATATTTTTATTTATATTTTTCATAAGGTTAGTTTCGCACTCGAGAAACATGGCATTTCTTAGAATATTAATATTTTTTCCATCATCATATTGGTTAGTTTCTTTTCGTATAGTTTTCATTATTTGGGAATTTTCGTATAGATTTTTAATTCCATTTGTTTCATTGAATATTCCATAATCTTTTATTTCGATATTGCTGTCATACTCACTTGTGGCATAATAGTCACAGGATATTAGAACAGAATACATAAATTTTACATAAGAAAAAATATAAATAGATAAATTTTTATAATCTTCTTTATCCAGATTGTCGTAAAATTTATTTTTATAAGAACCAAGATTCTTATAGGATATTGATTTTTGATAAAACGGACCTTTATATAGTCTTGAGAATTTACCCTCTTTCATGGCAGATATTATAGCATTTATTTCTCTGTCCTCACAAAAGCTATTGATATAATCATTAATTTGATGTACTTTTTTGGATGATAAGTCAGAATGATGTCTTGATATAATAAAGCTGTTTAAAAACGCAATATATTTTAATCTATATTTTTCTAATGAGCTTAAATTACTGTTTTCTATTTCATTCATAAAATAATCTAAGTATATTGTTGCAGATAATATAGAGTGCCTGCTCCCATTAAGGCACTCTATACTATAACCTGAAAAAGCAGGGTTGTTTACGCAGACTGTCTGAAAAGCAGGATTTATTTTGCCAAAGTCATGGAAAACAACTATATTAGACAACATTTTGTTAAATAAATCTATTGCCGGCTTGTTATCTTTATTAAAGAAAGTATTGGCAAAGTTATTAAATATATACCTCAGATTTCTGCCTTCGGAAAGGCGTGTAAAGTATAAAATGCTGCGGGCTGTGTGTTCTGCTAAAGTCTCACTTTGCCTGCCTGTTTTTGTATGTGCCAATATATTGTCGTTTGTAATTAAAACATCTAAAATGTTTACGAATGTATACTCCTTCATTAATATTTCCTCCCAATAAAGTTTTATCAAAAGAACATTATGTTAATATTCTTGTTGTCTAAGTATTTATCCTGAATGGCATATACTGTATCAGTAGTACATTCTGATATTTTTATATCCGAAAATACCATTTTTTCATATATGTACATATTCAGAACATTATCAAGAGCTATAGGCAGCATTTCTTCATATTTAAACCAATCTTCTTCGTCATCTGATAAATCCATATGTACAGTATTTTTAAGATACAGGCTGTCAATATGTACAGGATTTGGCTGAGGTTTACCGGAAATAATGCATACATCTGAAATATCGGCAGGGTGGTCGTTACTTCCGAGATATGGCATATATACACACTTATTGTTTAATAGTGAATCTGCAATTTTTTTGCTTTCTTCGCAGTCCATAGCAAGATAAATCTGCCATTTGGGATTTTCAATCCATTGCTGCTTTACAATCAGGTTTCCGTCTTTATTAGCAAATTCTGTTGAATTATTAAATTCAATCATTTTTTTAGGGAAAGAGCCTTTGTTACAAATAGGAAGGATTGCGATATGAAGGTCTTTTAATTTTTCATAAAATTCAGGATATTCATCATCTTTGTGCATGGAATTGTAACCTGAATATCCCAGTACAGCTCCAAATATTCCAAGAAGTGCGACTTTATGTATATGGCCAAAAGTAAAATAACCATAAGTATTTACATCAGGCTTTTTAAAAAAAGCCTGATTACCGCTTAAAGTAAATCTTAATATCTCCATATATTTACCAGCCTTCCGTTAATTGTTTATAACTTGTTTTGTAAAAATATTATAGTAAGTTACATTATTTATTCCCGTTTTAACATCAGTTGTATATGAATTATAATAAATTTCAATACTTTTTATTCTGTCAGAAAAACTATTTATAAGTGAATCACAGGTTATTTTAATAATGTTTTTATTCTTTGTTTTTTCAAACTCTATGTATTTGTCCAGATTAGGCAGATAAAGTTCCTTATCTGTTTCCACAAATAATGCAAATTCATTCTCACAGCCCACTTTTGAATTTGTGACAAAGTATGTTGCAGATTTAAGTGCGGCATCTTTGAATTTTAAATAGTCATCTTCTGTATATCCGTCAGTAACCCCCATTTCCATAAATTCTTTATATGCCAATGGATTAATTGTAAAAGGGTAGAAGTAGTGGGCTTCATCACTTGTAATTTTTGTTCCTAATGTAGTATTTTTAGCCTCTTCGTTATCTTTGCTTTTTTGGGCAGCTTTTGAATCCTGAACCGGAGAGAGGATATTTTGTACCTGTGTTTCGGATTCAGTATATTTATTAAATCCTTGTCCAATCTGGACAGCTCCGGTTATGGATATATTTGCATTAGTTTCAGCAAATGTTGCACCGAAATTCTTTACATCTATTGCAAGAAAGAGATTTTTTGCAATGTTTAAAACATCTTTACCCAGCGTGGTGTTAAATATATGTTCATATCTGTCTTTTAAAGTACGGGGATTGTAACCACCATTTTCTGTTTTTATTGATTTTATGTATAGTACCTTTTCGCCATTATCTTCCCACATTTTTTTCATTGGATATTTTAATGCTTTATCACTTCCGAAAACTTCACCTTTTGATGTTGTTTTAGGATAGCCGGAAAAATCTGCATTCCAATTTGCCATTATTGATGATATTCCTATTATTCCATATACTCTGTTTTCCATTGTTGTACCTCCATATAATTATTCATTTTCAGTAATAGTTTCTTTTTGTTTGTTTGATTTATATAATAAATTGTCATCAATATAACCAGCCATAATTATGACATCATTTACTTTTGCATCAGTTGTATATATGAGTATTTTGGCAAGCAATGTTCTTGTCTTTTTGTACCGCATATCAAAAGCGTAATCATATTTTTTGGCAAGCTGTGTGATTCTCTTTTTCAGAAGTTCATTATCTTTTACTGTAATAATAGGTCTTACCATATCTAATGCCTTTTTTGAGGCTTTGCTAAAGTTGTTAAGTAAGTAGGTAATCTGACCGACTGCATAGTAATACTCATCACTGTTTTCAAATTCCCACTCTTCATCTGAAGATAAATGTTTAATTAATAGTTCCTTTGCATTGCTCATATTTTCTCCTCTCTTTTCATTAGCATCAAGATAATCTGCTAATGAAAACCATAAGTTAAATTGGTTTTTGGTTTTTTCATGGAAACCATTTATAAAAGTGTCATAAATCAAATTTTTGCAGGCTTTATTAAGAATAGTTAATACATTAGTATCATCATTATTATGAAACCAGTTCCATAATTGTTCGCGGCAGAGTGTAAGATACTCTTTAACAGTACTGTCCATCTTTGAAGGAAATTCATCAACAGAACTTTTATAATTGCTAATAAGGTACTTGTTAAATAGGACTTCATTAACGATTTGTTCTATTTCATGTAATTTATATTTTGTACCATAATAGTTATAATAATCTTTTTTTGATTTATCACTTAACTTTAGTATCTCTTTTATCCGCAGAGGTTTTTTTAACTTTGGTCTGTATCCGCATATTCTTTCCATAGAATAAATGGCAGTTTCTGTTTTAGACTGACGTATGCGTAAATAAATTCCCGATTCTATAGGTTCAATTTCAACATTGTCTTGTGTAGAAATTATTTTTTTGTTATCTAAGTCAAAATAAATGTTATATTTTTTTATGGCTGCCTGAGAAGAGAGGTACTCCATAAAAAGATATAGGCTCAGAGCCTTATCCATACTGACAGCACATGGAATAGACACCTTTCTTGTCCTGTTTGCCAAAAAAGGTTTTTTATTATTAAGTCCCATATTGTTATTATGGAGCCCAAAGGTTTCGTCATTAACAGTTTGGTTATAATCATTGGAGTTGAAGATGTTTGGAAGAAAATATCTTTCACCCTCAATTTTAATTTTACTTTTTGTTTTTTCATCATCAGAATAAACAAAAAAGATTTTAATGTAGTCCTTTGATTCGGTATCAATTCTATTTTCTGCAATAAAATCGAGAAAATGGTTTTGTACCCAGTCTTTAATTTTTGTCAGTATATCTGTATTAACTTCACCTAGCTTTTTTTCTACGGATTCATACATTTGTCTTGAGTTCTTATTTTTATATTTTTCTTTTGGATTGGCAAGTGTATTATAATAATTGTCTATGTTTTTTGACGTATACTTGCCGTTTTTAAGGCTTTCTTTCTTAACAAATAATGAATAGAAATTATTGGAGTGAATGATTTTTCCGGTGTCTATAGGTTTATTCATAGTAATAAGTTTACTGTTTTTGTCTAATAACCGGATAAATTCATAATTTTTATTGTTTTTGGCAATGATGTCACCGGTTTTTTTATCAGGTTTTTCAATGAAAAGTATTTCTCCTCTTATTGAAAAGTTATCATCTATATTAAGCATAATATATGTACCGGGAACCGGAATATAATTATCATATAGCCACTTTTCAGACTTTTTTTCCAGTTCTGCTTCAAATACTTCTAACATTTCATCAAACATTTTGCCATATTTCCCCCTTTCATTTTGAATTTAATTATATAAATTTGTAATTTACAAATCCGCAGGAGCGGCTGTTGTTACCTCCAAGTCCGACAGCTAATGCAAGATATGCCAAAGACTGAGCTGTTTCGTTGTCAGCAATTTCTATATCAAATTTGTCACCTAATAAAGAAATATTTTTATATTTAACATTTATAGGCTTACGATTTGTTTTCTGTATATTTGTATAAAATTGGAAATCTTCATCAAGTTTAACATTAAAAAAGTAATTATATTTTTTAATAAGGTTATTTTTTAATAACTTTTCGTATTCGTCAAATGTTATGTTTGATTTCCAGTAGCCACCATTTTGCAGTTTCATTACAACAGGTGTGATAGAATATATTTTGTTGATATATTTTCTTGGAATTATACGGATATTAACGGTAAGACCTTTCAGATAATCATTTGATGTGTTAGAAAGATTTTTGGCTAAATAATCTAATAACTCCTTATTAACAGTTCTTATTCTTATGGTATATACTTTTTCCCTCTTATATATGCCGTCCGGCTCTGTCGGATATGGCATATCCTGTGTATAAAGTTTATAGCAATTTGTTTGGTGAAAATTAAGATAGTCATTGTTCCTTGCAAGACAGGCATCTACAAAACCTGCAGATATGGAACATGCTTCTTCCTGTTTGAAATCTTTAAGTGAAAAGATTTTGACAGATATTTCGTAAACACGAAATGATGATGTCATTTTACATACCTCCTTATTGTTCAGGCTTAAAGCCGGAATTTATCTTTCCTCTGGTTACCAATTTGCTTTTGATAAACTTTGACATAATTAAGTTCTATAAAGCAAATCTTTACACTATGTGTTGAAGTTCAATAATAAATAACATTAATATAATCATTTAAAAACATTTTATGTTGCTGTTCATTACATACCAAAACATACCATATATTTTTATAAAAGTCAACATTAATTTAATCTGAAATGACATTTTGAAACTATTTATAAATAAAAAATAAAAAAGTACTTGCATTTTTAAAATACATACTGTATAATAATTCTTGCATTTACAAAATGCATGCGCGATTAGCTCAGTTGGTAGAGCACCTGACTCTTAATCAGGGTGTCCAGGGTTCGAACCCCTGATCGCGTACTGAAAGGTACCAGTTTTGCAGACGTATGAGCTGCGGGGCAGGTGCTTTTTTTGTGTTTAGGGAAATGATTTGAAAAATAATTTATTAAAATCTGAAATAGAATATACAACATAATAATTGTAAATAACAACATTATGGTTGATAATTGATTTAAAGTATTATAGAATATAACTACGGAACAATTGCGTTGCAGGGTGTGTTGGCCTTCATTCCTAAAGAATGGGGGTGATGCCTATGAAAAATCAGTTTGATTTTAAGGATTTAATGACATTTGGTCTTTTCCTGTTGGCATTACTTACATTTGTTTTTACGTTTTGTAAGTAGTAATACATAGAAAAACCACCCTCAAAACTTGGCGGTTAGGGTGGATTTCTTCAATAACTGACCAACCACTTTGTGGGCGGTTGTTCCTTTTCTTTAATATAACACATCAATGTTTTTTTTTCAAGAACCTAAAGATTCAAAATATTTTCTAAAGCATATGATACACCGTCTTCCTCATTAGTTAAAGTTACAAAATCAGCAGCAGATTTTACCATATCATCAGCATTTCCCATGGCAATACCTACTCCGGCAGTTTCAATAATATGCAAATCATTTTCGCTGTCGCCCATGGCTGCGGTGTCAGAAATCGGAATATTTAACAGATTTACAAGCTTTCGCATGGCATGACCTTTAGTTGCCTCGGAAAGAGTAACTTCCACATTGTTGCTGCCACCGGTAACGCAGGAGAGGCTTAAAAAGGATTTAATAATATCAATAGTTTCTGCCCGTTTAAAAATAGTCCCGTCAGGCAGTGTCTTAAAGTTAATAGTTACTTTTTCAATATCCTTTTTACTTGTAATAAGATAATCCATTATAGAAGGTACGATTATTCTGTTATGCAAGATAAAACTGCGAATTGCCTTAGGTGTATCTACATGTTTTAAAAATTCAATATTCTTTTCCTCCATATATGCTTCGCCATTTACAAATATATCAAACATAATATTTTCGAGGTCAAGTGATTCTGCGAGGGAAATTGCAAGACCATTACTCATAAAATCAGTAATTATGGGTTTTCCGGTGTGTGTATCATATACTGCGGCACCATTTGAAGTAATAATGTAATCTATAAAGTTAATGTTGTTCAGGACAGAAAGAGTTCCAGTATAATTTCTTCCGGTGGATACAATAAATTTAATGCCTTTAGATGCGAAGTGTTTAAGAGTTGAAATGTTCTTTTGTGAAATAATTTTTTCATCATTTAAAAGAGTTCCATCCAAATCTAAAAATACAGCTTTTATACTCATATTTATACCAATCTGCACGCTGCGACGTGCATAAAAAATTGTTGAATACGCTTTTTTATCCAACATATTTATATTATTTTAAACAAAAAACAAATAAATAACAATATAAAATAAAAATTTATTGTTTACTAAAAGGATTTTAAGTGGTAAAGTTGTTTTGAATATCAAAGTAGAAAGGAAAAGGAAAAGTGCTGAAATTAACGAATATAGTAAAAGACTATGTTACCGGTGATACTTCCGTAAGGGCACTTAAAGGAATAGATATAGAGTTCAGAAAGAGTGAATTTGTATCTATACTTGGGCCATCAGGCTGCGGTAAGACTACAATGCTTAATATTATAGGTGGTCTTGATAAATATACCAGTGGTGACTTAATTATTAATGGACGATCAACAAAAGAGTTTAAGGATTCAGACTGGGATACTTATAGGAATCATTCTATTGGATTTGTATTCCAGAGTTATAACCTTATATCGCATCAGACAGTTTTGTCTAATGTGGAACTGGCGATGACATTGTCAGGAGTATCTAAATCCGAAAGAAGAAAAAGGGCAAAAGATGCTCTTGAAAGAGTTGGACTGGGAGACCAGCTTAATAAAAAGCCCAACCAGATGTCAGGAGGTCAGATGCAGAGAGTTGCGATAGCCAGAGCGTTGGTAAATGATCCGGATATAATTCTGGCGGATGAACCTACAGGAGCATTGGACTCCACCACAAGCGTTCAGATTATGGAGATATTAAAAGAAATATCAAAGGAAAAGCTTATAATAATGGTAACTCATAATCCGGAACTGGCAGAAGAATATTCTACAAGAATAGTAAGGTTTTTGGACGGAGAGTTAAAGGATGATTCAAATCCTTATAAAGGTGAAGAGGTTAAGGAGCAGAAATCAGAAAAAAAGGAAAAGAAACCGTCAATGTCATTTTTGACTGCGATTTCATTAAGTTTTAATAATCTGCTTACAAAGAAGGGAAGGACATTTCTGACTGCATTTGCAGGCTCTATTGGAATAATAGGTATCGCTTTGGTTCTCGCATTATCCAGTGGAGTGCAGAATTACATAACGAAAACGGAAAAAGAGGCACTTGCCAATTATCCGTTGACCATTACAAAGGAAAGCTCCGATTTTTCGGAAATGTTTTCTGCCATGAGCGGAATGAAGGAAAAAGATACAACGGGTAGAGATGATAATATTGTATATTCTAACAATATGATGGGAACTATGCTTAATACCATGATAGCCGGAGTAAAGACCAATAATATGAAAGATTTTAAAGCATTTATAGAAAGCGGAGACAGTGGTCTGGAGGATTATGTATCAGATATACAGTATTCATATTCAACACCAATGAATATCTACAAAGCCGATACGGAAGACGGACTGTATAAAGTTAATCCTTCAACTGTATTTGAACAGATGGGAATGCAGTCGATGGTTGAAGCAAGCTATATGTCTGCCATGAATTCGGGAACAGAGATGGATGTATGGACTCAGCTTCCTAATAATAAAGATTATCTTGAGAGCCAGTATGATGTACTTGCAGGCAGACTTCCTGAAAATTATGACGAAGCAGTTATTATAACTGACGAAAATGGGGAGATTAGTGATTACTGCTTATATGCTCTGGGTATAGAAGATATGAGTGACATATCTCAAATGGTAAAAGATTCTCTTGCAGGTAAAGAAGCAGAGATAACAGAAACAGAAGAAACCACATATACATATGATGAGTTGATGGAACTTAAGTATAAACTTCTTAATAATACTGAATACTATAAAAGCAATGCCGGAATATGGACGGATATGTCAGAAGATAATATGTATGTTGCATCAAAACTTGCCAATGCGTTGGAGATAAAAATAGTAGGTGTGGTTAAAAAGGTTGATAAAGATAATGAAGTGTCATCCAACGGAGGTGTCGGATACCGATCAGATTTAATGGAATATCTTGTGGGCAAGGTAAATGAAAGTGACATTGTAAAGCAGCAGAAGGAAAATCCGGATGTGGATGTATTTACGGGTGTTCCGTTTGAAACAGATGAAGATAAAGAAAACAAGGTCATGTCAATGGAAGAACTTAAGGCATATCTGACAACTCTTCCGGAAGAACAGCAGGCACAGATTGGTGCGTATATACAGCAGATGCAGGCATCAGGAATGCCGGAAGATGAAGTTGCATCACAGATATCAATGTATATGATGAAGGCATCAACTAACGCTACATATGATGGAAATCTTTCGTTAATGGGTGTATCAGATATTGATGAGCCTTCAGCGGTTAATATATATCCAAAAGATTTTGAAGCTAAAGACGACATAGAGGATATTATAGACAAATATAATAAAAGTGTTGAAAATGAAGAAGATGAGATAAGTTACACAGACTATATAGGTCTTATGCTGTCTTCGGTAACAACAATAATAAATGCCATAACTTATGTACTTGTGGGATTTGTATCAATATCCCTTATAGTATCTTCCATAATGATTGGAATAATCACATATATTTCCGTTCTGGAAAGAACAAAAGAGATTGGTATACTTCGTGCGATTGGTGCATCTAAAAAAGATATATCAAGAGTATTTAATGCAGAGACATTTATTATAGGTGTTGTTTCGGGCTGTATAGGTATAGGGGTGACAGTTCTGCTTTGCATTCCTATTAATATGGTTATTGATTCACTGGTAGAAATTTCTGACATAGCAGTGCTGCCTTGGAAATATGGCGTAATACTTGTTATAATAAGTATGGTACTTACAATGGTAGCGGGATTGATACCATCAAAGATGGCGGCTAAGAAAGATCCTGTAGTAGCATTGAGAACAGAATAGAGCAACAGATTATAAAAGCAGTTTTAGATTTGGAAATAGATGTACAATATGTTTTAGTGAGCAAAGTTCACAAGCAGATTGTACATCTTTTTTTGTTTATTCCTGCAAGCAACGAGCCAATGGCGACTGCCGCGAGGGTCAAATACCCACACACTTTAGTGTGTTTAGCAAGCTGGGGGTATTTGACTTTGTATAAAATAAATTTAAAAATAGTATTGCAATTCAGGCTGAAAAGAGTATAATAAACATATGAACACTTATTCATATGTTTGTCTAATATAATAAATATGCTTAATGTTTAAATAATTAAAGCTTTGGAAAGGATATGATTATTATGAAGAAAAAATTTAAATTAGTGGATTTAGACTGTGCTAATTGTGCAGCAAAAATGGAAACAGCAATTAAAAAACTGTCTGGAGTAAATGATGCAAATGTAAGTTTTATGACACAAAAACTTACAATAGATGCAGATGATGAACGGTTTGATGAGATTATGCAGGAAGTAATAAAAGTGTGTAAAAAAGTAGAGCCTGATTGCCAGATAATTATTAAGTAACTGTATTTGGAAAGGAGCTTATTTATGAATAAAAAGCAGAAATATATGATTTTAAGAATCGTATCTTCGGCTATATTGTATGCTGCCATTATTATTCTCGAAAAAGCATTCATCCTCAAGTTTATGGATATATGGTGGATATGTCTGCTGTTATATATAGTTCCATATCTTGTTATAGGTTATGATATAATATTTAAGGCTGTCAGAAACATATTTAACGGTCAGGTGTTTGATGAAAATTTTCTTATGTGCGTAGCTACATTTGGTGCTTTTGGAATAGGTGAGTACTCAGAGGCAGTGGCAGTTATGCTGTTTTATCAGGTTGGAGAGTTGTTCCAGAGTTATGCCGTCAATAAATCAAGGCAGTCAATTACGGAACTTATGGATATATGCCCTGAATATGCTAATATAGAAATTGACGGCAGTTTAAAACAGGTCGATCCTGATGATGTAAATGTTGGAGATATTATTACGGTAAAACCAGGTGAAAGAATACCTTTAGACGGTAAAATTATAAAAGGTACATCTATGATAGACACATCGGCACTTACGGGAGAATCCGTACCAAGAAAAGCAGAAGAAGGCAGCGAGGTTATAAGCGGATGTGTTAATGGCAGTGGAACAATCTGTGTGGAAGTTACAAAAGAATTTGATGATTCTACGGTTTCTAAGATATTAGAATTGGTTGAAAATGCAAGCTCTAAAAAGGCAAAAGTTGAGAATTTTATCACAAAGTTTGCCAGATATTATACACCGATAGTAGTTATTGCAGCAGTAATACTTGCCATACTTCCACCATTGATACTTGGAAGCGGATGGGCATCATGGATAAAGAGGGCATGCATATTTCTGGTAATTTCATGCCCATGTGCATTAGTCATATCGGTGCCGTTAAGCTTTTTTGGAGGAATAGGGGCGGCCTCGAAGAATGGTATACTCATAAAAGGAAGCAACTATCTTGAAGCGTTGTCAAATATGAAAACAGTAGTATTTGATAAAACGGGAACAATAACAAAGGGAGAGTTTAAAGTACAAAAATTGATACCTTCAGGATTAACTGAAAATGAATTGCTTGAACTTGCGGCATATGCTGAAGGATACTCTGACCATCCTATTTCAAAATCAATAAAAGAAGCTTATGGGAAAAATATTGATTTAACTAAGGTGGATAAGGCGCAGGAAATATCGGGACATGGCATAAAAGTAAAAGTTAATGGGAAAGAAGTATATGCAGGTAATGAAAAGCTGATGGTTAAACAGGAAATTCCTTTTGAGAGTTGTCAGGAAACCGGAACGGTTGTATACTTATCTGTTGAAGGAAAGTATGTTGGCTGTATTTTAATATCAGATGCCATAAAGGAAGGCACTTCGGAGGCATTAAAATCGTTAAAAGGTCTTGGGATTACAAAAACTATAATGCTTACAGGAGACAGAAAACATGTGGGTGAATCGGTTGCTTCAGAATTAAAAATAGATGAAGTGTATACGGAACTGCTTCCTTCTGAAAAAGTATCCAAAGTAGAGGAATTATTAAAGTCATCAGATAAAAATAATAAGCTGGCATTTGTGGGAGACGGTATAAATGATGCGCCGGTTCTTATGAGGTCGGATATAGGAATTGCAATGGGAAGTATGGGCTCAGATGCTGCAATAGAAGCAGCAGATGTGGTTTTAATGGATGATGATATAAGGAAGATTCCGCTTATAGTACGAATATCTGTAAAGACAATGAGAATAGTCAAAGAAAATATAGTGTTTGCACTTGGAGTGAAGCTTCTTGTTCTGTTGCTTGGAGCACTGGGAGCAGCTAATATGTGGGAAGCAGTATTTGCTGATGTGGGGGTATCAGTTATTGCAATAATAAATGCAACAAGAACGTTAAAGATAAAGGAGAAATAGAAAATGATAAATCCGGCTAAAATGCTTAAAATTAAACAATATTGGGACACATTTTCAGCAAACCATCCGAAATGTGTAAGTTTTCTGAATTCAGTGGCATCAGAGCCGATTGAAGTGGGTACTGTAATAGAGGTAAGTATTACAAAACCGGACGGAAGTGTAAAATGTACAAATATTAAGGTACAGCCTTCTGACTTGGAATTGCTGGATGCTTTGAAATCTATGAATCAGTAATATTTATTTTTATAAATATGGTATGTATATTCGACTTAAAATTTGCCGTCATATTTTGATATGGCGGCAAATTTGTTTAGTATGCAGAAGATTCTTTAACTTTTTTAAGAAGAAATTTGTAACGCATCTGAGCAGCATTTAATTCATAAATATAGCAGTCTATCAGGTCTGGTTCGGTAACATTTTCAAAGTTTGAATATGCGGTGTCCATGGCAGATTTTGTTCTGGCAAGTTCTTCCAGTAAAGGGTCTTTTGGCACAACAGCGGTCTTTTTTCCAATCATACGCATTACACTCCTTTATATATAGTAAATTATAGTCAGTGTTTTAGAGATTTATACCCGTATTAAAAAAATATATAAAAAGTACTGGACAAATGAAAGCAAATGATATACAATAAGAGTACATCAAATATTTCTATGTAACATCTAATGTCGAAAGTTTCCCAATATGAAAAGAAAGAGGAAGATTGTAATTGAATAAAGGAATTTTAGCTGTTTATGATGCAGAATACGATTTTGCATCAAGACTGGTTAACTATTTAAGCAGCAGGCAGGATAATGTTTTTAAAATGTATGCATTTACTGATTATAATGCATTAAGAGAGTTTGCAGACAAACATAGTGTGGATGTATTGCTTATATCTGAAAGCTTGATGGAAGAACGTATAAAAGAAATCGGTGTAAAGCTGGTTTTAGTGTTATCGGAAACAGACAAATTTAAAGAGATTGATGGATATAAGACTATTGAAAAATATCAGCCTGCAGATGGTGTATTCAGAGAGGTTATGGAATATGCGGCAGAAAGCAGAAGTATTTCCGGCACTATTGGAACGATGTTATCCGATACAAAAATCATAGGTGTATATTCTCCGGTAAGACGATGTTTTAAAACTACTTTTGCACTTACGCTTGGTCACATTTTATCACGTACAAAAAGAGTTTTATACATTAACTTTGAAGAATATTCGGGATTAAGAAAGATATTAAGAGAAGATTATATCGGTGACATTTCTGATTTAATTTATTTTTACATGCAAAATAAGTCTGTTTTGCAAAATAAATTGTATGCCATAAAAAGAGATTATGGAGGGTTTGATTATATTCCGCCAATGATGTTTTCTAATGATATACGCAACATAGATATGGATGTATGGATTGGGTTTATTAATGAGATAAAGGAGTGTGGTAATTATGATGCAGTGATTCTTGACTTATCGGATATGTTGTCAGATATATTTGAAATGCTCTGCAAATGCGAGGAAATATATATGCCAATCTTGACTGATTTTATATCTGTCACAAAGGTTGAAGAATTTGAACAGGTTCTTAAAGACCGGCATAAGGATGAATTAAAAAGCAGGATAAAAAAGTTTGAAATAAAAGGAGAAAGTTATATAGACAGAAATTCTTTTGATATGGGAAAGATTATAAGCGGAAGTTTTAAGCAGTATGTGGAAAGTGTGATTGGAGGGATGCGGGTATAGAGGAATTAGATGAGTATAGGAAATGTGTAATTGAAAAGACTGATTTGTCAAGGGAAATAAGTGAAGATGATTTATATGGAATAATAGATGATGTAATACTTGAAAAGGGAAGGAGTGTATATGTTCCTATAGATGAAAAGATAATTCTGCGAAAGAAAATATATGATTCAATAAAAGGGTTTGATGTATTGCAGGATATTATAGAAGATGATGATGTGACAGAAATAATGATAAATGGACCTAATAATATATTTATAGAAAGAGAGGGAAAAATAACAAGATACAACGGAAGCTTTTCTTCCGGTGACAGAATGGTTGATATAATCAGGCAAATTGTATCTAAAGTAAACAGAAGAGTTAATGAAGCATCTCCAATAGTGGATACAAGGCTTTCAGATGGTTCACGAGTTAATGTTGTGCTGAATCCGGTAGCACTTGATGGACCGGCAGTTACTATAAGAAAGTTTCCCAAAGAAGTTATAAGCATGGAAAGGTTAATAGAATTAAAATCTTTGGATAAAGACGTGGCTGAATGGCTTAGAATGTTGGTGATATCAGGATATAACATTTTTATAAGCGGAGGTACCGGTTCAGGAAAAACTACATTTTTAAATGCTTTATCAGGATTTATTCCGAAAGATGAAAGAATTATAACTATTGAAGACTCTGCTGAGCTTCAGATTAAAGGGATAGATAATATGGTTAGATTGGAAGTGCGTCAGGAAAATGATGAAGGCGAGAATGGAGTTACCATAAGAGAACTTATCAGGGCGGCACTTCGTATGAGGCCTTCAAGAATAATCGTCGGCGAAGTAAGAGGTGAAGAAGCACTTGATATGCTTCAGGCGATGAATACGGGGCATGACGGGAGTCTGTCGACAGGACATGCTAATGGAACTAAAGATATGCTGACAAGATTAGAGACTATGGTTCTTATGGGAGTGGATATGCCTGTTTCTGCAATAAGGGGACAGATAGCAGCAGGTATTGACATTATAATACATCTTGGAAGGCTTAGGGATAAAAGCAGAAGAGTTCTTGAGATAGTGGAGATATTGGGGTATGAAGGAGGTGAAATATTGATTAACCCATTATATAGATTTATTGAAACAGGAGAATCAGATGGCAGAATAGAGGGATGTCTGGAAAGGAGTAAAAATGAAATGCAGAATATTCAAAAACTTAAGTCAGCAGGATTTACAGACGGACTATTCAGCATATAGGTTTTCTTTTATTGAATATGTAAGATACATTATGGAGGGAATGGCAATACTTGCGGTTGTATCGTATTTGTTTTACGAAAAAGTTATAGTTTTTATTGTATTAGCACCCATGTTGTTTTGGTATTTAAAGATTAAAAAGCAGTTATTGTGTGAAAAACGAAAAAAGGAGTTAAAGCTTCAGTTCAGGGATTTGTGTATTTCAATATCATCAAGTCTGTCAGCAGGAAGTTCTCTTACAAATGCTGTTATATCAGCGTACAAGGAGATGACTGAAATGTATGGTGAAGACAGCCATATATCAAGGGAGTTATCACTGATGGTAAAAAGCTTGAAAATGAATATTCCTGTGGAAAGTTTGTTTGAAAGATTTGCGGCAAGGGCAGATGTAGAAGATATTAAAATGTTTTCTGAGATATTAAATATTGCACAAAAGGGAGGAGGGGATATGATAAAGATTATGAAAACTACAGCGGAGCAGATTGGAGATAAGGTTGATATTGAAAGAGATATACAGTCCATTATTAATGCTAAAAAATATGAACAGACTATAATGAACATTGTACCATTTATAATAATATTTTATATGAAAATTACTTCTCCTGAAACAATGGCTATCATGTATAGGACGGATTATGGGGTTATCATTATGACAATATGTCTCGCCGTATATGGTACAGCATATATGCTGGGCAGGAAAATTACAAGGATAGAGGTGTAGAGTGGAAGTATTATATTTAAGTATTCTATTTGTTATTATAGTAATCTATGTTATTACTTTTGGGTACAGGAAAAATGATAGGATTCCTGACGGCAGATACAAATATAAATTTAAGTTTATGTGTGGAATGTCAATGTATATTGTGGATAAGTTACGCAAAAAAAAGAGATATTGTGGAAAAAGAAAAAATTTAAATAAAATGAAACAGTTATATGTAAGGGATATTGTTGAAGATGAAGAGTATATGTATACCATTGATAAGGTATCGTTGTCGATAATTGTGTTTACGGTAATACTGTCAGCAGGTACATTTTATACTTATACATATACAGAAGATAAATCATATACAGAAGAGCTGGAGCGACCTGAATATGGACAAATATCAAAGGAGTTTTCATTGGAGGCTGAAAATGGATTAGAGAAGGAAACTGTACATATTGTTGTTAAAGAAAGAGAGTACAGGCAGGAAGAAATAGAGAAAGTTCTGGATGAAAGCTATCAGGATGTAGTGGATAAAATGCTGAATGGTAATTTATCATTATCGCAGATTGAAAAAAATCTCAGATTTGATTCGAATTATGGTGATAAAGGTATTAATTTATTCTGGGGATGTGAGAATCCTGAAGTAATAGATTATGACGGAAAAGTATACAGAAAAGATACTGATCAGGAAGTAATCATATATCTTACAATGTCTTTTGCCGGTGTGGACAAAAATCATGAAATACCGGTTACCATATTGGCATCTACGGATAAAAGTATTGCGGAAAAGGTTCAGGAAAAGATTGATGCTTATGATATTTATGATGATAAAGTAACACTTCCAAAAGAGCTGGATGGGAAAAAAATATATTTTTCACAGGTTCAGGATAAACTTAATCTGCCGTTTTTGATGATTGCAGCAGCAGTGTCACTATGTATATATTTCTTAAAAGATAATGATATAGATAAGGAGCTTAACAAGAGGAAAGCTCAGTTGGAATCAGACTATTCAGAAATAGTATCAAAGTTGATGCTGCTTAATTCAGCCGGAATGAATATCAGAATTGCATGGAAGAAGATAGTTAAAGATTATGAAAGACAAAAGTGCAAAAATGGTATGAGGTTTGCTTATGAAGAAATGAAACTGGCAGATAATAAAATGAATAGTGGAGTTTCGGAAACGGATGCATATCGGGAGTTTGGAAAAAGATGCGGACTGCATAATTATATTAAACTTGGAAGTATTTTAGAGCAAAATCTGGTAAAGGGTACAAAGGGAATGAGAGAACTTTTGCAATATGAAGTTCATGAGGCATTTGAAGAACGTAAGAATATAGCAAAAAAGCATGGTGACGAAGCGGGAACAAAAATGCTTTTTCCTATGGTTATTATGCTTATAGTATCAATAGTAATAGTTATACTGCCTTCGTTTTTAACGATGAGCAAAATGTAGGAGGAAAAGATATGTGGTTAATAAAGTTGAAATATAACATATATGACAAATTGTTAAAAAATAATAATTCAGGCATGGGAGTTGTAGAAATAATACTTATAATTCTTGTTCTTATGGGACTTGTATTATTATTTAAGACTAATATAAATAAGGTTATAACATCTGTCTTTACAAAGATAAACAACCAGCTTGGGAGTTTTTAGATGAAAGCGTTAAAGGGAAGCATAACAATTTTTTTGACTTTAATATTTACGCTTGTACTTGCGTTAGTATGTATATTATTAGAGTCTGTAAGGATTTCTTCTGCCGTTACAAAGGCAGAAGGAATAACTTACATGGGACTGGATTCGTGTTTTGCAGGATATGGCAGGGAATTGTTTGAAGAATATGGGGTATTATTTCTGTGGAACACGGAAGACCAATTTATAAATACATATGAAAAAATTACAGGATATAATTGTAATATTACAGATGGTTTAAGGACAAAAGGTGTGGATATTTATGGATTGAAGCTTAATGATGTAAGAATTAATCAGATTAAATATTGTACAGATAATGATGGGGAAATATTTGAAAAACAGGTATATGAATATATGCTGCATAAAATAGGTGCGGATGCCATAAATAAGTTGTTGGAAAAGACAAAAGTATTATCACAGGGAGATAAAGTAAGCGAATTTTATAATGAGATAACATCATGCGAAAAAATATTTTCTAAGGCAGAAAATGCGGTGGTTGATATAAAATCAGAAATTAATAATATAAAAAATATAGAGGGTAATCCGTCAAATAATATTAGCAGTATTATAGAAAAATCCAGAGAAATGGCATCTACAGACAGTGAACAATACAGATTATCACTTAAAGAGCAGATGAGAGTTGAATATGGCAATTATAATAGATGGTCTGAAGAGATGGGAAATTCTCTGGCAGGGATAGGAAAGAATATTGATGATTACAAAAAATATGCGGAAGAAGCAAAGGAGGAGGCACAAAAGCTGTCAAAAAAGATAGAGCAGCAGGATAAAGAATTAGATAAGGATATTTATGATGTGATGCAGCAGGAAGTAAAGGATATAGAAAATAAATTTAACGAGCAGGATGGTTATGGCATTGATGCTTGTAAAAAGGAGGCTGACAGGCTGTATGAAAGTTTAAGTAAAATGAACACTGTTGTAGATAAATTGGTGAGTGGAGATATGGCAGATGATAGTGAGGCAGAGGATATATTAAAAGTTTCATATGATTTTAATGTGTCAGGTCTAAGCATAAATATAATGGAATCTGAAACAGAGAAGTCAGATAATATTGTAAAAGATAAGGTTGATAATATGATGAAAAAGGGCATCCTTAATCTGGTAACAGATTCTGCCGACAAAATTTCGGATTGTGAAGTGGATTTATCCGAACTTCCTTCGGTAAGTGCGGAAAATAATGGAAGCTGTTGGACAAAATATAATATGTTGGAAGGAGCATTGCGAAAAGCAGTATTTGGAGAATATGTACTTACACATTTCGGATGTTATACTGATTTAAGAGATAATACACCATTAGAATACGAAGTAGAATATATTATAGAAGGTAATTCGAGAGATGATGAAAATTTAAAATCAGTGGTGGAAAAAATTATTGCCATAAGAAGCGGTTTTAATATGATATCTATATTTAAAGATTCAGAAAAGCGAAATGAAACATATATTTTGGCAAGTTCTGTTGCGGGAGTTACAGGTATGCCGCTTGTTGTAAAAATAGTTCAGATTGGAATTGTGAGTGCATGGTCAGCAGCAGAGTCTGTTGCTGATGTAAGGAATCTGTTAAGTGGAAAAAAAGTGGCACTAATAAAGTCACCATCTCAATGGAATTTGTCACTTGAAAATATTATAAATGCAGATAAGACGAAGAAGGAAGAGGATGATAAAGGAGGATTATCATATCAGGATTATCTGAGATATCTGCTGAGTATGCAAAATAAAGCACTTCAGGTCAACCGTACAATGGATGTTATACAATTATTTATATGCAAAAAATATAATCAAGAGTTTAAGATGTCAGAATGTATAAGCAGTATATCAATAACATCAGATTATCAGATTAAAAGATTATTTGCATTATTTGTTCCAATAGGAAAGAAGAAGGATGTGTATGATATTAAAATATCACAGCGATATGAGTATTAGTGTACTGACATCATATATAACTTGGAAGGAGGCAGATAAAATTGCTCTTTGTTTATGGTTATCACAAAATATTTAATAAAATAAAAGAAACTCTCCAGGTTTGGCAAAATATTTTTCCACAAAGACCACGCCATAAAGAAAGGGCAGCTTTATCTGCCTTTTGTGGAAGTATGACAGTGGAAGCTGCTATTATTCTTCCAATATTTTTAATAGTAATATGTGGTATTGTCAGGTTTTTTGTATTAATTAATTTTCAGAACATTCTTCAGACGGATATGGAAAATGTGGCAAGGCATCTTGGCTGTATTCAATATGTTGAAGATAATGATAGTAAAATATCACAAGCGTATGCATATTTAAAGATAATGTCAGGAAAAGCAGTAAACAGAGCGGATGATGTGGGAATTAAAGGTGGAAGATATGGGGTTTCGTTGCTACAGTCAGATGTATCACCTGATAATGAAATAAATACTCTGGCAGCAGATTATTCATGGGATATATCGTTTTTGTCCGGCAGCAGCGGATTACATTTTCATCTGGTGCAGAAGTGTAGTTATATACCGTGGATAGGTGAAAGTGTTGTAAAAAAAGATTTGGAACATACTGAAGATATCGTATATATTACAAAAAATGGAAGAGTCTATCATACATCAAAGGAATGTACATATCTTACCAGATGTATTAAAAATGTAAGATACGGTGAAATTGCAAATATTAGAAACATAAGCGGCGGCAGATATAAATCGTGTGAAAGATGTGTAAACAAAAAGTTTGCTAATACAGACAGAGTATATATAACTGATTATGGGGACAGATATCATTCTACAAATGAGTGCAATACTCTTAAAAGATATATACAGGAGGTTAAATTATCAGAAGTGAAAAATAAAAGATTGTGTAAGAAGTGTTCATGACAAAAGATTAGTAAAGAGGTGTAAGATGATTATACAGGGAATAGCAGGAAGTGTATTTTTGGGAATATGCTCAATAACAGATATACTTAACAGAAAGATATATTTAAATGTTTGTCTTGGATTTTTGGCAGCAGGTATACTTATCAATATTCTGGACGGACAGACGGCTGCATCATATTTTATTATGGCAGTACTTCCGGGAGCAGCGGTTATGTTTATAGCGTTAGCGACAAAAGAAAGAGTAGGTATTGGAGATGGATTTATTGTAATTACAACAGGAGTAATATATGGATTAAAAAATGTTATAAATATATGTGGTATGACATTTTTAATATTATCGCTATATTGTGTAATAATGCTTTTGATTGGTAAAATGAAACTAAGTGATAAGCTACCGTTTTCTCCATTTTTAATGATTGGGAATATGATTTTTATTATGTATGGGGGATTAGTGTGAAAAATATTTCTAAGGCAACAAAAGACATTGCCTAAGAAGTATTAAATTTCACACAATTAGTATTTGTGCCGCCGGCAAAGGCGGCGGAATGGAGATTGATATGAAAAAAACTGTAAATGGTTATATGACTGTGGAAATATCGATTTTATTTCCGATAATTTTCATTACCATATGTACATTATTTTATATGTGTTTCTATTTCCATGACAGAGTTGTATCGCAGACATTTTTATATAGATTTGGAATTTATGCATATTATCAGAATATCCCGGAAGAAGAGTGTGAAATACAGCTTGGTAAGGGGTTAAATGAAAGAATGATTACATCTGATTTAGTGTCTGTTAAATTTTCTAAGACTGATTGTGGTATTGAAGCAGGTGCAGATTTAAAAATGAATTTTATAGGAGGTCTGTATGGAAAAAAGAAATTTGAGGCTCAGGTAAGTATAGAAAATATGGATAAAAGCGGAAATCTTAGAAAATACAGGATATTAAAGGAGGTGACAGAGTGAAATACTCATACAGACATGAGGCGTCAGGAAATTATCTTATAATTAATGGAAAAGATGCAATAAGTGCTGATGATTACAGAATTATGATGTTTAAAAAGAATAAACTTAAGAGATTTTTAGAATTAAAAGTGAATTATGTGGATAATGAAGCGGAATATTATTATAAAATATCATCAAAGCAGTCATTAAAGCAGTTATTTGATTCTAAAAAAATAAAATATGATGATATGATAACTATAGTCACCGGAATAAGCGAAGCAGTTAATGAACTTGAAAAGTATCTGTTGAATCCTGAAAGTTTGGTTTTAGAACCGGAAAATATATATTTAAATCCTGTAACTAAAGAACCGGAATTTTGTTACAATCCTGAATGTGATGTGGGAATACTGGAAGGAATAAGAGAATTGTTACGGTATTTTTTGAAGATTATAGATAACAGTGATAAGAAGACAGTAGAGTTTGCATATGACATATATTGCAGGGCTATGAAGGATGAATTTTCGTTGGATAATATATTAGAGAGTACAATATCTGATAATATGGATTATACAGAATATGGCTCTGAGAACTCAGATATTAAAGAGTATGCCGAAGATTTACCAAATGATATAAAGCAGCATAAGTCTGTTGCTGAAAGAATAGTGGAGTTTTTTTGCAGATTGTTAAAAAAGCCATATAATACGGATAAAAACTTTGAAGAAGAGAGTTTATGTGATGTCAGTACATTTATGGAGGATAACGAGGAAGAAAACACGGAACTGCTTGGCATTAGTAAGTATGATTACAGGCTTATATCAACAGATGGAAACAGTATAATTGAAATATCTGAATTTCCATATGTGATTGGTAAACTGCCGGATCAGGTGAACGAAATTATTTATTCAGACAAAGTCAGCAGACTTCATGCAAAAATTATAATGGAAGAAAATAAAATATATATAATGGATATGAATTCTAAAAACGGAACATATATAAATGGTATAAGAATTTTTTTATATGAAAAAAAAGAGTTGAATTCAGGAGATAAGGTCAGATTTGCTGATATGGAATACATATATCAACAGGTGCATTGACACAAACATTTTAAAATGATAAGGTATAGTGTATATGTAATTTCCATTTGTAGGAGGTAAACTGGCGAATGGTTGTTGAGAATGTATTATATGTGTTAAAAGAAAATGCTTATATTCCCATGGGGACAAATATAAAGAATATGGGATTTTTTTATAAGAATAGCGATGATTCTATGAATATAGCTGTTATAGTGAATAATTATGGAGGAGTTAAGTTTGTTGGAGAACAGCTTAAGGAAATTGCTTTTCAGGTTGAAAGGAAATTTCTGCTTCAGGGAAAGCGGTATGTAAATATACAATTCATTTTGTTATCAGATGATATAGACAGGGATAGAATGATTAATCAGGTTGAAGATGTGCATTTCTGGCTGTTGGATATGTCTTCAAACCGTCTTATAGTATATGAAAATGAGTTGAAAGAATTTGAAGATTTGAGGGAAAATTTAGAGAATCAGATTGAAAATATGGAGTTTCCGCAAAAAAATAAAAAATATTCATTACCATATGTAAATATATGTATTATTATGATGAATATTATTATTTTTATAATATTGGAAGTACATGGTTCGACATTAGATTCTGAATATATGACGAAATATGGTGCAGCGAACTGGCAGCTTATTTTTGAAGATGGTCAATATTATAGGTTATTTACAAGTATGTTTTTACATTTTGGGGCTGCACATCTCATAAATAATATGTTTTCATTGTTTATAGTTGGCAATCAGGTGGAAAAAATATATGGAAAGGTTAAATATATTATTATATATATTATAAGCGGGCTGGGAGCCGGATTGTTGTCTGATTTGTATTATATGAAAATTAATCAGATAGTTGTATCGGCAGGAGCTTCAGGTGCAATATTTGGAATAATAGGAGCAATGATGGTGGGAACATATTTTTATAACAGGATGGAAGGACGAGGAATTGGCAGCCGGTTTCTTTTGCTTCTTTTAATGGCATTGTACAGTGGAAGTGCTAATGTTGACAATATGGCACATGTAGGAGGATTTATTACCGGAACGGTAATATCATCTTTGATTCTTTATAGAGATTTTAAACTTGGTAAAGTAGCTTGCAAGCGTTAGTTAATTATATTACAATACTATAACAACAAAAATTAGAATAAAGGAAGTGTTAATCAGTGAAGGTAAATATATATTATGGCGGAAGAGGACTTATAGAAGACCCTACACTTTATGTTATAAATAAAATAGAAGAAGTTTTAAAAGAGTTACGCGTGGATGTTACAAGGTATAATCTGTTTGAATTGAAAAATACAATTACGACACTTCCGCAGACACTTAAAGAGGCTGATGGGATAGTTCTTGCAGCCAGTGTTGAATGGAGGGGGATAGGTGGTCTGATGCAGGAATTTCTTGATGCTTGCTGGCTGTATGGAGATAAGAACAGAATCAGTACATTATATATGTCTCCGGTTGTAGTTGCAACTACTTATGGAGAGAAGGAGGCTTTACTTGACTTAAAAAGTGCATGGGAGCTTCTGGGAGGTCTTCCGTGCTCCGGAATGTCTGCTTATGTAGAGGATTCAGTTGATTTTGAGATGAATAGGGAGTATTCAGAAATTATTGAAAAAAAAGCCGAAAATATATATAGAACTATTTCACAGAAGAAAAAAGCACTTCCTTCAAGCAATTATGCAATAAAGCAAAATTTGATAAAAGACTCAATGAATCTGACACCAC
The DNA here is from genome assembly GCA_014799465.1 of Lachnospiraceae bacterium. Lineage (GTDB taxonomy): Bacteria > Bacillota > Clostridia > Lachnospirales > Lachnospiraceae > UBA2821. The sequence goes on along the minus strand of JAAVHZ010000036.1, from coordinate 5,827 downwards.
AGGAAAGCGAACAACTGTCTAAATATGTATCGGATGATATTTATGTAAAGAAACAGAAGGAGGATATAGAGCAATTAACTAATATGTTTAAGGATATGCTTACACAGCAGGGGAATAAAGTTGATTTTGAATTTGTGAATGACTTTAATAATAAATTTGCACCTCAAGAAGATGTGGAAGTGACTTATGCATTTTATATTGAGGATAAAGACAGAACTCTGGTACTTGATATTAATAATGCCCATTTGGATTGTAAATATGAGAAATGCGAGAATGCAGATGTTTTTGCAAAGCTAAATTATGAAGTGCTAAATAATATAGTTCGTGGACGTTCTACGTTCCAAAGGGCATTTATGACAGGTGAAATGACTGCAAAAGGAAACTTTAATACACTTAGGCTTTTGGATCAATTGTTTCCATTTGAGGAGTAGGCATAGGAAGGATTATAGTAAATGTACTGCCTTTTCCCAAAACGGAGTTAACATCTATGACACCATTATGGGCTTCTACTATTTTTTTAGTTATAGGCAGACCCAGACCGGTTCCGTTAGCTTTATATGAAATCATCGGTGTAAATATATTGTTAATCTGCTCTTCGCTTAAACCACATCCATTATCAGTAACGTCAATAGAAAGGTGTGTGTTATCGGAGATAAGTGAGACATTAACATCTATTATTCCGTTTTCAGTGATAGATTCAGAAGCATTTTTTAGAAGATTAATTATAACTTGCCTTAATTTTAAGTCATCACCATATATAAGAGGTATGCTCTTATTGATATGCATATTAAATGAAATATGTGAGTAAGCAGGATTTATTGAAAAAGAATCTATTACATTGCTTAACAGTTCAACAATATTAATTTTTTGGGTTTTTAAGGAATTGCTGTTGTTGTAAGTAGATATTTCCGTTACAAGGTTTACCATGTGACGTACATCAGCCATTGCTGAAGACCAATATTTAAAGTTATGTACTTCAGGGTGGCTGGATTCAATAATTTGCAAAGAACTATTTACCAGTGTAAGTGCATTTCCAAATTCATGGTTAATGCGTTTGATGGTCATATTGTAATAAGATTCAATTTCACCTATTATGTCGGCATAATAAGGATTTTCATTTTTTAGTTGTGATATTTTATTATAATTGATCATGATATTTATTCTCCTCTAAACATAGTCTATCATTTTAAAATAAAATGTCAAATAAATCCGAATTACAAAATTCGACACTGGGATATTAAACGTGACAAAAAAGAAATAGGATGATAAAATATAACAAAAAGAAAAGAGGTTTTAATATTGAAAGAAAGTAATTGTATATTTTGCAAATTAGCTAATGGAGAAATTCCAACTAATACCTTGTATGAGGATGATGATTTCAGAGTTATATTTGACGTATCTCCTGTATCAAAAGGGCATGCTCTGATTATTCCTAAAAATCATTATAAAAATATATATGATATTGAGGAAGGTGTACTATCAAAAGCAGTTTTACTGGCTAAGAAAATGGTAAAAGTGATGACCGACGAATTTCATGCAGATGGATTTAATATAATTCAGAATAATGAAGAAGCTGCCGGACAGACAGTGTTTCATTTCCATATACATTTAATTCCGAGATACAAGGGAGATAAGGCAATAAAATTTGGAGAATCAAAGGAATCAGATGCTGAGCAGTTAAAAATTATGGCTGAACAGATTAAGAACGCTTTGGAAACTGATAATTAATATAATAACTGAATTTATATTGGAAGAATCGCTTTAGCGATTCTTCTCACATTTTTCAATAAGTTTCAGAATAGTATCTACAGCATTCCGGCTGCCTGAATTTTCCATTTTGTTTATATATTTTGAACGGTTTTCGTATACTTCATGTACTGTATCTATTAATAAAGTCTTATTAAGATTTTCTTCCTCAATTACTTCGCTGAACCCTTGCTTTTTGAATGAATTTGCATTTAGAATCTGGTCACCTCGGCTTGCATTGGCAGAAAGAGGAATTAAAATGGATGGTTTTTTTAGGGCAGCTATTTCGCATATGGCATTTGCTCCTGCTCTTGATATTATGATATCCGACATAGCAAATAAATCTTTTAATTCATCTTTTATATATTCAAATTGCTTATAACCGGTTTTGTTGTTTAGGCTTTCATCGGTTTTTCCCTTTCCACATAAATGAACAATTTGAAAATCAGCAGTAAGTTCAGGTAATGCTTCACGTACTGCGTTATTTACGGCTACGGCACCAAGACTTCCGCCAATGACCATGATAATAGGTTTGCCGGAAGTGAAATCACACATTTTAAGACCATTAAGTTTATCACCTTTTAGCAGTTCTGCCCTGATTGGTGAACCGGTAAGTACAGATTTTCCTTTTGGAAGATACTCTGCTGTTTCAGGAAAATTGTGACATACTTTTGTGGCAGATGGAATGGCTAATTTGTTTGCCAGTCCGGGTGTCATATCGGATTCGTGTATAATAACAGGTACTTTGTATCTTCTGGCAGCAAGCACAACGGGTACAGATACAAAGCCGCCTTTTGAAAATACAATATCAGGTTTGTAATCTTTAATAATAGATTTGGCTTCCGAATATCCTTTTATTACTCTGAAAGGGTCAGAAAGATTCTTTGCAGACATGTATCGTCTGAATTTTCCAGATGAAATACCAGAATAAGAAATGCCCAATTCTTCAATTAATTTTTTTTCTATTCCATCATAAGAGCCTATATATTTGATATCGTACCCAAGACGCTTCAGTCCGGGTATCAGGGCGATATTAGGAGTAACATGGCCGGCAGTTCCTCCACCGGTTAAAATAATCTTTTTCATGATGTCGAATTCCTTTCAGACGCTCTCTTTTAAATATTTTTTAAGTGCTTTTGCAAGCTGATCAGGGCATGATGTACCTTTTCCGCCGCAATCAATTCCTTCCATACGGGATATTGCATCATTTATATCCATTCCTTCAATAAGTCTGGCAACTCCCTGAGTATTTCCCATACACCCTCCGGTAAAACGAACATTATGTATGGTATTTCCGTCAACTTCAAAATGAATTTCTCTTGAGCAGGTGCCCTGTGTTTTATAATCCATAAAAATCAACTCCAATCTACTTATTATGATATTGGATTATAACAAAAAAATGTATGATATTCCAGTTAAATTTTTACTGTTAAAATAAGTTAAATCTATACTGCTATCAGCCGTATAATATAAGTGCAGGCACTTTATCTCTTGAATAAAATGTAATAATTTGGCGAACGATTTATTTAGTATATCTGCAAAAAGTGTGATATTCTATATTTCAGAATATATTCTATAATTTCAGAATAAAAAGGGGAGAAATTAAATGATATTAAGTGGTGATGCATTCTGGATTATGGTTGCAGTATTTTCATTAGTGTTTGCAATTATGGGTATAGAATCCGGAATATATGAAAAAATGCTGCATGAAACAGGAGATATGCAGCATACAAGTGTGAAAATTTTTAAACAGATAAAGATGAAATACGAAAGTCTGTGCAGAATAGGCAGAGATGTGAACAGTACAAGGAACTTTGTGGATAAAACCATGATTTACTTCAAAATATGTGGAATTCGTGCAGATGTAATAAGCAGAGTGGAAAAAGTATTTGCTATAGGATGTGTATACATAGGATTGACATTTTCTATGTATGTGTATTTTAGGCAGGGAGTGAACAACCAGTGGATGATATACGCAGGAGGCGGATTGCTGATGTGGATGGCTTTAAAAATATGGGAAGTCACTTTGGATATTAAAGGCAAGAAAGAAAAAATAGCCGTTCTGGTTACAGATTATCTTGAGAATCAGATGTATGTAGCAATATCTGCGGTAAATTCATCGGCAAAAGTAGAAGTGGCTGCGTCAAACGAGAAAAAAAGCCAGGGCAAAAAGATTGATTCCGAAAAAAAACAGAATAAAATCAGTAAAGATGAATATGATGAAAGGCTTATAGAGGAGGTACTGGAAGAATTTTTAATGTAAAAAAACTTGCATATTCAAAGGTATGGTACTATAATGTTGCTTGATAGGAGAAAAAGGAGAGTGTCGAAAAATGGAAAAAGTTACGTTAGATTATTCAAAAGCAACAGGATTTATATCCGAAGAAGAAATCAGCAACATGGAGAGTATAGTAAATACAGCTAAAGATACTTTGGTAAATAAGACAGGTGCAGGAAATGATTTTTTAGGATGGATTAATCTTCCTGTTGATTATGATAAAGAAGAGTTCGCAAGAATAAAAAAAGCGGCTGAAAAGATTCAGAATGACTCTGATATCTTACTTGTAATAGGTATTGGCGGTTCATATCTTGGTGCAAGGGCAGCTATTGAGTTTTTAAGACATAGTTTTTATAACAATCAGTGTAAAGAGGAAAGAAAGACACCGGAAATATATTATGTTGGAAATAATATCAGTGGTACATACATACAGCATCTGGCAGATATTGTAAAGGGAAAAGATTTTTCCATAAATATGATATCAAAGTCAGGTACAACTACTGAGCCTGCTATTGCATTCAGAGTGTTTAAGAAGATGCTTATAGAAAAGTATGGCAAAGAAGAAGCAGCAAAGAGAATATATGCAACTACAGATAAAGAGAAGGGTTCATTAAAGAATCTGGCTGATGTTGAAGGCTACGAGACATTTGTAGTACCTGATGATGTAGGCGGACGTTTCTCCGTACTTACGGCAGTAGGTCTTCTTCCGATTGCAGTCAGCGGTGCTGATATAGACAAGCTTATGGAAGGTGCGGCTTCAGGACGTGAGCTTGCACTTAATAAGGAATTTGCAGAAAATGATGCACTTAAATATGCAGCAATAAGAAATATTCTTCATAGAAAGGGCAAATCGGTTGAAATACTTGCTAACTATGAGCCTAGCGTACATTATGTATCAGAATGGTGGAAGCAGTTATATGGAGAAAGCGAAGGAAAAGACCAGAAAGGTATTTTCCCTGCTTCAGTGGATTTAACAACAGACTTACATTCTATGGGACAGTTTATTCAGGATGGCTCAAGAATTATGTTTGAGACGGTTATTAATGTGGTGACACCTAAGTGTTCACTGGAACTTGAGGAAGAAGAAGTTGACCTTGACGGACTTAATTATCTGGCAGGAAAGAGCATAGACTTTATTAACAAGAGTGCTATGAATGGTACAATTCTTGCACATACAGATGGAAATGTTCCGAATCTTTTAGTAAATATTCCTGAGCAGAATGAATTTTACTTAGGACAGTTATTCTATTTCTTTGAATTTGCATGTGGTATCAGCGGTTATATTTCAGGAGTTAATCCGTTTAACCAGCCGGGTGTTGAGAGTTACAAGAAGAATATGTTTGCATTACTTGGCAAATCAGGATTCGAGAAGCAGAGAGAAGAATTGTTGAAGAGATTATAGAGAAAAAAGTAAATATTCCTTAATAATGAGCGTCTTGGCTTATTCGCATATATCAGAAGTTATCTGATTGCAATGAGGTGAGACGCTTTTTTGCTATGTGGAAAGTTTCATATATAATATGTTGACGTTGGCGTGAAGTTGTGATAATATATCTACAAAGCATAAGTTTCATATCTAATATCTTATTTTGCATATCTGGTTATCGGAAAATGTCATATTGGAATCGTGCTTTTATTTCAGAATAAAAAGGAATAACGGCAGGAGGATACATAGACATGGCGAAATCAGGAACCTCCTGCCCAAAAAGTCCAGCTAATAAATGTCAATAAAAAAATGAAAAATATTGGTTTAATTTTTTGGCTAAAAAAGGGCGCACTTACCCCTTGATGAAAATACCATTT
>JAAVHZ010000035.1 GCA_014799465.1 Lachnospiraceae bacterium | reverse complement strand
TTGCCAAACTCTTCCGTTTTGTAGGCATCGCTGAAAACGCCGGATACGGCATGAACAAGCTCGCAAGTTGGGAGACCCTGACAGGCACACGCCCCACCATCGAAAGCGACCGCACCATCACCACCGTCTCATTCCCCCTAAAATCCGCCATCCAGCGGAAGACAGAAGATAGTGATGTCCCTGTAAATGTCCCTGTAAATGTCCCTGTAAATGTCCCTGTAAATCTAACAGAGACACAGCAACAGGTTCTATGTATAATTAAGGAGAATCATCATATAACTCATAGAGAAATAGCGGAACGTTTATCAATGACAGACAAAACGGCTAAGCGAGCAACTATGGCTCTCCGCCAATTAGGTATGATAGCACGCGAAGGGAGCGATAAAAATGGGCATTGGGTAGTGGCAAAAGATTAAACTTACTTGTTACCAAACCTTAATGTCTTTATCAAAAAGTTACCCCAAATAAATGGATTATTCAATTTTTATGCCATAAGAGCGTATTGTCGCATAACAATGCTCTTTGAAGTCTTGCGCAATTTCTTCACGGCGTAATTCCGCTTCTTTTCGTTGTTCCTCATTTAGCTCCTGAGATAAAGCCATAGCCTCATTAAATAATTTTGTACATTCAACGGCCTTGTCTATTGTATCCCTTGAAATTTTAGAGACACAAATAGACTTATCTAAAATTGCCATTACATAATCATACGCTGCTTTATGCGAGCCAGAGAGGAAGGATTTAATGATTATCTGTTCTTCCTTCGAGGTTGATTTGGAAAGTTGATTTATCAAAGGACGTATATCATTGGTATTCATAATCTTTTTCTATGTTTATAAGTTGATCTAAAATTTAACTATATTATGTTTAGAGGTGGCAATCCTAACCTGTTTCGGACAACCGATAACGCAAGCACATCAACACGTTGGAAAAATTGTTCTGCTTCGTGTCCTTTAATGGATTTGTGGGGAATACGAGTCTTCTGATTTTCGTAGTGTCTCGTCTCTTTTCTTTGATTTGCGATTTCAAATAATTTCCTTATTGTTGTGTCAATGAAAAAAGGCTGAAGTTCCGGAAAATATTGTGAGATCCTTTTATCGTTATGGGAATGAGTGTTAGATGGGGGATATAAGAAATTTATCATATCAAGAACTTTACTCATAATCAGGAAACATGAGCGCTCATCTGATTCAACAGCACTATTATGAAGTGCTATTAGATCCTTTATTTCCTCATCGAGTGCATCATAATTGTTAAGTGCTATTTGTAATTCTGGCAACGCAGAAGTAGGCATATTGGCATTACTGGGAAATACAGTTATACTAATGTGTGACGAACCAGTTTCCATTAAGAAAGAGTCTATTTCGTCTATGTTGGCACTCCACCCATTAGGTAATTCTCTAATATCAATACCACGTGTACACCGATATGTTATTTGTTTATGTGGCGAATTTAACGACATACCTACAGCATATTTCAGAAGCATGGTTAGCTTTTCTATAAATACGGAAGTTTGGACTGCTAGAAGAGTTAGGTCATTATGGTCTCGTATATCAGCCAAAGAGGTCACAACGATCCTATATTCATTGCCAATAGCTACTTTAGAATATTTGTCCGATATAATCCATTGGTCGTAGGCAAAAGAACTTGGAATATAATTCTCTATAGTAATGGGAAAGCCTTGACTTTTATATATAAGTTTCATATTTCTATGAATTAAAAGATATTCGTTAATGTTTATATTGAGGTCAATACCCAACTATCTTCTTCAGACTTCCATTTTTCAATTTCTAACAATTGCTCTTCTGATAGATAAGCACTCAGATGAGAATCATTAATATATGATAGGAATAGCAAAATACTTTTTGCCGTTTGTACCTTCTCATCTCTTGTAATACAAGAGATGAGACTATCAAGAGAATATATGCTTTCCTCCATATGGCTCTCTGTGTTCAATGTAAGACGATACATAAAATTACCATAATAGATGCGCTTATTTTCCGGTATCTTCAACAAAATGTCATCTTTGCGAAGCATCTTCTCAAAAGAATCATTATAGCAAAAACTAGAGAACGCTTCTAAAAGTCGTCTCATTATATTACCAATACTAATCTCTAAAGTTTCGTCAGGATCAGTTGTCTCTGAATTTGATGCGTAAGCATAAACGCTGTCTAACAGCTTTTTATATTCATTGCGAACAGATTTAACTTCCAAATTATTATTACGAAGCTCCATGAATGAGCGATCTGAGTTTTTACCCGCAATTACTTCATTTCGAATCTTTACGAGATCAAAAATTGAGTGCAAATCGTGAGACAGAACCAGTATGCGACTACCCGTATTGCCTCTTATTATATTTCCAAATTGATATCGAAGCAAAGACATTACACCTATACGGTTTCCGTAGTCGAAGCTTGATACAGGATCATCAATTACAATCAAATACTCAGTTGCGTATTTGTTAGATGTAGTTTTACCTCCAAATAATTTAGCAAAAAAATAGCATAAGCCTAATACGTTTCGCTCACCCACGCTAATCTTCTTGGGTTTTACGGATTTACCATTAATTTTTAATTTATAGCAACCATCACCAGGTTCTAATTTCACCTTACGATTGCTATAAAAGACATATTGTAACTCCTGATTGATATAACTCAAGGCTATGTCTGTGCGTTCTTTCTGCGATTGTAATTCCTTAATTTGTTCTTGAATAGTCTTACACTCTTTATCCTTTTCTAGTAGGGCTTTACGATTCTTGTCACTATTTGCTAACGCCTGTTTGTATCCGTAAAAAAGTGAGGACAATTGTTTTCTTGCTAGTAAATCATTGTTCTTCCGAATATTCTTATAAAGGTTATTCCTTTTTTTTACAGAGTCATTGAATTTAGTTACACAATTCTCAATAGTTTGTAAAGCATTGATCCATATCGTAAGTGCATCGGAATACATTTTTAATTCATCATCACTAAACGGTTTTTCAATACCTTGATAGATATTCTTATTTCGCTGGTTAATTCTATCGCGCACAATCTGCAATATATCGTTTATATTTGTGCGCGCAATCAGAGCGCCATTAAGTTCTTTATCATTAAGATTACCCCCAAAGACGGGTAATTCAGTCTCGATTTTGATAAAGATATCTAATGCTTCTTGTAATAAACGTTTATATTCAGTTGCTTCCTTGTTTAATATGTGCGTTAATATTTGTACTAATTCATTTTTGTCAGTATTCGTTAAATCACGATAGCATACGGGACAAATATCCCAATCAGATTCCAATAACCGTTGTGCATCTTCTGTTGAGTACCTTGATTGTGTTGACAGCAATTTTATTAATCGTTGCTCACGATCGGATAATACCGGTGCATCCAAAGGTTTTGCTAATAACTCGCTAACATCAACTAAACTATCAGGCAATTTCGGCTCAATTTTGGTCCATATAATAGGCTGTGCATTTTCCGACTCTTGATATAAATTCAAATCTGTCATTACTCTTTCTCTCAGTGTCTCAAAATCTTCAGTAGGCTCTTCCAAACTCATAAGCCTGTTAACCACGTCATCGTTAATACGACTCTTCTGAACATTCCCTTTCAAATCGCGGTCAATATCTGCCCATCCACCATCAGAACGTAAACCATCCCTTATTTGGTTAAAGTAATAGCTTGGAGAAACACTTAGACTCGCATTTTCGTATTTATCCTTTTCTTCCGCTAGTTTTTTATATTCGTCTTGTAATTTAAGTAAATCATCTTTTAGTTTAGTAATTTTTTCATCTAACTCAACTTGTTCACCAAGCATAACGATAGTATTGATACCGTCTTTCTCTACTCTCACTTGTTCGCGAACAAAATCTTCGTTAAAAATAAACACGCAGTCCTTCTTGTCTTCTGATATTGGGGTATCGGAAGATACTATAAAATCAGAATTTCGTTCGTCTATTGGTTTTGTTAATTCTCCTATGCTATAAGCTATGGTCGTTTTTCCACTACCATTACGACCATATATAATGCTAACTGGATCTTTTTTGAATAGTTCCAGTTCTGTAACGCTGTCGAAGCATCCACCTTGTATCGATAACTTTTTAAAAGATTCAAACATAGTTGTTGATGTAATTATTATCGTAAAGTATCGTTTAGAATTTATATTTAATATGACTCACTTATTTTTACTCAGCCATTATTAAATGTACTTTATATTCTTAAAAGGTAGCAAACCTACAATAAGTCAAGATTTTACTCGTCAACGTTCTTATGAAATATGCGCGGGACAAGCATGTCTATCTCATTCGATATCTGAGCAAGAGCGATTTGATCTTTATCATTATATGCTTTGTGAGCTCTAAGAGAAAGAATTGAGAGACGTATATGTTCATTGTCCTCAGGATTGAATTGGGGAATACGAATATTCTTAACTATGTCAGTCCCTCGATTAGTATCAATAGTGTAGCCTTGAATAATTTGTTCAATTATTTTCGAATTAAGGATACCACATAAATAGTGTGCTTCTTCCTCGTTGGCGAAAGAAACGAAAAGAACTTTAGAATCAGTTACGACATTTTTATTAGTAACAAATTCATCAGTAATAGATGATACTACGCAGCAATTAAGGGCTTTAGCTTGTTCTTGCCAAAGTACCTTATAAGGCATAAAAGTATAATCTCCCACATTATCGAGACGATACCAAGGGAATTGCTCAATATCAAAGAACTTACCTGAGCGAATACGAGTTTCGCGCAATAAATCATGAAAATAATATAGCCAATCATATGTGCGATAAAACTCTGATTGCAAATCTTCCGAAGGAATACCTCTGTATATTCCCTCGCCGTAATTATAGTGAGGTACAAGCATATATAAATATGAATTTATACCCCATTTGTCTATATTTCGACCTCCAACCATGGGATATACGTGGTCGTTTTCCACAAAGCCCACATGTACACCAAGGTCTTTAGCTTCTTGAAGGCGAGATCTATTGATAAGATTAGAAATCTTTAAAAGATTCTCTTTTTTCTCTTTTACTTCAATAAGATAGATGCCTTTTGCGCCACAAGGCTCTATGCCTTTTCTCCCTTTATAGTGTGATTTTCCAAGGAAATTATCCAGATGTTGTATTACATCAGACGGCATTGTTAACCAGGGACTGCGTATATCTTCATTAATCGGTTTCGCAGAAAGCTGGACGCAACATAGTTTCTCTTTAGCACTTTCATAAGGTGTGAGATAATCTAATTTTTGTCCTGGTTTAATAGCATACTCAAAATATTTATCCATTGGATAAACCATTTGAGCAGATTTCTTAAAGATATAAACCGATGTCTTATTACTTGCAATTCCCTTAAATGGATTTACACGCAACATATCATACACTGCATCTATGCAAAATGGTAATTCTTGACCATCACGTGTAATGCAGAACTTGCGGAATCCCTCTCCACCTTTTAGACTTTTTACAAAAGTTTGAGGTAGAATAAGCGCGGCAGTTCCATTATCTTTTAGGTAATGGTCGATAGCCACATATGTAACAGCCATGGCAAAATCATCATGGCTTGTGATTTTGTCGTAGGCAGATTTTTCAAATATACCATATGAAAGCCATATGTCCAATGTCAAATCACGATAGCTTTGAGACATTGCTTTCCATGCGATCCATGGTGGATTGCCGATGATATAATCGAATTGATTTTCGCAGAATAACGGAGCGAAAGAGTTTTTAAGAATTATCGGCCAAAATCCATCTCGCCCTGCGTAATGTAAGTTGAGAAGTTTATTAAATAGATTACGTGCAATTTGTGCCGTCTCATCAGATAATGAAATATCATATTCATTGTATAATCGACGTTCAAACTGCTCGTAGGATGTATAATCACTCAAAATACATTTAGAAAGCAGATTCAAAAAAGAATAACTATCTTCACGATTATTCAGGATTGGTAGCTTAAAATCTCCTACGGATGTTGAAATATCAATAAAATGTTGATTCGCTTTTTGTTTTGCATGTACGGTAGGAACTAATACGCTGTCGCACATGTAAACAGGAATAGAAATTGGTTGATGAAGTTGTGTTATGTCACCAAGCGAAAGAATATAGTTACCTTTTGCTTGAATAACGGCAATCGGATTAATATCGAATCCCACAAAATTGGATGTGATATTTTCGATTAATTCACCATAGCACTGAGTAGATGAATACTTTTCTCGATATAATTTTATTAAGTCTGTAATAAAAATACCAGAACCACAAGTAGGATCAAGTACCGTCGTATGTATTCCACCATCATAACCTGATTTTTCTATTGTAAAATCAGCAAGCCATTCTACAGTATAGTATTCACCCATCATATGGCGTAAGTCCTTAGGCATTAAACTTTCATAAGTTTGTTTAAGTACATCGCCGACAATTTCAGGCTTGATTACACTTGCAGTTGTTTCAAATTCATCAAGCTCAGTAATAAGATTGTTAATCAGGTCAAGGTCGAAATTCTCTGCAAGAGTAAACCACTCAAAAAAGTGAATTTCAAAGAAGTTGTCGATGAAATTGCAAAAGTCATCTCGTTGACCGTAAAACAATTTAATAAGGTCAGATTTATCTTTGATAATATCAGGTTTCGATGCCGGAAGCTGAAGATTAGCAAAAAGATTTTGGATAAGTAGCTTAATTATTATGCTGTAATATGTTTGAATTATAAACAAGGTCTTCTTTATGTCATCCTCATTCTGGAACCTGAAAGGATAGAATTTTTGTAGAGACTCAACTTGTTTTACAAAATCGGTTTCTTGTTCTCCATAGATTGTCCCAAATATCCGATTCCACTCGTTATACAAAGTCGTGATGCGCGGATTAACATTAATAGAATTCTCTAATAATTCGCGGAGATATACTATGGATGATTTTGAAATTTCAGAATCCGCATTGAATGTAGCACACAAAGAGTCTGCCGAAAGACGTTTACGCTTTGTAGAGCGCAAATATAGAAGTATACGTTTAATCCCATAATTGAACTCATAGGGAGTTGAACATTCAAACGACACATTAACTTCTTTCGGGAATGCCTTTGGATAGCGTTTGGTTTTATAGGAATGGAATAATTTTGTGGATGTATTACTAATTTTAAAACGACAAAACACAAATTGGTTTCCATCAAAGCCAACACCAACCGATGATGTTAGAAGATGAATAAATAAATCAAAATCATCATGGCATTGTTCCAACGCAAAATTAATAAGATAATGATATAGGCCATGATCGCGTTCGTCACGACCATAAACAGCTTCTTTTACTCCATCATATCCTGACCTTGAAAAAAGTTTTAGCTTTTTGTATTCAAAATAGATATTATTGTAAATACTATCTACTCGACCTCCAAAAGCAGAGGTGATTTCGTTGTGAGAAGTTATGGCAATTCCAAGCGCTTCGCCTATCTTATTGAAAAAGATATTTGAAGCCCCTTTTATATCATCTTCTGAAAGAGCATTTCTACATTGAGTAGAAAACTGTTCAATTATATTTGTTATGCGTTGTTCTTGCATATAAGAAACGAGAACTCCCAAGTAGCATCTGAAGGCCGACCAAAGCCTGTAACGACTACAAGGATGTTCCCAAAGTTTTTTCGGCTCTCGCCGTATATCTCTGTTATTACTAATTGGTCATTTTCAGATTATCGTTACTTGATAAATGCAAAATTACAAAAAAAAATTGAGGTTGGCAAGGATTTATGCTAAAGAGCATACAATAAAATACGGGCTTAGCTCAAAAGTATGAGGCGGTTAGACGTAGAAAGCCACCGAGAGGGCGGTGATTCTCGGTGGCTTGTAGTTTAGTCTTCGGTGGGGGCGAAGTAGAGGAAGGTTTTGTCGTAACCTCCTTTATGCTCCCAGTAGCGTATCAGATCTTTGATACTGTCTTGCTCTTGGGGTGTCCCGGTGAAGAAATCCTTTTCATGATTGATAAGCAGCTGAAAGTCTTTTTCGGATTTGTAGAGGGTGCGCTCTCTACGGTAGAGCCACTCGGTTTCTCTTAGTCGATTGTTCTGCTCCAAGAGATAGAAGCATCCGTAGCCAAAACCTACTGCTGCGAGAAATAGACCGGCGAAGAGGATATATACCCATTTAGGAATTGTCAG